>CAWDOQ010000024.1:0-9512 GCA_963804085.1 Chlamydiia bacterium | reverse complement strand
GGTCAAGGGGGCGACCAAGCCTTTTAATGGAAACTGGACCAGCTCCACTGCTCTTTCGAGCACAGGAGCTGCTACGCCGGATATTGCTGTAGATGCAGCCGGCGATCTTGTGGCAGTTTGGGCCAGAAGCGGTAATGTAGAGTCTTCGACTAAGCTCTTTGGTGCAGGCTGGCAGACACATGTAACGATCACTAGTGCTAGCGCAGCGATGCCCAAAGTTGCCATCGGCGGTACAGGTTCAAGTAGAACAGCCGCTGTAGTTTGGTATGGTGTGGCCAGCGGAACAAATGTGGTCTACTCCTCGACAAAGCTGATAACAGGATCCTGGAGTGCAGAACTTGCACTTTCGTGCACAGGTTGCAATGCCGCCTATCCCCATGTTGCAGTGAATTCAAATGGCTTGGCTAGTGCAGTTTGGTATAGCTACAATGTGTCTGGTTCTATCTACTACGATGTCAGACTCGAATCTGCATCGATGGTTACCAGCAGTAGTTGGACGGCGCCTGTTGCTCTTTCTCAGCCTGGCATAGTCAACCCAGCTAACCTGGCTAGTTGCATTGGTTTTGATGCCACAGGCAATGCAGTTGCCCTTTGGAATAACTCGTACGATGGAGCTACCTACACAATCCAATCTTCGGTATTACCTGTTCGAGGAGATTGGCAAGCCCCACAGACTCTTTTAGATTCCAACTTGTATGGGTTGTCAGCAAACATGGCGGTTAGCTCTCTCGGAGATGCTCTTGCCGGTTACATGTTTTACAACGGCACCTCTCTTCTAGTTCAAGCTGCAGAATTGAATACCAGCGGCTTTACATCTAGCGGTTGGTCCGTTCCCATCAACCTCTCTGTGGGGACAGATAATGGGTATCCTAAAGTTGCTGCAACGCTCACAGGAAATGTGATCAATGCTGCAGCGATTTGGATTAACAACAATGGTGTCAATAACAGCATCCAAACAGTGAGAGGAAAGAGGTCGGTGGTTCTACCTCCCTCAAATCTCTCTGTGACACAACATACAAACAACTTCGGTATTTTTACCGAGTACTACAACACAGTCAGCTGGACAGCGAGCAGCGATCCTAAAGTTGCTGGTTACGTCATTTTCAGAAATGGCGTCTTCTTTGAGCAGGTTGCCGGAAATGTGATCCAGATTGTCGACGACAATCAGCCACAAAACGGCGCAGTAACTTATGGTGTTGCAGCTATAGATAGTCAGAATTCTCAGAGTAACATCATCACCAAAAGCTTTCCGTAAGTAGAATCTCATTCTACTTGTTCTGAATGCAAGGGCAACTCTTCTTGAGTTGCCCTTTTCTTTGATGTTGTTTAGGGAACGGAAACTGTAGCCATTTGGCCTTGCTTGCCCGAGCTATCGACAGAAGCCACGCCATAGGTGTAGACGGTGTGTTTTTGAATATCGGTATCCGAGAAAGTCAGCGTATCAGCACTCACAGATTCTATCAGAGCGCCGTTGCGGTAGATGTTATACGAAACCACTGCCTGTGTTGGGCTGGCACACCAGCTAATCTGATTATAGAATTCGGTCTGTGTTGAAAAGCTGCCGCGAATTTGTTCTCCTTGGATGCATATAGGTCGTAGCGGTAAAGATGTGAATGGCGCCGGCGCCGAACCTGTCTGTTGTATTTGATAGGGTACGTGAAAAGGAAAAGCTACAGCATTTACAGTCCCCGTCTGCGTTCTGGTTGCTAGGTTGACGATGCTAATAGTATTATTCCCTTGGTTGGCAACATAAGCAGTTGTGTTATCTGACGTGATCGATATCCCTAGTGGAAAAGAAAATGTTCCTGTGAAAATGTGTGTTACCGCATTCGTTGTGGGGTTTACTTCGTAAATGTTGTTATTGACCGTGTCTGCAATATAGATCGTTCCGTCAGGACCCTCGACTGCATTCACAGGGTTAGCAAAAGGTGGAAAAGCTCCCACACTTACTATTCCCGTGACGGTATTGGTCGCTCCATCGACGACGTTTACAAATCCCCCAAGTCCATTATTTAGGTCGGTAATATATGCTTTTGTGCTGGCAGACCAAGCGGGAAATAGAGGCTGTACAAAGGGATGTGCAACATCGTTGACGTATCCCGTTACAGCATTGGTTGCGGAGTCTACAATACTGATATTGTGTCCGGTTAAATTGCATACATAGGCCTTTGTCCCATTATTAGAAAATCCAACGCCGACAGGGAGGTTTACAGGGCCAAGTGTGTCATCGACTTTGCCTGTGACGAGACCAATGGCTAGATCAACAATGCTTACGCTACCCTGACCGCCTGTGCCGCCTGCTTCATTTGTCACATAAGCTTTATTGGAGGCCAAAGCGACATCGATGATCACAGGAGCATCAAATGGGTTTAATGTGTCGTCGACCTTGCCGACTACTTTGCCAATAGCAGTATTGATTATAAATACAGCATTGGCAGCATCGCTCACAACAAAAGCATTTGTACCGGAAAGGTTGAAGTGTATATCGACAGGGTGAGTCATGTCAAAACCGTTGCAATCGATATTTCCGATCACGGTATTTGTAGTGAGATCTACAACGCTCACAAAGTCGTTGCCGGCAAGCGTTCCTTGGTTGTCTGTCACGTAAAAGAAAGCTGCCCAACATCTTGTGTAGGTAAGAACTGTCAGGAGAAGTAGCGATATAATTCTCATTGTGGACTCCTTTTTATCCTCAAGGTCCTACTCTTGTTCCTATGTTGGAGGGACCAAAGTTGATCTGCATTCCGTAGGGCGTACCGGAGTTGTTCACGAACAGATATCCCGGTACTGGCGAGTTGGTAAGAGACACATTGTTTTGGAGGGTAGCAGACATTAAGCCTGAAGCAGAATCTTGTTCCAAATAAATTCCTGCTGTCGGACTCGGGAAGCCGGTCATATCGATATAATTTCCAATGATTGACAGGGTTGCATTGTCTGCGCCAAACAGAATCGCTGCAGGTGTGCTTGCAACGTTTGTTTGCCCAACAAATGTGTTGGAGTCGATGGTGACAGAAACAACGCTGGTTACTTTGAGAGGTACGCCGTAGTCAAACGTAGAGATGGCAATATTGAATCCCGAGGAGTCATCTACACCTGTAAACAGGTTGCTAGCAATGTAAAAAGATCCCGTAATCGGAGTTAAGATGTCGTAGAAGAATACGCCATCTGCTTGATTGAAGCCGCTTGTCGCAAGGAAGGTGTTGTTGACAATAGTTGTGTTGTCACCCAGCCCATAGACGTTAATACCAGCTCCAAAGTTAAACGCCTTGAATTGATTATTTTTGATAAGATAGTTGGATCCATTTCTAATCGTAACAGCACCCGAGAAGATAGTTCCAATGGGTGTCCCTAACTTATCTTCTAGATCTAAGCCCGACAGCACGTTGTTGCCTGCCACAAGTTGAACACCGAGCTCTGTGAGATCATTCGCGTTGGAGATGAGCGGTAGGCCCGTGCCTTGTGCAGGGACCGTGATGGTTCCACGCGTTGTCGCAATTGTTTGATCGATTCCTGCACCGAGAAGCTGCTGGCCATATTGAAGGGTGATGCCGCTATTCATGCCCGTGTCAGTGCCGTCACCCGCAAAGACGTAGATCACGTCATTGGGGCTTGAAGCGTTCTGAGCGGCGAGCAATGTATTGAAGGGGGACGCAAATGTTCCTTGGCTATGGCTTGTGTTATTGACGAAATAGAATGTGTAGGGCTGGCCGGTTGCGGGATCGATGGCCTTTGATTTTTCATGTTTCGTGTCGAGGACTGTGATCTCTTGTCGATCTACACGTTGCAAAGCCCTATGGACGATCATGCTCGAATCAGAACACATGGAAGAGGAGCGCTTTTTAATCTCTTTTTTTCCGCCCCAGCTGAAGAAGAGGCTCGCTTCACCTTGGACAATGGTTTTGAAGATGGTGTCATATGAGGCGTTCACCTGCACTCTGCAATGATCCCATGCAGTTAAAGCTACGCGTCCTTCTCCGCCCCATGCAGTGCGGTTTTGTCCTTTGAAGTAATACGGTCCAAAAGCAGTGTAGAGGTCGAGTCTGCCGCGCTGGTAAACATGCGCGCCGAGCTCGGCATTGGTCCCCGTCATTGCAAACTCTCTTTTATTCGAGAGGATTAGGCTGTTACCTTTAAACCTATGAAATTTAAAGCGGTAGGGAGAGCTTGTCCTTGTGCCAACTGGAAAGTAACCGTTGATCCGAAAGTCCCAGAGATCTCCGAGAGTCTCAAGGCCGGCACCGACTTGGTTATAATGGAAGCGCGAGGTCTTGCGATAATCGTAGTAGAGGTTAGCGCCCCAGGTGCGAGATCTGGCATGATCGAGAAAACGCGCTCCCAATCCGGCATTGATATCAGGATGCCCATCGTTAAAGATGTGCGCACGAAAATCAAAGAAGGGAACCCAATTAGCATTCAGCGTTGCAAGAATAGGGAAGAATCCTTGCAAAGAGGTGTAGCCCTGCTTATAGCCGATACCTCTTGCTTCGATATGTTTAACCTCAACCCGTTCGGGGCGAGGGGTCATGCCGCAGCTTTGTTCTTCCACACGCGCTTCCAAACAAGATAGAACTGAGGAACTCAAACATAGCGATGAGAAAAAAACAGATGCGCGCGACATGTATAAAAAAATTCCTAAGTAATTTAGGCCCCACATTAATCAAGCGTTGCAATTTCGACAAAGAAAATTTTTCCTTGACTTGTAGCGCTTCCTTAAAATAAAGGTGAGGGGAGTACTAAAGGTGTTTATTTTGAAAAAGCATGCAATTGGATTTTTCATT
The DNA here is from genome assembly GCA_963804085.1 of Chlamydiia bacterium. Classification (GTDB taxonomy): domain Bacteria; phylum Chlamydiota; class Chlamydiia; order Chlamydiales; family Rhabdochlamydiaceae; genus CAWDOQ01. The sequence continues at coordinate 4,734 of CAWDOQ010000024.1, read as the reverse complement.
CTCTCTGCATCGAATTTGTTTGCAGGTTTGCAAGACCCAGAATTAGAAGAGGTGCGTCCTTTTGACATTTCCAGTACGCAATCGACCCTATCTTCCATACCAAGCGAAGAGCCCAAGCCCGAAGTTGCAAAATTCTCCCTCCTGGAAAAGCCGGAGATTTTGCAGCAGCTATTAGGTGATGAAGAGCAGCCCAAATCCCGCCGTCAGGGTACTCAGGAGAGTAGGAACCGACGGCGAGATGGCAAAAAGGATCAAAAGAATAATGCTGGGGCAGGAAGCTCGCACGCCAAGATCGAAGGTGGTGTAAGCTACTTCTGGCCGCAAGCCGATATTCTCAGAGACATTTATGGGCCAGGTATTAACTACCATGTAACTTTATCAGGTAAGGTATACAAACACCTCGACCTCTGGGCCGGCGCCAATTACTTCAATAAAGATGGAAAGTCGCTGGGCTCACATAAGAGAACAAATATAAAAATTATCCCGGTTAGCCTTGGTCTCAAGTACCTTTTCTTCTTCAATATCGATTGGGTAAAGGTCGATTTCTATTTCAACGCTGCCTTCAAGTACTACTTCGTAAAGATTCACGACCATTCTAACTTTGTCTACAAGCATTCAAATAAAAATGGACTCGGAGGAGTAGCAGGAGTGGGTAGCTACGTGCATTTCACTGATTATTTTTTCGTAAACTTACTCGTCGACTACTCCTACAAAAGATTCAGCCATTTTCACCACAAGGAACATTCCAAAACCCACTCTCTTCAAGTCGGCGGATTGGATTTCGGCGGCGGTGTCGGCTTCCAATTCTAACAAGCACCTTCTTTCCCTTTTTTCTTGACGCAGTAAGCCCTTTTCGGACATCGTTTTGCAGTTAATTTGGAGTGCGGTGACTCGTCACCGCTTTTTTCCATCGCGACTCGTCGCGATGTCTTTTGAAGAGCAGCGACAAGTCGCTGTCTGTGAAAGCGGTGACAAGTCACCGCACTCCATACAAGAAGGGCATGAGTATGTGCGCAATGCGGCGGTTTTTTTTGGTTTTTCTGTTTGCAGTAGCTTCTGCTTTTGCAGAAGAAAAGAAGCTCAGCGTCGAGCCCTTCAGGGAGTTTTTTAAGGATATTCTTCTCGTCATACACTACGACCAGCCTTGCTATGAGACGATCGATTTTCAGACGTCGCTCTACTGTCCTGTTTTTAAATACATCGTTTACTACGGTGGTAGCAAAGCAGTCGATCCTGAGATCGACATCGACGTAGTTCCGACTCAGCAAGGTGTCTACTTCACAAGAGTCGTAAAAGATGTGCTTGAGGGATACCCAAATTTTAAGGGCTATATCTTTTTACAAAGCGACTCGATTTTGCAGTTTTGGCGTTGCGTGCATTTAAACAAAGAGAAGATCTGGTTCCCTCAAAATGCGAAAGAGCAATTTCAGACACACGAGATCGATCCTGATTATCCTGCCGGGTTCAATCAAACGATCGGTATGCCGGAGCTTAAACGTGCTCTTTCCTATCTCTTTGAAGAGGAGAGAGCGATGCTCATTTCCAACTTGGGAAAAGATGCCGTACTGGATCACCATTTTGACTGCTTTTATCTTCCTGCAAGAGTGGCGCCGCAAGTGGTCTCTCTTTGCGATCTTCTTCAAAACGTTCCGGCGCATGTTGCGCTTCCCACACTTTTGGCCTCTATTGAGGATTTGCGTAGCTGGGAGAAACTGGATCACTTGCGTACCAAGAGCGATCGCGCAGGGGAGTTCATCTCTTGCTACAAACCTGAATATCATGTGATGCGTGTGTTAAATTTATGCGAAAACCGGGTCAGCATTGATTTTGCAAAACAGACATTTAGGAAAGAATTTTACAGCCAATTGATCGAGGAAGTGGAGTGTGATTAGGCTTTTTTTTGTTATTTTTATCATACTCATAAGCAGAGTGCACGGAGATTTAGAAACGATTGGTGGAGATGATGTTAATATTGGAGAGTTCAATCAGGAAACATTATTCGTAAGCTTGGGATCCTATTGTGCTCCAGCCAGTCTTGTACGCACATGTGGATATAGAAAAGCAGCTTTTCCTTTTGATTGGAACATCCTTTTGGATGGGGAAAAACTGATTCAAATACTCAACGAACGCTTTTTACATTTTTTAGATACAGAATATTTAGTCCCTTTTAATTGGGCTACTCTTTTGAACACTCGCTATCATGTAGAATTTGTACATGATGGTACATGGGAAGAGCAAAATGCTTCAGTCTACATGCCCATTTTGCAATCTAAGTACCAAAGAAGAATTGAGAGATTTAAAAACCTTAAAATGCATCAGGGCAAGGTCTTCTTCTTAAGATCCGCGTATTTTCATTCTATTGTAGATAAGAATCGCTTTTACAAAATTCAGGAGAACATTGAAATTTCTGAAGAGTATGCAGTAAGACTTCACGATGTACTAAGAGACTTTTTCCCAACGTTGGATTTCTGTCTTGTTATTATCAATAACCATGAACAGGAGTCTGTAGCGATAGAAAAGAAAATTAGTGACTCTCTTATGATGATCAGAGCTGCACCGCGTTTTGAAAAACCTGTCATGGAGGCTGCGTATGCCAGCTTTTTTAAAGAGTTGCTACAAGAGAGTACGCAGGATTGTGTACAAGCTCCTGCCATCACATTCTCTCATCGGACAGATGTCTATCATACCCATCAACCCGTACTCTATGAAATGGCTATGCAGACATCGGGGCCCATCATTGAATTTGGATGTGGACACGGAAGTACCGAACTTCTCCATGAGATCTGTAAAGTAAATAAGAGGTTGTTAATTTCCTTAGACGACAACTTGGAATGGCTCAACACTTTTAAGGAAAAATATAAGAGCGATTCTGCATGGCATAAGTTCATTTTCGTACCTGGAAAACCTTCCCAGGATAGTCCTAGTGCAGAGCACTGGGTTGAATTCATGCAAAGCTGTGATCTGTTACAAGAGTGCAACTTCGATATTTGTTTTATCGATCAATCTCCCTGGCAGGGAAGAGTTGAGACGCTCAAATTTATGAAAGATAAGGCGAAATTTTTCATCGTACACGATTGTGATTACTTTCCAAGGGAAGGACTCTTTGGCAAGACGATCATTCCTATCGTGGGTAATTCTCCCGGTGTATTCGACTTCTCTGATGTTTTTCGCAATTTTAAAGTCTATTTTCCTATCTATCCCGGACCGGTATGGTTTGGTCCTCCCACTTTGGTAGGAACAGATTTTGAAGAGGTTCTTCCCGAGATCGATTTTAACGACTATTAGCATGAAAAAACTATTTGCGTTGCTGCTTTTGCTTCATATAACGAGCTTTGCAAATCCCTATCGTTATGAGCTTGCCATCGGAGCCATTTTTCGTGATGAGGCGCCCTACTTAAAAGAGTGGATCGAATTCCATAAGCTTGTCGGTGTTGAGCACTTCTATTTGTTTAATCATGGCAGCATAGATGATTACGTTTCTGTGCTTCAGGAGTATATTGATAAAGGTGAAGTGGAGCTATTTGAGTGGCCCTATCCTGCAACCTCTTGGGAGCATTGGCTCTACGAAGTTCAAGCCAAAGCCTATGAAAAGTGTATCGGTCTTGCGCAAGGAACAGTGAAGTGGCTTGCGCTCATCGACATCGATGAGTTTTTAACACCAATGAGCAGTAATCAGGTCCCTGAGATTTTGAAAGAGTATGAACCATTTGGGGGAGTGGGATTTAACTGGAAGCTCTTTGGACACTCGGGGCTGCTTGATCTGGAACCGGGTAAACTGCTGATCGAATCTCTTGTGATGACAGCTCCTCAGAATCGACCTACACATTTAGGAGTCAAATCGATTGTGCGTCCCGAGCGTGTAGCGGGATGCCACCATCCGCACTATGTGGTTTATAAAGAGGGGTTCTATCATGTCAATTCTATGAAGAGGCCGGATATTAACTCTCAAGGGGTGACAGATGGGGTCTATTGGGATCGTTTGGTGATTAACCATTACTGGAGCCGAACAGGCAGTTATCTTTATAAAAAATTGCAACGCTGGAATGTGTTTGCGCCACATATTGTGCCCGAAAACTGGCCCGAATATGTGAAAGATATGAACGTTGTGCAAGATCACTCCATGGAGCGATTCATCCCTCGCCTGCGCGCGCAAATGCACCTATTTCCCTGAAAATAGAGTTATTAGATTATGAAGATTAAGTCATTTAAAATGGTCCGGCGTAGATTTTCCATTCACTATTTGAAGAACTCTGCCCAAGGTTTTGTGAAATCAAATCTTCAAGCCGCCGCTAGTGTATTACTTTATCACGTACCGCGCAACCACCCAGGCTCTGCCTCCGCTATTGCGATTGGGTATGTAGACATCTTGTGTGTACTTGTAGTCCAATAATACGATCAATCCTGAGTTGACGCAGGCGTCCACAGCCTCTTTTATCTCCGCCACATAATCGTCAATCAATACAAGCGTTTCCTGATGGGCTAATTGACTGCAATTTTGAATATCGGAAAAACAACATTCAAAAGAGTGTCCTCCGTCGATGAATATGAGATCGAATTTTTCGTTACTATGCGTGGTAGCGTATTCAGGAACTTTTATTGTTGAATCTCCCTCAATCAATGTGAATCTATCTCCGAATTTTTTCTTTATAAATTCGGCCCCAGTCTTCAGATAAGGGTGAATATTGATATCGAAGGAAAGCAATTTTTCACAATTAGTTGTAGTTAGAAATAGCC
>CAWDOQ010000023.1:0-147969 GCA_963804085.1 Chlamydiia bacterium | reverse complement strand
CGCGGCGGGGCGGCAACGCCGCGGCGCGCTGGAGGCCGCCACCTTTCACCCCGCGAACCCGGATCCGGACGGCAGGTACATCGTCTCGACCCGCGTCAGGGTGGTGCGCAACCTCGTCGGCTATCGGTTGCGCGCCACCTCGACCGCCGACGAAGATCGGGATGTCGAACGCAAGGCCAAGGCTGCATTCAGCGATCTTCCCGGCGAGCTCGCCGGCCTTTATCGCCCAATGGCGGAGCTGGAGCTGAGCGGGCCGGCGCGCGCCGCCGACGATCATTTATTCGAGCGCGGCGACCGCTTCGAGGAGGCTGCCGGCTTCAATCGCCGTTGGCCGATCGGACGAGGGGTATTTTCCAACGAGGCGCGTTCATTTTTCTCCTGGGTAAATGAAGAGGACCATCTGCGCTTCATCTCAATTCAGCGAAACGCCGACATCGCCGACGCGTTCGCCCGCTTGTGCAAAGCGATGGACATCGTCAACCGGCGCTTCGAGTTTCAGCACACCGACCGGCTTGGTTATATTGCGTCATGCCCGTCGAACCTGGGCACCGGGCTTCGCGCCAGCTTTCACATGAAACTGCCTTTGTCCGGCGCAAGCGCGCCATTCCAGGAGATCTGCGCGCATCACGGCCTCGCCGTCCGTAAATCCCGGTAGCGGCACTCGATCGAGTCCGCAAACACGCGCCCGAGCGCCACCCGGGGCCCCTGACCGAACGCTGACTGAAAGCCCGGAGACTGGCAGCGTCGGAATACGGGCGCACCGAGCGACGGTCGGAGCGACGGAGGGGGTGGGTCTTGCTACTGCGCCGGGCGCCACCGCGCGTCCGGGCCAGGGAGCTGCCGTCGATATCTGAGATTGAGATCCCCTTGGGGGCGGCCGACGTGAGCAGCGCGCCGTGGCTACGCTGCGCGGACGGTGGACGGAGCGGCGCGAATCGAAGCGAGATACCGCGTGCCTGGCGTACCACACGGGGCCGGAGGTTCCAAGCCGTTTCTCGTCGTGGCGAACGACGAGCGCCGTTACTGGCTGGAAGCCTCCCAACAATCCGCAAGGGCCGATGGTTCCGGTCAACGAGCAGATCGTGGCTCGGCTCGGCCGGCTCTTGCGCTCGCGACGTGGAGGGCACCTCGTCACGATCCCGGCCGTCTGGCTGGCATCGAGATGCTCCGGGCTCGTGCTCGTGGAATCATCGCGCGCGGAGTCTCGCGGTCGACGGCGCCATCGAGCAATGCCTCAGCTCGGCCACCGCGCGGACGACGAGAACGCGTCCGCCGTGCGGCTCCCTCGCTCTCTACGATTGGCTGTCGGTGGGGACGACCAGTGACTCCGGCGACGTCGGACGGCGACCGGTACTACAGCCGCGATCATGGCATTTTTCCCGAATGGACCCACGTCGACGTGACGGCTTGGCCGCGAATCAGGACGTCCCGCATCGTCGGCATCGACGATAGCCTCGATCACGGCGAGCTGACGCGGATCGCAGAGCTGCCTGTGCGCGCGGACACGGGAGGAAATCGCTGCAACTTGGAGATATTCCGGCCGACTGGCCGGTTAATGTCGACGGCGGAGGCGGCCATCGTAGACTTTACTGTCCACCGAGCACCGCACTGGCGAGCAGGCTACGGGTACGTTCGAGCGTATAGGGAGTATCGATGACGTACTTCTTCTCGCTGCTGCGGTTCGTCCCCGATGCCGCACGGGCGAGCCCGTCAACATCGGAGCCATCATCGGTGATCAGCAACGTCAATGCTGGGACCTCCGCTTGATCTCTAACTATGAAGCGCCGCGGGCCATCGATAGCGGCGGGATGCTGCCTCGGCGCGTGTCCTTCGCCACCGCAGCTTGCGGCGAACGCCTCCCCGGCAATGAAGAAGAGGGCACCATGACGATGGCCGACCTTCCACGGGCTAGCCGCCACGATGCACAACATCATCCAGTTCACGCCACCCGAACCAATCGTCGCAGCCGATGCCGCCGGGCACTTGATCTACTGTCGCAGGATCTATGATCCGTCAAGCGTGTGGCGCGGGCTACAGGAACGCCAGTCGAGCGATCGACGCGACGCAGCGCGCGTATCTCGGGGCCAGCCTTCCGAAGAGGCCGTCGCGCGCGTGGTTGAACTCGAAACGGGCCAGTTCCGTGGCGGCTAGAACTCGCCGTGCACGACGGCAGGGCAGTGCAGCTCGTCAAGTGCTTCTCTTTCGAGCTGCCGGATCAGGAAGCGCTTTCGAAGTCCGTAATGTCGTGGGGATGGCTCGTGCACGAGCTGAGGCGCGGCGGTGGCGAAGTACGGCCCCGGACGGGAGCGACGTTCGAAGCCTCCAAGGAAGCTCAGCGTGGCGTCGGTGTACGTGCCGCCGCGTTCGGAAGACTCGAGCCTCGCCTACGATCAGGCTCGCGCGATCTTTGCCGAGGTCCAGTGACGCGGCCGAACCCTGGACGAACGCCGAACCTGTCGCGTCGATCGCGGTCGAGCGCCTAGCGCTCGCTGCGTGAGCCTCGCGGCGCGACGCGTGAAACGCTCCGCCACGGTCGCCGCGATTGCGGTGCTCGGCGTGGCTGCCGTGCCTGCGGAGCGAGCTGTTGCCAACCGTAACCCGAAGGCGCCGTCTCTCGCATCGATGCTCCTCACCGTGGGCGAGCTGCCGACTGGTTGGGGCGTCGACAACTCGACCGGCTCGGGCGTTGGATGCCTTCACGCGATACTGGAGCCGCCCGGTGTCACGCAGACCGCGAACGCCTCTGTGACGTTCGCCGACAATGCGTCGCTGCCGCAGGTCTCGGAGAAGCTGGCGACTTACAAAGCACCCATCCGCAACGTGTTCGCAACCGTTGTCGGAAATCTCGATCGCTGTAGGACCGTCAAAGGCACCTCCGAGGGGAACAAGGTAACCGGAACGGTCGGCCAGATGTCTTTTCCGCAGTACGGGGACCAGTCGGCGGCGTTCACGGTGAGTCTCACGGTCAACGGGGTTACCGCGGATGAGGATGCGCTGATCGTGAGGAAGGGCGCGATCATGGTGGGGGTCACTGAGGGCACGCTTGGCCCGCCCGACATCGTCCAGTTCCAGGGGTTCGTGCGTAAGGCGCTGGCGCGCGTCGGGTAGCGCCGGGGCTCGCCGAGGGACGGCCCGATGAGGGGGGGATGGCGACTGAGCGTCCGCTGCAAGATCACCGCCAGCTTCCGACCGGCGACGTCCCGGTGCCGAGAACGCACCTACTTTGCCGCTGCCCACGTCTTCCTGGACGTACCGGGCGCCGGCAAGTCGCCGGCGGACATCAGGAGCAAGGCGCGTGGGAGGGAATGATGGGGTACCGCGTCAAAGTGGCGCACGCAAGCGCACTGCTTGCCTGCCGGCTACGTTGACCGTGTGGAAGAATCGTGAATTGAGGAGACGATCAAAGCGATTCCAGATGAGGCACGACCGGGGTAGTGTTGGTTGATCTCGTCGCGGGAGACGGCTTCTCCGCGAAGGAGCTTCTCAATTGTCCACCGAAAGATCTCGATCTTGATTGTCTGGGTTCTGCCGTTGGATGTGCGCCGCACAAGACCAGCATGGTCGACCTTGAGAATCTCATTTGTTGTGCCGTTCGGCCGAATCAGAACGCGGCCCGCGAGCGGCACGAAGTGCGTATCCCAGATCTCGCCAAACGATAGGCCCGGCCTGGCGGGCTTGAGATCGCGGGCTTCAGGCGGAGCAGCGCGAGGAGACGTGATAGCGCTCACCACGCGAAGCGCGACGCGGAGTTTGTCGGCTACCTGTCGCGCGTCGTCGAGGACGCGGCTGTCTGTGACGATCATCGCCTCGCCGCAGTCGGCGTAGGCGGCGGCAGCGTATGTGAGCATTACGGTCTCGACGGAGATCGAGCGATTGGCGCCACCGTACATCTTCGCTTGCACGCCCAGCCGGCGACCGTCGCGTTTGGCGATCACATCGAGGCCGTAATCGCGGACATAGGGCGTGACATGGGCGTCCCACCCTTCGGACCGCAACACTTCCGCGACGAGGTGCTCGTACTCCTCTGGCGTCATCCGCTCTGCTACCCCGTGAGATTCGCGAAAGGCCTGACAACGCCATGAAGCTCGCCGAAGCGGGCAAGGAGCCGCTTCTCATATTGGCGTGCCTGCTCGACCCAGGAGATCTCATGCCATGCGACGAGAAGTTCGTCCGAATCGGAGAGCTGCCAGATGTAGCGGCCGCCCCAGTGACCGACCGGCTCCCCAGCACCGAAGCGCGCGAATTGCTTGAGCCGTCGATCGGCGACGTCCGCCTTGCCGATGTACACGACGTGTGCGCCGGGGACCCAACTGCTAGTCAGCACGTCCAGTGGGACGCTCGGATCCTTGTCCTTGAAGCGACCGCCAGGGTTCACGCCCAAGAACGACGGCGCGGCAGCGGCCGCTCGATAGATCACGTAGACAGCAGGCCCCGCCGGGACGGCCGCAAAGTGAGCCTGACGAAGGGCAGCCCACGTGCACCAACCCTCAAAGCCCAACGCTTCGAGATCGATCCGTGAGAACGACTTCGGGAGCGACGGCAACTCCGACACGGAAGCGAGCCTAGCGCTCCGCGGCGTGCACGACGGTTCCAGCCGCAAGCGGTCCCAACTGCGCTTGCCGCACGGCGGATTCTGCGAGGATCGTCGCGTGCACGATTCGCGGAAGCATCCGAGTTGACCGGACCTTCGCGCCGTGGATGACCGCGATGCAATAGCCGCCCTAATAAGCGACTTGCACTGGCAGATCGACCAGATGGGTCCTCGAGGTATCAAGGACAAGGCCGGGAATCCGTACAACCCCTCCTATTACAAGCGGGGGTTGAAGAACTCCATCGACCGCGGCGGACTTTCCGTCGCAGAGTACGTGAGGCGCTACCTCTACAAAGCGCCCAGCGACGGCTACAAGAAGCTGGAAGACGCTGACTCGCTCGACCTTGCCTGCGAGGCCCTAGTAGCCGACGACGGCAAGCCCTACGCGCGTCTGTTCACCGATGCGGACCGGGCGACCGCGACCGCGCGACTAGCCCCTCACGCCGACGCCATCGAGCGAAGGAGGGCCGCTACGACCAAACGGATCGAAGCGCGACGGTCGGTGTTGCCGAAGGACATCACGGAACTCAGAGAGCTAGCTGCCGCTACGACTGATCCCGAGGACGCCATCGCGACCAACTCGGCGATCTTGACACTCGCGCCGCAGGACGCCGTCGCCATGAATCGCCTCGGACGCGCCTACCAAGCGATCGGATCGCTCGACGCTGCAGAGCAGGCGTTCCGGCAGGTCATCGACCTCGACCCGAACAACAAGATCGCTACACAACGGCTGCGCGACCTCCTCCGACAAAGGCGCTGAGCCTGTGCCGCTCGTAGCGACCGCAGTCGGTTGAGACGGCTGACGGCACTCTCGGCCAGCAGCGGTAGCGCCTTTGCTCAGATCGAGCCTTACCCCAAGGTTTCGGAGTCCTCCTATGGTCAGGCGCGGGCTAACCAAAGTTTCCGCAAGCTACTGGGGCGTGACGCTTCGCGATTCCGGTGCCGATACTTCAAGCGATGCATTTCCGCAACGGCCAGTTGCTTCTCTCGCCATCAGATGTCACGGCGTTCATTGGTTGCCGGCATAGCTCGGCACTTTCGCTCGCGGTGGCGCGAGGCGAGATCCTGTCGTGCGGCGTCGTCTGCTGACGCCGAGCTCCTGTTTGCGAAGGGTCAGGAGCATGAGGCGGCGTACTTGGCTGGGCTACGTGCGCAGGGGCTTGACGTCTGCGAGATCGTCCTTCGGTCGAGACCACGCGCCGTTGCCGGATGATTGGGAGCGGGCGGCGTGTGAGACCGAGGAGGCGATGCGCGCAGGACGCGAGGTCGTCTATCAGGCCGTTCTCGGTTCGGATCGTTGGCGTGGCATCGCGGACTTCCTCCTGCGTGTCGACGACCCGTCGCCGAAGTTGGGCGCCTACTCCTACGAGGTCCTTGACACGAAGCTCGCGCGTCACGCGAAGCCGGCCTACGTGTTGCAGCTGTGCTTCTACAGCACGGAGGTCGGGCGCATTCAAGGGGCCGCGCCGCGGGCGATGCACGTGCTGCTCGGCAATGGCGAGCAGGAGAGCTTCCGGCCCGACGATTTCGCCGCGTACGCCCGCCGTGTCCAGTCGCGCGTTGCCGGGTTCCTCGATGAGCCCGCGCGAGACCGAGGCGGTTCCGTGCGACGCGTGTGAGACCTGTGGCTTTCTCGAGCGTTGCGAGGCGTGGTGGGAAGCGGTCGATCACCCGACGCGCGTCGCCGGTCTGGGCGCGCGTTATCTCGCGCCGCTGCGCGCCGCGCGGGATTTTGACCGGCGCGGCGCTGGCCGCGGCTGGCCCGGATGCGCCGGCGGGGATCAGCGCCGACGTGTTCGCGAAGCTGCGCCGTCAAGCGGGGCTGCAGCATGAGCGCGACATAACCGGCGAACTGCGCTACGAGCTGCTTGACCCGCCGTCCGGCTTTGCGCTTCTGCCTGAGCCGTCGCCGGGCGATCTGTTCTTCGACCTTGAGGGCAACCCGTTCTGGGACTCGGTCGACGGCAGCCTCGAGTACCTGTGGGGCGTCCTTGACCCGGAGGGCCGCTTCACCGCGCTATGGGCGCATGATCGCGCGGGCGAGCGGGCGGCGCTCGAGCAGTTCGTTGATCTCGTTCACGCGCGTCTGCAGGAGTACCCGGGTATGCACGTCTACCACTACGCCTCCTATGAGCTGAGCGTGCTGCGCCGCCTCGCGGGCCGCTACGGCACGCGCGAGGAGGAGGTTGACGAGCTGCTGCGTCGCGAGGTATTGGTCGACCTGCTCAAGGTGGTGCGCGGCGGGCTCGTCGCGTCCGTTCCCGGCTACGGGCTGAAAGAGATGGAGGCGTTCCTCACGTTCGAGCGGCACGCGGAGGTCAAGGACGGCGGCACGTCGATCGTCGAGTACGAGCGGTGGGTCCAGACACGCGACCCAGAGCTGCTCTCCGCGATCGCGGCCTACAACGAGGAGGACGTGATCGCGACACGGCTGCTGCGCGACTGGCTGCTCGAACGTAAGGCCGAGGCGGGCGAGATCCCCTCGCCCGAGCCGCTGCCTCCGAGCCAGCCGAAAGCGGAGGATGCCGATCGCGCGGCGTTGCGAGATGCGCTGCTGGCGACCGGCGACCCGCCCCGCGAGCTGGTCGCTCAGCTGCTCGACTACCACGACCGGGAACGCAAGCCGGTGTGGTGGGCGTTCTTCGACCGGCTCGAGCGGACATCGGAAGAGCTCATCGAGGACTCCGACGCGATCGGAATGATCGAGCCCGTCGGCGAATCTCGGCCGGACGGCACGATCGCACGTCCACGTTCTCACCTACCCGGCGCAGGAGCACAAGCTGCGCGTCGGCGACGCGCCGAGGGATCTCGCGACGGGCGGCGGGCCGGCCGGGACGATCGTCGCGCTCGACCGCGAAGCACGCCTGCTCGAGCTGCGGCGCGGGCCCTCGCTCGACGGGGTCGCTCTACCGGGCGCGCTGATCCCCGGAAACCCCTACGGCACCGACGTGCAGGAGGAAGCGCTCGAACGGCTCGGTCGCTCGCTGCTCGCAGGCGACCGACGCTACCCGGCGCTCGAATCCGTGCTCACCCGCGAATCGTTCCCACAGCCCGTGCAGACCGACGACCTCGACGCCATGAAGCAGCTCGTCCGCTCCCTCGACGGACGTCAGCTCGTGATCCAGGGTCCACCCGGCTCCGGGAAGACTTGGACGGCCGGGCGACTGATCGCCGACCTGATCGGGGCCGGCAAGACCGTCGGGGTCGCCTCGACGAGCCATAAGGCGATCCACAACCTGCTCGGCGAGGTCGAGACGGCCGCAGGCGAACTCGGGATCGCCTTCGACGGGCGAAAGAAGGCAAGCCAGGGCAACCCGGAGTCGGAGTACGACGGCCAGATGATCACGAACGTCTGGAAGGCCTCTGACACCGCGGGGGCCGACCTCGCCGCTGGCACCGCATGGCTTTTCTGTCATCCCGACCACGACGGCAGACTCGACTACCTGTTCATTGACGAAGCTGGCCAGGTGTCGCTCGCGGACGCGCTCGCGATGGGCACCTGCGCACGCAATCTCGTCCTGATCGGTGACCCGCTCCAGCTCGCGCAAGTGCTGCAGGGAACGCACCCCGGAGGCGCCGACGCGTCAGTCCTCACGCACCTCCTGGGTGAGAACGCGACGATCCCGCCCGATCGCGGCCTCTTCCTCGAACGCACCTTTCGTCTGCACCCCGACGTCTGCGGCTACATCTCCGAGGTGTTCTACGAGGGGCGGCTGCGACCCGACGCGCGCACAGCGGAGCGAACGACGCCGCTCGGAACCGGCCTGCGCTACATCCCGGTCGAACACGAAGGAAACCGCCAGTCCTCCGAGGAGGAGGCGGCCGCCGTGGTGGCCGAGGTCGCACGACTGCGCGACGCGGGCGTGCGAAGCAGCGACGTGATGGTCGTCGCGGCGTTCAACGCCCACGTTGATCTCCTCCGAGAGCGTCTGCCCGCGGACGTGCGCATTGGCACGGTCGACAAGTTCCAGGGCCAGGAAGCCCTGGTCGTGATCTACTCGATGGCCAGCTCGAGCGGCGAGGACGTGCCGCGCGGCCTCGACTTCCTCCTCTCCCGCAACCGCCTCAACGTCGCGATCTCCCGCGCACAATGCCTCGCCTACCTCGTCTGCTCGCCACGGCTACTCGAGGTCGACTGCAAGACGATCGAGCACATGCGGCTTGCCAACGCGCTCTGCCGATTTGTCGAGATGGGCGAATAGCGCGTGTGTCCTCCTTGGGTAGTTGCGGACTTGGCCGATCCAGTGGTGACGCTTGCAGGACCCCGAGAGTGGGCCGCGAGATCCGAGCGCATCCCCGCTTCGTCTGCGCGAGGATGCACGGCATGCTCAACGGCACGCCGCGCGACGCGCGTGACGCGACCCTCACCGCGTGGGCCTCGGCTAACAGCCGGTAATGACCTCTAGCCTCTCCTGGCTCGACTACTCCGACGCCGAGCGACGCGCGGCGCTCGACGTCATCGAACTTTTCCGCGACCGCGATACCCGCGATGAGTTAGGTCTCGGCTCAATCCGGGACGGGTTCGCCGAGCACTTCTTCCCGGGGACGAGCACCATCCAAACCCGCGTCGCCTACTTTCTGCTCATCCCGTGGCTCTATCGCTCGCTGGAGCAGCAGCACGCCGGTAGGGCAAACGTCGCCGATCGCGCCCGCAAAGCGGAGCTGGATCTCATCGAGCCACTACTTGCCGACGGCGACCCTGAAGGTGTCATCGGAGCAAGGGTGCGACGTTCACTCAAGCGGCTACCGAGCGACGTGTATTGGCAGGGCCTGGCCGCGTGGGGAATCAGGCTATATCCCGGTAGCCGGGATCAATATCTTCGACGACTCGCGAATCTAAGCGTTGACCAACGGACTAGCGTCGATGACGACGGCGAGCCGCTCGCCGACGCGACCGCTGCCGTGCACTGGCATCCGGGACTACCCGACCCGCCTGAGGGCTTCCCTGGCGAATGCTCGCTGCGACTGCGTCCCGAGGATCGCACCTACCTGACCGAGCGTGTGCTCCTTGGCCGCCCGCGCGGCACCCTGCTCGCCTGGCTTGTCGAGCACGGTCGCCAGTCCAATATCCCGTTCGCCTGGGAGCACCCTTACCTTGCTCGCTTTCCGCGTGAGACGATCGATGATCTGAATCAGGCTCGCATGCTCTCGGCGGTAATGCATGGAGCCCCTCTGCTCTACAACCTGTTGCTCGCTCGACGGCTCGTGTGGGAGGAGAAAATTGAGGAGTTCGAGCAGCGCCTCTCAGATTGGACAAGATCTCTGACGCTCGAGGCTGGCGGTGAACCGGGCCGGTGGGACCTCGCCGAGCTCTGGCAAACCGTCGATCGCACTCCCGCAACCGTCACGGCGCCCACACGCGCGTTTATCGAGCGCTGGGCCCGACTCGTGGTCGAGGAGCAAGACCTCTCGAACTCAGTCCGCGCGCGCGAGCTCATCAGCAGTCGCGAGCGCCAGGTCAAGGGCCCCATGGGAGCGCGCCTCCATAGCGAGGCCGCTCTTCACCTCTGGGGCGGCGACGCCGGCACCGCGCGTATGAACTACCGCTGGGCCATCGCCCAGCGGTTCATCAACGACCTCGTCCCACCAGATGCTCGCTCCTGACGACCGTCAGCTACTCGTGGAGGCGCTCACGCCCCCGGACGGATATCGCTTCGACCAGGGGGTCGGCACGACCTTCTCACTCGACCTAGTGGCGCTACTCCGCGTTCCGCTCGCGTTCACGGTCTTCGACTGGCAGCAGGAGAATGGCCGGCCAACCGCCGACCCGCATGCGCTCCTCGCGGCGCTGCGCCAATACGCGGACCGTTTGACGATCTTCTGCCAGGCCGGCCAGATTGCCATCCCGCAGCACGACCATCGTCTCCTCTCCCAACTCGAGGACGCCGTCGTGGAGGCTCGCAGTCCCACCGACGGCGGTGTCTTTCATCCCAAAGTCTGGGCCCTGCGCTACGTCGCCCCGGACGAGCCGACTCTGTACAGGCTGCTCGTCCTATCCCGCAACCTGACGTTCGACCGCTCATGGGACACGGCACTAGTACTCGACGGAGAGCTCACGAACAGCGGCCGCCCGATTGCGTCCTCCCGCCCGGTCTCCGAGTTCGTTGCCGCGCTTGAGGGGTGTGCGATATCGCCGCTCAGCGAGGCTGCGGCGGTTCGCGTTCGCACGATCGCGCAAGACCTCGCCCGCGTCCGCTGGGATCTGCCGCCCGACTTTGAGAGCGTTGTCTTTCATCCGATCGGTCACGATGGCCGGCCCGCGTGGCCGTTTACCGGCGACATCCGCCGGCTGCTCGTCATCTCTCCGTTCCTGTCCTCCTCAGCCCTCGATCGGCTCGCGAATGTAGGCAACGACCACCAGCTGATCTCCCGCCTGGACACGCTCGCACGCCTGTCTGCGGATGAGCTCGCAAGCTTTGAGCCAATCCAGGTGTTCGACGACGCCTTACAACCCGACGATGACGCACACACGGTCAACGCTGCAAGCGACGGGGCTGCCGACGAAGCCGCACTCGACCCCGGGACAGAACTCACCGGGTTGCACGCCAAGGCCTATGTCGCCGACGCCGGCTGGAAGGCGCGTATGTGGGTCGGCTCTGCAAACGCCACACACGCAGCGTTCAACCGCAATGTCGAGTTCCTCGCCGAGCTTGAAGGCCCGAAAAGCCGCTGCGGCATAGACGCCGTGCTCGGCGACGCCCACAGCGACCGAAGTCTCGGATCGCTCCTGCGCCGCTACGAGCCGCCGGACGAGCAGGTCGAGGTCGACGTAGTGCTGGAGAGGCTCGAAAACGAGCTCCAGAATCTGCGACGAGACATCGCGTGCGCGGATCTCGTCGCAGACGTCGGCGCGGAGGAGAGCGGTCACTACGCGCTGACCCTGACCGTGCCGACCCTAAGCACCCGCCCGACGGACGCTGAAGTTCTAGTGCGGCCGATCACCCTCACGCAAGCACAGAAGATCACAGGCACCTCGACATGGCACGCTCTTCCGACTGAGCTGCTGACGGCGTTCTTCGCCTTCGAAATCACTATCCGAGCGGAGGGCCGCGTAGCGCTCCACCGGGTTTGTAACCCGAGCAGATCTGCGGGGCGCTCCTGCGGACCGACGCGAGTCACTTCTCAGAGCACTGCTTCGCGACAAGAGCCAGGTGCTGCGCTTTCTGCTGCTCCTCTTGGCCGACAGTGCGCGGTCGGCGGACTCGGCGCTCAACGCACTGGCGGTGTTCCGTGAAGGCGCTCGCGCGGAGACGGCAGGGCAGTGGCAGGCACAGGTGCCTCTGCTTGAGACGATGCTCAAGGCACTCGATCGGGATCCGGACACGCTGCAGCAGGTCGAGGGGCTGATCGCCGATCTCAGTTCGACGGCCGACGGCGCGGAACTGCTACCCGATGGCCTGCTCGAGATCTGGCAGCCGATTCGCGACGCGATGACACGGCCGTGACGGACCGTATCGACGTAGACGCGGAACTCGGCCGGCTGAAGGACTTCCAGCTTGAGACCGTGAGGTACGCCTACGGTCGGCTGTTCCGCGACGACGACGCACGACGATTCCTGGTTGCCGACGAGGTCGGGCTCGGAAAGACGCTGGTGGCCCGCGGTGTGACAGCGCTCGTGGTTGATGAGCTGCAGCGCAGCGGCAAGGTCGGACGCATCGACATCGTCTACGTCTGCTCAAACGCGGACATCGCGCGCCAGAACATCCGGCGTCTCAACGTAACCGGACGCGACGACGTCGCGCTTGCGTCGCGCATTACGCTCCTGCCGCTCGAGACCCACAAGCTGCGCTCCAACGAGATCAACCTGATCTCCCTCACCCCAGGAACCTCGCTTGACCCGCACTCTTCCCTCGGAGTCAGCAAAGAGCGGGCGGTCCTCTTCTGGATGCTCAAAGAGGCGATCGGCTACCGCCGCAACAGCAAGAGCGTGCTGCGCGCACTCCGAGGCGATGCGGCGATGGCGTCGTTTCCAACGCTGTCGCATCGCTCGACCCGCGCAACGACGCAGCACCACCGATCGATCCAGGGGCTGACAGCGCGATTTCGTCGCCGCGGTCGAACAAAGAGGCGAGCTGGTGGAGGCGTTCCAGGACGCTGTGTGACCGGATGACCATCCGCCACGAAACCAATGCCGCGTGGTCGGAGGAGCTGCGCTACGACCGGCGCGAGATTGTCAGCGACCTCCGCGCCACCCTCGCACAGGTCTGCATCTCGGCGCTCGAGCCAGATTTGGTCATCCTCGACGAGTTTCAGCGCTTTCGCGACATCCTGGACAACCCGGACACAGCGGCCGGGGAGCTCGCGCAGCAGCTCTTCAACTGGCGCGACCCGGAAAGCGGGACGCGCGCGCGACTCCTCCTCCTCAGTGCTACGCCGTACCGGATGTACACGCTCGGCCAAGAGCACGAAACCGAAGACCACCATCAGGACTTCATGCGCACCGTACGCTTTCTTTGCGGCGACGACACGGAGACCGCCGTCTGAGATCGAGAGCGCGTTCGCTGATCACAAGCACTCGCTCATCAACACCGCAGAGATCGACTTAGCCGAGCTGCGCGGTTGCCGCGAACGGATTGAAGCGGCTCTCGGCACCATCATGTGCCGCACCGAGCGACTCGCTGTCCGCGACGACCGTGACGGCATGCTCGAGCATCGCAGACGTCGCGACTACCGCTTACGGCGAGTGACGTGCGCGGCTACCTGGCACTGCAGAACGTGGCCCGGCTCCTTGAAGAACCCGACGTAGATCGAGTACTGGAAGAGCGCACCGTATCTCCTCAACTTCATGGACGGGTATCGCTTCAAAACCAAGCTGGAGGACGCCGCCGAATCCCCGAGTCCTCAGTCGCGAGGTAGCGGCCGCGATCGGTCGGACATGCGCAGAATCTTCCTGGAGGGACGTCGAGCGGTACGGGGACATCGATCCCGGCAATCCGCGCATGCGTGTCCTTGGACGCCGACGTCATCCAGTCGGGGGCGTGGCAGGCACTGTGGATCGCCCCGTCTCTTCCGTATTACGCGCTCGAAGGGCCGTATGCCGACCCCCGCGTGGCGGACTTCACAAAGAGGCTCGTCTTCTCGTCGTGGAATGTTGTACCGCGCGCCGTCGCAGCGATGCTGACCTATGCCGCCGAGAGACGGATGCTCCGTCTACTCGACAGCGACCCACGCAACACGCGACAGGCACGCGACCAGCGCACGCAACTACTGACATTCCGGATCAGCGACGGGCGGCTCAGCAGCATGCCCGTGCTCGCCCTGCTTTACCCATCACCGACGCTCGCGACCCTCGCAGACCCGCTCGACTACGCACGCGACGCCGCGACACACGGTGTACCGGCAACCGTCAGCGGCCTACGGGAATGGGCCGAGGATCGACTGTCGGCACGGATCGACGCGCTGCCCGCAAAGGGCTCGGGTCTTCGCGGACCGGTCGACCCGAGCGCACACCCCTACGCGTGGAGCGGACCAGAGCCTTTCGGTCCATCACACCGGAGTACGCGCTCCATCTCGCGTTTACCGAGCGCTTCGTCCGGTTGAGCCGGATGACGGCATCCGACATGCTCGACGGCAGGGTTTTGCCGAGAGGACCTCGATCTGCTCGTGCGCATCGCCGGACGCTCGCATGTGCCAACCGCCGCAGTGTTCGCCGACGCATGCCGACCATGCACATGCGGCTCTAGCCGAGGAAGAAGAATCCGCGTCGAGCCGGGACGTCGTCGATGAGAGCTGGTACTGGGCCGCGCCAATTCTCCTAGACCTTCACTCCGACCCGGGAGCAACGCGCGCGTGGTGGTCGCGCGACAACCTCGCCGCGATCTGGGCCGGCGACGACACCGCAGAGGACGGAGAGTCCCGCTGGGCGGACCACGTCGAGCGCGCACGAAGCCTGCTTCGCGGCGACCTAACGCTCGGCCGGCGACCGGATGACCTGGTCGCGACGATCGTTCAGCTCGCGGCTCGCCGGATGGGGAACCGTCTGCGCAAGGGCGCTCACGCGCGTCAGCCACGGCAGCGGTCACGCGGACGTGAAGCTGCGCGACGCCGCCGGACAGGCCGCGTGGGGCTTCCGGTCCCTCTTCAACGGGCCCGAAGTAACGGCGATGGTCCGTTCGCCCGATCCAAGCACCGCCTACTGGCGCCACGTCCTTCGCTACGGGACGGACGGCTGTCTGCAGGCTGTGGTCGACGAATACGCCCATGTGCTCGTGGATGACCGTGGACTGTTCGACCCTGAGCCAACACAGAGATGGCGCGTACTGGCCGAGACGATCCGCGAGGCACTCACGCTGAGGGCAACGCGGGTACGCGTCGATCGCGTTGGCGTCGACCCGCGTCAGGGAATAAAACTCACGCGTCGCAACATGCGCACACAGTTCGCCGCGCGGTTCGGTGATGAGCGAAACGCCGATGGGACCGGCGGCGTGCGAGCCACGCAACTTCGCACGGCGTTCAACTCTCCGTTCTGGCCATTCGTCCTCGCCTCCACCTCGGTCGGGCAGGAGGGCCTTGATTTTCACCTCTACAGCCATGCGATCGTCCACTGGAACCTGCCGTCGAATCCTGTCGACCTCGAGCAACGAGAGGGACGGATTCACCGTTTTAAGAACCACGCAGTTCGCCGCAACGTGGCTCAAACCTACGGCGACGAGTTGATGCTCGAGCCCGGTACGGATCCATGGGCATCGCTCTTCGCGCGCGCTGCCGCGGAACGCGCTCCTGGGGTAACCGACCTCGTCCCCTACTGGCTCTTCCCGATAACCGGCGGAGCACGCATCGAGCGGCACGTCCCGACCCTGCCGCTGAGCAGGGACCGAGCGCGCATTGATGATCTACGACGGTCGCTCACGGTGTACCGCCTGGCATTCGGACACGCCCGCCAAGAGGACCTCGTCGCCTACCTGGTCGACCGCTTCGGGCCGGCCGAAGCTCAGCGGCTGGCGGGGGAGCTAGCGATCGATTTGTCGCCGGCGAACCTCGCCGTCAGCGGAAGTGCTGAGTTCGATCCGGCCCGTCGTTCGTTCTCGGCGAATGCACGAGGTGGTGTGGCCTAGCGCTAAGCAAGGGATGCCTGTACGCGCGAGGGGCGACTCGCGGAACGCCGTGCGAAGCTAGTGACGAGTATGCGACCCACCGCGCAGACCACCGAGGGAGGCGAAGACGGACGCGGGTTCGTCGCCCGCGCGCCGTGGCGCTTTGCAAAGACGATGTCCCACATCCCGCACGAGTACACGGTGCGCGGCCAGACCCCGGACGACGAGTTCAACGAGTTCGTTCTCCTGATCCGCCGGGTCGGCTACAAGCGCCGGTTCGGGAAGACGACCTACACGTACCTGAACATCGACGGTCAGCGCTACTGGACGATGGGCGCGCCCCTCGAAGCGACGGTCATCATCAACCGCGCGCTCCTGACCGTCCCGTAATTGACCTCTCCGGCGGGGTCGTCGACCGCAAGTTCCCCCAGGCCATTATGACCCGCGTGGATGCCAGCGACGCATCTACCAGCCCATCCGCGACGACGAAGACTGCCTCACCAATGTCTGCGAGTCCTGCTGCGAACGGTGTACGAGCGGCTCCGGAGCCAGCGGAACGAGCGTACGGAATCCGTGCGAGTGCTGCTCAGGCTCGTGGGCGCTCAGATGCGAGCGGCCCGTGTGATCCGCTGCGTGCCCGCCCCAGATGACGAGCTGCAGTTCGCAAGCGCTGGTGCTGCGGGCGATGTCTAGTTTGAGCGGCTGTAGCCGCGTCACGAGCTGACGCGCCTCTATCCCGCTGCGGCCCGGCGTCGACGACGTGGCTGCGGCGGTCTACGACGCGCGGAGCGCTGTGGCTCCCGCGGCCGGCCTGACGCCGCCTGCGACGTCGGCCTCACCGCTCCCACGCGCGGGCGTGGTGTTGCTGGCGGATGGCGTTCCGGTGCGGGCCGCCCACCGCCCGATGGTGGCACGCCCCTTCGGGGCGTGCGGGCGGATGGGCAAGCGGCCCCGCACCGGGCGAGGCCACCGAACAAGGAGGGACCTGATGGCCCCCAGCGGAACACGATCGACAGTCGAAGAGCGCGAGCAGCGCCGTGCCGCGGAGCGCGAGCTTGCCGAGCGCGCCGTCGAAGAACTGCGGACGTCGGCGGGCTGGCAGCGCTGGCTCGGGGTGCGCCGGCACTTTCACCGCTACAGCCTGCGCAACCAGATCCTGATCAGCATGCAGAACCCTGACGCGACACACGTCGCGGGGTTCCGGGCGTGGCTCGACCTCGGGTACGCGGTCCGCAAGGGCGAGAAGGCGATCCGGATCTGGATGCCGATCCCGCCCAGCCGCAAGCAACTCGAAGCATGGGGACACGATGGCGGAGCGGGGAGAAGCCGCGGACGTTGTTCAAGCTCGGATCGGTCTTCGACCGCTCACAAGTCACCGAGCTTCCGCCACCCGCGACCCCTGCGCCGCTTGACCCGCCGATCGCGCCGCTGCACGGAGACGAGCTTGCGCACCTCCTCGTGCCGCTCACCAGCTTCGCCGCGACGATCGGCTACACCGTCGAGGTCCGCGAGCTTGGCGGCCCAGAGGGCGTGTGCCGTCACCGGACCCGTGAGATCGAGGTCGAGTGCTCGCTTGAGCCGAACGGGCAGATCGCGGCGCTGCTGCACGAGCTCGCACACGCGCTCGTGCGCGTCGACCGCGAAGACGGTGATCCGCAGCTGTCCTACGCTGGCGAGGAGCTCGTCGTTGAATCGGTCGCGATGAGCGTGACCGGGATCCTCGGGGTCGACACGAGCGCGAACAGCATCCCCTACCTGACCGCCTGGTCGCAGGACACCCCGATCGCGACGATCCACGCGCACGCCGCGCTGATCGACCGTCTCGCCCGCCGCCTCGAAACCGTCGTCCTCGCCACCACCGGCGACAGCGACCCAGAAGGACCGAGCGCCCTCGCGTGTCGAGGTGGCCGCGGGTCGCGCGTAATGTCCCAAGCGCGTGCTGCACTGTGTTGATGGCCGCTCGTGTCCTTGCTACCAACAGTGCTGGCGGGCACCCTGGGGTGCTCGCCTCGATCGTCGCCGTCGGCGGACTGCTCTGCCTGTTCGCGTGGGTCGCGTGGCGCTACGGGCCGACGCTCACCCGCTTCATCGGCGTGGCCTCGTGGTGGGCCGGGTGGGCGTGCGGCAGCCAGGGCGGCTACGGCTACATGGTCTTCTTCTTGATCCTCGGCTGCGCCTCCTGGAGCGCGGGCACGATCTGGTTTCACGCGCGTCGCGGCTACTGGCCCTCGCTGCTCTCGCAACGCCTCTTCACCCGCCTGCTGCACCCCCACCGAACCTAGAGCCGCCACCCGCAGCACCCACAAGGCGCCGCGGGAGACTCCGTGTGCGCTGAGCGCCCCGTCTGAGCAGGGGAGGACACACGCAGTTCGGATCCCATGCGCGCCGCTCGCCGCGCGAGCGGAGATCCCACCGCTGGTCTCGCCGGCCGTGTCCGCCCGACTTGCCGCCTGGCTTCGCGACCCGACACGCCGACCAGTCCGCTGACCTCAACGGTCGTCCGAGCACCGCTCCCACGTCCACATCCCCGCCGTCGGTCAACCCGCGTCCGCATAGCCCGCCGGCCCCCGGGCCCGAACGGCAAAGGCTTCCCAGACGCTCCCTCAGCTTCGCTGAGCTTCGCATCACACAGTTGCACCAAAGGGTGCTGATTTTGCTATTTTGGTCCGCGTGCTGTCGATCGGGAAGATCGCTGTGGGCCAGCATCGCTACTACGAGCAGCAGGTCGCGCAACGGCGTCGACGACTACTACGCGGGCCGTGGTGAGGCGCAGGGCGAATGGGTCGGCGCAGGCGCGCGCGAGCTCGGGCTTTCCGGGCCGGTGAGTAGCGCGCAGTTCAACGCGTTGATCGCGGGGTCGCATCCGCGGGGAGCCTGGGGTGCGGTTGCGCGCCGGTCTTCGGGATCCAAAGATCGCGGCGCTTGACCTGACCTTCTCGGCGCCGAAGTCGGTCAGCGTGCTGTTCGCGGTCGCGCCGGCCGAGGTTTCTGCGGAGCTGATCGTCGCGCATGAGGAGGCGGTTCGTGCCGCGCTGGGCTATCTCGAGGACACGGCGGTGATGGTTCGCCGCGGCCACGCCGGCGAGGTTCACGAGCCCGGCGGCGGGTTTATCGCGGCGGCCTACCGCCACCGGATGAGCCGGGCGCTGGACCCGCAGTTGCACACCCACGTCGTTGCGGGCAACCTCACGCGTGGCCCGGACGGGCGCTACACCGCGCTCGACGGCGCCGCCGCTGTACCGGGCGGCGAAGACCGCGGGCTATCTGTACCAGGCGCATCTGCGGACCGTGGTGCGTGAGCGTCTCGGGTTGGAGTGGGGGCCGGTTCACAAGGGTGCGGCCGAGCTTCGCGAGGTCCCGGTGGGTGTGTTGCGGACGTTCTCGCAGCGCCGCGCGCAGGTCTCGCGGCGGTCGCGGTGAAGGAGGCCGAGCTCGGGCGGCCATTGACGAAGGCTGAGCGTGCGACGTGGGGTGCGATCGCGACCCGCGACCGCAAGCAGTACGGCGATCGAGACGCACACCTGGCGGGAAGAGATCACCGCCCGTGCCGCCGAGCACGGACTCGACCGGCAACTCGTCGACCGGATCACAGGCCGCGGCCAGGAGCGGCTCGAGCACGGCAGCGTCGCCGGGAGGGCGAGCTTGAACAGGCCGGTGAGCGAGTGGGGGCCGGTGAGCTCGCCGCGGTGCTCGCCGGCCCCGTCGGGTTGACCGAGCGGTCGAACACGTTTGATGAGCCGGCGGTGTTGCGCGAGTTCGCGGCCGCGGCCACGCAGGGCGCCCGCGTCGAAACCGTGCGCGCGCTTCGGCGAACGGTTCGCCGGTCGCGGCGACGTTCTTGCGACTACGCGCGGGACGCTCACGAGCGCGGACCTCGTAGAGCGCGAGCGCGCGCTGATCGACCTCGCGACCAGCCGCGCCGGCGGCGGCGTCGCGCAGCTCGACGAGACCACGGTGGCGGCGCGCGATCGCTGCCGGCGATCGAGCGTTGAACGCGGGACAGGCCGACGCGGTACGCGCGGTCGCGACGTCGGGCAACGGGGTGGACGTGATCGAGGCTTTGGCCGGGACCGGCAAGACCTACACCGCTGGCGCCATCGCCGACCTCTACGAGCGGGCCGGCTACACCGTGATCGGTGTCGCGCCGTCGGGTCGGGCTGTGCGTGAGCTGAGCGAGCAGGCGGGGATCGCGTCGCGGACGCTTGATAGCCGGCTACTCGCGATCGACGCCGGCCGGCCACTCCCCGAGCGCAGCGTCGTGATCTTCGACGAGGCCGCGATGGCGTCCACCAGGCAGAGCGAACGGTTGCTCGCGCACGCCGCGAAGGTGGGGGCGAAGGTGATCGCGATCGGTGACCCCGGGCAGCTACCGTCCGTCCAGGCCGGTGGATGGCTCGCGGCGATCGGTGAGCGGCTCGGGTCGGCCAGATTGACCGAGGTGATGCGCCAGCGCGACCCGCAGGAGCGCCTCGCGCTCGCCGGCCTGCATGACGGCAACCCGCGCCGCTGGATCGAATGGGCCACCACGCACGGGCCGCGTCGAAGTCGTCACCGACGGCCGCGACGTTCTTGAGCAGGCCGTCGCGGAATGGGCCGTCGGAGTGCAGGCGCACGGCCTGGAGCAGAGCGTGCTGATCGCGCGCAACAACGACACACGCAGCGAGCTCAACGAACTCGCACGAGACCAGCGCCGCGCCGCAGGCGCGCTCGGTGAGGAGCGCACCTACGGGGCGGTCACGGTCGCGGTTGGTGACCGGGTGATCTGCCGCGACAACGAGCGCGACCTCGACGTCGACAACGGCACGCGCGGCACCGTCCGCCACATCCACGCGGGCGGGATCGTGATCGAAACGGACGCGCGACTCATACGGGACCTCCCCGCGGGTTATGTCGCGGAGCACGTCGAGCACGCCTACGCGCTGACGGGGCACGGCATGCAGGGCGGCACCGTCGAACAGGCGACCGTCGTTGCAAGCCCGCATGAGCTCTCGCGCGGCTGGTCCTACACCGCGCTCTCACGCGCGCGCGGACAAACACGACTACTCATCCGCGACACGAGCCAGGACGTCGCCGAGCGCGACGAGCTCGCTCCGAGCACGCGCGACGAGCAGACGCAGCCGAAGGAGGTTTTGGCGCGGGTGGGGCGCAGGATGCTCGAGCGCGACGACGAGGACCTCGCGATCGACCAGCTCCCCGCGCCCGGCAGCGCCGACGACCCACAACTCACCCAAACACCCAGCGCGGGACCGCTGCAAGAACAGGCAGCCGGCCGCGCCGAACCGCCGTTCGCGCAGGCGCAACGGCCGCCGCTTACCGAAATGCGAGAGCAGCTCGAGCGGCTGCGCGCGCAACTCGACGCGCTGCCCACCGCCGAGCTGACACGGCTCGACGAACTCGACGCGCGCGCACGCACGCTCACCGAACGACGCGACCTCCTCCGTGGCGAGCTCGACCGGCTGCCCGCAGCCCGCGAGCGACGCTTCGGCCGCGGCGAGGACGCCCACCTCGTCGATCGCACCCGGCTCTCCACCGCGCTCGCTGGTGCCGAGGACCAGCTCGAGCGCACACTCACGCAACGCGCAACGCTCGGCCGCCAACTCGGCGACGTCGCAGCGATCCGTGACGAACGCAACGCGCTCACCAACGCCGCCGCGACATTGCAACGCGAACACACCCAAGTCCGCGACGAGCTCGCCGACCGACAAGTCACCGAACGACCGGCATGGACCCGCGAGGCGCTAGGCGAACGACCCGAACGCCAATCCGACGCCCGTCGCTGGGACCGCGCGGCACGCACCATCGCCCGCTACCGCATCGAATACGAAATCCCCGACACAGGCGACCCGCTCAGATCCATCCATTCGCGCCTCCAGATGGATTTAAGCCAGCCGTCACCTATGCCACTGAGCAGGCAATTGTTGTCATCTTTCGTAATATTGACACGGGTCGAAATGACACCTCGTTTTTTGTCCCCTGCGCGATCTTCTCAAAAGAAACGGGTGATTTCCTACGCTCGTTTAAATTAGTCGACCGCTCCAAATCGAAATTGCTGGAGGGTGGGCCTGATCTGGACGTGCTGCGCATTGCTGCCATCTTAGAAAAGCCCGATCGTCTCGTCCTTTGTCGTGGAACGCATTCATTTTACACTTTTGATCTTGAGGGGAATCTGATTTCGAACCACACGGTTAAATCTAACCCACACTATTTTTCTAAAGAGACGCGTTCGATCTTCCATTCGCAGGATGGTGCCATCTACGAAATCGGGTTAGCAGGCGGTCAGAAAAAACGATACCCTCCTCCCCAATGGACGCAAGTCGCGGGCAAGGAAAAGCCTTCCATTGATCGCATCAATGCCAATAGTCAACTTCTCTGTGCCTACTCAAATTATTCCGGAGAGATTGCAGTATGGGATTATAAAACGGCAAAAGGAGTCGCCCTGTTCCGTTTCCCATTTGGCTCTCTCTCTCAATTGTCTCTGATTGGCAGCCATATTCTTTTTGGGGTCCCAACAAATCGTTTTTCATACGATTTTTCTGAATATTTCGTATATAACGGAAGAGGAGATCTTCTGTTCAGGCTCCCTCTTGGCGAACGTAGTCAAGAACAAGCCCAGCTCCTGCCTTTCCGCAATCTGTTTTTGTACAGCAGCGACGACTTTTCAAAGGTAAGGAAAAATCCAACCTGGAGTCTGCTCAATTCCCAAGGGAAAATGCTGCGAAAATTTGAAGTCCTGCCCCATGAATTTTCAAGCGCCGGTGGTCATTGTGACGTCACTCCTACCTCTCTCTGCTTTCGTTACAACGGTCGCGCTGTCATTCATTACTTTGGACCAAAACAAGGCAAAGAGCCACAAGACAAGTCGGCTGACAATGCCGTTCTGCTGAAGAGCCAACAGGCAGATGCCTGCTGCATCATCGCTTGAAAGACCTAGGATAGCCAGAGGGCGACGGCGGTCACGTAGAATTCGGAGTGGCTGATCGAGACGATCACTTTAGGATTGTTCATCTTCTTGTTAAACGATTCGGAAAAGAAGACGCAAGGCCTTCCCTTCTCGTCATTGAGAATTTCCATGTCGAGCCAGGAGGCGTGCTCGCCAAAACCTGTGCCGAAGGCTTTCACGATCGCTTCTTTGGCAGAAAAGCGCCCGGCAAGATGAGGAATCGGATCTTTATGTTTTAAGCAGTAGTCCTGCTCTTTTATCGAAAAGAGGCGCGTGAGCAGGCGGTATCCATGGTTTTCAAAGCTCTTGCGGATACGTTCGATCTCGATGATATCATTACCGATGCCCAAGACCATGTTTATTATTCGTCCTCTTTAGACTCATCTTCGTAATCTTGCGTACCGTTTTCCTCATCTGTCGCATTGCAGAAGATCATGCGGCCCGATGTCGTGTGTTTGACAGAGAGGACGCGCGCATCGATCGTCTCGCCGATGTAGTCGCCGCCGCCGTTTACCACGACCATCGTGCCATCTTCTAGATAGCCGACACCTTGGCGCGGCTCCTTTCCGTAGCGCTGGATCTTGATCTTGATATACTCTCCCGTCTGCATTAATGGCTTAAGCGCGCTCGAAAGAGAGTGAAGGTTGATGATACGCACCCCTTCTACCGATGCCATCTGGATCCGACTCATGTCAGAAGAGAGAAGATTTGCATCCAAAAGCCTTGCTAGACGCGTCAATTTGCCTTGCATATCTTTCACTTCGGGGAAGTCTGTGTCGTTGTAGCGCAGCTCAAGCGTAGGAAGCGCCTCTAGTTTTTTTTGAACATCGAGCCCTCTTTTTGCTTTCGATTTACCCATCTCATCGCCCGTCTCCGATTGTGCATAGAGCTCCTTGATCACAAAGCGGGGGACGACCAGCTGATGGTCAAAGATGCCTGTCGCTGCCACATCGATCACGCGTGCATCCGCAAGGACAGAGGGATCGACCAGAAGATCTTTTTTCTTTTGCACGGTGGGAGCAAATTTCACAAAGGGGATGCTCACGTAGAGCTCATCAGATGCGCGGAGCGTGAGCATCGTTCCCAAATAGGTTCCAAAGAGAAACAGTGCGATCTTGATGATCTCAAGCGTTTGAGGTTGCAGTGCAATCGAAATCGAGCTGATATCCAGTATCGCATCGAAGATCAACACCAGCGCTTGGCCCATCAAGTAACCGATAAAAATTCCGATGATCGCGATGTTAAAGGCGCGCAGGTTAAACCGACGAAAGAGAATGTCAAATCCAATGAGCAGGAAGCCAAAGAGAAGGCCGACTACCACACCGATCAGAGCATTGCTCACGGGTGTGCCCGTTGGCGTTGACAGCATAAAGGTCGTCATGAAAAAGACACTTAAAATCAGAAAGAAGATACGCAGAAATGCTAAAGAAATATTCATTTTTATACTCCTTATTAGACCAAATTGCAATTCTAGTTTTTATAATTCTTTTTTGTCGACCATCACGACTGTTGCATAACTCTTTATTCTTAACGCGCCCGCTTCCGCGCCCGCTTCCGCGCCCGCATGCGCGCCCGATCCGGATTAATTCCAAAAGAAAGAAAGATCGGGCGCGCACGCGGGCGCGGAAGCGGGCGCGATTGAAGAAGGGAAGAGGAAGATCAGGCACGCACCCGGGCATGTCTAAGAAAAAGAGTTGGGGAATAAGAGGAAGTTAGTGCAAAGTTGTACTTATGAAATTAACTCATCCTATGTGTATTTTGTTGTCGGGGGCGGTATGGCTGGGCGTGGGGATCATGCTGCTGACCAAGGGCTTGAACCTGGTCGTTCAGGCGGCGCATCCTGATCATTTTAGTGCAAAAGCTTGGATCATCCCTTCGCTTACTTCAATAGCCGGTGGCCGCGAGCAGGCAGCGCTTCTCATCATCGCAACAGGGCTTCTACTTGGATTTATCAAGGGAAGGTGGGTGCTGGTAAAGTCGGTGCAGCGCACAGTCACACGCATCTTGTCTCAGCCCTCTCCGCTCAAATTTTCACAGATCTATGCGAAGAGCTACTATTTTCTGATTCTCGGAATGATGGGGCTTGGTTTTATCTTAAAGCTTCTTCCACTTGCGGCAGATTTCAAAGGCTTGATCGATGTGGCGATCGGCTCGGCTCTCATGAACGGGGCGCTTCTTTACTTTCGCTGCGCCCTCGTCAAACCTAAAACTTAAATACCCAAACAGCTACAGAGCCATCGTAAGAAGTTTCTGCATCCATAATAGATACAGTCAAAGAGCTCGGAGAAGCAGGACTCTGACGCCACTTCTACCGGCGGTGGGGCAGGAGGAGTGTTATACTCCCAAACTTCTATCGAGTTAGCGAGCGGGACCCAAACCTGTTCGTTAAAAAAATGCCCCGGATGATAGCACTGGAAGTGATAGGGCGCCTCTTTTCCATGCAGGTCATAAATTACACTTTGAGTCCCCGATTGGCAAAGTCTATTTCCTAACAGGGTGTATTTAGGAGGAGTATTTTGCTGATACCAACTGGGATGGTTATATGCAGGCAGTCTTCTTCTTTCCCAAGTATTAAGATCGATAATGGTAGGAGGTCCTTGATAATATCCAATTAGCAGCTTGTCTTGAAAAGCGCGGATGTAGCTAAAACCATTCTGCTCTTCGATGCGTCGTAAATACTTGCCTGTTCGCTCCTCGAAAACCCAGATGGTTCCCATGGGAACAACGAAGATAAGACCATAGGCGGCGGCCATAGTAGTTATGAAACCAAAATCTTGATCTAATGTCACTTTCCTTTTGCCGGTCTTGATCTCGTATAGGTTGATTTTCGCATCGTTTGTGGCAATTGCTATTGTGTCTCGATCGATCACATCAAAAGCAAAACCGATCGCGCGTCTACCAGCTTGATCAAGAACATTCCAATGGACAATGTTTCCCGATTCAATATCTCTAACTGTTACTTGCGAGGTTGGACCCTCTTTTTCTAGCACCACCAATTTTCCATAGGCGACTTTAAATGATTGGATAGAGTAATTAGCTGCATCGCTTCCAATCGACATCTCGGTTACCGGAAGCAATCCAGGTTCTAGAAGCATTGTTTGCACATGCTTGCTGTCACTTAATCGGAAGAGCTTATTCCTCCAAAGGATATCGGTTGATTGCCATGCATGGGTGATGGTTGCTTTCTTGTAGAGCGGGCGATCGCTGACTAATTGGTTAAGTCTTGGCAGGCACTGCTCTTTTGCGCGGATATCAGGCTGTAGGACCAGAGAGGGGATATAGCGCTCGCGGATCTTTTTCCATAAGCGCTCTTCCACATCTGTGTTCCATTGAAGCGCGTTCCATCTTTTACAGATGAGCTTGGTGTTTAAATAGTCTTTCGGCAGATAGCCCCGATAATCGGGCTTTCTATCATCGCCGCTGAGCATCGGGAAGAGGGCTCCGTTTAGAACGGGATGTGGAACTCTATCAAAGTGACAAGTCATTATCTTACAAAGCTCATTAACCAGTTGTAGAAGCGCTCGATTCCATCGCAGATGTAGCTCATCCACTCTGTCCAGAGGGAAACAGGTGCAGGAGGCACTGCGGGAGCAGCTAGCAGGCGGCTCTCGCTCAACTAACAGGTCGAACAACCGGCTCAGCAACAGCTGGAGGATTGCTAGGCACTGCTCGCTCGTTTACTTCCGGAGCTTTGACTTCTTGTTTCTTTTCGGGTTCTGCGGCAGGAGTGCTGTCAAAATAGAGGTGTGTCAAAATATAGGTGTGCGATCTTTCAGAACCTGACATACTCCAAACAAGGCCAAAGCCATTTTCGAAGAGATGGCCACCCACATTTCCCAAATGATTGAGTGATCGTACATGTCTCTCTGTGGCAACGTTATAAATCCTTTGTTCGCGGGTGTGGGATGTTTGCCAGAGGAGATCTCCAAAACGGGCATAGGTAGCATTTGGGCTTTCACTATACAAAGAACGACTAAAGGATTGTGTCTTGTCGAGTTCGGGGGAGTCGAACAGCGGAGAGACTATCCACTTCTTTGCATTCGTATCGTATTGCGCAGTAGCCGGAGGGCCGCTATGAAATCCAAGAACCACTTTATCGTTAATGAAAGAGATGTGATTTATCCACCCCTTGTCTTTAGGCTCGATGCTGTGCAGATAGGCACCGGTCTTCTCATCAAAGACGCGCACCACTTCTAATAAGGACGCATAGAGCATCCCTTTATGGGTAGCGACTAGACGAATTGCCCCTAGATCTCGCTTCAGTGTGGTTTTGATTGCACCGGTTGTTAGATCGCAGAGGAGTACCTTGTCATTTGTTTTGCCACGAGAAGCGTGGATGGATCGACAATTTGAAAGTATTTGCAGCCTTTCTCTCCGGGCATCTCCCAATAGCTATAATTTTTTGACGCGATATCCCAGACGTGGAAGCAGAGTTTTTCGGGCAGCGGCTCTTTTTTAGGCTCCTCTTCACCCTCTTTTTGCTCTTTTGTTCTGACAAGCTCGACCCCTCTTGCCACAATTTTTCCATGGCCCACTTGAAAATCGGAGATGTTAGAGTAAGGATGATCGCCCGGCACTGCAAAACTTATGTCATAAAACACACTGCGTATCGTGCGTCCATGAATCATACCTTGCTCCGGGCATGTGAAGAACCATCTGTTCCATAAAGTACAACGGCCCGTTGTATCAGGGTTATCGGTGTAAGTGCGTCCAATTTCGGGTTTGAAGGTTGTCGGCTCTTTTGTGACGATATTTTCCGCCAGAGCCTTGAATCTTCCTGTGCACTCTTTTCTAAGATATTCTATAGAGCTTTTGTCATAGTAAAATTGACGGGGTTCCATACTGGAAAAGAGTCGCAGGAAGACCTCCTTCCAGACGAGAAACTGAGCATTTTGCACGTTGTCGAGTTTTCTCCAACTTTTGCATACTGCAAAAGTTGCGCAAGCATCACGGGGGATGTAGAGCTGGCTTCTATCTATCTTCGAACTAGGCGCGGATTTTTCTTGGAGTTGTGTCCCATATAAAAATGAGAAGAGGTAATTTTGAAGCTTAGTTCCATCGCTGAGTTTGTGAATATTGCCAGTCATAAATTCTCCTATGTTTGTGCGAGAAATTATATAGGAAAATTAGATTGAAAGGTAGCTTTCAAATTATTTGTGATAGGAAGAACCTTTTTGAATTTCCAAGGAGCGATATAGCTGTTCCAATAGGATTAGGCGGGTTATCTGGTGGGTAAAGGTGAGAGGGGAGAGGCTGATTAGATGTGGGCCTTGGCGTTTTAAGGGGGCGGGAAGGCCTTCTGCCCCACCTATAACAAAGGCGAGGCGGGAGCCCCCTTTTACGAGAGAGGTGTAGAATAATCTTGAAAATTCTTCGCTTGTTACCGATACTCCTTTTGGATCTAAACAGAGAAGAAGGGGCTCTTTTTGAGCTAGCTCCAGGAGTTTTTCGTCGTTTTTGGCAAGCACCCATTCAATTGAGAGGGTGGCCTTCATACGCTGGGTATACTCCTCTATTGCCGCGTCTAGCCACTTCTCTTTTGTTTTGCCAATTGAATAAATCTTTATTTTAAACATGCTAGCCTATTTTTACTGGGACCCATCACGCGCCATCTTCGACTACCCGATCCCTCTTTTGGGACGCCCTCTTCTTTGGTATGGCTTTTTCTTCGCTTTAGGGTTTCTTATAGGATATGGGATTCTGGTCTATCTTTTGAAAGGCAATTTTGGGGCGCGCGCTAAATCCATTGCCGAACGGATCACGCTCTATGCGATTTTAGGGACGCTCATCGGCGCAAGGCTGGGGGATATCCTCTTTTATCAAGACCCCTACCACTACTTGCACGATCCTCTTTCGATCTTTCGGGTCTGGGAAGGGGGACTGGCAAGCCATGGAGGGGGAATTGGTATTTTGGTCGCTTTCTTTATCTTATCCAAGCAAAAGAACATGCCGCTCTCTTGGCGCTCTCTTTTAGATTATGTGGTGATTCCCACCTGTTTGGTAGCTGCCTTGATTCGCGTGGGCAACTTTTTCAATCAGGAGATTTTAGGAACAGAGACTTTGGTTCCCTGGGCAGTGGTCTTCGGCCATCCTGCAGATGGGAGCTTTCCGGCTCCGCGCCATCCTGTGCAGCTCTACGAAAGTCTCTTTTATGCGCTAGTCTTTCTGCTTCTTCTCTTCCTCTTTCGCTCGCAAAGCTTTTGGAAGAAAGAGGGCAAAATCAGCGGTCTCTTTTTTCTGCTCATCTTTGGATTTCGTTTTATCATTGAGGTTTTCAAGACGGAGCAGAGCGCGCTGCTTTCTGCCCACTCGTTTCTCACGATGGGGCAGTGGTTGAGCCTACCATTTTTATTCTTAGGCGCTTTTCTTCTCTTCTCTCGCAAAAAATGAGGTGATGATTTAGTTTGATGTATTAGATTCACAAGTTGGAGGCAAATATGAATCAGATCACAATTGCGGGACATCTGGGAGCAGATCCAGAAGTGCGCTTCACCTCTTCCGGACAGAAGGTGACCACATTCCGTGTGGCAGCAAGAGCGCGAAAAAGTGCAAAAGATAAAGATGACACAATATGGTGGCGTGTAACTGTGTGGGGCGAGCAGTTTGACAAGATGATCCCCTACTTTAAAAAGGGAAGCCCCATCATTGTTATCGGCGAGCTAAGCAAACCCGAGATCTTTACCGATCGCGACGGCCGTCCCCAAGTTTCTATGAATATCACAGCGCTTAATTTGATGTTCAGCCCCTTCGGACGTCCTGATTCTGCTCATGGCGCATCAGAACATAAAGTGTCTTCTGGGGAGTCTTCCGGCCAGGAGATGTCAGATCAAGGCACGCATGGTCAAGCAAAAGAGGAAGTCGCCGCTTTTGCAGAAGATGAAATTCCTTTCTAAACTAGGATTAAAAGATGCAAATCACAGCAGCACGTAGCATTAAAGAGAGAAAAAAAGCGGACCTGCTCGTCATCCCTTTTTGGCAGACGAAAAAAAAGGCGGAGAGCGCGTTTAAAAATCGAGAGCTTCTCGCTCTTTCTCATCTTCCCGTTGATGCGGGAGATTTTCAGGGAAAAGAGGGAGAGGTGCTTATTCTTTACCGTGCCGGTCGCAGCCCTGGATTTTTAGAAAAGCGTCTTGTTCTCTTAGGTCTTGGCGAAAAAAAAGAGCTCTCGCTTGAAACTCTGCGTAGAGCCTACGCCTCGCTTACGCGTGCTGTGCGTCGCAAAAAGTGCAAAAGCATCAACCTGCTGCTTCCTCTTACAGAACTTGCTCAGACAGAGATGTCCAATGCCATTTTCGAAGGGGTGTTTTTAGCTAACTACTCCTTCGATCAATTCAAAAAAGACGATAAGAATTCTCTCATAGATAAACTCTGCCTGATCGATGCAGACAAAGAGTCTTTGGCGCTCTGTAAAAAGAGCAGCGAGATCCTCTTGAGCGTCCATTTTGCGCGCGATCTAGTCAATGGCAATGCAGACGAGGTGAATGCACAAAGTTTATCCCTGTTTGCTAAAGAGCTCGGCAAAAAGTTCTCGACAGTCAAAACGACAATCCTCGGCAAAAAAGAGCTAGAAAAAGAGAAGATGGGGCTGCTCTTGGCAGTCAATCAAGGAGCATCTCGCGATCCTGCTCTCATTTTGATGGAGTACAAGGGCGATCCTAAATCCAAAGATTGGACAGCGATTGTCGGAAAAGGGGTGAGCTTTGACACGGGTGGACTTAACTTAAAGCCGACAGGCGGCATTGAAACGATGAAGTGCGATATGGCAGGAGCAGCAGCAGTGCTTGCTACCATGCGCGCGGCCGCAGCTCTCGGCGTTAAGAAGAACATCTTAGGTGTCATTGCAGCCGTTGAGAACGCGATTGGTCCAATGAGCTACAAGCCCGGAGATGTAGTTACAAGCTACAGCAAAAAAACAGTCGAGATCACCAACACAGATGCAGAGGGAAGATTGATCCTTGCTGATGCGCTCTCCTATGTGCAAGATAAGTTTTCTGTAAATCGCATCATCGATTTAGCAACACTTACAGGCGGCATCGTCGTAGCTCTTGGCGAAGAGGTGACCGGCCTTTTTTGCAACGATGATAAACTCGCGCAGGATCTTTTCGTTGCCGGCGAGGCGACATACGAACGCCTCTGGCGCTTCCCGCTCTATGCCGAATACAAAGACGCGTTAAAATCGCCGATCGCAGACCTTAAAAACTCTGCAGCAGGGCGCAAAGCAAGCTCTATCACTGCAGCAATCTTTCTCGAGAGTTTCATCAAAAAGGGGATGCCCTGGGCGCATCTAGATATCGCCGGCACGGCCTATCTCTCCGAACTCAAAAACCCCTATCACCCCTCGCTTGCTACCGGCGTGGGTGTGAGATTGCTTATCTCTTTTCTCTCTTAACGTGCCCGTGCCCGTGCCTGTGCCCGATCCGGATTAGTTCGGGCACAGGCACGTTAAGAAAAAGAGAGCAATTTCTCTGTTTCTGCTATAATCGCTGTCTATGACTCAAAGTTTAAAGTTTAAAATTACATCGGATGAGCATGGCAAAAAGCTGCTAGCTCTTTTGCGCGATAGGTGCCCTGAGACCTATTCGATGAAGCTCTTAAAGAGGGCTATCGACGGCAAGCGCTGCAGAGTCAACGGTGTGGTCGAACGCTTTTCTACGCGAAGGCTTGCTGCACGCGATCTTGTCGAGGTCGATCTGGAGGATTTGGCGCACACCTCTTTAGAAATCGGGATTTTGTATGAAGATGAGTGGCTGCTCATCTGCGACAAGCCTGCCGGCTTGGTTAGCGAAAATAAGCCCTTCAACGCGCTCCTTCCTGCTTACGGAGGCAAGCTAGAGCTCGTCCACAGACTGGACAAAGAGACGACAGGTGCCATCATACTCGCCAAAACCCCTGAGATCAAAGAGAAGATGGAGATGCTCTTTGCGCAAAGAGAGATCGAAAAGATCTACCTCTGCATCGTAGACAAAGAGGTGAGACAATTAGAGGGCGTCATCGACACCCCGCTTGCCAAAAAGGCGAGCTTTGCAGGGCAGAGCATCTGGGGAGGCGTTTCGCAAGGAGGCCTCGAGGCTTGCACACACTGGAAGTGCAAAAAGAGAGGAAAAACCGCCTCGCTACTCCTCTGCGCGCCTCAGACGGGCCGCACCCACCAGATTCGCGTTCACATGAGCGAGATGGGCCACCCGATCTTAGGCGACCATCAGTACGCCAAACGGTTCAGCTGTCCGCTAAAGCTCAAGCGCTTTCTTCTGCACGCTGCGCTTCTTACCTTTATACACCCGGAAACCGGTGCTCCAATCAAAGTAAAGGCGCCGCTGCCTGAAGACTTTAAAAGCGCATATGCTACACTATTTGCATGAAGTCGATTCTAATCGTTAAAACCTCAGCTATTGGAGACCTGGTCCACACCTTTCCTGTGTTGGAGTACCTACGCAAGCAGTTTCCGGATACCCAGA
The DNA here is from genome assembly GCA_963804085.1 of Chlamydiia bacterium. Taxonomy (GTDB): domain Bacteria; phylum Chlamydiota; class Chlamydiia; order Chlamydiales; family Rhabdochlamydiaceae; genus CAWDOQ01. The sequence goes on along the minus strand of CAWDOQ010000023.1, from coordinate 115,950 downwards.
TCGACTGGGTGGTGGAGAGAGGAGGGCACTCTCTTGTTGCTGCCCATCCGCTAATAGATGAGGCTCTTTGCATCGACACGAAGAAGTGGAGAGGCTCGCTTCACAAAAAAGAGACGCGGCAAGAGGTGCGCGCATTTTTTCAAAAGCTTGGATCCAAAGAGTATGATCTTCTGATCGATCTGCAAGGCAACTGCAAATCGGGGCTTATCACTTGGAAGGCGCGCGCCAAAACTAAGATTGGCTTTGGGTTTAAGAGTGTAGCGGAGAAGCCCAACTGCTTGGTGACAGATGTGCGCTATAACCCCTCACCCGCTCTCTCTGTGCGCGCACGCAACTTAAATCTCGTCCAGAGCCACTTGCAAGATCAAGAGAGCTTTTCTTCTTGTGGCACAGTTTTAAAGATAACAGATGAGGAAAAGAGACGGCTCGAGGCGTGGGTGAAAAGAGCGAGGCAGAGTCGAGCAAGAAGTCTTATGGTCTGTTTTGGCTCCAAATGGCCAAACAAGCAGTTAAAAGAGGAGCATCTAAAAGAGCTTTTGCAGCGGATCAATGGCAACTTGCGTCCCTTTTTCTTTTTTATTTCGGGAAATGCCGAAGAAAAAAAAGTCGCAGATGCTTTTGCCTCACTTTTCCCGGAAGCGAGTTTGAGCATTGATAAACTCTCGCTTCCTCTTTGGCAGGCGCTTATGTCTGAGACAAGTGGAGTCTTAGCAGTTGACTCAGCTGCGCTCCATCTTTGTGGAACGACGAGCACACCGAGCTTTAGTGTTTTTGGTCCCTCCTCTTCTTTCTACTACAAACCGGATGGTGAGAGGCACGTGGCGATTCAAGGGAGCTGTCCTTATGGGCGGACATTTGAAAAGCGCTGCCCAATTTTGCGCAGTTGCAAAACAGCAAGCTGCATCCGCGATCTGGAAGTAGACGCACTTTTTACACCATTTCTTGCATGGTGGCAGGCGCATGTGCTATAAAAGCCTTCATGCGTAAACAACTTGCACTCCTTCTCTTGGGAATATCTAGCTCGGTTCATGCTGTTAATTGGGACCAGAACTGGTCTTTTTGGGGCGAAGCCCTTCTGATGCGCCGCACGGGTATTGATAAACGCAACTTGGTGAAGGGGCCTTTTAGCTCTTGCGAGTGCGAATTTCCACGCCTTTTAACTGTAAAGAGGCTGACGCGCGGCTTCGAATACGAACCTGGTTTACGCGTCGGCGCAAGCTTCAGCCCGAATAAAGTCTCTACGTTTGAAGCGATCTATATGTCGCTGCGTGAGTGGGAGTCAAAAAAGAAGGTGGAAAAGCCCGGACAGCTCCACTTTCCTTTCGAAAATGCGAGCTTTACCCACGATTTTCAAGATGCAGACAAGGCGGTAGCTAAATATGACTCTCACTTTGACAGCGGAGAGGCGAGCTACTGGTACCATATGACGCCGCGTCATGTCGACTACTTCTCGTTTTCTCTGCTAGTCGGCTTGCGCTACGTGCAAATGCGCGAACACTTTCGCCTCGCGTATTACAAAGCAAGCGATGTCAGCCATTACAACACAGACACGAACAACTACATGGGAGGTGTGCAAGTCGGCGCCTCATTCGATTTTAACCCCACAAATTATCTCATGTGGACACTCTCCGGAAAGATCGGCGGCTATTTAAATCGCGCTCAAGCACGCAACTTTCTTGCTGATGATAACGACACACGCGTGCTACGCAACTTTAAGGCCCAGAGATGGACCAGCAGCTACCTCGGAGACTTTGCCTTTTCTCTTCATATCATTCCTGTGCCCTATCTCGATTTTTATGGCGGCTATGAGGTGCTCTGCTTCTTTAACACAGCTCTTGCCCCCAATCAGCTCTCGCACGACACAGGTCAGATTCGCCACAAAGTGGTGATGGGCGGAAATCCACACATCCACGGCTTCTTTGCCGGCCTTGCGGTTAGCTTTTAATTATGATTCCTGCTGTTCATCCAGATGCTTGTATTCATCCTGCTCCTATTGAAGAATCTTTCTGTTTGCAGATTTGCAGTAGAGTGCAAGCAGTATGGAACACCATTTGCACATGGCTTTGCGAGCTTGCCAAATGGCTCTGTCCCTGGGAGAGTCCTCTTCCGATAGTGATAAATCGAGGCGACATCGCTTTGTCCTCTGTAGATGCTTTTCATAACATCCTCACCCACTTATATCCGGAAGATGTGGCCCGATGCGAAGCAGTGAATCGAGCTTGGCGCGCTGCAGTCCCGCTCAAAGAGGGGCGCGTCTGGAAAACCCTCTGTGCGCAGGAGCATGTCAACTACGAGCCCACAAAGGGAGAATACAAAAGAGCTTTTTCCCATCCACATATACCCGCATTTGCTTTTGGGCCGAGTAGATGGAAAAAGCATTTTGGAGATCCGGGTAGAGCGCCGTCGCTTCCTCCTTGCATCCACAGAAAGCTCGCTCTTTTAAAAGATAGCTGCACGCTCACGCTCATCCCTGCAACGCTCAATGGCGAGCCTTTCAGCATAAAGAGCTTTATTCCTCTTACAATCGATAAGCGCATTCACTTGATATTTAAAGAGGGGACTATGCCGGAGACTGTCTCTGCATCTGAGACCAAATCGCTTTGGGTATTGATGAAAAAAAGACCGCTCGATGGTAGCGATGAGATGACACACGCAGACGCCAAAAGAGAGAGTCAGCTGGGAAAAGCGCTCTGGATCACAGTCAGCATAGTGGCTCATTACGTTCAAGAGAAGCACTTACTCTTTGCTGGGCATCCAGCCACCTACATGCGCACCAGCGATGAAGAAGTAGATGAGAGCGGCAATCGCGATTTTGTGCAGGTAGGAGGCTCTTCTCCTGTCATTTTAGGGGGCGACACTCATTGCATTTACATACTGCCATCAGATGATGATCCTGATCCAAATCTCTTTGCTCTGCCTACCGCCCCCGTCCAGAGTTTTGTAGTTGTGCCGTGACAAGTCCCGGCAGAGAAAAGCGGTGACAAGTCACCGCACTCCATACAAGAAGGGCAAGCGCTCTTATGTGGAGTGCGGCGACTCGTCGCCGCTTTCATAGACAGCGACTTGTCGCTGCTCTACGCACAAAAAAGCCGGAGATTTCTCAAAGCTAAAGAGCGGTGTTCTTAAGGCTGCTACCTTCCGGTTCTGACCTGGTTCGAACGGCTCCTCTCTTTGAGGTCCCCGGCAAAGAGTGCATTTTAACAACTATCTCAATTGTAAAAAAGCTAAGAGTAAAATGTTTAAAGTTAACCCGAAGGCAGTTGTCGTAAGTGCCCTAGCTCTTTACACATACGGAAATCTTCTCAGGTTTTGTATACATTGGTTAAAAAAGCTTCTTCCAGAGCCAAGACCAGGTCTCTGTAAGCCAGCTGAAAGCAGACCAGAAGTAGGTGTAAATCTCTTCAAAAAAGCTAGGTTCGGGTGGTAGTGGCTGAGGAGGGGGAGTCTCTTCATTGGCTCTCTGTTCGGCAAGCGCCTTTCGCATGAGGGATGCTTGAGTGGGTATTTGTGCAGGAGGATGGAGGATCAGGTTAGGCAGCGAAGGTTTAAGCTGAGTCATGTTGCTTAAATCGAGTAGGCGAAAGTGTTTATTGCTCTTTTCTTGGAAGAGAAGCGCAAGCTCTGTTTTACTTGCAACAGTCTGTACAGGAGAGCTGTTCTCCAGTTCTATGCTGTGTAGACGTCGCCCATGCGGAAGCTCCCAAAAATGCCAGCCCTTATCATCTTGTACCGCGAGGATGTCATCATGCCAGATCTGGAAAGTATAGTGCGGATTCTTGTCCGACTGGAAGTGTATAAAAGAGCAGGTAAAGGAGCCTTTGCTTTCTCCTGTTTGTGTGTCAAACACCTCCAGTTCGATATCATATTGTTGACCGATCGTCTTCATGCTATAAGCGCATAGACGAGAGGTCTCCACAAGAAGATAGCGTTCGTTTGCGCACGCAAGAGAGATAGCAAGAGGTGAGGGTAAAATTCCACTCTTTTCCCAATGGAGCTTGAGAGCTCCATTTTCTACAATGTAGGCCACGATCGAACGGTTATCGTTTCCTAGAAAAAAGAGCTGGTGGGAGTTGGAACAAAAAAACATTTGGTGTGTAACAGAAAAAGGTCTCTGGTTCGGTTGGTGGATCTTCTCGGGCGGCCTTTGGAGATCTTTTAAGTTATAAGACCAGACGTTTAAGAAATGTCCAACTCTAGATGTCACTAAGACTAGGAGGTCTCCAAAGCGCATGCATGCTTCAATTTGAAATGGCTTGTCATGAGGAAGATTATGCTCGAGCAGTTTTTGAGGAACTTGTTGGTGTCTTATTTCCCAAATCGAGAGCCTGGCATTTTGGTCCACCTTCACAAGTCTTAAGCAGATTGGGATCGGAACCTAGCTCAAAGCAGCCCACTTCAAACGCAAGCTCCGGTATAGTGGCGGTGAGCTCGCCTTGTAAGTCGCGCACCTCCATATGCGCATAGGGATTGCGCACAAAGAGGTAGCGCTCAGATCTTCCGACAAATTTATGATCTTGTAGTGACACATGAGAAGGAGAAAAGTTCTTCCCTTGAGCATAGAGAGTGACATATTCAAAATCGCATGTGATACCGCCGAAGACCCAAGCATTATGCGAGCTGTCCTGAATTCCCAACTCTTCAGAGCGAAGATTAGAAGCCAGGTCTAGACCCCCATCGCGCCCTTCATACTTTTGCATAAGCTTTTGGATTCTGCCTGCGCTGGAGTCGACCGAAGGCGCCATCAGATGAGATGCCTTGTTTGTAGTCGCAACCTGCGCCAAGCTCGCCGCATCCAGATAGCTGCAAACATGACGCGTTAGCCGGTCAAACAAGGGAGGTAAGATTGCTCCGCTCATAGTTGTTGCCTTGTAGCTATTGGATTAAACATCGATTGTCTTGCGTCTTATCGGGAGCAGCGGGCTTATTGGATTTGCTCTCTTCTTTAATAGTTGCCGACAAGCAGGTGGTTGCAGCTCGCACATTAGGGAGTGGTCCGTGAAAGGGGCCGGGCGCAGGTGCGGTCATATTGCTTAAATCGAGTAGCCGCAAATTCCCACTTCTCTTTTGTTTGTAAAGAAGAGCAAGCTCGCTTCTGTTTGCAACAGTCTGCGCGATAGTGCATTGGCTTAGTTCCATGCCATATAGATGTCGTCCCCGAGGAAGTTCCCAAAAGTGCAAACCGTTGTTAGTTTGCACGGCGAGGATGTCATCACGCCAGATCTGGAAGGTGAAGTGTGAGTCTTCTTTCACATTGTAATCTTTAAAACTACAGGTAAACGAGTCATTACTTGTCCCTGTTTGCGTATCCAATACCTCGAGGGTGGTATCGATTTGTCGTTCGTACAAACCCTCTGTCCATTGTTGATCTCTCCTTACAAGAAGATAGCGATCGCTTGCGCATAGAGGAAGGATACTTCTTCCGGGAAGCTTGGAGAGAACCTCCTCTGATATAATCTCACGTTTCTCCCAATGCAACTTTAACCCCCCGTTTTCTGGAATGTAGGCCACAATGGAGTGTCTGTCATTTCCTAGCAAAAATAGCTGTCGCGACATTGGAACAAAACTTTTGTGGCGTGCCATAATCAGAAAAACTATCTATGGTTGGGATGCTCGATCTTCACCGGTGGCTTATCGAGCACTCTTAAGTTATAGGACCAGAGGTCGAAGCTATAGCGGGAGGCATTAAACCTGCGTGTTACTAAAGCAAGAAGGTCACCAAAGCGCATGCATTCTTCAATGTAACAGGGTTTATCCTGAGGAAGAGTGTGCTCGAGCGCCATTTTTGGAAGCTCTTTATCTCTTACTTCCCAAACCGAGAGCCCTGCATCATTATTGTACCCTGAAGTATGACCTACTGTGACCATTCTCAAGAAATTTGGCTCACATTCCAGCTCAGAACATCCCACAATATGCGCCTGTTCCGGTATCGTGGCCACGAGATTTCCCTGCAAACCACGCACCCCCATCTCCCCATTTGCATTGCACCCAAACAGGTGGTGCTCCGATCTAGAGATAAAATTGCAATCGTTTAGTGTTGTTACAGAAGAAGGAGATCCAAGCAGAGTGACATTATTAGTATCGCGAGTCAAATATTCGAATACCCAACTATTATGGGAGATGTCATGGATACGACTCGAATCAAGGCCATGGAAGTCAGCACAGTCAAGACCCCCATCGCGCCCTTCATACTTCTGCACAAGCTTTTGGATTCTGCCTGCGCTCGAGTCGACCGCGGGTGCAAGAAGATGAAACCCCTTGTTTACGCCGGCAATACAGCCCAAGCTCGCCGCATCCAGATAGCTGCAAATATGCCTTGTCCACGCATTATTCAGCGGTGGTAAAAGAACTTTTCCGCTCATCTTTGCAGCTCCCTAGCTTGGAAATTAAACCTTTCCTTCGTCTTTTTTGTCCGAAGCACGCAGATTTATCTACTTTGCCTTCCTGAGCACGTGCATAGATTTTCACCTGTGTAATGGCATCTTGTATCATAGGAAGTCCTGCAAGAAGTGGAGTGTATTTTCCTTGATCTTCAGAGGACAGCTCTGACACTTCAAGTACGATACTAATTCCAGTCGCATCCCATTTCATGGCTTTCTCCTGTACGGGTTACCACTTTTGTGAGATTGCTAATGCATTCGTTTATCCAGTTGATTTTTCCTACGTCATTCAAGTTTTTCATCATTAGTGATTCAATCTTAAGAATAGCGTTTTTAATTTGTGCGGGAAGATCTACGTGGATCTCTACCGCGTTGGGCAAGCTCTATGCTAGATTTTTCACTCTAATTTAGTTCCATCATATAGCGAAGTCATAATAATAGTTGGTTTTAGAAGGAATTAATTGCGGCGGTTGTCATAAAATCTCCTTTTTTAATGAACCCCATTTGAGGTGGCATAAAGGATACACAAAATCGGGCATTTTGCATATCTCAAAAAAAGAGAAGGCTTTGAGAGGTAAGTGGTTGATAGCAAGTTTGTTAGTGTGTGCGGGGTAATGGAAGGCGCTAAACGGACGAAAATGGACAATGAATAGGCACGGACAGGAAACGGACGTAAACGGACAACGCCCAATCGGAGAATTTTTCTCTTAGGCCCGCGTCCGTTTCCCTTGTCCGTTTTGGTCCGTTTTTTGTCCATTTTAGTCCGTTTTCTTAGGCCTCTGGAAGCGAGCGGGCGCTGTCGATACGGGTATCGGGAAAGAAGGCTGCCAGGATCTTCTGGAGGTTCTCGCCATGCTCGAGCATCTGGGCTGCCGAGTAGAGGCAGAGGCCGGTGCCCGGGCCATCGCCGAAGCCGGAGAAGGTGAGGGTGTCATCTTTTACGACCACAGAGAAGTCGTTGCTGCGCAGTCTCTTTTCGCCAATCCTGTTTTGGAAGGCGAAAAAGTCGATGCTTTTTGCACGCGACCCATCATGGACTTTTAGTGCGTAAACTTTGTTTGCCTCTTTGTCCTCGTATAGGTCGATGCCTGTAACGCTAGATAACTGCAGAAGACGTGCAAGCTCCTGTTTGCCAATGGTAAAGCTCCAGCTGTGCTTAGCGCGGTCTTTAGCAGCGTAGGGGGCAGCGACGCCGGGTGTTGCCACGACCTCTTTTCTAAAGATGGTCGAATAGTCGGTTGTTCTGCCTGCGCTATCTTTTGTCCAAGCGGCTGCAAAAGGTAGAGAGCCGCGCATCATGATCATGTAGCGGGTGTTCTCGACTGCTCTATCGACGGATAGGTTTTGTAGTGTCGCGCCGTAACCTTGATAGTGGACATCGTTTGCCAGGACATGCCAGAAGCTGTGCGCATTTTTGCTTAAAAAGTAGTAGGCGTTTGTGCGAGCGACGATAGCGATCGCTTCCATCACCTCATCGTCGAGCTCTTCTGTGATCTGTGTGGTGAGGATGGATCTTAGGTAGCTTTCGACATCGACCTCATTGACGATGTAAAGGGTGCCCTCGCGGTCGTATATCTCAACGCAGCCTTTATATTGGGTGCCATTGACTAAGATTGTAGTTTGAGAGTCGCCTGGGACGATGCGCATCTCGGTGACGCCGGGGAAATTGTCACCCCAGTGCAATCCTTGAGGATCTGGATAGATGAAATCGCGTTTGGCAAAGGTGCCGGCTGCAATTTTCAGGCCGTTGGAGGGGGTAAAGAGCTGGTAGCGCCCTTTTACTTCGACAAGCGCTCTATGGGCGCGTTGTGCCAGCATCACTTTGATGGTGGCAGGTTTTGCCTTTTGCGAGGTGTCTGCTTCAAAAGGATCGCGCGCTCTTGCTTGCACATCAGGGCAAGAGAGGGCAGTCAGGCAGATTGTAAGTAGTGTAGCGTAAAATATTTTCATGCTGTTTCTCCCGAATTTAAATTTGTAGGTATGGGCCGCCCCAAGTGTTCGTATGCCAGACGAGTGGCCTCTCTTCCTCTTGGCGTGCGCTTCAAAAAGCCTTGCATAATGAGGTAGGGCTCATAGACCTCGGCTAATGTCGAATGCTCCTCACCGATGGCGACTGCAATTGTGTTGATGCCGACAGGGCCTCCGCCATAGTGGTCGATCAAGATTGTGAGTATCTTCTTGTCCATCTCGTCTAATCCTAGCTCGTCAATTGCTAGCATATCTAGTGCTGCTCGCACACTCTTTTTGTCTATCTGGTTTTGCGTGCGCATCTGCGCAAAGTCTCGCACCCAGCGCAAGAGGTGGTTGGCAACGCGAGGTGTTCCGCGTGCGCGTCTTGAGATCTCCAGGGCTACCTCTTTATCGAGAGAGAGGCGCAGAATCTCGGCCGACCTCTGGACGATCGTCTGTAAAACCTGAGGCTCATAGTAATCTAAACGGCAGCTAAAAGCAAATCGAGAGCGCAAAGGGCCGCTCAAAAGACCGCTGCGGGTGGTCGCGCCAATCAACGTGAAGCGGTTCAACTTTACCTGGACAGTGCGAGCGGCAGGTCCCGAGTCGATCACCAGATCTAAAGCAAAATCCTCCATAGCAGGATAGAGGTACTCCTCAACTTGTGCGCTTAGACGGTGGATCTCATCGATAAAGAGGATATCCCCCTCTTTTAAGTTGGTGAGGATCCCGGCAAGATCTCCGGCTTTCTCAATGACAGGACCCGAGGTGATCACAATTTGCGAGCCCATGGCTTTTGCGATAATGTTTGCCAAAGTGGTCTTGCCAAGGCCCGGAGGTCCATGGAAGAGGATATGGCCAAGAGACTCTTTGCGGATGCGGGCGGCGCCGATAAAGACCTCGAGTCTTTCGCGCAGAGCGTCTTGCCCTACAAACTCTTGCAGGCTTTGTGGACGCAGCTCGACTTCGAAAGTCTCATCCTGCTGCTTCCAAGAAGATTGAATAAAAGAGTCGGTCATAGGCTTAGCAAAACTCTAGCAAGAAAACCATTTCACGCGCTATAAGAAGTATTCTGTTTAATGAAGAACAAAAGATCGCGCCCGCTTCCGCGCCCGCATGCGCGCCCGATCCGGATTAATTCGGGCGCGCATGCGGGCGCGGAAGCGGGCGCGAGAAAAGAAGGGGAAATCATGGGTTTACAGTCTGACAGATGGATACGCCAGATGGCAAAAACACACGGCATGATAGAGCCGTTTGAAGAGGCGCAGGTGCGCTATGTCGATGGGACAAAGGTGATCAGCTATGGTCTTTCTAGCTATGGCTACGATTTGCGTGTCTCAACAGAATTTAAGGTTTTTACCAACATTTACAATTCGATTGTCGATCCCAAGAATTTTAATGAAAATGCGTTTGTGGATCTGGAAGCCGATGTCTGCATCATCCCGCCCAACTCTTTTGCGCTCGCAAGAAGCGTCGAGTACTTCCGCATTCCGAGGAATGTTCTCACGCTTTGCATTGGCAAATCGACCTATGCAAGATGTGGGATCATCGTCAACGTGACCCCATTTGAGCCCGAGTGGGAGGGGTACGTGACTCTCGAGATCTCCAATACGACGCCGCTCCCTGCCAAGATCTATGCGAATGAGGGCCTTGCCCAAGTTCTCTTCTACCAAGCTGCCGAGACCTGCGAGGTCTCCTATGCTGACCGCAAGGGTAAGTATATGAAGCAGACGAGCATCACTTTACCCGTCGCATAACCCGTTTCCGTTACCGTCCCCGTTTACCGTTACCGATCTTCTCTTAATTCGGTGACGGGAAACGCGTCAGCGTGGATACTAACGCCAACCAACGCTCTTACAAACCAACGGCAATAATTTCATAAACGCAGAGAAAAAGCCCGAGACGCTAAGACGCTGAGATCGCCCCTTTTACATAGTAAACAGTAGAGGAGAGAAAAGTTTTTTCAAGAAAGCAGGGAAGCTTATCACCCCGCAAACTAGTGAAACCTCCTTGCTTTCTTGAAAAACTTTTCTCTCCTCTACTGTTTGAACTTCGTTCAAAAGAGGCGATTGGGCTTTCATGCTTTCTATTCATCCCCTGACTTCTCAGCGTCTTAGCGTCTCGGGCTTTTTCTCTGTGCTTATGAAATTCGAAACTTTTACTCACGAGTCTTGTTATGAGGGGGCTATTTCGTGCTAGTAGGTCACATCTTATTTACAAAAAAGGGTTTATCTCACAGAATTGGGTGAAAGGGAGATATGCGACAGGGTAGTTCATTTCAATTGGCGCAGCGCTATTTTCAAAAAACCTGGAAGGAAAAGGCTCGTGAGAGCTTTATCCGCAGATCCTGGTGGATGTTTCTATTTCTTGCTCTTTGCTATCTTCTCTACTCCCATGGCATCCAGAAAAAACAGTATGTTTTAGATGAGCTCCGCCTCCGGTTTAAGCAGATGGAGCAAGAAAAGATGCTGGCCATGGAGGTGCAAAGCGACCTTCTTTTACAGATTCAAAGCCAGAGCGATCCTGCCTGGATCCAGATGGTGCTGATGAAAGGGCTCGGAGTCGTTCCCGAGGGCCAGCGCAAAGTCTACTTCCAAAACGAAGAAAATTGATTGAGTATTCCTCTTCTAATTTTACTAGTTCTCCTGCTCCTGATGTTTCTCTATTGCTCGGGGTTCGCCTCCGCATCGGAGACCGCTCTTTTTTCCCTCTCTTCGATGAAGGTAAAGTCGTTTAAGCTCGACCCTGACCCGCGCAAGCGGCTTATCCATGATCTTCTAGCTCACCCGGGCGATCTTCTCGTCACGATCATCATGATCAATATTTTGGTCGGAATCCTGATTCAAAACGTTGTCTCTTCCATTTTCGGAGCGTTTTCGACCTGGATGCTCAATGTGGGCGTGCCCTTTCTCCTCATCCTCATCTTTGGAGAGGTGATCCCCAAATCGATCGGCCTTGCGAATAACGAGAAGATCGCCTCTACTGTCGCGCCACCGATTGCGCAGGCGCAGCGCCTTCTTCTTCCGATCCGCAGAATTTTCATTAAAATCACCCATCTTCTCTCGCGCTGCCTCTTCTTCTTTTTAAAAAAAGAGGAGGAGATCTCCATAGATGAGCTGCAGCATGCGCTTAGGACATCGCGCGAGTATGGTGTTCTGCAAGAGGATGAGGTCGAACTTGTCTGCGGCTACCTCACCCTGCAAGAGTCGACGGTGAAGGCTTTTATGCGTCCGCGCGAGGAGGTCATCTTCTTTGATATCGAAGAGCCGCTTGCCAAGCTAATCCACCTTTTTGTCGACCAGGAGTGTTCGCGTATCCCGATCTGTCAAGAAGGTCTCGATAAGGTGCTCGGCATCATGACGTCGCGCCTCTTTTTCCTCCATCGCCCGGCTCTAAACCATACGCTCGACATTCTACCTATTTTAAAAAAGCCCATGTTTGTCCCCGAGACGATGGGTGCGCAGGCACTGCTTCGTCAGCTTTACGACAAAGAGGAGTCGCTCGCTCTAGTAGTAGACGAGTATGGCTCTTTATCGGGCATCATCGCACTAGAGGACCTTGTCGAAGTGGTAATAGGCGAAATTGTCGATAGGCGCGATGAGAAGAACCGCTACACGCGCGCAGGCGAAGGAGTGATCATCGCAAGCGGAAAGCTTGAGCTTTCCGAATTTGAGGCGATCTTTCAAGTGGAGCTTAAAAGCGAAAACAACATGGTCACCATCGGCGGATGGCTGACAGAAAAGCTGGGCGACATTCCCAAAAGCGGCGCCAAATATATGACGGAAGACTTTCTCTTTCATGTGCTCTCCTCCGATCCTAACCGTGTGAGACGGGTCTATATCCGAAGATTAAAACCCTCCACGCCAAAAAAGAGACCCGGATAGGCTCATATGATACTCACTTGGAAGTTCTATCTCTCTCTTATCGTGATCTGCCTCATTGTCCAGGGCTTTTATGCCATGCTTGAGATGGCATGCGTCTCGTTTAACAAAGTGCGCCTGCAGTACTACGTCAGCAAGTCCAACAGGCGCGCGATCTGGTTGAGCTATCTTCTCAACCATCCCGCTCAGCTCTTTGGCACGACTCTGATCGGCGTTAACTTGTCATTACAGCTAGGTTCTGAGGCGGCTCGCCGTTTTTATGAGGCGCTGGGGTTTAGTCCCGATCTTGCCCCATTGAGCCAGGTGCTCATCGTGATTCTTGTAGCAGAACTAGCTCCTCTTTTTGCGGGCAGGCGCTATGCAGAGAATGTGGTCATGCTAGGCATACCGATTCTCTATCTCTCTTCGATCATTTTGCGTCCTATGATCTGGGCTTTGGACATCTTGTGCAGTGTAATCAATAAGCTGCTGAAAATTCCAGCAAGGGCGGGCCTCTATCTTTCTCGCGAGGAGCTGCAGAAGATCATCGAAGAGCAGGAGGTGCGCAGCGTGCCTGAACAAGCAGAATTTAACACGATCGCTGCCAATATGTTTTCACTAAAAAACAAGACGGCAAAAGAGCTGATGAAACCACTCCAAGAGATAGTGATGGTGCCGTCGATCTGCACGATTGCTGAGATGCGCACCCTGCTCTCGTCCAACTACTTTCCCTATCTTCCCATCTATCACAGATCTCCCCAGAATATCGTTGCGATCGCCTATCCGCGCGATCTTTTGCGTTTTGCTGAAAACACACGTGTAAGAGACCATGCGCGTCCCCCTTGGTTTATCACCGAGACCAACTCCATTTTGCAGATCTTAAAGCAGTTTCGCCAGAGCAACAGAAGCATTGCGGTCGTCCTCAATGAGGCAGGTCTTGCGGTAGGAATCCTGACGTTAGACGAGATCATCGATGAGATTTTCGGTAGAGCCGATGCATGGGAGTCGCTCGAAGATATCATGCCTCGTAGCCACCATATCGCCATAGACAGAAGCTTTCCGGGCGACATGAAGATCGCCGACTTCAACCAGCAGTTTCATGTCCACCTGCCCTCGCACGGATGCGTTACCCTCGAAGAGCTCGTGGCCAAAACCCTTGGCCACCCACCCGCCAAAGATGAGAGCATACGCATAGACCAGTTCGAACTAACGGTAGAAGAGGCCTCCCTCCTCGCCGCCAAGATGATCTCCATCCGCACCATCTATTAACCCTAATGTGTGACTGTTAAGTGGACTTCCATAACATATGTCGGGAGATCGGCGATTCTCGTCCAATCCCCCCGCTAGCCCCCGTTGCGCCTCACCTCGCTGTGCCAAATCGCGTGCTCGTCGGAGGGTTGTGTAGAACACGAACCCCCACGCGCTGCGCGCTCTCCTGCGGCAGCGATTTTGCTGGACGATCTAGTCGAAGGGCTGCTCGCGCGCTCACTTCCCACTCTTTCAGCGCGGGTCCCTTCTCGCGTCGTGTCGAGATCCTCCATGTTGGATACATTCTTATGTGGAGTGCTGCGACTCGTCGCAGCTTTCATAGACAGCGACTTGTCGCTGCTCTTCTTGAAGCGCCGTGACAAGTCCCGGCAGAGAAAAGCGTCGACGAGTCGCCGCACTCCATACCTCATCCATTCTTTTTTATTATCGAGCAGAGCGTGTTGATTGTGTGGGTGATTTCGGTGGGTGTGGTGAGGCGGCTGAGGGAGAAGCGGAGCGAGGCGCGGGCGAGGGCTTGGGGGACGCCCATGTTGGTCAGGACGCGGGAGGGCTCGAGGGCGCCGGAGGCGCAGGCGGAGCCGTGGCTTACGGCGATCCCTGCTAGGTCGAGCTGCATGAGGAGCTCCTCTCCTTCAAAGCCCTCGAAGGCTAAGTTCGAGCAGTTGACGATGCGCGGGCCGGTTCCATTTACGTGTACGCGGCCGAGTTTTTTTTGTAGCTCGCTTTCAAGCATATCACGCAAGGTGTGCATTCGCTCGGTGGCTGTTGGCAGTTCGCTTGAGAGAAGTTCGATTGCTTTGGCTAATCCTAGGATGCCGCTCAAGTTTTCTGTGCCGGCACGCTTTCCATACTCTTGATCGCCGCCGGTTAGTAGAGGCTCGCATTTAAAGGAGCTATGCACCCAGCTCATCCCAATTCCTTTGGGTCCGTGCAGCTTGTGGCCGGAGATGGCAAGAGCACTCACCCCGCGCGGAATCGTAAAGGCTTCTTTTCCGAATAGAGCAACAGCGTCGACGATAAAGGGGATTTTGGCTCTCTCTGCGATGGTTGCAATGGCTTCTATATCATTTTTAACGCCTGTTTCGCTATTGACTGCGCTGAGTACGATGAGGCGCGTCTCTTTGGTGAGCGCCTTTTCCAGGTCGCTCACTGAGATAGCGCCGACTAGCCCTGTTTTTAAATAGGTGGCTTTGCATCCTTTTTTTTCAAGAGCTTGCACAGTGTTATAGACGGCCGAGTGTTCGATATCGGAGGTGATGATATGGCCTGTTTGTCCCTGTGCAAAAGCGCCTCGGATGAGCGTATTTAAAGACTCTGTTCCACCCGAAGTGAAGAGGATCTCGTTTGGCCGCACGTTTAGGCATTGGGCGATAGTTTGGCGCGCTTTGATCAAACGGCTGCGCGCCTTTCGTCCAAAAGAGTGAACAGAAGAGGGGTTGGCGGGTGCTCCTTTCAAATCCAGGAGCATCGCTTCTAAGACGCGCAGATCGAGCTCTGTCGTCGCATTGTTGTCTAAATAAACTTTGTGCATCGTTAGTTAATTTCGACCATCACGATTGTGATGTTGTCATTGCCGCCATGGGCAAGTGCCGCGGCGACAAGGCTATCAGAGGCCTCTTTTATTGTCTTGGCCTTTACGATGAGAGAGCGTATCTCCTCCTCTGGTGTAGCATCGGTAAGGCCGTCACTGCAAAGAAAGTAGATGTCGCCGGGCATAATGGTGAGAATACCGGTGTCAGGCTCTACAGAACCGTGGGTTCCAATCGCCCTTGTGATCACGTTTTTGTAGGGGTAGGTGGCGGCAAGTGTAATGTCTAGCCCTCCACTTAAAAGAAGTTCTTGTCTTAGCGAATGGTCGTGGGAAAGCTGCTTTAGGAGGCCTTTTCTAAAGCGATAGATGCGGCTGTCGCCTACATGCCCATAAATGAGAGTGCCCTGATAGATCAAAAAGCAGGAGAGGGTTGTGCCCATTCCTGTGTACTCGGGATGCTCTACTGAGAGGCGGAAGACATGCTCGTTTGCGCTTAAAATAGCGGCTTGAAGTCCCAGGGTGATCTCTTCGGGAGAGAGGCTTTCATTTACTTCAGCCAAAACCTCTTTGATTTTTTTACGGAGCTGCTGGACTGCCTCTAGGGCTGCGATCTCGCCCGCTTTGTGCCCTCCCATCCCGTCGGCAAGCACGAAAAAAGGATAGGGGACCTCCGTGGTTGCCCAGACATCCTCATTGTTTTTGCGTACAAGCCCGATGTCAGAGACGCCGTAGCTTTCAACCGTTAAATTACTTTTCACTCGCACCCCGCGTTCTCAGGGGTTTGCAATTTACCCATAAAGAGAATTGTTTTTGTCTCCATATCGACAATCATAAAGAGGAAGGGGTGGTTTGCATTAAATTCGATAGGCGGTTTTTGTGAGGGTGTGGCAGTCATATTCATCGCAGCGGCAGTTGCAGCACTAGCTGTTACCCCCTTTTCATCTAAAGAGAAGAAGGCCTCGTGCACTACCTTGCTTAAAAAGAGATCGCGCATTCCGTCGATGCCGGAGAAGTTTGCTTTATTGGTGAAGGCCAGTTTCATGCCGAGCTCGATGAGTGCGTCATTTAAACTCAAACGCTGATCTAAACAAAATTTGGGGAGCTTGACATGCACGCGCACTGGCTTCAGTTCATCCATTTGATCTTCGAATTGAGGGATGAAGAGTTCATGTTCCAGATCTTGTATCCCGGTTATTGCCGGAGGGAGAAGAATTAAGCAGGCAAGCGTTGACGAGCTTCCCTCTTTTTTCACAAAGGGGAGAGCGAGCATCTGATAGGTCTCATTTTCACAAAAGGAGAAGAGATTGGTCTGCTCCATCATATCAACTTGGGTAGTGAACTGCTCTTCGGTATAAAAGTCAGCTTGCTGCGTGTTATCCGGATCAAACGGCTTTGCAAAGCTGCCGGAAAAATAGAGGGCATTGGTCAGAACCATCCGTGTCGATGAATCGACATCTCCTGCCTGCAAAAGCCTAGGAATCTTGTTCTTTGTCTGGTTTGCTGTCCACTCATTGATAATAGAGATCGCCCCTTCGGTGTCTGCGAAGTCAAGCGACGCAATATTGGCTGAAAAATCCGATTCGAGTGAGTGACGAAAATCGGAGAGAATAAAGGTGTCGCGGTCTACCCAAAGACCATTTGCTAAAGAAAGATCGGAATTTTGCAGGAGCTGACGATTAAGTGCCGCATTAGCTTTTGTAAAATTTCTTTTGCCTAAAGAGGCGCCTAGAGCATCTTGCATCTCTAAAGCTGTATTTTCGCGCGCGCCCGTGTAGAGCATTGACAGACAGGTGAAGATCGAATAGGGCGAAAAAATGGTGTTCTTGTACTCTTTATGGACAATGCTGTAGAGCGATAGAGCAAACTGGGAGCTGTCATGTGCGACCTTTTTTGCATTTGGGTTTGCTGGGGCAGCGAATACAAGCGTTTGTGCAAGGATAAGAAAAGAGATCAGTAGTTTCATTGTTCGGTTCCTTTTTTAGTCCATGAATACGATCCGCAGGCTACTCACCGCATTAAAAGCCATATGCAGGCCGATCGGTGCAAAGAGCGATCCCTGTTTTTCATACAGAAATCCTAAATAGCATGCAAAGAGGAAAAGCGAGGTCGCAAGAGGAATATTTCCCATACCTTGGCTCGCAGATAGATGAAAGAGAGCAAAAGAGAGCGAGGTCAGCAAGATCGCTGCTTTTCTGCCCAGATGCTGCTTAAACCAGGTTTGTAAAAAGCCGCGAAAGAGCCACTCTTCGATAACTGGCGCCAGCACTAAAATCGTTAGCAGCGCAACAGGAAGAAGAAAGGAGGAGCCAAGCGACATCTTGAGATAGCGCACAGCCACCTGCTCATAGCTCTCTACGTTGAAGAGCCAATAGATAAGAAGATCACACACCTGTCCGACTGCCGCAACGACAGGAAAGGCGAGCAGCCATGTGACAATGCCCAAAAAGAAGTCGTAGGAGATAGGCTTTGGATCGGGTCTTGTGCGATCTTTCCAGATAGAGCGCATCAGCCCCCTATCTTGATTGACTGCGAAGAGAAAAAGAAGGATTAGGACGAGGCCTAAAGTGGCAAGCTGCAAAAAGCTCATTACTTCGAGTCCAAGACCCGTTCCCTCTTTGCGCTGAAAAGCAGGCAGCGAATAGAGCATCTTCGCTAAAAGTGGCGCAGCTAAAAATGAGGTGCCCACATAGATCGCAAACGCAAAGAACACCTGTTTAAAAAATAGGGGAGAGCGGCTCTTCTCAGTAGCTTCTGTCGAAAAGCAAAAGAACCCCTTCGTCCATGCAAAAGTGTTCGTAAAAAGAGCCAAGAGAGCAAAAAAGAGGATCAGCTGCAGATGTTCACTGACCAGCGCATTTGCCATACATTAGCGACTTGCCGCAAGAAGAATGTAATCCTCAAGTCTGGAGACGATCTCTTTGGTTAAAGCAGCGTGTGCCATGCCAAGCGGGGTGACGTGGTAGTTCTCTTTACCCCAGGCTAGCTGATCAAAATTACCTTTGGTGAACTGCTTAGGCAGATGGTGGCTGTCGTGCACGATCTCTTGAAGGACGATCTGAGGACGGTTGGAACGAAGGTCCAGAATGCGTATGCGTATGCTCATATTGAGATCTGCAGGCGCGACTTGTGTATTGTTTTTGGTTGTCTTGTATGTGGCAACCTCTTCGTGTTCTAAAAGCTCCAAAAAGACGACAAACTGCTCTTTTGCAAATACCTGCTTAGCCCAAGAGATATCGATGCCGAAGGGGTCGTAAGATTCTTTTAAGTTTTTAGTGAGCGCATGCACCTTTTGTTCGGAGAGAAGATAGACCTTATCGCGCTGCTGCAGTTGTCTGCGCAATCCTGTGGTCAACTCTTCAGATAGGCTCCAAGTGATGTCGGGGTTGCTAGTCCTATCGATGAGCGGGATGATGGCGACAGCAGGCTTGCTCTGTGATTGATAGAGCTGAGCGCTATCTTGATTTTTATCTTTGTTGCAGCCGCAAGCAAGAAGAGCCATTGAAAGACAAAATAAGGGGGCAAAAGCAAAACGCGACATGGGTAGACCTCCTACAGGATTGTCCACACCATAACAGAAGATCCCTTCTTTATGCAAGCTCGTCCACGCGCACGTTCTTCTTTACGCGCCCGCTTCCGCGCCCGCATGCGCGCCCGATCCGGATTAATCCGGATTAACTCGGGCGCGCATGCGGGCGCGGAAGCGGGCACGTATAGGAGAGAAAATTATCCAAGCTAGCCGCGCGTCACTTGCATCGTAAACCTGCACCCAAAGAGCTGAAAAATCGGGAGTAGGATGGGGGTAAAGAGATAGGCTGACAAGATTCCCCATGCGATAATAGGAAGAGCCAGTATAAGGCTGGTAAGTAGTAAAAGACCGTCTAGTGTGTCGAAGAGGAAGTTGGGGAGTATGGGAGACAATAGAGCGCCTAAAACATAATAATGCAAGAGGAGGCTTGTTCCGAGCAAGAGAGCGCCATAAATGTAGGCGGGCAGTTTGCAGATCTCGCGCACGAGTATTGCCAGCGGGAACTCCACCAGATCGAAGTTGATGTAGAGAATGTCGAAGGGAAGTATGGCGTTGAGTATAGTGTTCCAGCGGTTATAGTCTGCTTCTGAGATCTTCTTAATTGGATTAAGAGCGATGTTGACGATCCAAGCAGGCTTGCTCACATCCGGGATTTTCGTAAACTGGTTTCTCATTAGATTTAAATAGAATAGAGAGCGCAGCTGAGTGATCTCAGAGGGGAGATCTTTCAGATGGTTGTTGCTCAAATCAAGACTACAAAGTTCAGTGAACTTACCGATCTCTTTGGGAACCTTGGTCATCTTCAAATTGTCTAAATTTAAACTCTTGATCTGCTCGAGTGTGTTTTTGTTTGCATCATCGTTGAGCCAGGCGCGTATCTCTTGTGCGTTGTGAAGAACGGGAGGAACTATGTTGAGTGCGGCAAGAGCAATAACGATACCGGTATTGGGAACAGGAGGAGCGCCGGGTGCAGGTCTTCCAAACCAGAAGGCTTCGTAGTTGTGCGTCATTTCACGGTTGGAATCTACTAACAGCTCTTCCACTTCGATGAATCGGGTCATGGGAAACGCTGTGCCATACTTTTGATTGATCGCGGCTTGCCTTTCGGCAGCAGAGGAACCACCTATAGCTTTGTCTATGTTGACGAGACCATTTTGCTTGGCTCTTAACTCTTGAAAGCAGCGAGAGATGGTAGCGTCTGTTGGCGGGTTGGGAGAGATCTCTCTTTGCCTGCCTAACAATGTTTCTCCCTGCGCCTTTTCCCACTCTCTTACCATCGCAGGTCTTACGCAGCTCTGAAATGTTTTGCTGAGGCATGCTGCGACACCTTGCTGCTCAGGAGCAAAGGATAAAATGCTATTTTTAAGTGGGTTGGTTAAGCTTTCAATTTTGCTTGTCATACTTTTCCTCTAAATAAGTGTGAAAATTATGCTAAATATTAGACAAATTAACAAGAAAAACAATTTACATGATGTTTTGTTTGATATTAAAGATTTTAGAGTGATGTTTCTTGTTCTTCTTTACGCGCCCGCTTCCGCGCCCGCATGCGCGCCCGATCCGGATTAATCCGGATTAACTCGGGCGCGCATGCGGGCGCGGAAGCGGGCACGTAATTAAGAAGGGTTAGACTAGTTCACCGAGGTTCACCTGAACCATCGGTTTATAGCCAAAGAGCTGGATAATCGGGAGGAGGATTGGGGTGAAGAGGTAAGCGGACAGGATCCCCCAAGCGACAATGGGCATCGTGAGTATAAGGGTTGCGAGGAAAAGAAGGCCTGTCATCGTCTCTACGAGAAAGTTGGGGAGTATTGGAGCAAGGAGGAGATCGATAAGAAAAGAGTGTACAAGCAAGCTGGTCACAAGCAAGAGCGCGCCATAGATGTAAGCGGGGAGTTTGCAGATTTCGCGCACGAGTATGGCCAGCGGAAACTCTTCTAACTCAAAGTTTGCATAGAGGATATCGAAAGGGAGGATTGTGTTGAGTACACTGTTCCATCTTTTGTAGTCTGCTTCTGAGATCTTTTTGATTGGATTAAGGGCGATGTTGACGATAGTAGCAGGCTTGGGCATCTCGGGTATCTTGGTGAACTGGTTGTTCATCAGATCTAAATAGATCAAAGAGCGAAGCTGGGTTATCTCGGTCGGAAGATCTTTAAGGTCGTTGTTGCTCACAAAAAGAATGGTTAAATTGGTCAACTTGGCGATCTCTTTGGGAAGCTTGGTCATATTTAAGCTATGCACATATAAACTTGTAATCTGTTCTAAAGTGCCGCGGTTTGCCTCATCATTAAGCCATGCGCGTATCTCGTTTGCGTCTTGAAGAAGAGGCGGAGCGATATTCAATGCTGTAAGAGCAGCAAAGATTCCTGTGTTTGGAAGAGGTGCAGCTCCGGGTGTTGGTCTTCCAAACCAGAGAGCTTCGTAGTTCTGAGCAACTTCATGCTCTGAATCTTCTAAGAGTTTTTCCACTTCCATGAACCGGGTCATGGGGAAGGCGGTGCCGTATTTTTGTTTGATCGCAGCTTCTCGTTCGCCAGCAGAGGAGCAGCCTATATCTTTGGCTTGATTTACGAGTTCATTTTGCTTGGTTCTTAAGGCTTGGAAGCAGCGAGAGATGGTGACGTCAGTGGGCTGATTGGGAGAGATCTCTCTTTGTCTTGCGAGCAGTTTTTCTCCCTGCGCCTTTCCCCACTCCTTTATCAAGGTAGGTTTTACACAGCTGTTAAATGCCTTGCTGACACAGGCTAAAGCCGATTGCGTGTCAGGAACAAAGGAGAAAATGCTATTTTTTAGCGGGTTAGCTAAACTGTTAATTTTATTTGTCATGCCAGCAATTTTACTAAATATTTAAGTAAGTAACAAGAAAAACAATTAGTATATTGTTTCAAATAATATTAAAAATTTTAGAATGATTTTGCGACGATTGCGGAGTAGGAGGGCATGTTATAAATATATTTTAAATTGGGCTGGGAGGAGGGGTTTTCGACAAAATCGAGGGGGGAGGGTAGGGAGGTGTCTAGGACACGGTACCAGTTCTGGTGGGCGGGGGGTGGGGGCAGGGTTATATGAACGGGCTGGTAATCGGCGTTAAAAGCGATATAGAGGGAGTATTTCGGTCCTTTTAGGGTATAGGCGACAAAGCGCGAAAGGTGGTCCCAGTTGGCTTTAAAAGGCATATGCCCATGCCAGTCGATATCCTCATTTGTGAGGAATTCGATGCGATGTAGCAGGGTCTCTTTTCTCCTAAAGTGGATAAGCTGTGAGACGAAACGGAAAAACTCTTTGTGTTTTTTTAGCTCATCCCACAGAAACCAGTTTAATTTGTCATCATGGCACCAGCCGTTATTATTGCCAAAGCGGGTGTGGCCATACTCATCGCCCATAAATAGCATGGGTGTTCCGAGCGACAAGAGGAGTGCTGTGTAGAAGTTGCGCATCTGGCGAGCTCGAAGCTGAAGGATCTCCTGCTTTTTTGTCTCTCCCTCTTGCCCACAGTTCCAGCTTTCGTTATTGTTCGCGCCATCCGAGTTGTTTTCTCCATTGGACTCGTTGTGTTTCTCCTGGTAGCTCACAAGATCTCTCAATGTGTAGCCATCATGCGCAGTGACAAAGTTGATGCTGTGGTAGGGGTTTCTATCTTTTCCATATAAATTTTGTGAGCCGCAAAGCGCGTTTGCAAAATTTCCTGATTCTCCCATAGTGCCTTTGATAAACCTTCGCACAGCATCGCGATAGACGCCGTTCCACTCTGCCCACCTTCCCTCTCCCGGAAAGGAGCCAACCTGATAGAGTCCGGCGGCATCCCAGGCTTCTGCTATTAGTTTGCTCTCTTTTAAAATGGGATCGGAATTAATTGTAACAATGACAGGAGGATTGGGGATGGGCGCCCCTGTTGGATCGCGTGTGAAGATTGAGGCGAGATCAAAGCGAAAGCCATCGACACCCATCTCGCTTGCCCAGTAGCGCAAGGAGTCTAAGATAAGCTCTCTTGTTACGGGATGGTTGCAGTTAAAAGTATTGCCGCAGCCGGTGTAATTTGCGTAATGAAAATCGGGTGTTAGGATGTAGTAGTTAGCATTGTCAATGCCCCGGAAGGAGAAGTAGGGGCCATTTTCATTTCCTTCGGCGGTGTGGTTGTAGACGACATCGAGAATCACTTCGATTCCGTTTCTATGCAGCTCTTTCACCATCTGTTTAAATTCTAACGCTGCTTGCGACCATCCGGCCTCTGTCGCATACCTGTTCATAGGACAGAAAAAATTGACTGTCGAGTAGCCCCAGAAGTTGGAGAGGGGCTCTTGCGTGAGGGGGTTTTTTCTTGGGTTTTCACACTCATTGAATTCGAAGATCGGTAGGAGTTCAACCACGTTTACGCCTAGCTCTTTTAAATAAGGGATCTTTTCGATTACCCCTAAGAAGCTTCCGGGATGGTGCGCATGGCTCGACGAATCGAAAGTAAAGCCGCGCACATGCATCTCGTAGATGATCATCTTTTCCATGGGTATACGTGGGTGCTTCACACCCTCCCAGTCGAACGGCTTGTCAAAGACCAGGCGTCCACGAGGGGGAGGTGGATGGGCCAGATTATACCCTTCGCCCCACTTGTGACAGGTGCTGAGGGCACGTGCATATGGGTCTGAGACGATGATGCCGGGATTAAACATCTGACCCGGCGTCTTTGGGCCATCGATTCTGTAGCCATAGTCGATCTTTTCGGGGAGGTTTAAGACGAGGATGTGCCACACCTTTTCGGTTTTATTTAAGTCGATCTCTACAAAGGGTTCGTGCTCCTCCTCTTTAAAAAGGCAGAGGGTGACCTTTGTGGCATGCTCCGAGTAAAGGGCAAAGTTGACGCCCCCGCCTTTTTGGGAAGTGCCTAAAGGAGATGGGGATCCTTTCTGGGTCTCATATGTTGGCACGTAAAAAATTCCTATGAAGTATGCTTATTTTCTCTTTCCTAACATAAATTTGATATTTTTGTTGCGAATTTTAAGCCTTCTTGGGAAACTCACGCTGTTAAAGATAATTGCATTTACATTTAAGGAGGAGAGATCCATGTCACTTGAAAATGCCAAGGCCAATCTAAAGGAATTTGGCAAGGAGCTCAATCTCGAAGGATTGGCTTTTGATGAGAACCACACTTGTATTTTAGGAATCGACAACACCTTTTCTTTGCACTTGACCTACGAGCCTAATTCCGACCGCCTCTATCTCTATTCCCCTATCCTAGACGGACTTCCTAAAGATGATAAGATCCGCCTGCGCCTTTACGAATCTCTATTAGAAGGCTCTATGCTCGGCGGCCAGATGGCCGGCGGCGGCATTGGCGTTGCAGTTCCGGAAGAGCTTATCCTCATGCACTGCGTTTTAGAAATGGGCATTGGAGCGGATCCTAACGCGCTCAGACGCTTTGCACCACTTTTTGTTGAAGCCGTAGAGAAGTGGAGAAAGAAAGCAAAAGATATCCTCGAAGGACGCGAAGAAGAGCGCAAAGATGGAGACAAGAAAAAATCTCCTCTTCCTCCTACCAAGCCCGGCGAGCGATTCATCAAGATCTAATCTTTAAGATCTAACCCTTCTTTATCGCGCCCGCTTCCGCGCCCGCATGCGCGCCCGAATTAATCCGGATCGGGCGCGCATGCGGGCGCGGAAGCGGGCGCGTAATTATTCTAGCTTATGCAGAATTGTTGTTTTCGCAGAGCAAACTTCTCCATCCCCTTCATCTAATTTTTTCTGAATCTGGCGGATACTAGACATCACGGTCGAATGGTCGCGTTCAAAAAAAGAGCCTATCTTAAGAAAAGGAAGGTCTAGCTGCAAGCGACAGATATACATCGCCATCTGACGCGGCATGGCGCAGTCGCGGCTTTGCGATTTTCCCAAGATATCATCTGTGCGCATCCCATAAAAATCTGCAACGGCTCGCACAATTTTGGTGGGGCTAAGTACGTTTTCCTTCTCCTCTTCGATGAGGGGAGCGAGGTAGCTTTTGACCAGATTTAAATCGAGCGTGCTTGTCTTTTTAGAGTGAGAGCGAAGTAATAGAGTATGAAGAGCGCGGCTAATCGATTTGGGCTGCGAGAATGTGGAGAAGAGAAAACTTAATAGCTCCTCTGTCAAAGGAAGGCCGTAACTGCTCATACGCTTTTGGAAGAGCTCTTTGACTTCAGCGGGCTCGAGTTTTTCCGTCCGAAGCAGGATCCCCCATTCAAAGCGGCTGATCAGTCGCGGTTCGATCTCTGTGAGCAGATGAGGAGGTGCATTAGCGCTCAAGATAATCTGGCGTCCTGCCGTATGCAGAGTGTTGAAAGTATGGAAGAGCTCCTCTTGCGTCGCCCATTTGCGCGCAAAGAGATGCACATCGTCGATTATGAGCACGTCGATATGGCGGTACGCCTTTCTAAACTCCTGCATCGCTCCGATGCGTATTGCCCGCACCACGTGTTCCGTGAAGGTCTCAGCACGGATGTAGAAGACAGAAAGACCACGCTCTTTTAAACAGTGCGCAAGCCCCATTAAAAGATGACTCTTTCCTGCGCCGCTCGGGCCATAAAAAAATAGAGGGTTGAAGCTGCCAAGAGCAATCTTGGGAGGCGATGCTGTAAACTCGGTAAGAAAGCTCTTGAGAAGGTCGTTAGAGTGGGTGACTACAAAATCGCCGAGTGTCGCATCGGGATCCAAGCTGTCGGATGAGAGGGTGAGCTCCGGGCGATAGGTTGGTTTGCCCTTCTTCTCTTTTTTAGGGCGCGCATCTTTTTCTTCAGCTTTAACAACGAGATAGACCTGTATCTCGCGCCCATTGTTGTTTTTAAGCTGCTGCTTTAGCTTGGGACGGATCTGCTCTTCGAACCAGTTAGCTTGAAAGCTATCCTGCGCCTCCAAGTACAAGTTACAAGCATCAAAATCCAGAATCCGCAAGGGTCTAAGCCACCGCCCAACAACCGCCTTACCAAGCTCCCCCTCCTTTAAACTAAGAAAATTTTCCCAAGCTAACATACTAATAATTAGAATGAGGTGGTATAATGTTGATTATGAATTGGCTTCCAATACACATGTCGGGGACAAGCCACTGCGTGTGCGTGTCCCGCTTTCGCAAGCCCGATACAGCACTGAGCATGGGCATTCCCTACTGCTTTGCACATCAAATGTGCCATCGGGCACATTTGTCTGCCAAATCGCGCCTCGTCGGAGGGTTGTGTACAACACGAACCCCCACGCGCTTCGCGCTCTCCTGCGGTGCGATTTTGCTGTGCGATCTGAGTCGAAGGGCTGCTCGGCGCATTCCCTCCCCACTCCTTCGTCGCGGGGCCCCTTCCATGTCGGCTCGCAGAGCCATACTTAAAGAGTGTATCCTTCTTGTATGGAGTGCGGCGACTTGTCGCCGCTTTGTTAGACAGCGACTTGTCGCTGCTCTTGAAGAACACCGTGACAAGTCCCGGTGGAGAAAAGCGGTGACAAGTCACCGCACTCCACATAAGAGTGTATCCAAGCATTGATAGGCTCTGCGACACGACGCGGAAGGGGACCCGAAGCGATAGCTTTGGGGAAGGAGCGCGCGAGCAGCCAATCGACTCAGATCGCACAGCAAAATCGCTGCCGCAGGAGAGCGCGAAGCGCGCGGGGGTTCGTGTTGTACACAACCCTCCGACGAGCACGCGATTTGGCAACGCGAGGTGAGGCGCAAGGGGGCTAGCAGGGGGGCGGGACGAGTATCGCCCGTCCCCCGACATATGCATGGGTTGCCCACTTTTAGCTCTCATAATTTATACTTCATTTTTGCACAGCTGCTTGTGCCCTTCTTTTGGTCATGAACCATTGTTGTAGGATGCCTAGTACCATGGAGAACAGCCAGTATAGGTTTAGGCCGGAGGGGAAGTGGTAGAACATCACCGTAAAGACGATCACCATGATATTGCCCATGAACTTCTGCTGCTTCTGCTGGTCTGTCCAAAGAGCTTTGTCCTTGGGAAGAGGCGAGCTAAACTTCTGCTGGAAGAACATCACAAAGCCGATAATGAAGGGGAGGAGATGCAAGTCGGAGCCAAAGAAGATTATCGGGTAGTGCCAGCTAAACAGAACATCGGGGGCGGTGAGGTTCTCGATCCAGTAGGGGATGAAGGGGGCGCCTCTTAGCTCAAAAGTAGACTTGAGTAGATCAAACATACCGATCAAGAAGGGGAGCTGGATCAGAATGGGGAAGCAGCCCGAAAAGGGGTTCACCCCTTTTTCGCGATAGAGGGCGACAATATCGGCCTGAGCACGCTTGGGATCCTTCTTGTTCTTGGCTTGGATGGCAGAGACAAGCGGTGCGATCTCTTGCATCTTGCTCGTCGATTTGATCGACCAGGCGTTTAACGGATAGAGCATCACTCTAAGAGCGACCGTCAGAAGAATGATCGAAAGGCCCCAAGAGTGTGTGGTAAAATAGAAGAATTTCATCAGGATAAAGAGGAATTGCGCAAAGGGCTCGGAGATAAAGGAAAACCAGCCGTGCGAGCTCTGTGTCTCCGTATAGTCGGGATAGTATCCGGTTTTGGGGTCGGAATAGGTAGCGTCGACAATCTTTAAGATGCGGCTTGTGAGTGGCCCCGCATAGATACGAAACTCCATTCCTTGGGGTGCGTTTGTAAGAGGCACCTCTAGCTCATAGCCCGGATACTTGGCGATCGGATAGAGCTGGTACTCGGCATCGATCAAAATAAGCCGTGTCGGATCAAATTCACCCGGAACGCGGTTGGCTCTAAAGCCTGTGCCAATCTCAGAAATCGGATCGAGAATCAGCCCAAAAAAGCCGTTGGAGTTACAGACCCAATCGGGAGAGACAGAAGGGAAGTTAAGTGTTGTCTTTGGCAGGTCGATCTGCTCGAACACACCCTTTTGCGCCCCCTTCTGGTTGCGCATGTAGCGGTATTGTAAAATCGGAGAAAAGCTGTCTGATATCAACTCAACTTCTGGCACGCCGGAGGTCAGCCAAAGATCTTTTGCATCACCCTCTACTTTCACTAAAAGATTGATGACGTAGGGGGCTTTTTGGGGATTTTCTGGGAAGGAGAAGCGTTTGATGATGCGTTTATTATTTGCTCTTCCTTCAAATTCGATGAGATTCTTTTCTAAGCGCACCAACTTATAAGAGAGAGTGGCAAAGAGCTGGATCTTGCGAAACGATGTTAAATGCAGAGTAGCGTGCAGGGATGGCGATTGAAAAGCGTCCTCCCGGGCCAACTATGTTGCGGCGGAGAAGGGGGTAGTAGCCGCCTAATGTGCGCGTATCTACTTCTTTAATCGATCCATCTTCTGCTGCTGCATACGTTGTTTGAGGAAAGTAGGCGTTTTGCGGATATTTATCTTTTAAGGTGCGATCAAACCCGATCTCGCGGACAACGCTATCCGGATGCTCGGCATTGCGGAAAGGGAGGTTGATCTCTGTAATAGAGCCGCCGATAGAGGAGAAGACGATCTGCTGGTAGCCATTTTCTAGCACATAAAAGGCCTCATTTTTTCCTAGGTCCGGAGGGAGATAGGTGACAGAGGCTGCTTGTACGATAGAACCAAAATAGGGGTATTCGGCAATAAGCTTGAGTTTAGCAGAGGAGGGGTCATAGATCGCGTAAGGGAGGTATTCGCTACCGATCTTATATAGCGCGATTCCGAAATCGGATGGTTTGTTCATCGGAACAAAGATCTGGTCGCTTTCGCTCTCACCCAGCGTCACATGCGCTTGAGAATTATCATCGGAAAAGGTGAGGATTTGTAAGTCGAAGCGCCCCTCTAACGATTTAGAGGCGATTTTAAGCTTAGATTCGGAAGCGCCATAGAGGATAGGCGTGTTTTCTTTACTTGTGCTTACGCGTAGTTTAAGCGGCACATATTTTTTGTTCTGTTCGGCGTAAAGCGTCTCCGGAGGGTTAGAGTTCCAAGAAAGAGCGAGATACTGATCCTCTACGTGAACAGCGAGTGTCTCAAGCGTGCTCCCGTTCGAATCGGAATAGAGCTTGGCAAGAGGAAGAGTGGTGAGAGGAGCGGTACGCGCTTCAATATCTTTTTGTCTCTTCTTATCACCCTCGCTAATTTGCTGGACTTGGGTGGCAGCTCTTTGTCTTGCACGCTCTTCATCTTGAGAGCTAAACCAGTGGTGTACAAAGAAGAGGCAGACAGTGAGTGCAAAAACAAAAAGAAGTGAACGCTTATCCATATAAAAATTTATCCTAAATGTATATCAAGTGCTGATCTTAACAAAAGGCAATCAAGATCGGGTAGGCTTTTTTTCGAGTTTGGAAAGGAAGGTGTGGAACTCACTCGTTGAACGTACGCCGTCGAGCCACTCGTCGGAGAGGAGCTCTTCAATGGGAGGGAGCGATTCAAACTCCTCCGCTTTTTCTAAAAAGCGCATCGCTTTCTCGTTCTGGCACAAAATGGAGTAGAGGCCGCCTAGTTGATAAAAAGCCTGGGCATTTCCGAGACGTGCCGACTGTGTCAGCTTATGCTCTGCTTCTTGATAGAGCTGCTCTGCTTCCGTTTTATCGCGTGTGCGTTCGCCGATGTTGACTAGAGCGATTGCAAAATCTAACAGGATCTGATCATTTTCCTCATCGTGTTTGGCAGCTAGCCTAAAGTAGTGGACTGCACGCCTAAACTGTTCGATGTCTCCTAAAAGCTCACCCAAATGAGAAAGAGCTAAAGCCAGATGGTGTTGCACATAAGGGAAATCTGGATCGATCATCAGTACATGGGAGAAGATCTCAATGGCACGCGTATAGAAGGGCTCCTCCTCTTCGATGTCGCCCATTTTATCGAGAGCGCAAGCGTAATGGAATAACCAATCAGGATGCAGATAGATCGCATTTTTTTGCATCGAGAGCGCCATCTCAAATTCGGCTACAGAGAGCTCGATCCATCTCTTTTCATGCGCAATATCGCCGAGGTTAAAAAGGACGAGCGCATGGTCGAAATGAATCTGGCTAGAGGGGTTTAAGTCGATCGCTTTTGTGAAGAAGCGCAAGGATAATTCGAGTGCTTCAGTATCGTTCTCCAAATCGCCCACGCTTGCATAGGTTTTACCAAGCGCATGCCAGAGGCGTGTCGAGGTGCGGTCAATCGAAAGCCCATGCTGGAACTGTTCAATAGCCTGGTAGTAGTGATCATAGTCGCCAAAGTAGTTTGCAAAAGAGGTTAAACACATCCCATAGGAGTAGCAGATGTCACACGACTCCTCATCGAGTTCGCGCGCTTCAGAGATCTTATTTTGCGCTTCGTAAATCAGATCCAAACGGTCGGTGATCTCGCCTAAAAGAGCAAGAGCTTCTGCCCAGATCGCAAGAGCTAAGGGAAGATCTGGATCGATCGCGTAAACGCGGTGGCACTTTTCAATGCTAGAGCGCAGGCGTTTAATATCCTGATTGCGTTTTCCTGAATCTAATAAAAATTGGGCCCAATCGAGCCAAAGAGAGATCTCTTGAGGTTTTAGCTGAGCGCTTGAGGCAAAACACTCATTTGCCTGAGAAAAATGATCCTCATCGTGGGTCTGGTTGTAAAGAGCCTGCATCGTTTTTGCTAAGTTGCTCCACCCTTCGTAAGAACTAAAATTGATCGATACAGCGTGCTTAAAGCAGCTTACCGCCTTCACATTGAGGCGTATGTCGCTGATCTTTTCTGCAAGAGCGTGTGTGGCATAGCCAAAGTCGACCCAAAACTCAGCAGGAAGCTCCGTCTGGTGTGCGCTCGCCTTTTGAAAGGCGTTCAGAGCAAATTGCCAGTCGATCGCCTCTTGAGAGTGCTCGGCAAGTTTAATCCAGGCTGTGCCGTAGTCCCAAAAGAGCTCCGCGAGCGATTCGTAGGGCTGATCTTGGATAGCTGTGAGCGCATTTCTATACTTATCTTCGGCATCTTGGAAATAGTGGTGTTCCCGGTAGGTCTTACCCAGAAGAAAGAGGGTGTTGCCCCAAGCGTGCCACGCTTCAACCAGCTGAGGATCGTGCTGGATAGCAAACTTGAACTTTTTGCTCGCTGCAAGAAGAGTCTTCTCCTTGCCCTCTTCACTCCCATATTCAAAAAGCGCAAGACCCTGACGCAGATAGATACGCGCGTTGCACGGATCGAGTTCGACCACTTTGCAGAACAGCTCTACAGCAGGGGAGAGATCTCCGGATAAAAGTGCTTTTTCGCCTTGCAAAAGCAAAAGAGAGGCCTCTGCACAACGTGCGTCAGAAAAAAGAGAGGGGTCAGAAGTTTCGGACAGCTGGTGTAAATCCATTTGCACGATTTCCAAGGTGAAGGTAAAGCTCGGGATTATAGGTAACCGCTTTTTTTTCTACAATTAGGCATCCTTCGTTGAATGGCCCATAAACCCGAAATATTAATTTTGTGTAAAAGCTTACTCTTTTAAATTTGAATGTTTTAAGGTTTATATCCAACCTCAAAAGTTAATTAAAAATTTAAATTTCTTTTAATGGACAGGGCCCCAACGGACGGAAAGGACAAAAGACAACGGACTAAAATGGACGTGAAACGGACACGAACGGACGGGGCCCAAGAGAACTAACTTAAGTTTCTTTTTTGGCGCTTGTCCGTTTTACGTCCATTTTAGTCCGTTTTTCTTACTTGTCCGTTTTCGTCCGTTAAGCGCCCTCTTATGAGAGAAGTCTTTTCTTGCATTGCGGGCTGGAAGGGAGCTAATCTACAAAACATGTTCAGCTATAAAACGAGCGTGCACTTAAGAGATACCGATGCAACGGGCGTTCTCTTCTTTGCCGAGCAGTTCAAGATGGCACTTGAGGCCTTTGAAGCATATTTGAAAAGTGCCGGCCTTCCCCTCGGAAAAATCATACAAACCACACACTTTCTCATGCCGATCGCCCATGCAGAAGCCGACTACATGGCCCCTTTGCGCGTAGGGGACAACCTAGAAATTTTCCCCAAGCTCGAGCGACTTGGAACCTCCTCTTTTACGATCAGCTACCGCTTCCAAAAAGGCAAAGAGGAGGTCGGCAACGTCTCTCTTGTCCACGTGACAGTCTCCAAAGAAACTCTCAAGTCGATCCCCATTCCCGAAGAGCTCCACTCCCTCCTGCAAGGCATTGGTAAGTAAACATTTTACTAATCTCGAATTTTAAGCCGTAATCATGTAGACTATTCGGCATGTCGATTTCAGAATTAAACAAAAATGCATGGGGAAGCATAGCGCTCTTTTTAGAGCAGCTACATCCTTTTGCACAATCTTCAAAAACATGTAAGAAGATTGCAGAGGATAGCTTCTATCCCGCCTTCTTCAATGCCTACATGAAACTGGGGCACGTTAGGTTTTTTACTGATAATCTGGGCG
Organism: Chlamydiia bacterium; assembly: GCA_963804085.1. GTDB lineage: Bacteria > Chlamydiota > Chlamydiia > Chlamydiales > Rhabdochlamydiaceae > CAWDOQ01. The sequence continues at coordinate 84,119 of CAWDOQ010000023.1, read as the reverse complement.
AGGATCTTAGCGCCGTTGAAAAAGTGCGCACAGTCTACCTAAGGATTGTCGAAGAGATGAAAGCGAGAGGCGGAGGCGAGGCGATTTTAGACGGATTTCACAGACCACGCTCTCTACACCCTAGTAAATTGAATAGTCTTGCGCTAATAAACAGAGGCAATAGGGATAACAACCTCGATGATGCCTTTAAAAGAATTGCGATTGAATTGCCTGCCGCCGCCACTTTTTTAGCTGGGTTGCTAAGTAGATGCTCCAGCAAACCCCATCCGAGATTGGATGAGCAAAAATCCCCAGGAGCTTTGCAAGGTTACAAGTTTCCGTTGGCAATATGATGGTGTTATCAACTACCCTTTAACTGCTATTCCTAGGGAGATCGCCTTCTTTGTTGCACTAAAAACACTTTGGCTTAGAGGTCATAATCTGGTTAGCATTCCCCCTGCCTTATTCCAATTGAAGCAGCTGGAGCAACTCGTTATCTGGGACTGTAAATTGAGAAGCGTGCCATCTCAAATAGGCGAGCTTGTGTCCCTGCGGAGCCTTATTATTAAAAACAATCTACTCACAGCCATTCCTAAAGAACTCGGTAAATTGTCCAACTTAGAGGTGCTAAATCTTGGTGGAAACAACCTTGCCGAAATTCCTCGCGAAATCGGCATGTTGTCTAATCTACCCACCCTCATGTTGGAGTGCAATCAGCTGACTACGCTGCCCGGCGAATTGAACCGCTTAGATCATTTGACCCACCTTAATCTGCAAAAGAACCCTCTCAAGGCAGTGCCAAGAGCGCTCAAGGAGTCGGATATCCCTGTAATTCGCGACAATCCCGAAATTAAAGCAGCAGAAGCGATAGAGCCCACCCTTTGCGAGCAGATATGCGAGTTTTTCTGGAGTGCATGGTCCTGGCTTACCGACAACGCCCTCATTAACTGGTTAAGAGGGCTCATCTCATGTGCATTGAGACAAGCTTAACACGCAACACGTGGGGTCACGTGGCGCTCTTCTTGGAACAGGTGCATCCGTTTGCACAAGCTTCAAGAGCTTGCAAAAAGATCGCCTCCCAAAGCCTCTATCCCGCCTTTTGGAACGAGTATTTAAAGCTCCCACGCGTTAGGCCTTATGCAGAAAAGCTCGAGGCTCTTCCCGAAAGCGCGGCCAAGGTGCGTGCGCTCTTCGAGCGCCTTGTAAATGAGATCCGAGCAATTGGAGAAGGAGTGAAGTATCTTGAAGCTTTACCAAAACCCACATGTTCTTTGCAGCCTGCTAGACTTGCTGAGCTTGCCCGCTCGATCGCGCGAGAGAAGGATGACTCTTTGGTGTGGCTGTTTAAAGGTGATTGTCAAGAGACGATAATTCCTTTTCTAGATGGTCTGGAAAGTAAATGGGATGAGGAGAATGAGGAGTGGGCAGAAAAAGCAAAAGAGGTGCGCAACTGGATTAGTGTAAATACGGCCAAGTTAAGTAAAATGACCAAGCTTGATGTTAGGATTGTGAATCTAACTCTCGTTCCAGAAGAGATCACTCTTTTTGAGTCATTGACTGAACTCTACCTGTCTGACAATAAACTTGTTACTATTCCCGAGTCTTTCACCCGCTTAAGATCACTTGAACGGCTTTGTCTCAGAATTAATTCTCTCTCAGCACTTCCTGCCGATATGTGCAAGCTGACCAAGCTTGAGTACCTCTCTTTATCCGGCAACGCGTTTGTTGTAGTTCCAGATCTGGTTTACACCCTGAGCAACCTAACAGAACTTTATTTGGACAACAACGAGCTACAGCTAGTATCTCTCCTGCAATTGGATCTTTAACTCAGCTTAAAGAGCTTGAACTGGATGGGAATCGGCTCACCACGCTTCCTGCAGAAATGGCTCATTTGAGACAGCTGGAACAGTTAACGCTTGAGGAGAATCCTCTCAAAGCCGTACCAAAAGCTCTCAAAGAGTCGGATATCCCTGTAATTCGCGACAATCCCGAAATTAAAGCAGCAGAAGCGATAGAGCCCACCTTTTGCGAGCAGATAACCGAGATGGTTTGGAACGCATGGTCATGCCTTGTAGGCAGCGCAAAAGCTCTCTTCCGTTGGCTGTGTGGGTAATAGACTTAAGAAGGGCAGCAGCTAAAACATGTGTGCCAGAGACGGCAGATCTTGGACTCTTCGGCTAAATGGTACTTAAGGTGGGCGACCGCCGGGACCTGATCGGTATCTTCTTTATTGACATGCCAACTATGGGCATAAGCGACTTTGGAGGTGTACTCCATTTTGCTGCAAAAAAGAGATTTAATCGCCTCCCAAATCGAGCAGATTATCTGGAGCAGATAAGCACAGATACCCTCACTTTCCTCGGATGGCTCTTGGGCAGCGGTACGCGTTAGAATGAAATTTCTCTCGGTGAACTGGTTGGTCCTTAAAAGCTGAAAATCTCTTTGCTGAAATTGTTCGAAACGTTCGGCCGCACCTTCTGGTCTTGCATGAAAATCCGCTCCAATTACCTGGATGGCACAGGAGCCAAGAGTGGAGAGCTTTTGCATGATCTCTTCGTGATGGGTGTGCGGAAGATCAGCAGATACAAAAGCGACACGCTCACCGGTTTTAAGGTCTGTAGCAGTTGCCACCGCGACATCTGTTGTAGAGTCGCTAACCTTAAAGGAGTGGTTTGTAATCTCTGTAAATCGTTCACTGCTCAGCGCAAGAGCAGTGTCAAATGCTTCTCCATCGTTCTCTTCTACATGTGCAACTGTAAAATGCTTATCTCTTAAGGTTTTAAGCAGATGTCTTTCGCTATTTTCCACTCCCTGCAAGCAGTAGACATGCGGCTTATGCTTATTATAGAGCAAAGCATGGGCAACGCGCTTCTCTATCCCGACATTTTTCGCTGGGCCCAGATTAAAGGAGCAAGCCTTGATTGCTAAAATCATAAGAGGGCAAATATAGCCCAAATCTTTTTAAAACAAAAGAGTGAGACCTAATGGCTAGTTAATGCCATGATTTTGGCAGTGATTCAGAGGAGGAGAGGGGGAGGATGCGCACGGGGAGTTTAATGCCGGGGAGTAGCTCGCGCATGCGCTCGCGAAGGCTCTCTTCTGAAAATGTGCCGCTCTCTGTGGCGATGTACGCGACTGGTCTTGCGCCAAATTCAGGGTCGCTCTGGGGAAGGACGCGCGCCTCTAGAATTTCGGGAAGGGAGAGGAGTACTCTTTCGATCTCTTCGGGGAGGATGTTCTCGCCGCCTGAGATAAACATGTTATCTTTGCGGCCTAAGATGCAGAGCTTTTGCTTCTCAGTCCATCTGCCGAGATCGCCCGTTGCAAACCAGCCATCCTCTTTGAGGGGAAGGCTAAGTCTTCCTTCATTCCAGTAGCCTAGAAAGAGGGGCGCTCCCTTCACCCAGATCTTTTTATCTTCGTTGATCTTGAGCAAGCGCTCAGGTAGAAGCTCTCCGGAAGTTAGTCCGAAAGAGGTGGCCTCGGGAGCAAGATCGAGCGTGATCTGCGAGCTCATCTCTGTCATGCCGTAGGTGGTAAAGAGTTTAAAGCCTTGCTCTTTGGCTGTTTTCCATAGAGTTTCAGATAGGGGTGCGCCGCCCAAGATCGCTCCTTTTAGAGGAGGGGTGCTCTTCTCTTTGCAAAGGCGGTAGAGCTGGGTCGGGACTAAAGAAAGAATGGTTGCGTCTTGAGGAGTGAGCGACACTGAGCATCCTGTCAAAAAGCAGCGAAAGAGGGTGGCCAATCCTCCTACATGAAACAGGGGGAGTGCCAGGTGCCAGATGTCGCTCTTCTCTAAATTTAGTCGAGCAATGACAGCGCGCGCGTTTGACAAATGGTTTTCCAGGCTATGTCCGGCGATCTTCTCTATTCCGCTGCTTCCCGAGGTAAAGAGGAGGGTAGCAAGAGCGCTGCTATCTATATGGGCCTCTTCTCTGGACAGCTCCAAAGAGAGCGGGATCTTATCGGGCTCGATAACGAGCTGAGGATTAAGACGCGCTATCTGCTCTCCTAGCTTTTTCGGAGGCAGACGATAGCTGAGTGGGCAAGCGACAGCTTTTAAACGAAAGAGGGCAAAAAAGAGTGCGATCGTGTCGACGCTTGTAATAGCTACAAAAGCGACACGGCTTCCTTCGCCTACTTTCTGCGTTCGCAAAAAAGAGGTGAGGGAGGAGACGTGGTAGTCGAGCTCTTGGTAGCTTAAGGCAAGCGCTTCTGTTTGGATGGCGATTGCCTGAGGAGAATGAAGGCTTACCTGTTTAATTGGACAGAGCATATTCATAGAGATACTCCAGTTTAGGATAAAGCGCATCACTGTTGACTAGTAGCTCGCCATTTTCATAGAGCAGGGGCTGAGAGAGAGATCTCCTTGTGAGTCGTATGTGCCGATGCCAAGAGGTGGAAGCTTCTCTACAAGCTGCTTGCTGAGAAGGGCGATATGGGCGACGCCGATGCCGCTCTCGTGCGAGCTACTTAAGACAAGATCGATCTTATGTTTTAGGAGAGCTTTTGCTTTTTCGATGCTTCCATGCAAGGTGGGCTTAAAGACAAATGCTTTGAGCATCGGAATTTTTAGGATAAAATCCAAAGGCTCCTCTCTTAAAGTCTCGTCAACTGCAACAGGAAGCGGAAAGTGCAAAAGATCTTGAGGGTTGTCGACCGGCTCTTCGATAAAATCGAAATCCTCTCTGTTAAACTCGGAAAAGAATTGCAGAGCTTTTTTAAGGGGCCAAGCACGGTTGAGATCGACTCTGAGCCGAAGCGCACCTTTTAGCTCATGCAAAATAGCTCGCGCATCTTTCTCATCGAGATGCGCAATCTTTACTTTCGCATGGGTGAAGCCCTCATGAATACATTTTGAGGCACGCTCTTTTATCTCTTTGGCGCTGCCGGTCAGAAAAGCAGCAACTGGGACACGTGCGCTCTCTTTTTCTCTCAATGCAGCTTCTACACCGAATGCTACGGAAGGAAGAAGGGAAGCGGGGAGAGGTTTATTGCGGATGAGCGCTTCTTGGACCTCTTTGAGTTGGGTATGCGCCTCTTCAAACGACTCCACACTCCATCCCGGAAGGGGAGAGATCTCTCCAAAGCTGCTCTCTTCCTCTCTTCTAATCTCTAAGAGAAGGCCCGAGCGCTTTGAGGGGAGGCGGTATTTGTGTATTAGAGCATCCATCCTATAGAGAAGAGAAAGGTGTAGACTAAAAGAAGCTGCGCCGTTTTTTGAAAAAGAGGATTTAAATCGGCCGCCTTCTCATTTTTTATGATCTGGATAGCAAGAGGCAGTGCCAAAAAGAGGGTGAGCGATGCTAAAGGAAGAAAGGGGCGGCTATCGATCCATACAAATGGAACAAGAACTGCAAGCGCAAGTGCAGTGACATACATCGCTTTTCCAAATGCTCTTCCGAATCGAACGCACAGTGTTCTTTTTTCGGCATCTCTATCCTCGTCGATGTCGCGCAGATTGTTAACTGTTAAAATAGCCCAGGAGAAAGCTCCCGGCCCGATCCCGGCGAGCAGTGCGTCGAGCGAGAAGATGTGTGTCTGCAAATAGTAGGTAAAAAAAGTGGCCAGTGGTCCAAAGGTCATAAAAGCGAAGATATCTGCTAAGCCAAGCGAGGCGAGGGGATAGGGGCCTCCCGAGTATAGAATGGCGAACAAGATGGCAACCAGTGCAAGAAGGAGGACAAGAGGACCGGTCTCTATTGCTAGAAGAGTTCCACCAAGCGCTGTGATAGAAAATGTAATGAGAAGAGCGCGCTTCATCGCGCTCGGAGTGACAAGTCCTGCTTGCATCACGCGCTGAGGTCCTTTTCGTGCGGCAGTATCTACCCCTTTTTTAAAGTCGAAGTAATCATTTGCAAGATTTGCGCCGATCTGGATGCTCAAACCTGTCATGAGTGTGAGAAGAAAGGTAAACATATCAAACACTCCCCAAGAGAGGGAGACCACAATCCCAATTGCAACGGGGAGAGTGTGACCAGAAGCGTGCGTGGGCGCACCGCTTGCATCCAAACTTTGACTGAGTGCATCTCTTTATGGCCTCTTTGGAAATTGGGCAAAGTTGGGTGCACGCTTCTCTAAATAGGCGCGATGTCCCTCTTTTGCCTCATCGGTCATATAGTAGAGCAGGGTGGCATTGCCCGCAAGTTCCTGAAGCCCTGCTTGCCCATCGCAGTCTGCATTAAACGCAGCTTTAAGACAGCGAATGGCAAGAGGCGAGTGCTGCAAGATCTCTTTGCACCAGGCGATCGTCGTTTCTTCCAATTTTTCATAAGGTACGACGCAGTTGACTAGACCCATCTCTTTTGCTTCTTGTGCTGTGTATTTTTTGCACAAAAACCAGATCTCACGCGCCTTTTTTTGTCCTACGATGCGCGCCAAGTAGCTTGCGCCAAACCCCCCGTCAAATGAACCCATTTTGGGGCCGACCTGTCCGAAGATAGAGTGCTCAGCTGCAATCGTAAGATCGCACACAAGGTGAAGCACGTGACCTCCGCCGATAGCATAGCCTGCCACCATCGCAATCACAGGCTTTGGGCAGCTGCGTATCTCTCTTTGAAAGTCGAGCACGTTGAGCCTGTCGACACCCTCTTCGTCCGTATAGCCAGCATGCCCGCGGCACTTCTGGTCTCCTCCCGAGCAGAAGGCATCTCTTCCTTCGCCTGTTAAGATCACGACGCCGATCTTCAGATCATCGCGCGCCATTTTAAGAGCAGATGAGAGCTCATTGACTGTCAGCGGTCTAAACGCGTTGCGCACATGGGGACGGTTGATGGTGATTTTGGCAATCCCATCGAAAGTCTCATATTTAATGTCTTCGAACATAGAAGTGCTCCGAGATGATTTCTGCGCATGCAGAGGGGTTTTCAAGGTGTATTGCATGTCCACATCCGGTTACTGTTTGGACAGATATAGACGCCGGGAGTGTACGATAAAGCGCAGCATATTTCAAATCCTCTTCGCCGCAAATAAAATGTGTCGGCACATCGAAGCTGGAAAAATAGGGCTGTTTGGATAGAGCAAAATAAGCAAGATTGGCTTTATCTAGGTTTGCTCTTCGTGTGCGCATCTTTTCAAAAAGCTCTCTTCTTTTTACAAGCGACTCAAAGAGCGGCTGTGCATACCACTCATCCAAAAAAGCATCTATTGGAAGTCTCTTGAGCTTCTCTTGCCATTTTTTTTCCTCTTGTTCACGCTCCATTTTTTCTTTTTCACTTTTCAATCCCGGATGGGCAGAGAAAAGAAAGAGATGAGAAAAGAGAGAAGGAAACTGCTTTTGCAGCATCAAAGCCGCCCTTCCTCCCATGGAATAACCGACGAGTGCATACCGACTGTGCTGCTGTGTTTTTAAAAAGCTTGCGATCTCTTCGAGTTGTTTAGGGATATCGATGGAAAGACAAAAGAAGCGATCCTCTAAAACTTCGATCATCGGGTCCCAATCCTCTTTTGCACCCAAAAATCCATGCAAAAAAAGAATGGCAGGGGAGTCTAGCGCACCGCTAAGTTTGTACGAGAGCATAGAGCGTTGATCTCTTTGTGTAATTTCAAGTTCTCGTTTCGATCCGTGCGGATTTCGATGATGCAAGAGCGGCTCTTTTGGACTTGGCTTTTGAAGAGCGTCTCCCACTCTGCTTTTTCTTTGGGAGCAAAGTAGGGGATGCAAAAGAGCTCTGCTGCTTTTTCGAAGGAGAAGGTGTGGGCAGCTGCAAAATACTCTTCAAAGTGCTCCTTCTTTTGAGAGACCGGCAGAAAGGAGAAGATCCCTCCTCCGCCGTTGTTGATGATGAGAAGAATAATAGGAGTTTGAGATTTCTCTAGAAAAGCGAGCGAGTTTAGATCGTGTAGAGAAGCTTGATCTCCTAAAACGGCAACCAGAGGCTGCTTTAAACCTTGTGCAATGCCTGTGACTGTAGCGATGTTGCCATCGATCCCGGAAAGACCCCTGTTTGCGAAGATCGGCCCTATTTTGCGCGCAGGGAAAAGAAAGTGATCTGCATCGCGCACCGGCATGCTGTTGGAAAAAAAGAGAGCCCAATCTTCAGGTAGATCTTCAAGTATTGTGCGGATAACACCAGGTTCGCTTAAGTTTGCATGTGAGGAGAAGAAATCGGCCAGCACACCTTTAATTTCTGCTGCCTCTGTTTTCCACTCCTGAAGCCAGCCTGTTGAAACAGGAAGATGAGGAAGCAGTTTTTCGCAAAAATGGGTAGGCTCGGCAACCAGGCGGTGGGTCAGCTTATGCTTCGGATCAAAGCGGAGCGGATCTTTAGCGACCTGTCCATAAAATTTAAGAGGCAAAGAGGCAGTCCAATCTAGAACTGTTTTGGATACGAAACTAGTGCCAAAGTGCAAGATCGCCTCAGGCTGCTTTGTGGAGCAGATGGTGGAAATAGGGAACTACTTCTTGCGTGCGAAGGTTTGACATAATGTCTGTCAGAACTGGCCACTTGAGTTTTTCTCCCAGCTCTAAAATAGCAGGGGCAGGGGAGTCAAGAGAGCCGACCAGTATCACCCCATTTTTATGAGAGGAGAGGTGATCTGCCCAATTTTTTACAGTCTCATCAGAGGGAACAGAATCGGATAGAGTGTATTCCGTAGGCGAGACAGTGGGCATTGCTACTTGCGGTGCAGAAGTGAAAAAGGGCTCGCGCACCATGCAGTTGAGGTGAACCGGACCGGCAGGTGCATTTTTGGCACGAAAAACTGCGTATGCAAGCGTGCTTGCGATATACTCTTCGGGAAGCTCGAGTGTGGGGCAAGGAAGATCTGCAAAAAAGCGCACGTAGCTTTCAAAGATCTTGGCCTGATCCGCTGCCTGGTTGGCCCCGCAGTCGCGCAGCTCAGGAGGCCGGTCGGCAGTGAGCACAAGGAGCGGCACCCGTGCAAGCGAGGCCTCCATAACCGCCGGAAAGAGATTGCCGACAGCCGTTCCCGATGTCACTACGATTGCCGCGGGCCTCTTTTGCGCTTTTGCATACCCGAGCGCATGGAAAGCCAGCCCCCGCTCATCAAAATGCACAATCTTTTTCGCGCTCTTGTTCTCTGCAATAGCCAGAGTCAGCGGCGTCGAGCGCGAGCCCGGCGCCACACAAAAATAATCAACTCCAAGCTTAACCAGCTGCTCAACAACCCACTTCGCATACGCTTCATTATTCACAATGACCTCAGCGGTTACCCTTCTTTAAAATACGCGCCCGCTTCCGCGCCCGCGTGCGCGCCCGATCTTCCTCTTCACTACTTCACTATAAAAAGAGTGCGATCTTCTGCTCTAACTCTTCCCATTCTCTTTTGGGATCAGATCCTTGGACGATGCCAGTTCCAGAAAAAAGATGCACCTTTTTTTGCGCTATCAGCGCAGAGCGGATCGCCACAGCAAAGTGCGCCTCTTCGCTTGAGATCCAACCCGACAGGAGCTGCATACCAGCCACGATTAAAAGGTTCATGCCGCTGCAAAAAATCTAAAGCGGTTTGCGGAGGCGTTCCTGCCACGGCAGGCGTCGGATGTAGCGCTTTTAGAAGATCATAATCCGTGATGCCCGACTTAAGAGTCCCTGAAAGTCGACTGTATAGGTGCTGCAGAGTTGCAGTTTTGCGCACACCCGGTTTTTCGCAATTCACCTCAGTACAAAGAGGAGATAGCTGCGACAGGATATAGCTTCTGACAAATTCAAACTCTCTCTGCTCTTTCTGACTGCCCACCAGCTCTTTTTCTAATTTTTTACCGAGCGGGCGCGTGCCGGCAAGTGCATCGCTTGTCACCAAGCTTCCCTTGCGCTCATAGAGCATTTCGGGCGAAGCGCCTAAAAATGCGCTCTCTTTTGTGAGCTGAAAGTAGAAGAGCGTGGCCCCATTCGCTCTTGTTTGCAGCTTTGCAAGAAGCGAAAGAGGAGAGACAAAGCTAAATGAACTCTTTCTTGCAAGAACAACCTTCTCCAGACCCACTTTCGAAATCGCCTCTAAAACTCCTTTTTCCCATTTTAGAAATTCGGGCGCATCGCACTCTCTTTTAAGATCAGGATAGGTCCTGTTGGAAACTTTATGTGGCTTTTGAATCCGAAGATGCTTGGGCAAAAAAAAGAAGCAAGATGGAAAGTCACTCCAAAGTGGATCACTCTTACTTTTCGAAAAAGCCATCCCTCCAAAGTAGATATCTGAACTCTTTGCCTTGATAGAGGGAATTGTTTCGAAGATCTCTTTAGCACCAGATGCTGCCATCTCGCGCTCGCCCCCTCTTTCTCCCAATAGACTTTTGGGTAGTCGGGCTGCTCTTCTAGCCAGCGGATAAGATCTATGGACACTTGTCGCCCACGTAGATCGAGACCACACCCATAGTCAGCGGGTGTGCTTTGCAATTCTTAAAGCCGGCTTCTTCGAGGTTCTTGCAGAAAGCAAGTCCGGACGGAAATAACTCAGTGGTTAGATTTAAATAGGTGTAGGCTTCGCGATTTTTCGAAAGAAAGCTGCCCACACGCGGAAGGATGTGTCGCAAGTAGAGCAGATGAATAGATTTTAAGATACGGTTCTGTGGCAGAGATGACTCTAAAATCAGAAGACGCCCATTAGGTTTTAAGACGCGCAAAAGCTCTTTTAAACAAAGAGATACATCGGTCACATTGCGGATACCAAAAGAGATCGTCGCAAGATCAAAGGTGTTATCTGGATAGGGGATAGCGAGCGCGCTTGCTTCTTGCAGACGCACCTCACGAGCGTAGGGCTTCTTTGCAATCTTCTCCTTGCCGATCTTGAGCATGGCGCCTGCAAGATCAATGCCGACTGCCTGCACGATCTTGGGGGAACGATCCATAAGTGCCATGATCTGATCGCCGGTACCTGTTGCGCAATCCAGAAGAGAGAGAGACTCTCCCTTCGGAAGAAAAGAGCCCATTTTTTTACGCCAAACCAGATCCATGCCACCCGTCATCAAACGATTGGAGCGATCATACGTTCCCGCAATCGCATCGAACATCTTCCAGATCTCTTTTCGTGACGGCTCTTGCATATGTACCTGCCTATACTTTCGTGCCCGGGCACGTTGCTTAAGAAATCAAATGTATAGCGCGAATAGAAATCAAAAACAAGAGGTTAAAGAACGGCGCGAAGAAGGTGGACTAAGACCCCCTAGTGGACTGGCGCAGATTTGTGGACTAAAGTGGACGATGTGGACTGAGTGGACAGCGCCAAGAAGAAGAGTGCGAAGAGAATCCCCGTCCACAACGTCCACTTAGTCCACTATTCTTCTGTCCACTTCGTCCACTAGGGGGGCGGTTAGCCCTTGCGCTTGCGTTCGTTCTCTAGGAGGAAGCGCTTGCGCAGGCGGATGAAGTGGGGGGTCACTTCGACGAGCTCATCGTTTTGGATGAAGTCGATCGCTTGTTCGAGGGTGAATGTGCGTGGAGGCACAAGGATGATGTTCTCATCGCTTCCAGAGGCGCGCACGTTAGTGAGCTGCTTGCCTTTTGTCACGTTGACGATCAGGTCGCTGTCGCGGCTGTTTTCGCCGACGACCATTCCTTCGTAAACCTCTTCGCCTGGACCAACGAAGAGCGAGCCCCTCTCTTGAATGTTAAAGCAGGCGTAGCCGGTGACTTTGCCGGAGCCGGTAGAGATAAGAGCGCCGCGCTGTCTTCCGGGGATCTCACCCTTCCAAGGGCCATAGGCTTCGAAGAGGGAGGTGAGGATACCCAGACCACGTGTTACTGTGAGAAACTCGTTGCGATAGCCCATCAGTCCGCGTGTCGGGATCAGAAATTCTAAAGAGGTGATTCCATGCTCGTTGGTGTTAAGAGCGCGCATCTCTCCCTTTCTTCTAGATAGTTCTTCGATCACGGTGCCGGAGAAGTCTTGAGGGACTTCGATATGGGCGATCTCCATCGGCTCTTCTTGCTGACCATTTACCGTTTTTAAAATTACTTGGGGTTTGGAGATGACAAATTCATAATTCTCTCTTCGCATCGTTTCTAAAAGCACAGCTAAGTGGAGCTCGCCGCGGCCTGAGATGCGAATAGAATCTTCTTTGGAAGCGACCTCGTCGATCTTAAGCGAAATGTTAGCGCGTCTCTCTTGCTGAAGTCTTTCGCGGATCTTGTTCATCGTGACATGTTTTCCGTCGCGTCCTACGAAAGGACCGCTATTGACCATGATCTCGATAGAGAGGGTAGGCTCGCCCAAAGTAATCGGTGGAAGCTGTTTTATCTCATGAGGAGCACAAAGAGTGTCGCCGATATTGATCTCAGGAATTCCGGCAATACTGACGATGTCGCCAACGCCTGCTTCATCCATTTCGACTTTTTTCAGGCCGTGGTAACCTTCGATTCTAATGACCTTGTGTTGCGTTGGGTGGCCATTTTTATCCACCTTCACAATCGCATCTCCCTTTCTAACCTGTCCTTCTAAAATTCTTCCGCAAGCCTGTCTTCCGATAAAGTCATCATATGTAATGGTGGTCGCTTGCATAAGGAAGGGAAGTTCTAGGCTGCCGGGAGGAGCGGGAACAGCTTTAATGATCAGCTCGAAGAGGGGACGCATATCCACTCTTGGATCTTTTAGGTTGAGAACTGCAAAACCTGAGAGGCCTGAAGCATAAACGATCGGGAAATCTAATTGTTCGTCGTTCGCACCGAGTTCGACAAAGAGATCGAATGTCAAGTTGAGTGCGCGGTCAGGGTCTGCATGCGGGCGGTCGATCTTGTTGAGGACCACGACCGGCTTTAAGCCCATCTTGAGCGCCTGCGAAAGTACAAAGCGCGTTTGTGGCATCGGCCCTTCTTGCGCGTCGACCAGAAGAAGCACGCAGTTGACCATACCGAGGACGCGTTCCACTTCTCCTGAGAAGTCGGCGTGTCCGGGAGTGTCGATGATGTTGATCTTGAAATCTTCAAAAAAGATGCTGGTGTGTTTAGCAAAAATCGTGATCCCACGCTCTTTTTCTTGATCGAAGCTGTCCATTACTCGTTCGGGAATCTTCTCATTATCCCTAAAGACATTGGACTGTTTAAGCATGCTGTCGAGTAGGGTCGTTTTCCCATGGTCAATGTGGGCGATGATGGCGATGTTTCTGATCTGTTTTGGTGAGCGCATAATTTAATTTAAAGTTGATTAATCCAGTTAATTTAAACATTTTGCGAATAAATAACCATTGAAAAATTTGGGTGAAAGCTATAAATTTCGAAGATATGCAGAGCGAAACAGAAGAAGAAAACATTGATGATATTTTGAGCGAAAAGCTGGCGGCGGCCTTCCATCGAGAGACCTCGACCGTCGTTTTGCATGATCTTGCCAAAATCGCCTCGGAACATTCTGCGATTGACCTTGCCTACGCAGCCCCGCGCCTTCCTCCTCAAGCCCGGCCTGTACTCTATGAGAATCTCTCCGATTTGGAAGCTAAAATCCAGTTCATGATCAACACCGATAGCAGCACGCGCGCTCATGTTTTTCGCCATTTGAGTGATGCCGAAGTAAAGACTCTTATTGAAAATATGCCCCCGGACGAGGCAGTTAAAGTCCTCGAAGATATTGCAGAGAGGCGCTTCCGCAAAGTTATCGACCAGCTCGAAGTTAAAAAAGCGATGCGCATCAAAGAGATTAAAAAGCATCAGCGCAATACAGCCGGGCGTCTGATGACAAACGAATTTTTTGCTTTCACAATGGATGTGACGATTGGGGATGCTGCCAAAACCATTCGTGAAAATCCAGGCATAGATCTCACCCGCCGCGTCTTTGTGTTAAGTATAGAAGGGGTGCTGCAAGGATATGTGCCTGCGCGTAACCTGATTGTAAACCCTCCACACCTCCCTTTGCGCCAGGTGATGCGGCCCGTTCTCCATAAGGTGGAGGTAGACACCACCCGCGAAGAGGTGGTAGATATCGTCGAGCGCTACAAGATCTCAGCTCTTCCTGTGGTTGATGCGACAGATAGGCTCCTCGGGGTGATCACCTATGAGGATGTGCTGGAAGCTATAGAAGATATCGCAGATGAGACGATCGCAAGTATGGCCGGTACTGCCGAGAAGGTTAGCCAGTATGAGCCTCTGCCCAAACGCTTTTTTGCCCGCACCCCTTGGCTTGTTGTCACCCTCTTTGCAGGACTTATCAATGTAGGCGTTATGTCCTCCTTTCAAGCCTATGAGGGCGGGCTGCTCACCTTTATCCTCTTTTTTGTCCCCTTAATTACGGGGATGTCGGGCAATGTAGGTATCCAATGCAGCACAGTCCTCGTCCGTAGTATGGCAACCGGCAGCCTATCGGTAGGTAATCGCAGGGAAGCGGTCTTTAAGGAGCTCTGCATCGGCCTGCTCATCGGCTTCGTCTTCGGAATCCTATGCGGCTTTTTAGTCTACGCGCTCGATTTCCTAGGCCTCACTAAGGGGACATATAGCCCGGCCCTTGTTGGAGCCCTTGTCGGTATCGGCCTCTTTGGCGCCTGCCTCACCGGCACCTTATTAGGTGTCTTTTCGCCCCTCTTCTTCTCTCGCCTGGGGATCGACCCTGCACTTGCTTCAGGCCCCATCATCACCGCCTTTAACGATTTCCTCTCCATGACAATCTATTTTTTGATCGCCATCGGCCTCAGCGCACTTCTCCTGTCGTAAATATGTTGCTATTTTGCGCTCGCTAAAATATAGTTCTAACCATGTATCGAACCCCTAAAAATTACGACGGGACGGCTTCTACAAGCAAGCAAATTAGCGCTCTGTTGCCCGCTGTTTTAGACAGGATTCAGGGGACTCATAAGGAGAGGCCCGACCTGCTTTTAGCGGCATGGCCCGAGGTGATTGGCGAAAAGCATGCGAAAATGACAAGCGCTCAGTCTTTCCGAGACGGGGTGCTGACTATAAAGGTGAAAAATGCGACGCTCCATAGTCTTTTAGTGCAGCATGAAAAGGCGAGATTGCTAAAGGTTATAAAAGAGAAATTTCCCTCAATCGGTATTCACAATATCATCTTCCGAATAGGTTAAAAGAGACAAGGTATGACGACGATGACACAAGATAAACAGTATGATGCGAGTTCGATCACCGTATTGGAAGGTCTCCAAGCGGTGCGCGAGCGCCCCGGGATGTATATTGGTGACACCCAGACCAATGGTCTACACCAGCTTGTCTACGAAGTAGTCGACAATAGTATCGACGAAGCTTTAGCTGGTTTTTGCGATGAGATCATCGTCACTTTGCATAAAGACAACTCTGTAACGGTAGAGGACAACGGCCGCGGTATCCCTGTTGGACGCCATGACAAAGAGTCGACCAAGCAAGGGCGCGATGTTAGCGCGCTTGAAGTGGTTATGACTATTCTTCACGCCGGCGGTAAGTTTGATAAGAACACATACAAAGTATCGGGCGGTCTGCACGGCGTTGGCGTCTCTTGCGTAAATGCTCTTTCCAAAAGGCTGCGCGTAGAGGTGCGTCATGGAGGCAAGATCTATGAGATGGAGTTTTCTAAGGGAAAACCAAGCCACCAACTAAAAGTCATTGGCGAGACAGAAACACACGGTACAAAGGTCTCATTCTGGCCGGACGACAGCATTTTCACAGTAACTGTTTTCGAATATGATATTTTACTGAAGCGTCTGCGCGAGCTCGCCTTTTTAAATCGCGGCATTAAGATCCACTTCCGCGATGAGCGAGATATGGAGCATCCGGACGCCGTCTTCTGTTACGAAGGGGGCATCGTCTCTTTCGTATCCTATTTAAATGAGAACAAAACGCCTCTCTTCCCCAACCCGATCTTGATTCAAGGAAAAAAAGAGGGGACAGATGGGCCTATTGAGTTTGAAGTGGCGATGCAGTGGAACGAAACTTATACCGAGAACCTTTATGCCTACGTCAATAATATTGCGACAAGGCAGGGTGGTACGCACGTCACCGGTTTTTCGACGGCGCTCACACGCGTTCTCAACAACTACATCAAGTCGCACAATCTTTTAAAGACAGACAAGATCACTGTTGCCGGCGATGACATGCGAGAAGGTCTCACTGCTGTCATCTCGCTCAAAGTTGCAAATCCTCAATTTGAGGGGCAGACCAAGCAGCGCCTGGGTAACAGCGATGCGGGTTCGGTTGTCCAGCAGATTGTAGGCGAAGAGCTCACCACATACTTAGATGAAAATCCCCAAATTGCACGCCTCATTGGCGAAAAGGCGATTATTGCCGCGCAAGCGCGCGAAGCTGCGAAAAAAGCGCGCGAGCTAACACTGCGTAAAACAGCGCTCGACAGTGCACGCCTTCCAGGTAAGCTCACAGACTGCCAAGAAAAGGATCCTGCCCTCTGCGAGATATACATTGTGGAAGGGGATTCGGCGGGTGGTTCTGCCAAAGGCGGAAGGGACCGCAGGTTCCAAGCGATCCTGCCGATCCGCGGTAAGATCTTAAACGTCGAAAAGGCGCGTCTAGAGAAGATCCTTCAAAACACAGAGGTAGGTGCGATGATCGCGGCGTTTGGCTGCGGTATCGGTGCCGACAACTTTA
The DNA here is from genome assembly GCA_963804085.1 of Chlamydiia bacterium. Taxonomy (GTDB): domain Bacteria; phylum Chlamydiota; class Chlamydiia; order Chlamydiales; family Rhabdochlamydiaceae; genus CAWDOQ01. The sequence continues at coordinate 67,677 of CAWDOQ010000023.1, read as the reverse complement.
ACTTGGAGAAGCTGCGCTACCACAAGATCATCATCATGACGGATGCTGACGTCGACGGATCGCACATCCGTACACTGCTTCTCACGTTCTTCTATAGACACTTGCCCGCTCTTGTCGAGAACAACTTCATCTACATCGCAAGACCGCCGCTCTATCGCGTGACCCGCAAAAAGGTGAGCCGCTACATACACAGCGAAAAAGAGATGGACGAGTACCTCTTAAAGCTGGGCATTAGCGATGTGAACATTAAATTAGCCGGACACAAAGATGTTCTTACCAAAGAGCAGGTGGAGCAGCTAGTCGACTTAATTCGCGAAGTAGAGACTCTAATCGCCTCTATTGAAAGAAAGGGAGTTCCGTTTAGAGAGTTCTTAGCGAGCAAAGATCTGACAGGTCGATTGCCGCGCGCGCAAGTCAAACTCGGAGACAATTTACACTTTGTGTATTCAGAAGAAGAGTTTCTTGAGCTTAAAAAACGGGATGAGGAGCTCCAAAAAGAGCAGCATGCACGTACGCTCGCAGCGATTCCTGTTGAAGAGCAGTCAGAGGAGATGCGCCTCTTTAAACTCAAGACTTTCCCCTTTATCGAACTCTTCGAAGATGTAAGTCTTGCCAACTTAAAAGAGAAGCTAGCCCTCTATAATTATGCACTCGACGATTATTTGATTGCCGATGGTAAGCAGTTAGACATTTTAGACGATGAGGGACAAGGTACGCCTGTCCACACACTAAAAGAGGCGATCGACTTGCTGCGTGTGAATGGCCGCAAAGGAATCGAGATCCAGCGCTACAAGGGTCTTGGTGAGATGAACGCAGATCAGCTCTGGGAGACCACGATGGATCCTACGCGCCGCACGCTGCTCCGTGTGACTCTGCCTGATGCGATTGCAGCCGACCACATGTTTACGATGCTGATGGGTGAGGATGTGCCTCCCCGCAGAGCTTTTATCGAGCACCATGCGCTCTCAGTTAAAAACTTAGATATCTAAAACGGTGTTGTTATGTCCTATACGAAAGATGAAGTGATACTTCCGCGGAATGTCGAAGAAGAGGTTAAAGAGAGCTACCTGCGCTATTCGATGTCGGTTATCATCTCGCGCGCTCTTCCCGATGTGCGTGATGGTTTCAAGCCCTCTCAAAGACGTATTCTTTATGCGATGCGCATGCTCAATCTATCTCCCGGTGCCAAACACAGAAAGTGCGCCAAGATTTCGGGCGACACCTCCGGTGACTACCATCCGCACGGCGAGACGGTAATCTATCCAACACTTGTGCGCATGGCTCAAGAGTGGGCAATGCGTTACAAACTGGTCGATGGCCAAGGAAACTTCGGCTCTATCGATGGAGACCCACCGGCTGCGATGCGTTACACAGAGGCACGTCTCACGCATGCTTCGATGGCGCTCATGGAAGATTTAGAAAAAGACACAGTGGATCTTATCCCCAACTATGATGAGACCAAGACAGAACCCACTGTTTTCCCTGCAAAATTCCCCAACCTTCTAGCTAACGGCTCTTCAGGTATTGCAGTTGGTATGGCGACAAACATCCCGCCGCACAACTTAGGCGAGCTCATCTCTGCAACTATGCTCGTGCTAGAGAAACCGACCACGACCACCGAAGAGATTATGGAAGTGATGCCTGGCCCCGACTTTCCTACGGGCGGTATTATCTGTGGTATGCGCGGTGTAAAAGAGGCGTTCCACACAGGACGCGGCAAGGTTATCTTGCGCGGCGTCATCCGCATCGAAGAGATGGATGGAGAGAGACAAAGGCTTGTTGTCGATGAGATCCCTTACAACGTAGGCAAATCTGATCTGATCCAGAAGATCGCACTTCTTGTAAACGAGAAGACGATGCCTGGCGTTTCCGATATGCGCGACGAGTCGGACAAAGATGGCATGCGCATCGTCCTCGAGCTTAAACGCGGCGAGATCCCCGATGTCACCATCAACCAGCTCTATAGATACACCGATCTTCAAGTGACATTCGGCTGCAACATGCTGGCGCTCGACAAGGGTCTGCCACGCACGATGAACGTCAAGCACATGATTGCGGCTTGGATCGATCACCGAATCGAGGTCATCCGTAGACGTACACGCTTTGATCTTGCAAAAGCCGAAGCGCGCGCCCACGTTTTAGAAGGTTACTTAAAAGCGCTCGATCATCTCGATGCAGTTGTAAAGCTCATCCGTGCTAGCACAAACCGCGATGGTGCCAAAGCTGAGCTTATGGCTACATACAACTTAAGCGACCGCCAAGCACACGCGGTGTTAGAGTTGCGCCTCTACCAGCTGACAGGCTTAGAACGCGAAAAACTCGAAAACGAATATAAAGAACTGGTCGCAAAGATCGCCCACTTCCGCGCAGTACTCGCAAACGAAGAGCTGGTGCGCGGCATCATCAAAGAAGAACTGCTCGAAGTCAAAAAGCAGCAACCTTCTGAGCGCCGTACCAAGATGATCGCAGCAGAGGGTGAATTCAACATCGAAGATCTTATCCCCAATGAGCCCGTGATCATCACCATCTCGGAAGATGATTACATCAAGCGCATGCCTGTCGACACCTTCCGCGAACAGCGTAGGGGCGGTCAAGGTGTGGTCGGCATGGAGATGAAAAAAGAGGCAGACACACTTAAAGATATCTATGTCGCTTCGACTCACGATTATCTGATGATCTTCACAAGCTTCGGAAGATGCTACTGGCTTAAAGCATGGCAGATCCCGGAAGCGGGAAGACGCTCTAAAGGGAAGCCGCTCATCAACCTGCTCGAAGATATTCAGCCTACTGAGAAGATCGCGGCCATTCTTCGCGTTAGAAACTTTGAAGACCCAGGTTACATTCTCCTTGCGACACGCAACGGTGTTGTCAAGAAGACAGAGCTTGCTGCCTTCAATTCGCCACGCCGCAAAGGGGTCTATGCGATCAACATTGACGAGGGCGATGAGGTGATAGCTGCGCGTCTCACAGCTGAGGGACAGCAGATCATGCTCTTCACTAAGAATGGCATGGCAGTTCGCTTCGATCAAGGACAGGTGCGTCCGGTCGGTCGTGTTGCACGCGGCGTAAAAGGCGCGACACTGCGCCAAGATAACGATGGCGTGGTCTCATGCGAAGTGGTAAATGGCACTGAGGCGATTCTTGTCGTCTGTGAAAACGGATATGGCAAACGCTCTTTAGTCGATGAGTTCCGCCAAACAAATCGCGGCGGCGTCGGCGTAAGATCGATTATCACAAGCGACCGCAACGGCCTTGTTGTCGGTGCGATCTCTGTTACAGATAATGATAGCGTGGTCATGATGTCCAACGTGGGCCAGACGCTGCGCATGTCGATGAAAGATGTTCGCGTCATGGGACGCTCGACGCAAGGTGTTCGCTTAGTCAATCTGCCAGAAACTGACAAGCTGGTTGCTGTACAGCGCCTTGAGAACCTCGAAACCGAGAAAGCTTAAGTTTGCCAGAATAATACGCGCCCGCTTCCGCGCCCGCATGCGCGCCCGAATTAATCCGGATCGGGCGCGCATGCGGGCGCGGAAGCGGGCGCGAGGAAGAGGGCACGTGGAAGAGGGGATGCATGAAAGGTGTGTTCATTACATTCGAGGGAGGAGAGGGGCAGGTAAAACCACTCTGATCGAGCGGATTTACCAAACCCTTTCCACCTCTAAATCTCCTGTGATGAAGACCCGCGCTCCAGGAGGCTCTCCCCTCGGTGAAAAGATTCGATCACTTCTTTTAGAAAAGGGCAAACTCTCCGTCTCTTCTCGTGCAGAACTCCTTCTTTTTCTTGCAGATCGCGCTCAACATGTCGAAGAGGTGATCCTTCCCGCGCTTAAAAAGGGCAAAATCGTCCTCTGCGATCGCTTTAATGATTCTACCATTGCCTATCAGGGAGGCGCCCGCGGCTGGGACAAAAAGTGGGTGCATAAGCTATGCGACTTTGCCACAGACAATCTCGACCCAACTCTTACGCTCTATCTCGATATCGACCCGCGCATCGGCTTTGAACGTCTGAAAAAAACGCGCCACGGAAAAGATCGCATCGAATCAGAAAAGCTCCTCTTCCACCAAAAAATACGAAAAGCCTTTCGCCAAATCGCAAAAGAGGAACCCAAACGCTTCCGCATTCTAGATGCGAGCTGCACTCCCGATGAGGTCTTTGAAGAGGCGATGGGGTATATCAATGCAATTCTCTAACCACTATTTAACGCGCATTTTGCACAATGGGAAGGTGCCGCACACGCTTCTCTTCCATGGGCCTAAGGATGCTCAAAAAAAAGAGGCGGCTGAAAGCTTTGCACGAGCGCTTTTAGGAAAAACAGCTGCTCAGAAAAAAGAGGCGCCGGATCTTCACATCTACGCCATTGAAAAAGAGGGCGGTCTTCATTCGATCGAAACTATCCGTGCGTTAATAGATGAAGCAGCACTGCCCCCCTTTGAAGCAGACGCATCTGTTTTTATTATTGAAGATGCAGAGAGGATGCTACCTGCTGCTGCTAACGCGCTTTTAAAGACGCTCGAAGAGCCGCTGGACGGACGCTACTTTATACTTCTGGTAAATGAAATAGAGGAGATTCTTCCGACCATTCTCTCGCGCTCCTGCGAAGTCGCTTTTCATTCCATGCAAACTGAGGGGAATGAGTCCTACGCCGAATTTGTTTCGGCTTTCTTTAGCGGAGAGTATAGCAACTATGTAAAGGCTGTAAAAGCTCTGGAAGAAAAAGAGGATCTCAAACCCGAAAGAGTAGTAGAGGAGATCGTAGAGGAGTGGAGGAGGCGCTATCTTTTAAGCCAAAATCCAAACAGCATCGATCTTGCGCATGCTCAAAAAGTAGTGGAGCAGTTACGTCTCGTCAAACTCGCCCTTGCCAGACACGTCAAACTCCGTGTCATTTTGGACAGCCTCTTCTTTGCCATCATGCGATGAGCCATTTGGTCTTGTTTCTAAATAGACGATCTCGTCTTTTGCATTTTTAAGTTCAACTTTCAACTTAGCAATTTCGAGCTTCATCTGACCTATAGGGTTCTCATCAAAGAATTTCATTTTTGCAGTTAGAGCATTCATTTCATTTTTAAGAGCAAAATTCGCATTTTTCAAGGTGGCGATTTCAGCATCTTTCGGTGGAAAAGTTTCGCTCATAAACTTTTTAAGTACTCTATATTGTCTTTCCACTTCTTCTACAGATGCATTTGCCTTTCTTATATTAGCTTCGAGATTTGCAATCTTCGTTTTCAATGCTGCATTTTCTGTGGAGAGTTGCTGAATCTGTTCATCGGAAGCCGGAGTTGCAGCCGCAGCTTCTATGGTTGGACCACCGAGCCGGTGAGCGTTTATTTTCGCTTGCTCATTTCGCTTGCTTATTTCGAGTTTTAATTGATCAAGCTCTCTAACAACCTCATTGAAACGTTCCTGTACTTTGTTTAAACGCTCAGTAGCATCTCCTTCGGCTTTATTCAGTTTTTGAGTGGAAATATGCAGAGCTTGAGCCAGCGCTCTATTCTCTTCTTCAAACTTGTGAATGTCTTCGCGTTGTCTTTCAATTTGCTGTTCGTACTGCTTTAGTCTCTTGGCTAGTGCAGGATTATCCTCTCTTGCAGGTGGATGGTCATGCTCTGCAATGCGCTTGGCGGCAGCTTCATTGAGCTCGGTTACTTGAGCTTCTGCACGCTGTGCTCTCGTCTTTGCAGTTTCGACTGCGTCTCCTAAACGCACATTGTCTTGCATTAGGTTTGCATTTGCTTTTTCTAAATCAGCTTTTTCCCTAGCAAGCGCTCCGAATCTTTCGAGTGCATCTTTGTTATCCTTCACATCAGCTTTCTTCTCTTCGCGGGGAGCAACAGCTGCAGGAGTGTTTTTCTCTATAGTGCCGTATTGATTTGCAGCGGCCTGGAGGTCAGAAGATGCATACTTTTCAAAAGAAGCTTTGTTGGCAGCAAAGATCTGCACAAAAACCTCTAAGCCCGCTCTTTTTGCAATTATTTGAGCAGGGGGAAGAGAGCTCTTTTGTGAGTAGTACTGAAGGAGAGCCTTTTGAAAGACGTGGCAGATGTTGGCGATCTTATAGTCGGTGAAGCAGTCGCGGATCCAGGTGACGATCCAGTCGCACCAGCCGAGTTCGGCGTAAGTAAAAACTTCGCCCTCGTAGGTCAAATAGAGGTCGGCAGCATTTTTGCCTTTTGTTGCGTTGGCTAATCTTTCAAGATCAAAGGTCATAATTGCCTCATTTTAATTAAAAAAGTGAGACTATTCTAACAATTAATTTGATTTAATAGAAGCTTAAATAAAGATTATGTATTAGCGGAGCTTGCCGGCCCAGCCTAATTTAGTTCTGAGGGTGGAGTAGTAGTCGCGCCTATGCAAATTGACAAGTTTAAATTTTTTCTTTGCGCGGGTTATGCGAAAGACTTCGCCTGTTTGGAGGGTTTGAGGGGAGAGGCCATCGGCTCGGATCTCGAGGGGGTCATACTCGCTTAGGTATTGGAGTTGGATCTCCTGTTCCGAAGTGAGAACTAGAGGGCGGTTAGAGATGGTATGCGGGCAGATCGGTGTAATGACAAAGGCATCAATCGTGGGACTTAAAATCGGGCCGCCGGCAGCAAGAGAGTAGGCTGTAGAGCCGTTGGGGGTGGCTACGATGATCCCATCTGCTTCAAAGGTGTTTAAATAGACCCCTTCAACATGGATCGCGATCTCGACGATGCTGGGGTTTTTAGCGCGGTGGATGACGATATCGTTTACGGCAAAGCACTTCTCTCCATCCAGCCCTTCGCCTTGCAGCACTAGCCTCTCTTCGATCTTGTAGGCCCCATTGATCAGATCTTGCAAACTGGGGTAGATATCCTCGATCGGCACATCGGCCATAAAGCCTAAATGGCCCAAGTTAATACCTAAAATAGGTATGTCTAGATCTCCATAGGTGTGTACGAGGCGCAAGATGCTACCGTCGCCGCCCATCGAGAGCATAAAGTCGATCTTTTTGCGGTCGACTTTAGAGAGGGGGCCCGCTTTGATCTCCTCTGCCTCATCATCCTCTGCAACGACGGTAATCCCTTGCTGAGTCAAGAATTCTACGATGCCCATCGCAAGGTTTTTAGACTGTCTTCTATGGGTGTTGGGAAAGAGGGCGATAATCATGTAGTGGTAGGAGCAAAGGGTTGTTTTAAGGGCTGTCTCTTCTCATCAAGAGCAAGCGTTCCATCGCGGTTCTTCATCAAGATTTCAATTTTCTGTTCTGCATCTTGCAAGCGTTTTTGACAAACGGTAATGAGCTTGTCCGCCTCTTCGTAGAGCTTTAAAGAATCTTCCAAAGACACGGCGGTTCCGCTTATCTTCTGGAGGATCTCTTCTAGTCTTACGTAGGACTCTTCGAATGTGGGTGTCATGTTTTTATCTCATCTACCGTTGTTTTGATTTCGCCGTCAAACATCTGGATGCGAAGCTTTTGGGCGGGTACAAGCTCTCTACTGGAGAGGATAACCGAATTCTTTTTTTCGCAAAAGAGAATGCCGTAGCCTTTTGCCAGCAGCTTTTTGGGGCTCAAAGATGCCAGGTGAGAGGAGAGCTTCTCGAGGCGCTCTTTTCTTCGTTCGATTTTCTGATGCATAACCTGGCTCAAGCTCGATCGGAAAAACTGCAATTTTTGTAGGTGAGAGGCGATCTGGACGCTGGGTTTTAGTGCTGCTGTCTGTTTTTGCAGCGCTGCAAGCTTAAGACGCCTTTCGGTGAAGTTTAGACGCACACTGCTTTCCAGCGCAGTTTTTGCTTCGTCCAATAGCTGCGCAAACTTTCCGAGCTCTCTCTTCATGGAAAGTGCAAGTCTTTCTCGTATCTCGGTTAAAATTTTAATTTCTCTCGCTCTTTCTGCTATCGCTATCTCGGCAGCAGCAGAGGGTGTGGGGGCGCGCACATCTGCCACAAAGTCGGCAATGCAATAATCGGTCTCATGGCCAACTGCGGAGATGATCGGAATTGAGGAAGAAAAGATCGCCTTGGCGACAACCTCTTCGTTGAACGCCCAGAGATCTTCGAGTGAGCCGCCGCCGCGCCCGACGATTAGCACATCGGCGAGCTTATGTGCGCTAAATGCATCGATTGCTTGTGCGATCTCAAGAGCTGCACCCTCACCCTGTACTTTCACAGGGTAAAGAACGAGATGAAAGCCCGAAAACCTACGCGTTAGGACATGCAAAATATCTTGAATGACAGCGCCGGTAGGACTTGTCACTACGCCGATGGTATGAGGGATTTTGGGAAGAGGACGCTTACGCGTTTTATCAAACCAGCCCCGTGCTTCCAGCTCCTTTTTTAGCGCATGCAGCTTTAAAAGAAGCTCTCCTACGCCGACGTAGTGGACGCGTCTTACGATGATCTGGTAGCTGCCTCTGGGTGCGTAGAGGCTAAGCTCGCCCTCCAGGACTAGCTGATCTCCGTGTTTCATAGGCTCTTTTAAGCAATGCCGATCGCCCTTGAAAAGGACAGCTGAGATCTGCGATTGGGCGTCTTTAAGCGTAAAGTAGAGGTGGCCGGAGGACTGCTCTTTTAAATTGCTTACCTCGCCACGCACGCTTACCTGTGCAAAGCGCGGCTCTAGATGTTTTTTGATAGCAAATGTAAGCTCGGTAACCGTGAGAGTCTGTTCCATGAAAAACCCTTGCCTTGGACACTCAGCTTGGGTATCATAGGCACTTCTTGTCAATTTTAAATATTCTATGCAAAAACGTACAAAGATCATTGCCGGCAACTGGAAGATGTACAAGACGGCGCAAGAGGCGAGAGAGTTCATTTTAGAGCTCGCTCCTCATGTCGCACATGCTCACATCCAAGTTTTTCTTGCAGTGCCCTTTACGGCGCTTCATGCTGCAACTTTGGCCGCTCGCGGCACCTCTCTTGTGATCGGGGCCCAGAACATGCACGATGCCCCGGAAGGTGCTTTTACGGGCGAGGTCTCTTGCCGCATGCTTTTAGATGTGGGAGCTCGCTTTGTCCTGCTCGGCCACTCCGAGAGGCGGCACTATTTTCATGAGAGTAACAGCTTTTTGAATCGCAAAATCAAGCGCGCGCTTTTAGATGGACTGCAGCCTGTTCTCTGTGTGGGTGAAACCCAAGAAGAGCGAGAGCAGGGGAAGATGGAAGCGGTGCTCTCATCTCAGCTGAAAGAAGGTTTAGAGGGGCTCACAAAAGAGGAGCTTGCAAAGATCGCTATCGCCTACGAGCCAGTTTGGGCGATTGGTACGGGAAAGACTGCGACCCCCGAAATGGCACAAGCTGCGCACAAGTTTTGCAGATCGATCTTAAATAAAGCAGGTGCTGCCGATCTTCCTATCTTGTACGGAGGCTCGGTCAAGCCCGAAACAATTGCCGGGCTCATGCAGATGCCTGATATCGACGGAGCACTAGTCGGAGGCGCCTCTTTAAATGCTTCCACGTTTGCAAAAATTATTACTGAAGGTGTTAAAAAATGACATTCATCTACTACTTTTCACTCTTTGTGTTTATCGGACTTTCCGCACTTCTTTGTCTTGTCATCTTAGTGCAAGAGAGTAAAAGCTTAGGGCTTGGTGCTTCCTTTGGCGGAGATCCAGGAGAGTCGCTCTTTGGAACATCGACAGCCGATGTTTTAAAAAAATTCACCGGATGGCTCGCGCTTATCTTTTTAGTCTCGTGCGTGCTGCTCTCTCTTTGGACCTCGGCTCTTGGAAGGAGCAAGGCGCGTGTTCCCTACACAATTGAAGAGACGCAACAATAGTTATGATTCTTCCGCTCACTTATTACGGCAATCCGATTTTGCGCAAACGTGCAGAACCGGTTGGTGAGATCACAGATGAGATCCGTCAGCTTGCACAAGACATGATCGAGACGATTAATCACCACGATGGTCTAGGCATTGCAGCGCCGCAGGTGGGAAGATCGCTTCGCCTTTTTATCGCCTGCAGCTATATCGAGACATCAGATGGAGAGTGGAAACTTTCCGCACCCACCGTCTACATCAACCCAGTCTTGTCAATGCACAGTGAAGAGTCGATCGAGGATATAGAAGGGTGCCTTTCCATTCCCAAGATCCGCGAAAACGTAGTGCGTCCACTTAAAGTCACCATCGAAGCCACCGACCTAAACGGCAAGCTCTTCAAAGAAGAACTCGAAGGATACAACGCCCGCATCCGCATGCACGAGAACGACCACATCAACGGCGTCCTCTTTATCGACCGCATCGCCCCCGACGAGCGCAAGCGCATCGAGCCCATCCTCCGCCAAATCAAGAAACAATATAATCAATAAGAGCCGTTATGCCTTTACTTTCCGGAAAAGAATGCGAGAATGAGACTTTCAAAAAAGCTGTTTGGAGAGATGAGAATCTCAAGCATAACGTTTTCTCGCATTGTACATTTGAAAATTGCGATCTAACGCAAAGCAATTTAACGGGTTCAAAGTTTTTAGACTCTGTGATGCAAAGCTGTAACCTAAGCCTGGTTAAATTTGATGGATGTCGACTTCAAAATCTAGAGTTCCAAAATTGTAAACTTGTTGGTGTGAACTTTGGAAAGTGCGACCCTTTGTTTCTGTCAGTGAAATTTATCAATTGTTTGATCGATACTTCTAACTATTCAGATCTCAATCTCAAGGGTACGGAATTTCAGAACTGCGTAATCCGAGACACGCATTTCACCAACACCAATCTTTCAGAGTCAAACTTTTCCGGATCCGATTTAAGAGGCAGTATTTTTCATAATAGCAATCTCTCAAAGGCAAATTTCGTCTCTGCAATCAACTACTCGATTAACCCACTCACAAATCAGCTGACGAAAGCAAGATTTTCTAAGCCCGAGGTTCTAGCTCTTTTAGATCACTGGGGCATCATCATCGAGTAAATGCTTAAGGGTTATTAGCGCTCTCTTCCATATGTCTATGTTTAAACATGCATTAATTTTCAGGAAATATCCAACGTGAAATCAAAGCTGGTGAGATTCCAGATCGTTGCCCCCAAACACTTTTTTCTGGAAGCAGTTTTGGATCGACACAGGGTTCTTCAAAACCAGTCATCACCATACCTTGTGTCAATAAGATGTTGAAATATTCGCGAATAGGTCTGTGAAAAACCATCTGTTCAATTGGCTGCCCAGGTTTTGATCGAAATTTAAAAGTTGTTAGGTGAATGTAGTCTTTCACAGTAAGGCATCCTACGGGCTCAAATAAAACGAATGGCGAGTTAAAGCAAGGGTGAGGAATGGAGAAAACAAAAGATCCCCTCGGTTTTATAAGCGATCGTAAAGATTCGAAAAAAGGATGAATATTTGACATGTCATGCAGAACCATTGAGCAGACAATACGATCAAATGACTGAGTTTTGGCCAATTGGCGAAGTTGAACCCTATTTGTTAAGTCTACCTTTTGGTAACTAATGTCTGGACTTCTCTTACGGGCTTGCTTAATCAGCGTGGAACTGAAGTCAACTCCAAAGACTTTAGCTCCTTTTTTTGCCATACGGCGAGACAAAGCCCCATTTCCACAACCCGCATCTAAGACAACTTCGTTGCCCTGCAATTCGAGTAATTTTTCAATAGTAGGAAATACAAAAGCGCGGTGAAAATAATCTCCGTCTTCAACGCTTGCGTCCCACCATAGGCCCAAATCTTCCCAAATCTGCTGGCATTCTTTATTGGTATTTTCTTTTTTCATAAGGTTTTTATTGAAAGCTCTTCTGACCGAAGATAGAGCTGTTGACTTTGTATCTCAAGAAAAAAAGCCGGAATTTCTTCTGTCCTTTAGTTCTGCACTTTGCATTCTGACTTTTGACTTTCCCAAAATGGAGGCGGAGAGATGCATTCAGAACTTTCGATTGAGGACGTCTACTAGCAGCGCTAACCCATTTTCATCATACGTCTCTTGCTGTGTGTTCTTGAAGTCTTATTCAAAAACCAGCATTCTGTTTGCCAATTTTGGAGATGGTTCATGATCGAGTATTTGCTAATAGCTGGAATGAGCTTGCTAGGTCAAATGCCACTGACAGACACAGGAGAGGGGATGGATTCAATACTTAAAAATGAAGAAAGCGTATTAAAATTAATTGATATAGAAGAATACATGATTGCAAAGCCTTTCTTTACAGATTTTAAAATCAATCAGCCTATTTTACATTCAATGTTAGAAAATAGAAGTGCTGGAGAGATTTTTACAGATGACAAAACAAATCCGTCTTTCATGCTGGTGTGTAGCCCTGCTGGTTATGTGTTTTTGGGGGGTGAGCCTGACCAGGTTTCTTTAAAGAAAATAGCAGCTCACTTGAAAACCCTTTCCTATGTATCTTTAGTTTCCCCATTAAATTGGAACTTTAAGGACTTTTTCTTAGAAGCAGGTTTCACTACTGTTGACAGAATTCAATTTCAAAGACGTGTCACTGCTTCTAACTTTGATTCTTGGAAAAAGAAGTTGCCCGCTCAATATTCTATCAGTAGGATCAATAAAGAAAATTTTCCCCAATGTAACTGGCATTCCTTTATTCTAAGTTGTTATGGAAAAAGCGATCGTTTTTTCGCCAATGGTATGGGATTTTGTTTAATAGATCAGGGCAAGATCGTTAGTGAAGCTTATGTACTAATTGCTGCTGATAAAGCTGAAATTGGGGTTGTTACTAATCCAAATTATTGTGGACAAAATTTAGGTACGACCATTTGCGCTATTATGCTGGATTACTGTTATGAGCATAATATAGAGCCGTTTTGGAGCTGTAATGCAGACAGTCCAGCATCAGCTGCTATTGCTAAAAAGCTTGGTTTTGAGGAGGATTGTAGGTACTTCTTTTTAAGATGGGTAACGCCTTTCAATCACATCCGATGAGAATTTTAATTACGGGAACTTCTGGAAGAATTGGTTCGGAAATTGCTTGCTCCTTGAGGAAGCGCGAGGAGGTGATTTGCCTGGATAATCGGGCAGGTGCTTGCACAACTTCGATTGTTGATATCCGTGAAAGAGAAAAGATGCTTCAGTGCGTCCAAGGAGTAGACGCCGTGATCCATTGCGCGGCTTTTTTGACCCCTCATTTAGGCGCGTGCAGCGATAGGGAATTTTGGGAGGTAAACGTATTAGGGACTGAAAACTTATTAGAAGCCTGTCTGAAGCACGGTGTGAAACGCTTTGTCTTTACGAGCACGACTTCGATTTACGGCGATGCGATGGTGAATGATCGAAGCGCTGTCTGGGTAACGGAAAATCTTCTGCCGCAACCAAGAGATATTTATGATGAAACAAAATTAGCTGCTGAAAAGCTGTGTTTCGATGCCAGCAAACAAGGTATCTCTTGTATCAGCTTGAGAATGTCTCGATGTTTCCCCGAACCCGATGAATTAATGGCCATCTATCGGCTCTATCGGGGGGTAGATGTGCAAGACGTTGTTCAGGCGCATGAACTTGCCTTATACTCGTCGATTGAAGGTTACGAAGTGATAAATGTTTCCAGCCAGACTCCATTTCAACAATCCGACGGAGAGGAGTTGTCTGGAAATGCGGATGCGGTAATTATGCGGTACTTTCCTTGGGCGCAAAAAGAGTTTTCAGTGCGAGGATGGTCTCTTCCTAAAACTATCGATCGCGTTTACGTTATTGAAAAAGCAAAGAAACTTTTAGGGTATAAGCCTTCCAATAATTTTTCAGAATTGCTTAGGCATAGGTCCTTTACTTTATGCTAAATAAATTGCGCTTGTTCATCTACTTGATTTTCTATCTTCGATCGCTCGATAAACAAATGCGAGATAGATTTGATTAAAAATTTTGATATTTTAGGACGGTTAACATGACTCAACACTATCCCAAGATTCCTCATCCAACAGAAGCTTGGGCGGAATCCCTTCATCGTTTAGAAAAGACCCTACAAATGCCGTGGTAGAGTTCATTTCGTGGTTCGAAATGCAACCTAGTAATGAGAAACAAAAAGCTGCAGATTTAGGATGCGGCCTTGGAAGAAACACCTTTTATTTAGCCAGTCGCGGATTTTCTGTTATCGCTATCGATTTATTACAAGACAATGTCGATGCCGTCAAGAGAGAGGCTGATCAAATAAAGCTACCCATTACCGCATTTGCTCAAGATGTTTCATCTAAATGGTCTATAATTCCCAATTCCTTAGACATTGCAATTGATATATTTTGTTATAAGCATATCACAAATAAACAGTCGCAAAAAAATTACCGAAAGGAACTATGGAAAGCCATGAAACCAAACGGGTTTTATTTCATTTCCTTAGCTTCTATAAATGATGGGTTTTACGGCCCTCTTTTACAGAATTCTCCCTGCCCTATGGAAAAAATGGTTGTAGATCCCTACGCAAATATTCCTTCGTACCTTTATGCAATTTCTGATTTATCCAATGAATTTAGTGACATGTTCACTGTAATTGAAGCTTCAGAAAAAACTTCCAGCAGCCCGATGCACGGGAAAACCTATACAAGGAAAGTGATTAATATTATCTTGCAAAAGCATTCATTATGAAATTCAATTATACAGAAAATTTATTCTCTTATGGCACATTAAGATATGAAAATGTCCAACTTGCTACATTTGGTCGCAAATTAGCAGGCCAACCTGACAATCTCCCAGGCTATTTTCTAGAAAAACTAAAAATTACCGATCCAGAAGTGATCGTCAAAAGTGGCGAAGACATTCACTCTATCATTCAATTTTCTGGAAATCCTGAAGACCAAATTCCAGGAATAGTATTTAAAATTTCCAAGGAAGAACTGCTCCGGGCGGATAAATATGAGGTGGCCGACTATAAAAGAATTCAAGTGCAGCTGCTTTCAGGTATTTTCGCCTGGGTTTATGTTAACGCCAAAACTCCTTAAAGATGAGCGTCTGTTTTCACTAAAATTTGCGCTTGTTCATCTACTTGATTTTCTTTTATACTCTCCTCGTAACAGGAAGGCTCTTATGAAGTACTTGCTTTTTTCTATTTGTCTCTTTTGCATACTCATCCAATCCACACAGGCACATTTATTAGCTTCAGAAACCGCTTTGCCAAAAATTCAGGAGGAAACCGTGAAAACTTTAGCCGATGTTGGCCAACGCTATATTGCTCTTATTAACCGCATTGGTGCCGATCAAAATCTTTCGCATGAAAAAGAGGTCTCTTCTCTTTGCACACCCAGCTGTAAAAAAATTGTCAATGGAGCTGTCTGGTTTGAAGGGAGCAATTATTTTGTATCTCAACTGTTATCAACAGGAGAAAAAGTAGGTTCCTGGAACTTAGAAACGTTAGACATCATTCCAGGCAAGGATGGACGAACAGTTGTAGTGCGCTTTCTTGTACACACTGAAAAAGCGGGAATATGGAATACACTTGTGATCTTACGTTGCAATGATGAGCTTTTAATCACAGAAATCAATGAAGTTTTCAATAGCTATGAAGGTGGTCGCTGAGAAGCTAGTTCTAACGATCCACTTCGATCATCCGGTCGTAACAAAGAATATCGCGGATCAGGGTGATTACTGCTTCGACAACTTTAATAAGAATGTGATTATAAATAAAAACGGGAACGGAGAGGAGCGCGTATAAAATACATTCAAACCCTCCCCAGTCAAGTTTAGGAAGTGTGATCCTACATTGTTCCTGAAACGAGAAGCCGAAAGGCAAATGGGTTAGATTTTCTTGATCAATCAATAATCCATATCTATCGGTACGGGAATTAGCATCAACATGTTGGTAGATAGCGTCTGGAAGAGTGCGGATCCGGTTATCTCTTACGTCCAGGTATGATAAGTGACGTAGATTAGCCAGAAAAGGAGGAAGTTCTCTGATCTGCGTGTCTCTAAGATTCAAATGTTGAAGATTTTGAAGACGACCAATAATGTTCGGAATTTCCTGGAATCTATTTCCAGCAAGATCGAGCTCGGTGAGACGTGTTAAATTTTCCATTTCAGGCGGAAGCTCGCTAAGATAAATCTTGCGCGTTCCAGCAACGTGCAATGAACGCAGATTCCTGCATCTCCACAACTCAGCAGGCAAAGAGTAAAGATCCACGTAATGAAGCTCTTGAAGTACATTGATGCGATCTTTGATACGAGGGTCATTTTGCTCATTCCGAAACCAGAAGCGCAATGCTTGAGGGGTGCTCGGGAGTACGTCTTGTTGATCGTGCTCAATAGCCCCTTTGAGCGCTAAAAGTCCAGCATCTGCTTGAACCCCCGCGTTTGTTGCTATTTCCTCACCCTGCAAAAACCTCTTGGGAGAAAAGGAGTATGGGGGAAGTTGCATAAATTGCCTTCGATACACATGACTGGAGCTTGCACCCTCTCGTTGGCTTTTATGAAACGCCGCTAGGCAATTTGCGTTGTATGAACGAGCTTGCGGGTTTAAAGATCTCGTTATTTCGCAGAAGCGCTTTATCATATTTTCTTGTGCAATAATTTTTTGCAGAGAGTGATAAAGATCGGGAAGAGGCCAATTTTCATCGAAAATTGCATTCGCTAAGCCTCTTGCAGTAATCCACTCTATGGCAGTTTGACGCTCCGCTTGCCAGCTGGTTAGCTCAATGCACAGGCTTTCGCTGCGTCTATTTTTGACAATAGGATCTTGCTCTCCGAGGATATTGTCTTTGAGCAGTTCGATTCTATTTCTAAGGCCTTTCCATTGTTTGGATCCATATGCCAAATGGGTTAAATAATTATGGACTATCCAGCGTGCGTGTTCTGCAATCGTCTCGTCATATTTTGTCGCAAGACGTAAAGGAGAGTTGGTATCTGCCTCAGCGACCTGATTGTACGGCTTTGAAAGCTGCGTGCAAACTCTTCCCATTAGAACGTAGAGAGCGCCCTGAAAAGCTTTGTTCACAAGGCCCATTAGCGCGTTGTTTTCTGCATCCGCAAAAGTTAGGATGTGCGTCAGAATGGGGGTGCTCTTTCCATTCGTCAGTGCCCGGTCAAGTGCAGAAATATTTTGAACAGCTGTTGTCATATATAAACTCTAAAGTTTTAATAAAATGTACAACAATTCTATATGAAATTCAAATAGCATGCGCGTTTTAAATATTTAATTATATAGCTTTATTACTTTACTGCCTTATTCTTTGTGTCTTGAACAAGATAACGCTTGAAGGATTCTTCATGCCAATGCTGATAAGTACAGGTCTTATCAGGAGTATTTCCATAGCGGGCATCCTTGGTCAATTCTGAAGAGGAGCGGATGGTGGCATCCATTGGTGCATCGAAGAAAAGAGCCATTGTATAGCGTTCGATGTTGCCGGAGGCTTTATGGACTCTGTGCTCTGTAGCTCTTATCACATCATCGGTTGCAAGCTGTCCAAACTCTCCAACTTGGAACAGCAGGACATCTGGATCGTCTGCTACCACTTTTTTGAAGATGCCATCATACGTTGTCTTTACAAATAGACCCGCTTCGATCGGCTCAGATGCTGCATCTCCCTCTACAAAATAAAAAGCCGGGAGGAGAGCCGTAAATATACCATGATCAAAATGGGCACCGCACCAGAGGGGATTTTCAAGAGCCGTATTACCACTTTTCCTGTAATAGAGCATTCTTCCCACGCGAGGAATACCATCTAGTGAGATTCCCGTATGTGGACCTATCAGCCCAATTTTTTGCATCACGGCCTCTCCCATCTCTGACATGAGAGTGCCGAGATCTTCGAATGGAGTTTGCAGATCGACCTCTTTTGGCCACTTGTTCTGGGGATTTTCTGGGACAAAGCCGTAGTAAGAGACTTTCAGGTCGTCCACAACCCATCTGCCATCGGGGTGTTGAAATTTCTCTTTCCCTTTTTCGTAGCCAAGAAACATGTCTCCTTTAGAGCGGTCGGGCGCATAACTCTCTTTGACCTCTTCGGGGAGCGCAGAAAATGAGCGAGCAGTTTCGATAAATTTTCTGACCTTTTTTCTGTAGCCTGGGATGCCTTTAATCCCGACAATACCTTTTTCATAAAGAGCTTGCCTGAGCAGTTTAATTGCATCAGGATCTTCCTCAGAAAACTTCTCATAAGTGATCACATCCAATGAAAGCAGTTCGAGCGTCTCTTGATTTTCCATAGTATTTCCTTTGCAAATTAGTAAAATTCCCACCGTCGCCAAAGCGATTTTCTGTTTCCATCCGTTCATTGACAATCTCCTTTTGTATTTATAAAACCCCACTCTGAAAAGAACTCACCTTTCTGTATGCAGGCAAGAGCAGCACAGATGAAGGGCTCAGTGTTGTGTGGTAGGGCATCCAGAGAAAAGAAAGCGAGATCATCGCATCTATCCGCTTCGTTGTTTTGAATCTTGCCCTTATATTTTTTTACACGAAAATAAAAATCGATCTGCTCAAACGAGAGATTGTTTGGCATCGGATAGAAGCGGTGCATCACATGGCATACGGATAGATTTTCTGGTTTGAGATCGATGTTGATCTCCTCTTTTGCTTCTCGAATTAGAGTTTGTGTTAAAGGCTCATTGCCATCATGACCGCCCATCGGAAGCACATATTGTCCATCCGCAATTCCTGTCTGAAATCTTCTGAGAAGCAAGACTTTGTCTTTTTCGATTAAAACGACTGCGACTCCTGCTTTTAATTTAAAGCGTTTCGCCTCTTTTTCTGCGAATCTGGTGAGAAACCGTTCTTCCATCATTGCCTCCAAATTTTTCCCAATAATAAGAGGCTCGCAATAAATAAGGAAAATTAATATTCTTGAAAGAAAGTATAAGTAAAACTTATGAAAAAACTTCACCTAAACCTCATCTATCTAAAGTATTTTTGCGACGCTTTTCAGTGCGGGAGCATCTCTGTAGCTGCTAACTTAAATCATGTAAGCCAATCGGCAGTGAGCCAGGGAATTAGTAAACTGGAGGAGCGCTTAGGCTGCAGATTGATCTCGCATCAGCCCAACCGTTTCAAAGTTACAGAAGAGGGAAGGCAGCTCTTCAACCATGCCAAGCAGATCTTCAAATCGATCGAGATGACTGAAGACTTTTTAACAAAAGATAGCGGTAAAATTACCTTTGCCTGTACGCATAGCTTTGCGCTCACTTGCCTGCCGCAGTATCTTAAACTTGCAAGAGAAAAGCTTCCCAATCTCAGAATCAGTTTTCGATTGGGCCATTATTTTACCATTAAAGATTGGATCCATAAAGGAACAGTCGATTTTGGCATCCTACTCGACAACATGGATCTCTCCTCATTTGAGCGTTATCCTCTGCGCAAAGGAACTTTTCGTCTGTATGTTTCTAAAACTGTCAAAAATCACAACGATCTCTCCTTCTTTCTCGATTCAGAAGAACGAACCGAAACCAATCTTTTAAAAGCTGCCTATAGACAGGCTTATGGGAAAGAATTGCCGATTGCTATGGAGATTTCCAGCTGGAGCGTCATCGCCAAGCTTGTTGAGCAAGGGCTTGGAATTGGCCTTTTCCCAGACTATATTGCGCATGAAAATCAAAAACTGAAGCCAGTTTTTCAAAAGCTTAACCCTATGGATTATACCCTCTATGCGCTCTTTGAAAAAAACATGACTCCAACGAAACACGCGCTGCAATTCATTGAACTTTTCTCCAAATTTCCTTTCCGTCGTATCGCTTTATAGCTGTAGTTCCATCGCCAATATTTTTATAATTTTCTTGTCTCGCTTCACTTTTTCTCGATCTACTTCTGCTCTTGTGTTTTGATTAAACTGAATTCCGTTTTCGCAAGTCCACGAAATTTTGTTAAGAAGAGCATACATTGTAACAAGCTCTCTTTGGTCGGGACTAAGCCCTAATGCGTCCATAATGGCGTTACTGTAAAATTCACCGCATCGAGTTCCATACCAAGAAAGTTTAATTCTGCCAATTGCCTCTAAAGGGTCTCCTTGAGTGAGTCCATCTAAATCGACTAAACCGTTAAATGTCCCATCTTGGATCATGATATTTTTAGAGCAGATGTCTCCATAATATGTCGTAGGTTTTATGCTGCTGAAATAGGATTTGTATCGAAGGTATAGATTGTTTGTAATGTTCTCCATTTCAGGGTCCATCACTCCTGTTGTTAGACCTCTTTGTTTCGATTCCTCTATCCAAATTTCCATTCTTTCTGTCCACGTATCACTTAGCTCGTTGTCACCGCCTCCCCAAATTATCCCAAACTTATCGGAAGAGGGGATGGTTTTTACTTTGTCGAAAATGTTTGACACGTCTTTTGCTAAGGCTTTGAGTTGCTTATCAGAAAGAGTTTCTATTACTTCTCCTAAATCTTGGCCTTCGATTTTACTCTGAATCTGGTAGGAAAGCGGGATCTCACTTCTACTGTAATCTTCGGCGAGAATTTCCGGTACTTTGATGCCTAGGGCTTTAAATTTTGGGATGTGATCATGTGAGCCCATTAGGAACTTGTCATGCGGGCTAAGACGTGCAATCACACTGCCAGCGTTTAAGCCTACTTCATATACTTCATTACAAATTCCAATCGCAATGCGTCTAATGAATTTAGGTGATTGTCCAAAATGCGATAAAATAACCGCATTTATCATTTGCTCATGCGATTCTCTGCTATGTGTCATTGAAGTTTTTTTGCCATATGGAGCTTGTGTTTAAATGGAGGCATCTACATTTAGGACAGACTAAAATTAGTTGTTTTGCTCCCTTTAAGGCAAATTTTAAACGGCAAGCTCTTCAAAGAAGAACTCGAAGGATACAACGCTCGCATCCGCATGCACGAGAACGACCACATCAACGGCGTCCTCTTTATCGACCGCATCGGCCCCGACGAGCGCAAGAGCATCGAGCCAATCCTCCGCCAAATCAAAAAAGAATACAATTAACCCTTCTTGTATGGAGTGCGGCGACTCGTCGCCGCTTTGTTAGACAGCGACTCGTCGCTGCTCTTTTTTCAAATTATGTCGCGACAAGTCGCGCCAGAGAAAAGCGGCGACGAGTCGCCGCACTCCATACAACAACGGTCAATTTGGTCTTTTATGTCCTTTCTCGCTATATTCTTAGTTTATGCGCCAAAAGCTTCTTACCTCGCTTCTTCTTTTTTCTCCGCTTGCTGCTGAAGAGCTGCCTCCGGCGCCTGCCGCTCTGCCGCAGAAAGAGTTTGAGATTAATTTGCAGAATCCTACGTTTAGCCAGGGGGTGATCACCACGGACCAGGGGGGAGTGGTAACGGCGCCGGGGATGCGCATTCAGGCACAGAAGATCTCCTACACCAACAGAGTTGAAAATGGCGTTGCTGTACAGAGGATCGAAGCTGAGGGCGATCTTTTGATGGAGTATGCAGATCGCGCTTTTGTTGGAACGAAGCTCGAGTACGATTTTATCACAAAAACCGGCACTCTTTCTGAGGGTAAAACTTATGTCGACCTCTGGTTTTTGGGAGGCGAAAAAATCCAGCTCACAGAAGATGGCAGTTACTACATTTACAACGCCTACATCACCACATGCGAAAGCCAGGACAACACCTGGGATATTCATGCGAGCTCTGTGCAGATCAGCAAAGAGTATCTACTCTCCGCGAAGAATATCCACTTTCGCTTTATCAAAATGCCCATCTTCTGGCTGCCCCATTTTAAGAGCAACCTGAAGTTCGTTAAGGACCCACCGATCCGTTACAAAATTGTTTGGGATAAGGGACTGGGACCGAGAGCCACGCTGCGCTACAAAGTCTTCTCCTGGGAAAAGTTCAATCTTTTCTTCCGCTTCGACTACCGTATCAAGCGAGGTCCCGGCGCTGCGATCGAAACAGATTACCGTTCCGATGATAGAAAGACGGTCTTTCGCACAAAGAGCTATGGCGCCTTTGACAAGAGCTGGCCGGACGAAAAGACCAACAGGCGCTACCGTTTGCAAGGACTCTGGCGGACACAGACGAAAAACGAGAAGACCTTTGTCCACATGACATATGACAAGATGCGCGACGAAAAAATGCCGGGCGATTTTCGTAACGAGGACTTTGAGGTAAATACGCAGAAGCGCTCGCGTCTTTTAATCAGCCATCATGAAAAGGCGTTCCTCTCCTCATTTAGCTTGCAGCCGCGCATTAACAACTTTCAGAGTATCAACCAAGAGCTTCCCTACATCATGACCAACATCCGTCCCTTTCAAGTGGGACATACGGGCATCATGTCGGATAACGTTTTTACTGGGGGATATCTCGATTACATTTATGACAGAGACTTAAGGCATATTTTGCATCCGTTCCATGCAGTAAGACTTGAGACGCGCAACAATCTCTATCGCCCTATCAGACTCTCTCACTTTACCGTGACACCTAATGCAGGTTTTGTCGGAATCTATTACAACAATAGCCCAAAAAGAGAGACAGCAAGCCAAACTCTTTTCACTTACGGGGGAGAGGCCAACACCCATCTTTACGGGCAGTTTGGCCACTACCGCCATATGATCGAACCCTACGTGCGTTATCAAGGGATCACGCGTCCCACAACAGATCTGGACCGCCACTATACCTTTGGCATCGATGACGGCTATTTCCGCATGAATCTACTCCGCGCAGGCGTGCGCAATGTTCTCTTCTCTTCGAAAGAGTCCTATTTTTCGCCTCCATTTACCGGAGAGATTTTCACTTATGGTTATTTTGGCGACAAAACCTATAAACTCACCTTCCCCAAAGGTTACGCGCAATTTAACTGGAATCGATCTTTTTTCATGATCGATGGAGGCGTCTGCTGGAACTTCGAGGAGCAGGTGCTCGACTACTCCAATGTTCGTACCGGTTGGACGGTGAGCGAAGATTTCGCATTTAATTTCGAGTTCCGCCACAGGAGCAAATTTGATTGGAGAAAAGCCGATCACGAGAGCTTCATCCTAGATGTGGCAAGACCGATCCACGAACTCGTCCACTCGCCCCTCTCCGATGGGCGCAACACCCTGCTTGGGAGAGCCTATCTGCGCATCCTGCCAGGTCTTACTTGCCTTGTGCAAGCCCAGCACGGCTGGGGACGCAGATCCGAGCCGCGCTACAATGAGTTTAAACTAGAATTCTTCAAAACCATCGCCTGCAGCTGGCAGCTCAAAGTCGGCTACCAGTACGCAATCAACGACCCCTTCCAGTTCACTGCTAACCTCTCTATCATTAAATAACACGTTACCGTTGCCGTTACCGAATGAATCCGGATCGGGCACAGGCAGAGGCACGGGCACGTTAAGAATGGTTATTGGATGGCGTGGAGGAGCAGTCCGGCGAGGATATAGCGGTTTTTGGGGTTGCCCTCTTTGAGGAGGGAGAGGAGCATATCGATGCTGATCTCTTCGTGGCGATCGGCAAGAGCTTGAAGAGAATCGATCAAGAGGCGCGAGCTCTCTTCGAGCGTGAGCTCGAATGAGGATTCGGGCATGCGGTAGTTACTGCGCGCAACGACTGGTCTAAAGCGGATCATCTCTTCGCTCTTCTGCTTGTGGATCCACTCTTTTACGAGGGCTTCATAGGGGCCGTTCTCCTTTAGACGAAAGAGCCCAAGGTTGCAGTAGGCGCGAATGAGGGGTGCGCCGGACGTCTGCGACTTCTGTTTCAGAAGATCAAGAGCTGCAGGTGTGGACAAATTTTCTAGAAGTTCGACGAGTAGAGGTACGAGATCGCTTTGTCTAGAATCGAATATCTCTTCTGCAAGAGAGAGGAAGCTCTCTTCGGGAAGCTCGAGTGCCCCGCGCAGAAGCATTTCGCGCACACTGAGAGATAGCGCCATGAGATCGAAGGGGTTCTGCATTTTCTGTTGCGCGGCGGAAGGAATTACCTTCCATGCCATGAGAGAACGCCCTGTAGAAAATTGAGGTTGGAATCCCCAAGCCGCGACTATCGCGGATTAAAAAATCGGGTAGTGTAAAGAGTGCGCGCGCATCTCTGCGTGCAAGAAGCGCAGAAGTTGCGTTAAAACGTATCTGGATATCTTTACTTTCGATGAGCTCTGCTAAGAGATCCTCGGATCCGGGGATTTCACCTAGAAGGCTGATGGCAAAGAGGTCGCCCTGTTTTGCAAGCTCTAAAAGCCTCTCTTTTGTGGAAAGATCTCCGAGCATGTAGAGCGATTTTAATGAGGCGAGCTTCACAAAGATGCTGGAGGAGGAGCTAAGTTTTGTGAGCATCTTTTGCGATTGTGTATCTTTCAAAAAACCGAGAGCTGATGCGCAGGCTTCTTGCTCTGCACGATTTAAGTGTGTGGCAAGAGAGCGAATGATAGGAAGAAGGTCATCTCTTCCATGTCTTGCTGCACTTAAGATTGCCTCTGTTCGGACAATATCGACCCTTTCATCCATTAAATGCCGCAGCACTGTGATCGCATCTGTAGTGCCGATAAGAGCAAAAAATTCGGGAAACAAGAAGCGCATCTCATCGGGCAGCCGGTGCATGAGCGCTTCTAGCTGGCCTACGATTGTGCGGTGCTTGCGCACTGAAAGCTGATAAGCTGCTTCTAGACGCGTTAAAAAAAAGGGGGAGGACATCGCCTTAACTAAAAGCTCGTCGCTTCGGTCATCTTGCAATCTGCCCAAAAGCTGGATCGCTGCGACCTGCGTCTCCGCATGAGGACTTTTAATTCCCGCTTCCAAAACATCTAAAGAAGAGGAGGTGCCCGCCACCCCAGTTGCAAAGATACTCACTAGCTGACTTTGCGGGTCATCGCTGCGCGCTCCCTCTTCCAACAAAATTAAGGCCATCTCTTGAAGCACTTCAAAGTCATGTCTTCCCAAATGCTTATAATAATTTTGATAGAGCTCGATCGAGCGCGTATACTCTTTGGATTGCATGAGATAGGTTATCTGCTGCTTATGAGGTGGCTCTGCGTCTGCATGCAAGGGTAGTACAAATAATAATGAGGCAAGAAGTAGTTTTATTTTGACGTGCCCGCTTCCGCGCCCGCGTGCGTGCCCGGGTTTTTTGCACGAAGAAGATCTCGGAAAAGATCGGGCGCGCACGCGGGCGCGGAAGCGGGCACGTATGAAGAGAAGGATTCTTCGTAACATGATTTAAAGTTAACCCATTGTGATGATCCATGCAACAATTGTAATTAAAATTTTAATTAACAAAAATAGCAGCGCCGTTTTTGTCTTTTCTTAATAACTCCTTAATATTACAATACAGTGCGAATTTTAACCTCAAGGAGTGTCCATATGGCAGCACCAGTCAATAGTCCTAAGCATGATACCGCAACACCTGTAATCGCAAATCCTCCAGAGACCAAAGCAGAAAGACATGTGACATTTGGCGGCGTCCAAGTTATGGATACAGCCGCTCTAGAAAAACATCACGAAGCCAAGCGTGCCACCAAAGGTCCCCACTCTAAAGACACTATGGAAAGCGCATCCGGCTGCTGTTTAGATCCTGTATTCAGCTGTGTGAAATCCACCTATGCGACAGTAAAGCCCTACATTGACAGCGCAATCGATTTTTGTGCTCCCTACTGCAAGAAAGCAGGCGAGTATATCAGCTGGGCGTTCAACTCCCTCTGGGCTCTAATTTTTGGTGCAAAGGATGAGAAGAAAGAGCCTAAGGCGGATGAAGGCAAAGCAGCCTCTTCTCCAGCAGTTACCGCGCCAAAAGTAGAAACGTCTGAGGTCAAAGAGGAAGGCGATAAATGGGAAGAGGTACTCACCCCCAAAGCAGCTACTGAACAACCAAAAGTGGCTACTGCTGCGCCAAAAGCAGAAGAGACTTCTCAGCCAAGCATTGAAGAACTACAAGCCCGGCTCCAAGAGATCACTGCTTTTAGAACGCAGTATGCTGATGCAACTAAAAAACCAAACACCGATAAGCTGACGGATGATCTGAATGCGATGCCCTATTATGGTCTCAAAATCCGTGAAGTAGTTCTCAAAACTCACAGAACAGAGGTCAACGCTCTTTTAGCTAAAGAGACGGACAAAAAAGAGCAAGAGGTCATTGATCAGTTTTTGAAAGGTAGGCCCGAAATTATTCGCGCAGTTGTGCTCCAAGTGGCAACTACTGCTTCTGTTTCCCTTTCGAAAGCAGAGCACCAGAAAGCGATGGCAAACCAAGCAGCTATTAAAAAGCAGTTTGCAGCTGAAACTATTCCAGCTCTAGCAATTAAAACTGCCCTTGCGGACGCAGATGCAGACGCAAAACAGCCGGATTCAGTGGGTCAAGTAGTAGCAGATGCAACAGCCGCTTCTACTGAGAGCACTGTAGAAAATAAAGAGCGCGAAAACGCAGACAGCTCGCCTGCGCCTTCTAATGGCGACTACGTAAAAGTAGAAGCAGAAGTAGCAGCTGATACAAAAGCAGCTGAAGAACCAGCAGTTGCTTCGACTTAAAAAACATAGGTAAATCTAAAGGCTGTGCGAGAAGTTCTCACACAGCCTTTTTAATTTTAAAGAAGGTGATTTTAGTATGTCAGGTGCAGTAACAGCAAGTACAGCAAACGAGAAAGCCCCAGGCGTTTTACCGGGTTCTAACGAATTGGGACAAAGAGAACACAAAGTTGCCATAAGCGACACAATCAAGAGCGCAGATGAACAGGAGAGCTGCCGCTTTTGGAGCTGCTTGAGCTCCTTTTTTTGCTGCATCTGCTCCTTTTTCAGCTGGATTTTTTCTGAAAAAGAGGAAGCGCCGGCTGCTCAGAAAAAGCCTGAACCCGATCCCGCGTCAGTAATTGCAATAGTAGAGAAAGCCCCAACAGATCCGAGAGTGGCGGCATTTGTTGAGTATTGGTATCCGGACAATCTCACGCAAGAAGAGATGGCACAACCGATCAATTACGAAAAATTCATAAGAGACTTTCATGCGCTACCCAAAGGAGCAGTGCTAGAGGGTCGGAAAGCCATATGGGATGCTCACTTTATTGAGCTTAGCACGGGGATGAAGCCAAAGACACCTGATAAAGCAGTTCCTAAAGCTATCGACGCTTACATTAAAGCTCATCCATTCGATCCTGTTTTAATGCAGCGCCTCCGTTCCCTCTAAATTTATCCTGCTTATCCTGCCGGCGAAGCCGATCGTGTTTATCCTGTTACTTTTCTTAAAAAGACAATATGACAGGATAGGCACGATCGGCTTCGCCGGCAGGATAAACAGGATTAAGAAAAACTTTTACGGGCAAGGAGAGTGAGAAAGAGAGGGAATTCCTCTCGAGCACGGTTTTCCATGGGCGCAGTTTTGCCGATGCTCACTTTATTGAGCTTAGCACTGGGATGAAGCCAAAGACACCCGATAAAACAGTTCCTAAAGTTATCGACGCTTACATTAAAGCTCATCCATTCGTTCCCTCTAAATTTATCCTGCTTATCCTGCCGGCGAAGCCGATCGTGTTTATCCTGTCATCTTGCATTTCTAAGAAAAGTAACAGGATAGGCACGATCGGCTTCGCCGGCAGGATAAACAGGATTAAGAAAAACTTTTACGGGCAAGAAGAGTGAGAAAGAGAGGGAATTCCTCTCGAGCACGGTTCTCCATGGGCGCAGTTTTGCCGATGCTCACTTTATTGAGCTTAGCACTGGGATGAAGCCAAAGACACCTGATAAAGCAGTTCCTAAAGTTATCGACGCTTACATTAAAGCTCATCCATTCGATCCCGCTTTAATGCACTGCCTTCGTTCCCTCTAAATTTATCCTGCTTATCCTGCCGGCGAAGCCGATCGTGTTTATCCTGTCATCTTGCATTTCTAAGAAAAGTAACAGGATAGGCACGATCGGCTTCGCCGGCAGGATAAACAGGATTAAGAAAAACTTTTACGGGCAAGAAGAGTGAGAAAGAGAGGGAATTCCTCTCGAGCACGGTTCTCCATGGGCGCAGTTTTGCCGACGCTCACTTTATTGAGCTTAGCACTGGGATGAAGCCAAAGACACCCGATAAAACAGTTCCTAAAGTTATCGACGCTTACATTAAAGCTCATCCATTCGATCCCGCTTTAATGCACTGCCTTCGTTCCCTCTAAATTTATCCTGCTTATCCTGCCGGCGAAGCCGATCGTGTTTATCCTGTCATCTTGCATTTCTAAGAAAAGTAACAGGATAGGCACGATCGGCTTCGCCGGCAGGATAAACAGGATTAAGAAAAACTTTTACGGGCGAGGAGAGTGAGAAAGAGAGGGAACTCTTCACGAGCACGGTTCTCCATGGGCGCAGTTTTGCCGATGCTCACTTTATCTGAGCGCCACTCTTCCATCACTTCCAGAACAAAACCAGTCTCTTTAAGCCAGCCGCTATATGCAGAAAGAGGGTGGTGGTAGGACCACGTTGTGGTGGAAGCTTCTTGTTTACTCGGGTGGGTCTGGATGGGAATTTTAAGAGGCGAGTAGTAGCGGTCGATGCGCCGGTACTGGGTCTTCTTTTGAGGGTCGATTTGCCAGCTAGATTGTCTTGGAATGCGGAAGCAGGGGTGGTTTAAGACGATGAGTAGCGTGCCCCCCTTTTCGAGCGCGTGCGCGGCATTTTTTAAGACGGCGAGAGGCTCTTCTATGTTTTGCAGGGCGAGGATAAGAGCGGCATGGGTGAAATTTTTAATCTCATCCGGGAGGCCCAGAGTGAGATCATGAACCAAAAAGCTGTGGCTCTTTACCCGTGAGTACTCTTTTGCTTTACTGATTAAAGAAGGGGAGGCATCTACCCCTAAATAAGTGGCCTCTTTAGGCAGATGGCGGGCTAAAATCCCTTGGCCGCACCCCATATCCAAAACGCGAAGAGCTCTTTTCTCCTTTTGCAGATTCAGTAGTCTAAGCGCATTCGGAAGTACGATCTTCTCATGGTAGTAGTGGCCATAGGTTCCCACTAGTTTGTCATACCAGTCGTGAGAGGTCTCCCAGGAGGAGTCGTTAGGAGGGCGTGTTCGTCGTTGCATAATTTTGTAACAGGAGTTTACCATCTCGTCTATTGCATGAAAAGAGTCTTCATCACACGCCCGCTACATCCGGTTGCAAAAGAAACTTTACGTCCCTATTTTCAAGTCGACGAGAACCCAAAAGATGAGGTGCTGCCTCGAGATAAGCTCAAAGAGGTAGTCAGAGACTATGATGCTATCTTGTCCACCATCCCGGATATCCTAGATAAAGAGATATTGTCGCACGCAAAGAATCTCAAGCTAATATCTAATTTTGCCATTGGGCTCGACAATATCGACGTGCAATATGCCCATTCAAAGGGGATTCAGGTCTATAACCTTCCCGACATTGTCACAAATAGCACGGCAGATCTCACCTTTGCCCTTCTCCTTGCTCTTATTCGTAAGATTCCGGAAGCGTGGGCGTATGTAAAAGAAGATCGCTGGAAGATGTTTGAACCCTCCCTCTTTTTAGGCGAGGAGCTAGCCGGAAAGACCTTTGGTATTTTTGGATTTGGACGGATCGGAAAAGCAGTTGCCAGGCGCGCGCTTGGCTTTGGTTTAAAGGTGATTGTCTACCACCGTTCGCAGGTCGCCCTAGAAGAGCCATTTAAAGGGCAGGTGGAGCAGGTGAGTATTGATGAGCTCTTCCGTAGAGTCGACTACCTTTCGCTGCATGTGCCTTTGACAGATGAGACACGCAACAGAATCCGCATGGAAGAGATGTGTAAAATGGTCAGGCACCCCATTTTGATCAATATGGCAAGAGGGCCGATTGTGAACACCCATGATCTAGTGATAGCTCTTGAAAAGGGGATCTTGCGCGGCGCGGCACTCGATGTGACCGACCCCGAGCCCATTTCCGGATCGCACCCTCTCTGCAAAAGAGATAATTGTCTGATTATTCCTCATCTGGGGACTGCCACAATCGAGTGCCGCTACGAGATGGCTAAACAAGCTGCAGTCAATATTATTGAACCTCTTGCGTAAGAGGTTCATGCTTTCCCATTTCAACGCGATATAGTATATCTCAAATTATGATCAACGAACGATCGGTTGGGGAGATTGAGCGCGCCGGCTTTTCGAAACATTTCGTAAGGCCGCTTTACGATAGCTACTGCTTTTCGCGCATCCCGGAGACTGTCGAAAGATTGCTAACGCATGATCCCCATCTGGAAGGTCTTCCCGTCGATGCAACCGGCACAGAAAAGTATGATGCAGTCATTCTGATTTTTATCGATGGTTTCGGCTGGCATTTTTTTGAAAAGTATGCACACAAATACCCATTTTTAAAGCGCTTTCTCAATCAAGGGATTGCAACCAAGATCACCTCCCAATTCCCCTCGACTACTGCAGCGCATGTCACTTGTATGAGCACCGGCCTCAATGTGGGACAGAGCGGAGTGTACGAATGGTTCTACTATGAACCCAAAGTAGACCGCGTGATAGCGCCCATCCTGTTTTCGTATGCAGGAGATAAAGAGACAGGAACTTTGGGGGCTGCGGGTATCTCTCCCGATGATATCTACCCAAAAGAGACCCTTTATCAGAGATTGCACAAAAAGGGGATCACCTCCTATATCGTCCAGCACGCTAGCATCGCACATTCTGCCTACTCTCAGGCGATGTTCCGCGGAGCTAAATTTCTTCCCTACTCGACCCTGACCCAAGCGCTAAACGATCTAGTCGAACTCACAGCTCAGCCTTCGACTACACCTCTTTATGCCTATTTCTACTTTGGCGATATCGATTCGATGGGCCACAGGCATGGCATCCACTCCCAGAAATATGAGGATGCAGTCGACAATTTATTCAAAGGGCTAGAAGAGCACTTTTGGAAAGAGGCCGCTAAGAGCAAAAAGAAGACCGCCTGTCTTGTGATCGCAGACCATGGCATGGTGGCAGTAGATCCCAAAACCACATGCTATCTAAACAAAGAGCTTCCCGACTTAGTCAAGTATTTCAAGAAGAATAAGCGAGGAGAGCCGATCGTCCCGGCAGGCTCTTGCCGCGACTTCTTTTTATATGTGCAAGATAGCCACGTTTTGGATGTGCGCCAAACACTTCAGCACCATTTCAAAGAGCGCGCAGAAATCTATTTGATCGAGGAGCTGATTGACGAGAAATTCTTCGGAAATGAAACACCTTCGCACGACTTTTTAAAGCGGGTTGGCAATATGGTAATTCTTCCCTACGAAGATGAGGCTATCTGGTGGTATGAGCAGCACCGCTTCGAACAGCATTTCTATGGTGCGCATGGGGGACTTACTCGCAAAGAGATGGAAACTATCTTTCTTTTTAATGAAATTTAGATCTCTCGTATCTCCCCCCTGCCCGTGCCCTTGCCCGATCCGGATTAATTCGTGCAAGGGCACGGGCAGGGGCACGGGCAAGGGGGGTGTCAGAGGACACCCTTGCAATTACATCTGGCCTTTAGTTTTCTTTTTTTCCAGCTTGGCTAGACGCTTCTCTTTAATAGTCTTCTGAGGTTTTTTCTTCTCTTCTTTGCGTGCATCTCTTGGTTTACTCATAAAAATCTCCTTTAAGAAAAAGTTGTACTTCAACACGTTAACAAACAAAATTTTTTTTGGCTAGGATCTAGAAAAAAGGAGCTTCTGAAAGAAGCTCCTTTGGATTGGAAGCGGAACCTTACAGGATCTTTGCGCGCACAAAGTGGTTTGAGTGCACGTTGATCAGAATGTAGGTATAGGGAGTGAACCAGGTGTTGCTATCTCCTAAAATGACTGTGTCATCATGTTCCCAGTCTTCGAGAAGGTAGGCATCATGCGGGTGCACTTCAAAGTAGACGCGGTTTTCTAAGATAATGCGGGCATTTCCATGCTCAACAGAAACCACTCTATGCGAATGAGCGCCATACTCTTCCGAACCTAAGAAGAGGTTAGCTTGTACATAGCCGCCTGTACGCGTGTTTTTAATCCAGTAATTGTATGTAGCAAAAGGATCGTAAACAGGGGAGATCACGAGGGTATCGTTATTTTGCCACCAGCGGAGATCTTCTATGAACGCGAGGTTGACCTTCCACTGAGAGCCGTCGCCCATTGCGATGACATCTTGTTGTGTTGTTTTGCTGTTTAGCCAGCCGCTATTGAGAGGATAAACATACTCCGCTGGCCCCTTTGTGCCGCCTGTGTGGCGTCTTTGAGGAAAACCTGAGAGTTGATTGGTAGAGGCAGGAGGCTGCTCCTCTCTTTCTCGGAAGTCAATTGCTCGTTGCTGCTGGACCATTTTCAGCTTTTCTGCGCTAAGAGGGCGGGAATCGACCTTAGAGAGCTTTTGTGCTGGGGGGGTCTCTTCTGGGGCATCCGCAGAGAGGGGGGAAGTTGCCAATAATAGACCGAAAAAAGTGCTCAATAAATGGAAGGTGTGCTTCTGTTTCATAGGTTTTTTCTCGTTTTGTAGTTGGTTCTAAATTCTCAGATCTCGATCGATCCAGGCAAAAGTAGCAAATATAGAAATTAATCAAAACTAAAAAGTCGCCTCTGAATTATTGCTTTTTCGGGATGTGTTGCATAACTCCTCTCTCTAACGTGCCCGTGTGCGTGCCCGAGTGCCCTTGAACCCGAAAAGGTGAACAGACACGGGCACGCACACGGGCACGGGCCTTAAAAAAAGGGAGTTATGCAACACGCTCCGTTTTATATATATCGTAACACATTAAAAGCGAATGGCTTGCGTGGCAATTGATTGTGGTATAATTAATTTGAATTATAATCTAAAAATGTATATAATAAACTTATTAATATATAGCTTATTTACTAATAATATGACAGTAAAAGAATCACAATCAGCATTGCCAGCAACAACAGCTATTAAGCTCCCAGGTCAGGAAAAGAGCGAGGTGGATGTCGTTATCACACGTCTATCTTCAAGCAAGAACTATATCACTTATCAAGCCCATGCAGCAGATGATCGCCAAAAGGCGTCTCCTCTGGGATATATCTCTTTAGAAGTCAAAAAGAACTGTCTTTGGGTGCATACGATGGGCAACTTGACCAATGACTCTATTACCGGTTTAGGAAAGGCGCTTATTCAATCGGCAAAGCAGGAGTGCGCCTATCAAAAGAAGGCGGACATTCGTTTTATGGCAATAGGGGATTCGCACTGTTTTTACCATGCTTGCGGCTTTGTGCCCTTTCCTACAAAGAAGGTCGATGCAAAAGCAGCAGCGGTTCTTGCTGAGGTGATTTCCGAAACGGCTCATGAAGGCAAGAAGAGCAAAAAAAAGATGTCTACTTCCCATTTAGGCTCTGTGAAAATGGGCTTAAAAATTCCCTTGCTTCCCAACATAAAGCCATCTTCCGGCTAATTTTTCAAATTGGCTTCGTTCCATAAAGCTTGCGTCTTTGCCATTTTGCGAAAGCTTTGCAAAAAAGGTGACGTAGGCTTTATCTCCAACTTCCGTGAATTCTAAGATGGTCAGCTCTTGAAACTGTGTGTTTTGAGAGAAGGCCAAGATCTCTTTTTCCATCTGTTTTTGTCGCTAGCCGCATCTGGGTTCTCCGGATGGGTCGTTTTTATAATATAATCGATAAGCCCCAGGGCGTAGGCGCAATATCTGGAACGCATCAGCTGCTCTGCGGTCTCGGGCAGCTCTCCTGAATGGAAGCGTCCGCAGCATTTCGCATAACTCTCTCCTGATCCACAGGGGCAACTGTTAAGGTTCTGTAAAGACTCGTTGTTTGTTCTCATTTTGTTTGTTTTTGTAATTACATTAATTAATTGACATCATAATTTGTAATTAATAGAATTAACTTAAGGGGCGCCATCGCGATTAACCAAAATATTTTGTGTCTAGACAACGTTGAAATAAGGGGTATACCACATGCAACCACAAATCATCGGGACTGAGAATATTGCTCAGCCACAACAAGCCACTCATGTCGACGGCCATTTAAATGTGGCTAGCGTACATGAGATTAAACGCACTTTCAACCATAATGAACGTGCGCATTTTTACACCGGAGAAGAGCGCATAACTCTTCAAAACGAGTATATTTTAAGAGTGCGTGAACTGCAAGAATCTAACGACAATCTTCAAAGAGAGATCGTTACAAAAGAGAAGCAGATGGTTGTCTCTTCTGATCCTCTCTCTATCTTGGCTGACGTCGAACATAGCAAGATAATGATCGCGCGCAATACCGGCGAGATTGTAAAAATCTACATCCAAGACGAAGAGAGACGTAAACGCATAGCTGAGCTCGAAGAGCAAAATGCTAAATTGCGTGTACAAATGATCGCAACACAAGGCAAATTTATCACCAACCACAATATGCAAGAGCGCACACAACATGCGGCTGACTTCTTCTTAACGAAAGCGACATACGAAAGAAACTTGGCTGAACTGATCGAGCTTTGCCAAGCTTAAACGACCGAACCTTGTAGATAACAACAACACACGAGCTAAGAGCAATCTTAGCTCGTATGTTATTTTAACGGAGTTTGTCGAGCAGGTCTTCTGCTTTGGAGATTTCGCGGGTGCCTACGCGCTTCTCTAAGACCTCGCCATCTTTGTTTAAGACGAGGAGAGTGGGCATGGCTGTGATCTGGTACTTCTTTGCCAGTGCAGGAAGGGTGTCTACGTTGACTTTCAAAAATTTGACTTTCCCATGAAACTCTTTGGCCCAGGCTTCAAACACGGGAGCGAAATTCTTACAGGGGCCGCACCAGCTCGCATAAAAGTCTACAAAGACGACAGTGTCGTTCTTTAGCTCTTTGTCAAACTCTTCCATGCTTGAGATTTCGACTACCTGTTTTTTAGAAGAGGATTTGCCCTCTTTTAGAGAGGCAAAGTCGCTATTTTTAATTTCTTTTGTGGAAGAGAGATGCTTTTCGGCCTGCAGCGCTGCTTTTGCAGCATCACCTGCTGCTGTGATCGCTTGTTTGTAGACAGGGTCTGTGATATCGCCAAATGCAAACACTCCCTTTTTGGAGGTCTCTTGATCGTTTTTCAGCCGGATATAACCCTTATTGTCTAGTGCAAGCTCTCCCTTAAAGAGTTCTGAATTTGGTTTGGAGCCGATTGCTAAAAAAAGAGCATCGACATCCAGAGGAGCAGGGGAGTCTTCACCCTTTTTTTGGACAAGGAGCTGTGTGGCCTGTTGTCCATCGCCCTTGATCTCTTGTACGGTTGTCTGAAACCGGACTTCGATGTTGGGTGTATTGATTATCTCTTCTTTTCTCTTCTCTTCGACTGTACGGAACTCACTTCCGCGCACGAGTAGGATCACTTTTTGAGCAATACGCGAAAGATATTCGGCTTCAACTAACGCGGCATCTCCTCCGCCTACAACTGCTACTGTCTTATCTTTAAAGAGCGACCCATCGCATACAGCGCAATTGTAAACGCCGCGAGACCAGTAGGTTTGTTCGCCCGGCACGCCAAGGTAGTTAGGCGTGGTTCCCATACCGACTATGCAGGCATAGGTTTTAATGGTGTGTCTTTTGCTTTTTTGAAGGGGGTCTTGTGTGATGATCGTGTAAGGAAAGCTTGAGAGATCGACTTGGATGACATCTTCGTTTAGGAATTTTGCTCCATTTTTCTCTGCTTGCTCATGGACTTTTGTGGCAAGCTCCCAACCGGGGATGCTCAGCTCTCCTGGCCAGTTCTGGACATTGTGCGACTGGGCAATCGCCCCGCCTGGTTTTGAGCCTTCAATGACCAGGGGTGTATAGCCTGCGCGGGAGAGGTAGATGCTAGAGGTCAGAGCGCCAATGCCGCCGCCTAAGATGACCACGGGGTAGGTGTCAACCTTCTCTATAGAGGGCTGTGCTGCAATAAGAGGTTGTGCAAGAAAAAGAAGTGCTAAAATTTTTTTAATGAGTTTTGTCATAGACCCACATTTTACCTGCTTTTTGCAAAAAAGTCAGGCGGTTTTTCTCTCGGACTTCTTCTCGAGTTTAGCAATTCTCTCCAGAACGCCTAGGATGCTGTCTGGGTTTAAAGAGATCGAATCGATGCCGGATTCTACGAGGAATTCGGCAAAGTCGGGGTGATCAGAGGGGGCCTGGCCGCAAATACCCACTTTACAGCCTTTACGGTTAGCGACTTGGATAAGATCGTAAATCATTTTTTTAACGGCGGGGTTGCGCTCATCGAACTGGTGAGCGAGCAGCTCCGAGTCGCGGTCGACTCCTAGAATAAGTTGGGTTAAGTCGTTAGAACCGATAGAGAAGCCGTCAAATTTATCGGCAAACTGATCTGCCAAGATCACATTAGAGGGGATTTCGGCCATCACATAGATCTGCAAACCGTTTACGCCACGTCTAAGTCCATTTTGTGCGAGCACGTCTAAGACCTGGTCAGCCTCTTCTAAAGTCCTGCAAAAGGGGATCATGATGAGGAGATTTGTAAGGCCTATCTTTTCACGGACGCGTTTGATGGCAGCACACTCGAGGGCAAAACCTTCTCTGTAGCGCGGGCTGTAGTAGCGAGAAGCGCCACGGAACCCCAACATCGGGTTTTCCTCTTTGGGCTCAAAGGGTCTTCCTCCGATCAAGTTAGCGTACTCATTTGTTTTAAAGTCACTCATGCGCACGATGACAGGATCGGGATAGCGAGCAGCTGCGATTTTAGAGATGCCTTGCGTGAGCTTATCGATGAAGTACTCTTTTTTGTCTTTGTAGCCCCGTGTAAGATTTTTGATCAGAAGTTTGTCTTTTTTGTTTGTAACACGCTCAGGATGGATGAGGGCCATCGGGTGGATCTGAATGATATTGTTGATGATAAATTCCATACGAGCAAGGCCAATTCCTCGCGCGGGAAGGCGCCACCAGCGGAATGCGCCGGCAGGACTTGCGATGTTCATCATGATCTGCGTTTTAGTTGTCGGGAGATTGTCTAAAGAGATAGTGCGCTCTTCGATCTCTAAAGCTCCTTTGTAGACATAGCCGCGGTCTCCCTCTCCGGCAGAGAGTGTGATCATCTCCTTATCACGAATGGCGCTTGTCGCATTGTGTGTGCCTACGATGGCGGGCAGGCCGAGTTCGCGGCTGACAATCGCTGCATGCGAGGTGCGTCCTCCCTGATCGGTGATGATCCCCGATGCTTTTTCCATAATGGGGACCCAATCGGGCGATGTCATTTTTGTGACCAGGATGGAGCCGGGCTGAAATTTTCTGATGTCTTTAACGCTTGTGATCACTTGTGCTTTTCCTGAGACGATCATGTCGCCTATCGCTAAGCCTTCAACCAGGACTTTTCCCCGTTTTTTAAGCGAGTAGGTTTTAAATCCCTCTGTAGTTTTTAACGATTGGACGGTTTCGGGGCGGGCTTGCACGATGTAGAGCTTTTTGCTTTTGCCATCCTTTGCCCATTCGATATCCATCGCTTTTTTGTAGTGCTTTTCGATGATGCAAGCCCAGCGTGCAAGCTGAAAAATTTCCGCATCTGTAAGCACGTAAGCGGCTCTTTCGCGTTTAGACG
Organism: Chlamydiia bacterium; assembly: GCA_963804085.1. GTDB lineage: Bacteria > Chlamydiota > Chlamydiia > Chlamydiales > Rhabdochlamydiaceae > CAWDOQ01. Next base: position 30,506 of record CAWDOQ010000023.1, on the reverse strand, counting down.
TTTTGATGTTTTTTGTAGGCGATTTGATGCCCTTTGTGTAGATGAGTTTCTTCTCTTTATCTCCACATGTCTTGTCCAAAATAGGAAAGGTGTGCGGCTTGTCTAAAAGAGGCTTAAAGACCGTATACTCATCGGGGGTGATGGAGCCTTGCACAATATTTTCTCCCAAGCCCCAGCCGGCATTAATCACGATTAGATCCTTAAATCCTGTCTCTGGGTGGAGGGTGAAGAGAACGCCTGAGCCAGCTGTATCTGAACGGACCATCTTTTGGATGCCGATAGAGAGAGCTACTTGCAGATCGTCAAAGCCTTTGGCTTTACGATAGACGATGGCACGGTCTGTAAAGAGAGAGGCGTAGCACTTTCGGCAAGAGTCTAAAAGCTGATCGAACGAACGCACATTTAAGAAAGTGTCTTGCTGTCCTGCGAAGCTCGCTTCAGGAAGATCCTCTGCCGTGGCGCTACTGCGAACAGCTACGTCGACAGCTGTTTTGTTGTAACGTTTGGAGAGTGCAAGGTACGCTTCTTTGAGAGCTTGAGTAAATGCGGGGGAAAATTTTCCCTGTTCTATTAATTTGCGTATTGTGCGTCCCGCTTTTGCTAAGTGGGAGTTGCTACCTTTATGCAGCTTTAAAGTGCGAAGCTCTTTGCGGATCTTCTCTTTAAGACCGTTGGTTTCCAGAAACTCCCAGTAGGCATCGGCAGTTGTAGCAAAGCCATCGGGGACAAGCACTCCCTCTTTTTTGAGAGAAAAGAACATCTCGCCCAAAGAGGAGTTCTTTCCTCCAACGATCGGCGTGTCCGTTGCGCGCAGAGTCTCAAACCAACGTACGTAATCTTTGTTTAGTCCCATTCCAAGATAACTTTTCCGGATTGGCCTTTGAGCATCACATCAAACGCCTTTTGAAAGTCCTTGGCGGCAAAGGTGTGTGTGATCACAGGCTTCACATTAAGCCCACTTTGCAACATGGCGGTCATTTTGTACCAGGTCTCAAACATCTCTCTTCCGTAAATCCCTTTAATGAAGAGGCTTTTGAAGATTATTTTGGTCCAATCAATGCCGACGCCATCGGGAAGGATTCCCAGAAGAGCGATCTTGCCGCCATGGTTCATCGCATCGATCATCCCTTCAAAAGCTGACGCGTTGCCCGACATCTCTAGGCCGACATCGAACCCTTCGGTCATTTTGAGATCTTTCATGACTTTTTTCAGGCTGGTCTCTGCGATGTTGACCGCACGTGTGACACCCATTTTTGTAGCAAGCTTCAGTCTGTAGGCGTTTACATCTGTGATGACGACGTGGCGCGCACCCACATGGCGTGCTATTGCAGCTGCCATGATTCCAATGGGACCTGCTCCCGTGATCAACACATCTTCTCCTACTAGATCGAAAGAGAGGGCGGTATGGACAGCGTTTCCTAAAGGATCGAGAAAGGAGGCGATATCATCGGAGATCTCAGCTGGTACGGGAAAGGCGTTCGCAGCGGGGATAGAGATGTACTCGGCAAAGCAGCCGGTTCTATTAACTCCCACACCAACGGTATTACGGCAGAGGTGGCGTTTTCCTGCTCTACAGTTGCGGCAGGTTCCGCAGGTGAGGTGGCCTTCGCCCGCGATTCTGTCGCCAGGCTTAAAAGCGGTGACTTCACTTCCCACTTTTTCGACAACACCTACAAATTCATGGCCGACAGTCATCGGAACGGGGATCGTCTGCTGTGCCCACTTGTCCCAGTGGTAGATATGTAGGTCGGTGCCGCAGATCGCTGTCTTTTTAACTTTGACTAGAAGGTCATTATGTCCGATTTTCGGGCGTGGTGCGTCATACATCCAGATACCGGGTGCTTTCTTCAATTTTCCTAGTGCTTTCATTGAGATATTACTCCTAGTTTGCGCCCCACCTTAGCAAAGGCTTTGAGCGCGTGATCAAGATGCTTTTTTTCGTGTGCTGCAGATATCTGGACGCGGATGCGCGCTTTCTCTTTGGGAACAACGGGGAAGGAGAAGGCGATCACATAGATCCCTTCGTCCAAAAGAAGCTGCGCCATCTCTGAAGCTAGCTTTGCATCGCCTAGCATAACAGGGATGATCGGATGGCTTCCGGGTACAAGTTTAAAACCCAGCTTTTCCATCTGCGTACGGAAGTGTTGCGTGTTCTCTTTTAATTTGTGCCTCAGATGATCGCTAGATTCCAGAAGGTCTAAGACTTTCAGCGAAGTGGCGGTAATCACCGGAGCAAGAGTGTTAGAAAAGAGGTAGGGGCGTGAGCGCTGACGCAGCCACTCAACCACCTCTTTTTTGCGTGCGCTTGTGTAGCCTCCCGAAGCGCCGCCGAGTGCTTTTCCAAGCGTGCCGGTGATAATGTCGACACGGTCCATCACTTTACAATGCTCATGTGTGCCGCGTCCCTTTTCTCCCATAAAGCCTACAGCGTGCGAATCATCCACCATGACGAGCGCGTCATATTTGTCGGCAAGATCGCAAATAGCGGGAAGATTGGCGATGATTCCATCCATAGAGAAGACGCCATCGGTAGCAATCAATCGGTACCTGCAATCTTTTGCCTCTTTTAGCTGCTGCTCCAGATCTGCCATGTCATTATTTTTGTAGCGAAAACGCTTGGCTTTGCAAAGACGGATTCCGTCGATGATGCTCGCGTGGTTGAGCTCGTCTGAGATCACCGCGTCCTGTTCGGAGAGAAGCGTCTCAAAAAGACCGCCATTTGCATCAAAGCAGGAGGTGTAGAGGATCGTGTCTTCCATTCCTAAAAAATGAGAGAGACGCGCTTCCAGCTCTTTGTGAATATTCTGCGTTCCGCAGATAAAGCGCACCGATGACATCCCAAAGCCATATTTTGGAAGAGACTCTTGCGCTGCGATGATCAGCGCAGCGTGATCCGATAGCCCGAGATAGTTATTAGCGCAAAAGTTTAAAACTTCAATGCCATCTTTGACGCGAATTTTCGCATGCTGCGGCGAAGTGATGATCCGTTCCGCTTTATAGAGGCCAGATTGTTTTAAATTTTCAATCTCGCTTTGGAGATTTTTGAAAAATGCACTCTTCATTATTCCTCGATGACCTTGACCTTTTTAGCTTCAGGTCCCTTGGCGCCCTCTGCTACTTCATATTCAACACGGTCGCCCTCATCGAGTATCTGATCGAGCGTCTCGACATTAATGCTATGGACAAAAACATCCTTTTTTCCAATGTCCGGCTGGATAAAGCCGAAGCGTTTGGTCTCATCGAACCACTTAACCGTTCCCCGTTCCATAAATCTCCTATAGTGCTTGCATTTAAAGAATGAAAATACGAGAAAACAGTGCTAAAGTGCAAATGAAAAAAAGAGAGGCTCTTATGACTGAATCTTCTGATCTTCGACTAATTAGAATAGCGCTAAACAACGGAAGCGGCCGTATGCCCGCACTTGGCTGTGGCACCCTGATTCCCGACGCGGCAGCGACCAGAACCGCGACCAGAGATGCGCTTGCGGCGGGATTCCGACACTTCGATTGTGCAGAGCGATACAAAAATGAAGCCGAAGTAGGAGAGGCGTTGCAAGCTGGACTTATTGCTAGAAGAATCCCGCGCGAAGAGCTTTTCGTTACCACAAAACTGTGGAATACCAATCATCGGCCCGAGCGCGTCGAACCGGCTTTTCAAGCGAGTCTGGACAGACTCAGGCTCAAATATCTGGATCTTTACCTCATTCACACTCCGTTTGCATTTAAACCGGGGAGTGATCAGGACCCACGAGATCAAAAGGGAAATATCATCTACGACAAGGGAGTCACTTTACTCGATACCTGGAGAGCGATGGAAAGCCTTGTAGACCGCGGCAAATGCCGGGCCATCGGACTTTCGGACATCAGCTTGAATGAACTTTTGCCCATCTACGAAGCTGCACGCATCAAGCCAGCCGTAGTCCAGGTCGAATCCCACCCCTATCTGCCGGAAACGGAGCTTCTGAAATTCTGCAAGGCAAAAGGTATTGTGCTTTTGGCTTTCGCGCCGTTGGGTCATGGAATGCGCCCGGGACCTCTAGAAGATCCAGTCATTACAGCGATCGCCGCACGCGTTGGAAAGACGCCGGCACAGGTGCTACTCGCATGGGCAGTGCAGCGTGGCACAGCTGTGCTTACCACACCCAAAACCGCGACCCGCGCGAAAGAGAATTTTGACATCTCCACCCTTCCGGAAGATGCGTTTAACCAGATCAATCGGATTCAGACCAGGCAGAGGCTCAATGAAGTCGTAAAGACAGGAGTCCCCGGCTTCATCCCGCGAGCCGGATAGAGCAACGGATGCGCGAGGCAACGAAGAAGCTTGCTCCGCTCGAACAAAAAAGCTTGGCAAAGCTTATTTAGACGAACCAATGGACAAAACAGGCCCGTAAGAGAAATGGACTGAAAATGGACGAGGAATGGACAAAAATGGACGAGGAATGGACAAAAATGGACGGGAAATGGACGGGAAATGGACGCGGGCCAAGAAAGAAACTTAAGCTAGTTCTCTTGGGCCCCGTCCATTCTTGTCCATTCCTCGTCCATTTTAGTGGCGTTGTTGCGTAAATAAACGACATAAACGATATAACGATAAGAACGATAATGCTTTATGTGAAAAAATCGAGGCCGATTTTACTGCATTTTCTTCCGTCGTTATAATCGTTATATCATTTAAATCGTTGATGTTACGCAATCCCACTGTTGATTTACGCAACAACGCCATTTTAGTCCATTGTCCTTTCTGTCCGTTGGGGCCCTTCCTGTGGAGTGCTGCGACTCGTCGTAGCTTTTCTTCACCTATGTGCGTGTTAGACCACTGGTCAAAAAAAAGGCGCCATTTGGCGCCAGATAGGTGCCCAAGGATAGGACTCTCGTCCTAACGAAGGCCAAACTTTTGGCCTTCTTCCTGGTCAAAAAAAAGGCGCCATTTGGCGCCTTTTTGTTTTGCCCAGGATAGGACTCGAACCTACACGCCTTGCGGCACCAGAACCTAAATCTGGCGTGGCTGCCAATTTCACCACCTGGGCATGGAAATCGGATCTATTTAAGCTTCTATATAGCTTTTCGTCAAGAAAGCCTTAGTGGACAATGAAAAATTTAGGCTTGGTTTTATTGGAGCTTGTAATCTTGTCTATAAGGGCACGTAAATGTAGAGAAATTGCCTTTTCAATCTCTTTTGGCTGTACAGTTTCGTCAAAAACAAGCGAACGAGACGCTACTGTGATCTTGCCTTGAAATTCTTCGCCGTCCTTTGTAGTAAATTTTAATGCGACTCCGCTTACATAGGAGTTAATGGTTACTAGCCAAGCCTTTTCTTCTTCGTTCTGTTGAACAACAACAAAAGTAGATAATCCTGGAGATAACGCTTCGCCTTCAATAGAGGTTTTTCCAGTTACAACAACATTCGCTTTGCCCTTTGCCAGAGATTTGATCATATGATCAATATCTATTTCCCTGTTTCCAGGGAAAAAAAAGGATGCGGTCTTGACTGCGCCATAATCAAAATCGCTAGCTTCAGGAAAGGCAAAGTCGAAGATCTCTTTTGCATTTAGAGATCCACATGTTGATATAACGAATACAACTAGTCCCAATAAGGATCGGGCGGAATGCCAAATACTTCTGCTCTTTTCCATGTGTCTACCACTGGTTGAATACATGTTTTCCAAAAACCATCTTGAGTACAGCAATGTTTAGCTTGTCGCGTAATCGTATAAATTGCAGATGCGATAGCTATACGAGAAGCGGGATGAATTTTCAAAGCACCCGCAGCAATTTCTAGCGATTTGGCAGTGTTGTCGACTCTATCTCTGCACTCTTCAGCACTGATCGGAGTGTTATCTCCAAGTATTGGCCAATGTCCATTTTTGTCAAACAAGTTAGGTTGAGGTTTTGTTTCATTGGCACAACTCTTAGATGCAAGCAGAGTACTAAGTTCGGCAAAGTGTGCATAACTTCTATCAGTTGGGCCTTCAATGCAAGTCACAAGGACTGCCTTGTCAAACAGTGAACGCAACTTGCGATAGTGATGTTCACCCGCAGTCAAAGGGATCAAATGTTCTGCTCTTTCCACACTTGCTAAGGCTTCCTTAAAATTGCTTGCAAAAAGTTCTGCTTCTGCAAGATCAAGCAAGCCATCCACTTCTTCATCCAGATGATTTTCTGGTGCGGGATAAATAAAAATCGTTTCTTCTTGTTTCGCACAGGAAAAAGCAAATGCAGAAGTTAGAACACAGAAAGACACACATGCTAGATAAAATCTGAACACAGTCTCACCTCCGACGATTAGTAAATTATTTAATCGCCTATAAGAAAATCTTTTTGAAGATTTAAGTCAAGCGAGTTTTGTGAAGCGCAGTTGTTCTGGCATTTTGAGACGCAAAATGACGGAATGGGCGGCATTTTGCAGAAAATGAATGCAACATTTCATAATCAATGAGTTGTGGAGTGATAAAATAAGATTCCTAGAAGTAAAAGCGAGAAATCGGCAGATTAGTTGTATTGCACAACTATTTGGTGGTTTTATGGGAAATCTTTCGAGCACAGAGATCGATCAATTGAGGCATAATGCGAGGCTGGTCGTAAGAGAACTTGGCCTTTTAAATGATGCCTATTTTGAGATAGGTGTGACATTAGCAGAACGTCACCTTCTCATCGAGCTCGCTTCGTGCACGCGTCCTAACTTCGGGGAGATCGCGGAACGTTTGCTTTTAGATAAATCTACAGTCAGCAGATTGATCGCAAAAGCTTTGAAAAAGGGTTATATCGCTTGTTCGTGGGATAAAAAAGATAGGAGGAAGCGCTTTCTTGAATTAACCGAGCTGGGTAAAAAGACTCTCGATGCCTTTGAACCAATAGCGTTTAGTCAGACAAAAAATGCACTTCTAACTTTAACCCCTCAAGAGGTCGACCAAGTTTATCAAGGTGTTTCTCTATATGCAAAAGGACTTAAGAGTTCGCGGCTCAACGAAAAGGTCGAAAAGAAAAGTAACGCTCAAGTCAAGATCGAGAATTTCCAAGAGGTTACTCGACAGCTGGAGCAACTAGGTTTTGTTCTAAAGCCATTTTGCAAAGAAGATGAGAGCGCTCTTTATGGAATTTTTCGAGAGGTGGTTGATTCAGGTGGTCAATTTCCTTATGAGTGCAGCTCATCTGAGGAGTTTTATCATAAATTCCTTAATTTCTTACCTCATGTGTATGTGTGTCGTTCTAAAAAAAATGAGGTGGTCGGCGGTTTTTATATCAGACCAAATTTTTCTGGAAGGGCGCAGCATATTGCAAATGCAGCTTACATGGTAAGAGCTGACTATCGTGGCAAGGGTGTAGGCGCTCTTCTTGTGAAAGCGTCGTTGCATCTTGCTAAAGAACTGGGGTTTCATGCGATGCAATTCAACATGGTGCTTGGCCAAAATACTATCGCGGTCAAGCTCTATAAAAAACTAGGATTTGACACTGTTGGTACCATTCCCGTGGCAATTCGAAATCCAGATGGTAGCTACCAAGATGGCTATATCATGCATTGCAAGTTAGATAATCTATAACAAAGGAGTAATGTATGTCAGACGAGAAACCGATTGTTTCAAAAGAAGATACGTTCGATAAATTGGAAATTCGTTTAGGCCGAGTAGTGACTGTAGAAGAGGAGCCTTCAGCACCAAAAAAGGCCTATAAAATGAAAATCGATTTTGGAAAATTTGGAATAAAAACTAGTGTAGGAAGATTCACTCAGCATAAGCCTGAAGAGCTAATGGGCAAATTGGTTCTGGGTGTTCTAAACTTCTCCCCAAGGCAAATTGGAAACATCCTTTCCGAGGCTTTAATTTTAGGGGTGCAGTTTCCTAAAGCCGATAGTGGCGAAGCGACCTTTATCACTCCTTGCGCAGAGGCGAAAATCGGCGGAAAGGTTTTCTAAAACCTCTCTTTATTCGTAGACGGGGTGGATTTGGAAGCCGGCCCCGCGAACTCCGAAGATCAGCTGGGCGATGGGCTCCCACTCGGCCTCTTTATCGATATGAAGGAGGACCTTGGTCTTATCCTTTTCGGTGGGGAGGAGGCCCTGCTCTTGCTGCTTGGAAAGCTCGTAGCAGACTTGCGGGACGCTATCCATCAGGAACTCGCGGGTCTCTGATATCCACTTATACTCGCCCGCTTTCGTTACGGAAAGGTGGACGGTATAAAAGTCGTTGTAGGCTTGAAGAGGGGAGGCATCCGCATCCGTATGCACCTTAACTAGGTTGAGGTCATTGTCATAAAGCGCTGTGCGAGTCACTGCCAGCACGGCAAAGACAGCAATGACCAAAAACAGGAAGTCGACCATGGGTGCTAAGTTTTGTCCGCCTTGGCGGCGCAGCTCATCATCGGGAATCAGGTTCATGGTTCTCTATCCTCTTTTGCTGTCGATCAAGTTTGCAAAGGCTTGCGCTTCGTTTTCTACATTTGCTAGCACATGCACTAAACGGTACTTTGCAATGGCGTGCAGTATCATGGCAATGATCGCGACGAGGAGGCCTGCCACTGTTGTTCCTACGGAGATGCCGAGGCCGTCAAAGAGCATATTCACACTCTCTCTAGAACGGTTAAGGTCGTAGAAGGCGTAAAACATTCCGAGCACTGTTCCGAGCAGTCCGACCATAGGAGCTGCAATGGCGATATCATTTAACCAGCCGATTCTTTGCCAAAATCCGACAGTTGCTTGCTTGCCTTCTGCTTTCATCGTCTCTAACATAAGCGGAAGTCCATGCTGGCGTGTTCCGATTGCAGATGCGACGATCTTGCAAAAGAAGTTCTCATTTTCTGAGCAGAGGGCTTGTGCTTCTTCGTACTGGTTGCTGAGTAGCTTGGAGCGAATATTTTTCAAAAGGCTATCTGGGACAAGCATATTTTTGCGCAGTGTCAGGAGGCTGTACATACAGATAAAGAGCGCAAAAACTGAGAGTGTCAAAAGCAGCGAGTAGATGATAGGCGAACCTGCAAAGACTTGTGCTAGGCTAATTTCGAATCCGGCAGCACTCTTCTTGGGCTGCATCTCTTCTGCTCTGTCAAATAGAATATTTGCAGAAGCTATCTCGTGTCTTTTTTCAGCGTTCGTCTTCTCTGTGATGATCTTGTATGTCGCTGGCTCTTCGTGTTTAAGAGGAGCGCTCTCTTGAGCAGCTGTCTCAATAACTGCCGGCGCGGGGGTCATGTCGATGATTTTTGCCGCGGGCTTTACCTCTACAAGTATAGGGATTTCTGCAAGAGCGGGGATTTCGGCGGCAGCAGGCTCTTCTTGTATAGGCATCTGGGCAACAGGTGTAATTTCTTGTTCTTTTGCAGGCGCCTTTGCAACGGGTGTTTGGGTCTCTTCAGTTTCAAAAAAATCTTCCTCAAAGAAGTCGTCTGCATCATCGGTATCAGCTGCGATAAGCTGGATGGGCTGCTCTTTTTCATGGGAGAAGAGGTTAAAGATGTCTTGAGGCTCTTCGGCAGAGAGTCCGATAAAGGGGATAAGGGTAGCAATGATTATTAGAGAGCGGCGTTTCATTTTTTATTTTTCACTCCTGTTCTAAAGAGATTAAAGAAATTTTGTTTTTCACAATACCAAGCGGACAGGAATTGATCAAGAAGGGAAAAAGTATTACAATGGCTTCCCTATGAAACCTAAAGATTTAAAATTGCCGATAAGTTGGGAGGAGAGGCGTCCTATGCTCTCCAACCGGCTGCTTTTTGTGCCTGACTACTACACACGCCATAAAGAGGAGTGGACCTTTCCCGGTTGGGAGGATGCGAGCCTTTTTGGAAAAAAAGCCCCCGTATTTATCGAATACTGCAGCGGTAACGGCGCCTGGATTATAGAGAAGGCGCGCCAAAATAAGGAGGTGTGCTGGGTCGCAGTGGAGTGGAGCTTTGAACGTGTGTACAAAATCTGGTCTAAGATGCAAACCTACCAGCTTACGAATCTGATCGTAGTGTTAGGCGAGGCACTCACATTTACACGTTTTTATCTTCCGGATGCAAGCGTGGATGGCGTATTTGTGAATTTTCCCGACCCTTGGCCCAAGACCAGGCACGCCAAAAATCGGCTGTTGCAAACCCCTTTTACGCAAGAGATGGCGCGCGTGACAAAGAAGGGGGGCGAGGCTATTCTTGTTACAGATGATACGGATTATTCTCATCAGATGCATGGGGCCATGCAAGAGAGCGGGAGCTGGCAGTCTAAATTCTCCTCACCCTTTTACGTGAACGACTGGCCGGATTATGGCACATCTTATTTCGATGATCTTTGGCGCAAAAAAGGAAAAGAGATCTACTACTTGGCTTATAACAAATGATACAAATCACACTTGCTGCATACGCAGACGATGACCTCAACTGGGATAAAGAGCGGGCGCTAGCTCAAGAGTCTGAGCAGATACTTTGGAAGCTAGAACTTGGGTTAGAAGCCGGAGCTCTTGCGCTTAAAGATCCTGCTCTTTTTCAAAGCAGGATGCTTGCGCTCGACTATTTTGTACGGACATTAGGTGAGGAGTTTAAAAAGAAGACGCTAGGTGTTGTGCTCTACTCTGGCCCGCTCCATTTTTTAGAAAGAGCTGTCTGGGAAGAGGAGGATGAGGAGAACTTCTCAGCATTCAAAAGCGACAATAGCGCAGTAGCAACACTGGATGATAGATATGCACGCGAGCTTTTTTGCACGCAGCTTTTTGCAGAGTACATGCATAGACTGGCTTCTACGCTTCCCGATGCGTTTCCCGCAATTTGCGAGTTTCATTTGCCCCATATGGACGCGCGTACGTTTCAGCTTCTTTCCAAAGCGCGCTTTGAGCATCTGGAGCTACGGATAAAGGGTTTAAATGGTAATAATCGAGCGGCTAATTTAGGCCTGCTTCTTCCGCCTGATTCGCATTGCGATGTTCAGGCGCTTGAGCTTCTGGATAATGTTCTAAAGGATGCTTCTGAGCTTCGGGTTATCCCTGAGATTTTGCTCACGGAGCAGTGGGATGGGCTTGATAAGTTGTTAGTTGTTAAGCATGCGGTGAGTAGCCAAGGTGAGAGGAAATTACGAGGATTTATTGCTGCTGGTGGAGAGATAGAGTATCGATAAAAAATTCGTGCCCGTGCCCGTGCCCGTGTGCGTGCCCGAATTAATCCGGATCGGGCAAGGGCACGGGCAAGGGCACGGGCACGAAAAAGAAAACTACAACGGTTTTCCAATCGGAGCAGAGGGATTCGAACCCCCGACCCACTGCTCCCAAAGCAGTTGCGCTAGCCAAACTGCGCTATGCTCCGATTCGGTGTAATTTTATCGAGCTTTAAGCTTTTAATACAACAAAAACATACTTTCTGACATGGTGAAGGGAATGGAAAGGTTTACCAAAATCAAGGCGTTTGCTCGGCTAAGAGAGCTCGCAAAAGACCCGATCGACTTGACGCGCGCAGGGGCTTTGAGCCCTAAGCGCATCGAAGAGTTCTCGGTAGATGCCCTCAGCTTTAAGATGCTCTATGGGGCTGAAAGGGTCACAGAGGAGACTCTGGAGGCACTCGCGGCTCTTGCCCAGGAGACGGATGCGGCTGGCAAGATGGCGCGTATGCAAAAGGGTGAGGTAATGAACTTCATCCATGGCTTTGAGTCTGAGAATCGTCCGGCACTTCACACGGCTATGCGCGACTTTTTTGAAGAGCGCGAAACCTCCAAGCCGGCTCATGATGCGAGCCAGCTTGCCTACGATGAGCTAAACAAACTTAAAAGTTTTTTATCAAATATCGAAGCTAAGAAAACTTTTACCGATCTCATCCAGATCGGCATCGGGGGATCGGAGCTTGGGCCAAAAGCTGTCTATCTCGCCTTAGAAGCCTTCTCCAAACCCGGGCGCAGAGTTCACTTCCTTTCGAATGTCGACCCGGATGAGGGCGCAGCGATTTTTAAAAAGGTGGATCTTGCTAAGACTTTGATCGTCGTCGTCTCTAAATCGGGGAGCACCCTAGAGACGCAGACCAACGAGGCTTATGTCAAAGAGCAGCTAAAGGCAAAAGGGCTCTCTTCCAAAGAGCATCTTGTAGCCGTCACCGGCAAGGGGAGTCCTATGGATGATCCCAACCAGTATCTCGCCTCTTTTTACATCTGGGACTATATCGGCGGCAGATATTCGGCAACTTCGATGGTAGGCGCAGTCACGCTTGCCTTTGCACTCGGAATGGACCAGTTCCTCGAATTTTTACGAGGGGCGAGCGCCATGGATAAGGTTGCTCTCGGAAAGGATCCCCTTTCAAATGGCCCGCTACTTTCCGCACTTTTAGGGATCTGGAATCGCAACTTTTTAGCGCATCCTACGTGTGCCATCATTCCCTACTCACATGCGCTTCAGCGCTTTCCGGCCCACCTGCAGCAGCTCGACATGGAGTCGAACGGCAAGCATATCGACAAAGAGGGAAGACGCGTGGATTTTGAAACAGGCCCGATCATCTGGGGCGAGCCCGGAACCAACGGCCAGCACTCTTTCTACCAGCTTCTTCACCAAGGCACCACTATTGTGCCGATGGAATTTATCGGCTTTGCAAAGTCGCAATACAAAAAAGATGTCACTTTTAAAGGGACGACCTCGCAAGAAAAGCTTCTCTCAAATCTCTTTGCACAGTCGCTTGCGCTCGCAGTCGGTCAGAAGAACAAGAATCCAAACAAAAACTTTGAAGGCAACCGGCCCAACAGGATTCTCTTGGGAGAGTCTCTCACTCCGTACAACATGGGAGCGCTTCTCTCTTTTTACGAGCATAAAGTCGCCTTTCAAGGATTCATCTGGAATATCAACTCCTTCGATCAGGAAGGGGTGCAGCTCGGTAAAGTGCTTGCGTTGCAGTTCATCGACCTCTTCCATGCAAAAGATACAAAGCAGAAGAGCAACTTTCCTCAAGGAGAGGCCTACCTCTCACATCTCACCACAAAATAAAAACAGGAATATTATTCTATGGCATCCCCGGTAACAGGCAGATCATTTTTTGCTCAGAAACCCGAGTCAAAAGAGTTCAAAAAGGAAGAGTCAAAGAAGCAGGTGACGATCCTAGCGCAAGCGAAGATTGCAGAAACAGCGCCACCCCCAAGCCTGTCCGAAGATCAATTTGCGATTTATTATGGCTCTTCCTTATCTAAAGATGGTAGGCCGATCAAAGATATTGAAGATGATGATATCTGGAGCAAAAATGATCCCTGGTTGAAAGAGCTTCAAAAATTGCAGCCGTTATTAAAGAAGAAGTTTCCAGAAAGAATTGCAACTTGTTCTTATGCCAAATCAGATTGGACGCTTCCTCCCGACTAAGCCAGGACACTAAACTAGCACACGGATTTCGCCCTGTTCGATAAGAAAGGTTTTTTCCGCATAGCCCTCTAAGTGGTGCGGTGTTGTCAAAAAGACCTGGCCTAATCCCTGCATCTCTTTTTGGATGAGGGCGTAGCGCTTGGCGTCTAAGTGGATCCCAAAATCATCGATGCAGAGCAGGGGAGGATAGCCCGTCAGATCTCTTAGCCTCTGCCATTCTGCTAAACGAAGAGCAGTTACTAGCGAGCGCTTCTGCCCTTCACTAGAAAAATTCTTGGCCCCTTTTTCATTGATGAGAAGGGTGATGTCGTCACGGTGAGGTCCGACTAATGTCATACCGAAATGAAGTTCTTTTTTGCGCTGCTTTGCCCACTCTTGGATCAGTTTTTCTAAAGTGGGCTCCTCTTTACAGACAGAGGAGTGGTAGTGAAGCTCTAAAGTGTCATGTCCCGAAGAGAGAGCCGCAAGCGACTTTAGAGCAAGCTCCTTAATGCTCCGCAGTGCGGAGAGCCGTTTTTGCAAAATATAGAGCGCAGCATGCGCCATCGCCTGTTCCCATGACTCAAGTGTCTCCTCGGTTTTGCTCTTTAGAAGAGCGTTGCGCTGCTTGAGTGCCTTCATGTAGCGAGTGAGGTGATGCACATAGAGAGGATCGCTTTGAGCTAGATGCAGGTCGAGGAAGTGGCGCCGCTCTTGAGGTGCGCCTGTCACAAGTGCTAAATCTTGCGGCGCGATGAGCACAGAAGGGAGAAGTCCCAGCAAGGGTGAGAAGCTAGAAAAGTGCTGGCTATTGTGCTGCATTTTGCGGACCTGGCCGTCGAAGGAGGCCTTCATCACTTCAGAGAGGCCGTCTTTAACAAAGTGCGCTTCAATAAAAAAGAAGGAGGAGCCTGTGCGGATAAGCGGTGCAAGCAGCGGACTGCGAAAAGATCTGCCCGTACTCAAAAAATGGAGCGCTTCAAGCAAGTTGGTCTTGCCTTGCGCATTTTCGCCTTGAATTAGGTTGATACTAGGAGAAAATTGAAGGTGCGCTTTTTCGTAGCTGCGGAACTGAGAAAGAAAAAGTTCCTGAACGTACATCCGCTAATTCTCAAGACGCATTGGCATCAGGACAAAGAGCGCGTTTGATGAGTCGGTGACCATGCCCGGATTATAGGGATCGCTTACCGTAAAGTGGACCGTCTCATCTTTGCTGTGACGCAAGATGTCTAGAAAGTAGTGTGGGTTAAACGCGATCTCAAGCTTCTCTCCACCATAGTTTACGGGCATGCTCACTTTGCCTTCGCCGATCTCTCCACTCATGGCAGAAAGGTGTAGCGCTCCCGATGTAAAGCTAAAGCGGACCGAGCTGCTCGTATCCGTTGTGAAGAGAGCCACCTGGCGTAGTAGCGAGATAAGCTCTTCTCTATGAAGGGTGATAGGGGCGTTATTCTTTTGAGGAATCACACGTGAGACATCCGGGAACTGGCCGGACAAGAGTTTTGAGATGAGGGTGACAGGACCTGTCTCTATCGCAATCTTATCAGCCATAAAGGTGACTTTAGAGCTCCCCTCTTTTGTGTCGAGCACTTTGAGGATCTCTTCAGCGGCTTTAAGAGGTAAAATGTAGCTTGCATTGGGAGTGGAGGCTCCGCTCACTTCGGTCTCGATCCTAGCAAGACGTTTACCATCTGTTCCGATAAAAGTGGCCTTATCTTGTGCCAGCTGGAGCAGGATGCCGTTTAAAACTTGGCGGCTGTCATCGCGAGCTGCTGCAAAAAGAGTGCGCGCAATCATCTCCCGTAACACTTCGTTGGAGAGGGTGATAGATGTACCGGAAGAGAGATCGGGAAGAGCAGGGAACTCGCTCTTGTGCATTCCTTGCAACTTGAAGTGAGAACTTCCCGCATTTAAAAACGCAGTTTCGGGTGTTGCCGCATGCAGCTCTACTTGCGGAGTGGTGAGTTCGCGAATTAGCTGGAAGAATCTGCGAGCCGGAAGAGCAATCGCTCCCTCTTCTGCCACTTTCGCCGATGTGTAGGCGCGCATGCTGACGATGAGATCTGTCGCACTTAAGGTGATCTGATCATCTTGCGCTTCGATCAAGATATTGGCGAGAATGGGAATGGGCGGCTTAGAAGAGACAACATTCTGGATTTTGCCGATCAACGAGACGAGCTCAACTCTAGAAATTAAGGCTTTCATGTGGGGTATCTTCCTGCTGAATTAAACGGAATGCCCATAATAGATAAAGTGCTCTTTATCTTCAATCGTGCCCGTGCCCGTGCCCGCGTGCGTGCCCGATCTTTGCGTACGAAACTCATATGGGTTTAACAACGAAGCAGCGACATTATTCAACGCAAAGTCGCGGAGACGCCAAGAGGCCAAAACCGCAAAGCAAAAATATCTGCCGTAGCAGATATTTTTGCCTTTATGGAAGGAATGCAAAAGAACTTACGGAGGAGAAGATTAAGCTCTTCGTGGTTAGCTAAAACGAGTGTATGTCCACAGATTTTCTTTATTTTCATTACGGGGCATCTGGACATAGAACATCTCTCCAAAAGTAGGAAATTCGTAATGTGGAAGTTGATTACTCTGTTCGCTTACGCGACCACGAAGAGATGGAATGACCTCTTTTTCCATGCGGACCCAGCAACCTTGGGGCTGTTCAGTAGGAGCTTGAAACTTTTGTGCAGGCCTTTGCGCCAGTCTTTGCATATTTGCAAATGTCCAATCTATCTCTTTGAACTTAACACCGAAGTGCTCCATTTGGAACTTTTCCGCTTCTGTCTCAATGAATTGTGCAGTAGTTTTTGGGGCGTTATAAAGAACAACAGCAGTACAGTTATTAAATGACATAATCACTTCCTTGGTTAAAAATGTTAAAAACTCCAACTATTTTATATGTATTTGTAATTACAGTCAATTTTTTTCCAACTTTTTGATTGTAAGCATCTTAGAAACAGACAAAGAGGGGCCCGGTGGAGAGTGGACGAAGTGGACAGCACCAAGAATATGGACATAAGCGACTTAAGGGACCAAGAAGGACGAAAATTTCTCTTTCCACTCGTCCTTTGGTCCTCTACGTCCCTTAGGTCCTTTTGGTCGTTTCCTCTATTGTTCGCCCTTGATGCGCTCTTCCGATGGTCTTTTTGTGCTCGCGCTCTTTGAGAGATGCGCGCTTGTCGTAGTCCTTTTTGCCGCGGACGCTTGCGACTTTGACTTTGGCGTATCCGTTTTTAAGGTAGATGGCAAGGGGGATGAGGGTGAGCCCTTTCTCTTGGGAGATCTCTCTAAGTTTTAACATTTCTCGCTTGTGCAAAAGCAGCTTGCGATCGCGTCGCTCGGGATGGTTGTAGACGCTGCCATGTTTGTAGGGAGAGATCGATGCGCCCTTTAATATCGCATGTTGATCGGAGACTAGGATGTAAGCATCTTGCAAGCTTCCGCCATGATCGCGGAGCGATTTTATCTCTGTGCCTTGCAAGACGATCCCTGCTTCCCAGGTGTCTAAAATCTCGTAGTTGTGGAAGGCTTTGCGGTTGGAGACAAGTTCGCCTTCTCGTTTGGCTTTCACAATGATTATCTCCCGAAGAGAGATCGGCCAAAAGGTGTGACACAGAAGCACTCTTTATCATCATGAGTGCCAGTGGCTACGACGCCGAT
Source organism: Chlamydiia bacterium (assembly GCA_963804085.1). Classification (GTDB taxonomy): domain Bacteria; phylum Chlamydiota; class Chlamydiia; order Chlamydiales; family Rhabdochlamydiaceae; genus CAWDOQ01. The sequence goes on along the minus strand of CAWDOQ010000023.1, from coordinate 13,579 downwards.
TTCAAAGAGCCATTCAAAAATGGTGGCAAAGATCAGCTGGGTCTCCTCTTCTGAATATTGAGGAAGTGCGTATTTCCAGTTCTTGCCGAGCTTTTTTAGCGTGATCGGGGATTCATGATTTAAAGTGACGTAGACCCCTTTTATGAAATCTTCAAAGCGCACCCAACCGGCATTTAAGATGCGTTGCACGCTCTTTTCTGCATCGCGGACGTGACGGTCTGTCGTTACCTGTGCAGAAAGAGAGAGGAGACGGTTAAGAGGGTGGCGATAGAGGTGCATGGCGCGGTTTTCTAGACGCATCTCGAGCCACTCAAGGCCTGCATCTGTCGCCTGAAGGCGTGCATCGCTTACCTCTGCAAGCTTGAGCAGTTTTAGCTTAGATAAAATCTGTTCGACATAGGAGAAGAATAGGGGCTCATCCTCTTTTAACCCTTCGCACTTGGAAGCAAAGGTAGAGAGTGCGCTTTTGGTAGGGAGAAAGAGGCCAGTTTTTGAATGATGAGCAAGAGAGAGAGGGCTCTTCTTTGCTAAAGATAAAAGGGCGCCCATGTCCTGCACAAACGCATAATCTTCCAGGTGCGTGCGCTTAACACGCGCCTCATCTAATATGGGGGAGGTTTCGGTTGTGCGCATAAAGGAGAGGTATTCATGCCACTCATGAAATGGGGTGACGATCTCTTGCCACTCATCGTCCACTTTTTTGTAGCGTAGACAAGCGACGAGATGAAACTCTAAGAGTAGTACCTGCTCTTCGAACTGCTCATGCGTCCAGTGGTACTTGTGCATCAGCTCTTTTGCGCTCATCTCCAAATTGGGTGAGTAGTAGATATCTTCTACTACAGCATGGAGCTGGGGAGAGGCTTGTTGCAGGTCTCCGAGATAGCGTTGAAAGATTTGAGGTGTTAGCAGGTATCTTTCTACGATCGAGTCGAAAATATTGTTAGAGGTGCGTGGGATCGCATACCAAGAAGGAAGCACATGGATCGGTACTTTTCGTAGCAGCCCTTGTAAAAATTCCATGCCGGGGCAAAATTCCGGGTCGAAGATTAGGACTTGAGACTCATAATATTTGCGCATCTCCTTGTCGACTAGAACCGTGTCGTCTTTAAGAGAGAGGAGACCTGTTGCGCTCAGCTTCTTTAAAGAGGGGAGGATCTTTTTCTCTTCGCGCTTTAAGTTTGTGGCTAGCTTTTTGATTGGGATGGAGAGGGAACTAAAGAGAATCTCTTCTAGAACCAGGACGTCGAGAGCGGAAAATTGGGCCATGAGTAGGCGATTTTCGATATCACGCTTATAATCGTAGTCGGCCAGTGAAATTTTGTTTTTACGCTGTGGAAGTGTCTCTAGCATAGGTTTGTTAATGAAAATAACTTTTTTGTTGATTTTGTTACACAAATTTCGACTTTTTGTTACCCTAACACGCTTATGGACAAACCAAAATATGACCATCAGCGGATCGAACAGAAGTGGCAAAAGTACTGGGAAGACAGGCAGACGTTTAAGGTCGATGTAGACCTAAAAAAACCTAAATATTACGTACTGGATATGTTTCCCTATCCATCCGGAGCCGGGCTGCACGTGGGCCACGTGACCGGCTACACCGCCACCGACATCCTGGCGCGTTATAAGCGTCAAAAAGGGTTTAACGTGTTGCATCCGATGGGATGGGATAGCTTTGGACTGCCGGCCGAACAGTATGCGATCAAGACAGGGACGCATCCTGCCATCACAACCGAGGCCAATATCACCACATACCGCCGCCAGCTAAAATCGCTCGGTTTTAGCTACGACTGGAGCCGCGAGGTAGCTACAAGCGACCCCTTCTACTACAAGTGGACCCAGTGGATCTTTACCAAGCTCTTCGAAAAGGGGCTGGCTTATGAGGCTGAGATGCAGGTTAACTTCTGTCCTGCGCTTGGCACGGTGCTCGCCAACGAAGAGGTGGAAAATGGAAAGTCTAAAGAGGGGGGCTATCCGATCGAAAGACGCCCTCTGCGCCAATGGATTTTAAAGATCACAGCTTATGCTGAACGCCTCCTCACAGATCTAGAGCTGGTCGATTGGCCGGATCACTTAAAAAAGCTGCAGACAAACTGGATTGGCAAGAGCGTTGGCGCCAAGATCACATTTAAAGAAAAGAGCACGAGTGAGCCCATCACCGTTTTTACAACATGCCCAGACACTCTTTTTGGTGTGACCTATCTCGTTTTAGCGCCTGAGCACCCCTTAGTAGCCAAGATCACAACCAAAGAGCATAAAAAGCAGGTAGATGCCTATCTTAAAGCGGTCTCTGCCAAAAGCGATTTGGAGCGCACAGACCTCAACAAAGAGAAGAGTGGCGTCTGGACAGGCGCCTTTGCACAAAATCCCGCAAACGAAAGTAACATTCCCATCTGGGTAGCGGATTATGTTTTGATGAACTATGGGACTGGCGCCGTTATGGGAGTGCCTGCGCACGATGAGCGCGATTTTGCTTTTGCACAAAAGTATGATCTTTTGATTCGTCCTGTGATCGATCCAAAAGCCACCGAAGAAGATCTGCGTCTCGAAGTGCTGGCCGGCACACGCTGTTGGACAGGAGAGGGGATTCTAGTCAACAGTGCGCATGGCACCTTTTCGATCAACGATCTCAGTGTGAAAGACGCTAGAGAAGCGGTCGTCACCTGGCTCACCAAACACAAGAAGGGAGAGGCGTGCGTAAACTACAAGCTGCGAGATTGGCTCTTTTCGCGTCAGCGCTACTGGGGCGAGCCGATCCCTATTTTACATTTTGAAGATGGCTCACAACGTGCTCTAGATTTAAACGAGCTTCCGCTGACTCCTCCACAGATGGTTAACTTCAAGCCTTCTGCATCCGGTGAAAGTCCGCTTGCAACAGAGCGCAAATGGGTGGAGATCATCGATCCCAAAACAGGCAAGAAGGCGGTGCGCGAGACCAACACGATGCCGCAGTGGGCGGGCTCCTGCTGGTACTACCTACGCTTTTTAGACCCTCAAAATGATAAAGCTGCTTGGGATCCTGAAATTGAAAAGTATTGGATGCCGGTCGATCTTTATGTGGGAGGCGTCGAGCACGCAGTCCTGCACCTTCTTTACGCTAGATTTTGGCATAAGGTGCTCTACGATTTAAAGTATGTCAGCACGCCTGAGCCCTTTCAAACACTGCGCAATCAGGGCCTTGTCATCGCACGCTCCTACCAGCATGAGAATGGCAGTTATGTACCGCCTGAAGAGGTAAAAGAAGAGGATGGTAGATATTTTCAGATTGGAACGGGCGAGGAGCTCAAGTCGCAGATCGAAAAGATGTCTAAGTCCAAACTGAACGGCGTCACTCCTGATGAGATGGTTGAAGAGTTTGGCGCAGATTCCCTCAGACTCTATGAGATGTTCATGGGCCCCTTCGATAAAGAGAAGCTATGGAACACCGATGCGGTCAACGGGTGCAAACGTTTCTTGAACCGTTTCTACGATCTCCTCTTTTCCGAGAAGCTCACCGATGAGGAAACAGATGATGCTCTAAAACTGGGCCATAGACTGGTCCAGCAGGTCGAGCGCGGGATTGAAACCCTACAGTTTAATACAGCGATCGCCAAGATGATGGAGTTTATGAACGCCTTTACGGCATTACCTGCCTATCCAAAGAGCGTAATAAGAATGCTTGCACAAGTGCTCTCGCCTTTTGCGCCACACATCGCAGAAGAGGCGTGGGAACTTTTAGGCGGCAAAGAGACTTTAGCTTATGCCCCTTTCCCCGTGGTAGATCCCCAGTATCTCGTCGATGAGACAGTGATGTATATCCTGCAAGTCAACGGCAAGCTACGCGGTAAATGGGAGCTTCCCAAAGACAAGAGCGAAGAGGAGCTTTTAAGCTTCATTCAGACCCAGCCTCAGATCGCAAAACATCTAGAGGGCAAGATCACCAAGGTTATTTTCGTCCCCAACAAACTTCTCAATTTAGTCATCGAATCTAATGTATAACTTCGTCCTATTTTTGCTTCTACTTGCCGCTCTGCCGTATCTCATCTGGCAGAGCATCAGAAAGAAAAAGTACCGAATCAGCTGGAAGGAGAAGTTAGGCTTTAAACTTTCCACTTTTAACTTTTCGAAAGGTGGCCCCTGCATCTGGATCCATGTAGTCTCTGTAGGAGAGACACGCGCTATTTCTCCACTCTTTAAAAAGATACAGAAGGAGCTTCCCACGGCCGAGATCCTCATATCATCCACGACAGAGACAGGACGTAAAGAAGCAGAGCGTACACTCACAGGAGCCGCCGGTTACTTCTTTCTTCCGTTAGATTTTTCATGCGTTATTCGGCGTCTTGTCAGGCGCATCCATCCCGACCTTCTCATTCTGGTCGAAGGGGAGTTCTGGTACAACTTGCTAAAATATGCCAAAAAAGAGGGCGCTAAAATCGCACTCGTAAATGGCAAACTCTCTGAACGCTCAGCTTCGCGTTTTGCCTCACTTCCCTTCTTCACACGCCCTCTATTTGCCTTTTTCGATATCCTACTCGTACAAAGCGACCGTTACCGCGAGCGCTTCTTAAAACTAGGCATCCCCGAAAAAAAGATCCAAGTAACCGGAAATATTAAGCTAGACGTCGCCTCAAAAAAACTGACAGACCAGGAGAAGAGGCAGCTACGAGAAGAGCTCGGCATCTATCCCAATGAACGCGTCCTCGTGATCGGCTCCACACACGAGCCCGAGGAAAAACAGCTTCTGACTGCACTAGATCAAGTCTGGAAAGAGATCCCCACGCTGAAAGTCCTACTCGTGCCGCGCCACCCCGAACGCTTTTCAACTGTGCTGGCTCACACTGCAGCGCTGGCTATTCCCACACTCTCCTACACTAAGCGAGCAGAAAAAAGGGGAGGGGAGAGAGTGATCCTAATCGATACGATGGGGCTTCTGCACACCTGCTACCAGCTTGCCGATGTCGCCATCGTTGCCGGAAGCTTTGTCTCGACCGTCGGCGGCCACAATATCTTTGAACCGGTAGAGGTAGGCGTCCCAGTGCTTTTTGGCCCTTACATGCATACCCAGCTCGATCTCGTCGAGCAAGTGCTCCATGCAGGTGCGGGCAAGCAGGTCTCCCTTAGCAATCTAACCCCCACTCTACTGACCCTCCTCAAACGAGGCCAGGAGTGGCAGACGATGCATAATAACTGTTTAAAACTCGCATCCGATGCCAAAGGCGCAACTGACCGCACCTGGAACGCCTTAAAAACAGAAATTGAGGTTAAATCTTAGCTCTGTTAGAGTGGCCGTACTCTTATCGCGGGGTGGAGCAGTGGTTAGCTCGTTGGGCTCATAACCCAAAGGCCGGAGGTTCGAATCCTTCCCCCGCTATTTTTTAACGTCAGAAGTCAGAATGCAGAATGCAGAAGTGAAGAAAATTAAGATAAGAAAGATTAATTTTTCTTTAGTCTTGCATTTTGCATTCTGACTTTTGCATTTAAATTGCATTCTGACTTTTGACTTTCTTCTTATGGCGGTATAGCTCAGTTGGTTAGAGCAGCGGAATCATAATCCGTTTGTCGTTGGTTCGAATCCGACTACCGCTAAATGCAAATGAACCCACTTTTATGGGTTCATTTTTATTTAGGGGTAGAGCAAGCCAAAAGTTTGGCTTGCGTGCGGATTCGAAGTGAAGCGACCTGCATGTCGCGAACCGGCGGGTTTATCCGGAATCCGACTACCGCTATTTTAAATGCAGAAGTCAGAATGCAAAATGCAGAAGTGAAGATGAAGAGCCCGTCAGAGATGATGTTTAGTTTTCTTTAGTTTTGCATTTTGCATTCTGACTTTTGCCTTTAATTAGGTGTGGCTCTTTATGACCTGGCCAATTTTGTCTTCAGGAATTTTGGGTCCTCGGTAACATTTTTTCAAAAATTTAGCTATTTGTTCTTTCGTGGCTTTTCCGGTCGCTGTTTCAACAACAATTTCCTCAAAAGCTAGCATCTCTTCTTCGGTAAATCGAATGACGACGTTGTTTTGCCTAAGGAAAGTCAAAGCAGCAGCAGTTCCTGCTCTTTTATTGCCATCTACAAATGGGTGATTGCAAATTATATGAAATAGATAGGCTGCCGCTTTGTCGAAAATGGTAGGATGAAGATATTCGCTAAACATTGTAGCTTTTGGCATATCGATAGCAGAAGCTAGCAGTCCCATATCTCTAATTCCGTGCGCGCCTCCGTATTTGGTAACGATTTCAGCTTGGTCTTCAATCACTTCTTGTAGCGTTAGAAAAATCATCTTTTTGACAGCCTTTTCATTAGGGCATCGTTTTCTTTTAATACTTCCCTAAATGCTTTTTTGTGTAGATCTTCATTCACCGCTTTTATGGACTGAATGATGATTCCGCCATTTGGATCGATAATGATTTGAAACAGAGCTTTGTCTTCGTCTAAACCAGCAGCTTGAAGAATGGATTTATCAATTACCAGGGCTCTGCTATTTCCGTGATGAATGAGAGACTTAATCATTTTTACACCTCCTGTGTATATCCATACGTTACAACAACCCTATATTTCTGTCAATACATCGTATGCCCGATCGTAAAGTATTTATTTTAATTTCTTCACTTCTGCATTTTGCATTCTGACTTTTGCCTTTCCTCTCACGTCCGACTACCGCTATTTTTTTATGTTCAATCCTTAAACAAGTCTTCCAAAGTTACTTCATTGTGAACGATGTCCTCGGAGTACATGTTTTTTTTGACCCCAAGAGGGGTAATCATGGCTAAAAAAATTTGCTTGCGTGTTGATTGTTTAGAGCTAGGATAATTTGTTGCCAAAACTTCCTTTTTTCTATCCAATGCTTGTGCGTAAGCTTTTTCGATTGTAAATTGCTTATCGCAATACTTTATTTCGCAGAGAGTGATCGTCTGATCATCACGGTCGAATAGCAAATCGATTTGAGCTCCTTTTTCTCGCGATTTTCTTGAGACATGCTTCCAACTGCCGCTTTGATAATGGTTCTGGATTCCTAGAGCTTTTGTAATTTGCTGGATATGCTTAAAACATATGCTTTCGAAAGCATAACCGGCCCAAGTCGATCTTGCTGGAGTATTCTGGATATTTTGCCAGTATCCTTTTTGGCCGTAAAATGTTCCCGACCGCATGAGAGGATCAAGCCATTTCAGATAAAAAAGCGTATACTCGTCGATGATTCGATAAAAACGATCGCGGACTTTTTTTCCCAACGGCACAAAGCATTTGATAAATTGAGAAGCCTCTAGCTCTTCAAGTCTTCGATTTAGGCCACTGCCAGACTGTATTTTTAATTCATCGATGAGTTGTTCTCTGGATATGAGGTTTCCCGCTTTCGCGATCGCTTTGATTATCTGGATATTTGTTTCGGCTCGATCAAATAGAGATCTAAAAATGTTGTCCAACTCAGCAAACAAAATTCCGTTTTTTTGAAAACAAAGAGCATCGATTATTTGAGAAGCAGAAGCTCCTCTTTTAGCTTCCTTGAGATAGAAAGGTATCCCGCCAGTTACCATATACAAATCAGATATCTGTTTTTTGCTGATGGATATCTTCTTAGCTTTCTTTAAGAATTCTTCTGTTTCTTTGAGGGTAAATGGCCCTAAAGAGATTTTGTTTGTTACTCTATTATATAGGCCGCCTTTTGCATTGACGATATGGTCTAACATCCAGGAAGCAGCTGATCCGCAAACAATGAGGATTAAATTTGGAATGCTGCTCCATTGCTGGTTCCAGTAAAGATCAAGAGCTGGAAGTAGTTCAGATTTTTTTGAAGCTAACCAAGGGAGTTCATCGAGAAAAACGATTGTCTTTTTGTTTTTGGGAACAGTTTTGAGCTGCTGGGTTAGAAGCTCGAAGGCTGCTTGCCAGGACGCCGGAGGCTGAATTGGCAGATTGTTTAGAAAAGCTTTAGATAAGGCAGTTGAAAAGTTTGCTAGTTGCTTAGATGTGCGTAATTTTTTTACTCCTGTCACCTCCATGAAGACGCCTTTATCGCAAAAATATTCTCTGATCAGAAATGTTTTTCCGACTCTTCTTCTTCCGTATACAGCAACGAACTTAGCTTCTTTCGAATTCCGTATTTCTCGCAGAGTTTGCAAATCCTCCTTACGACCGATGATGTTTTTTTCCGCCATATTCCTCGTGTCTTGGTCTTAACTTTTCGCCATTTGTGGCCAAATACTAGCATAGTATTTATGGCCGCATCTTTCCTGTAAAGCGATTTGTGGCCACTTATGAGTGGCTTATATATGGCCATACCTCGCTGTTTGTTTGTCATATTACACAGAAACACAGAAGGGAACGATAGATTTTTTCTTCTATTCTTTCTTCACTTCTGCATTCTGACTTTTGACTTTAATTAGGCGTGACTGATGATTTCGTCCCAGGCACTGGGATAATCACGGAAAAACACGGGGACTGGTGGGGCATTATTCGGATCTTTTCTTTGCATGATTCCTAACATGTAATAGGCAAGGCGAACGAATTTTTCTTGTGTTTTAGGACCTGTCCATTGCCCAGCATTCCAAGTAGACATTTTATCAATGATGGTTTCTTGCTGTTCAAGAGAGAGTTTTGAATTAGCATTGATAACACCTCGAATATAATCCCAAAATGAAGTAAACCCCTGCTTTTTCAACCCCTCGGTGAGATATTCCGCATTTCTAAATATACGATTTTTCTCCCAATAGAAGGTAGAACGTAGGGCCGAAGGCAATCTCTGATCCCAAAGGATCAAATCTAAGAAGCCAAATTTACTCTTTTCGTTGGTTGTCATCGGGATATAGCCAAAACTGAAAATCTTGCGGAACAGATCAAAATTATGGACATCCGCCAGCAGGTTTCCCATGTCTACTTTAGAGAAAAGAGTCACCCCTTTTTGATAGCATATTTCCACCCTGCGGATTCTTTCGGCTTCTAGAAACAGTCTGAGTTGTAATTCAAAATCTGCAATAAGTCCGTGTGAAGTAGTCGCACAAAACTCCTGCACAATCTGTAGACAGAGTTCCTTTGCCGCCCGTTTCATCCCGAGAGCACAGTAATCCCCTTCTTCTATCGCCACTTTAAGAAGAATATCTTCCACTGTAACACGGTCGCAGGTATGTGTTTTAAGATAGGCAATGAGTCTTTTGTTATCTTCCACGGCTTCTGCTAAATCACTTAGTGATCCTTTAACGACACGGTTACCCTTAAGCACATCCACAAGAATGCTCATCTGCGCTTCTACCCAATGCGCTGCAAATTGTTCTTTGGAGAGCCCCTGCTTATCCGCTATTTCCTGCAAAAATGCATCAAACTCATAGTTGTCTTTAAAGACTGCTTTGTCCACAGCGGGAAATTGTTTAGCAAGAACATCACCGACAAAGATCTCATCATCTTTAAGCCGTGCTCTGATAAGAGTGTACCTTTGCGTCCAATCTACTTCCTTAAAAAGTCTCATGAATGTATCAAAATCCGCATCCTGAGGAAGTACAGAAAGATCAAAGGCGGGTTTTGAACAATGGGCGGGGTTCAACTCAAAGGTGTTTGTGTCTGCATCTAAAATCTCGTTGATTTGATCATATGTCAACTCCTTATGGGTGACACACTCCGTATTGATCTCTTCTAATGTCGGTCCATAGACCGGGAAAAAATAACGGTATAGATGGTCCAGTTTTTCGAGAAGGTATTCATGGAGAGAGGGCATTAAATAACGAGGCAGCATCATCAAGGCCATGACGCGCATTACAATAGAGCCTCCAAGCAAAGTGCCCGTGAGGGATAAAAGAGGAAGGTAGTTTTCTAGATATAAGGCAATCGTGTTGGGAATCCAGCCACTTGTGGCAAGTAATTGATAAAGGGCAGCAATTAGGGCAGGAATGCCAAATGCAAAATCGCCAAGAATAAGCAGCACAAGGATGCTCACAGCCATAGCCACTTGAATCATGTCGCCTGTGTGCTCGGTAAAAAAGACAGCAATATCGCGTGTGGTTTCACTTAAATTTTCTGGTAAAAAGCTACAAACATTGGTATTCCAATAACGGGCAAAATCCTCATAATCTTTTTGTCGGATGGATGCGAATAAAACATTTATGGGAATTAAAAGAAGAGGGACCACTTCTGCGCTAATTTGGATAACAACATTTGTCATCCCTGTAAAAAAATGCGTGGCGATGCGGCTAACCATTGTGGCAAAAACAATGGTCTCTCCGCTAACAAAGAGCGATGCGTTATAGTAATTCTTTCCTTGTTTGATCTCATCTTCCCCTTGTTTCATCATCACAAATTGGTGAGAAGCGCCAAACCCTGAAAGAGCATCAATTGTTAATCCAAATGTAGACATAGATGATATTTTCTTTAAAATTTCGATAATAATAACAGAAAATATCAATGATTTGAAGAACTATTTTGTGACAAAAAAATTCATGTAAAAGAATTTTTACAGGATGGCAGGTTAAGAAAGAGAATTAATCAGCTTGCTCAATGTCCAATTCGAATTCTGCTTGGGTAAAGACTACCTCTCTTCCTGTGCGAAGATCCAAGTGATCGCGATAACTTGTCTGCAGGTTTTCCAGAAAAAGATTAATGGCATTACGGGAAGGCGTAGAAATTGGTTCCTTGAGCTTAGCGTCTAAAAAGGCGACCATTGCTGAAATTCCATTCATTTTAATCGCATTTTTCAGCTCTTTTGATATCTCTTTTTCTCCAGTGATTTGAGTGTATAATTTTGCAAATTTCTTTTGATCTGATTTAGGTAGCCTTTCTCTTCGATGGCAATCTTTACTCTCTCTGCCCAATATCTCAGCCGGGCGTGTATAAATGTATGCGATCGCGTGTCCAAACCAGTGGACCCATGTTTTAGTGCCCCATAGCTCTGGTTTGATAAAGGACCATTGTTTGCCATCTTCGCCTTTAACAGTCAGTTGTCCAAAGTGAGCTGTGCGTAGCCCTCCGGGAAGCTCTTCGCTATCCATGCCATAAACCTCTTTTTCTACTCTTCTGCCTTTCCAATGGGAGGAGAGTCTTGTATAGGTCTCGGTAGATGACTTAAAGAAATCGGCTATCCTGTGATCTTTGTCTTCAAAAACGATCATCCCTTTGATAAATCCCTGTCCCTTATTTTCAGCCATAGACATCAGATAGCGCATAAAAGAAGGAAGAAATGCATCTCTTTGGCCGGCGGGGATATTCTCTGGTGCATTGGGATCAGTTTTAGGTAGCTTAAAGCTTTCAACGAACTTCCTACCCACTTCTACCTCATGTCGCACTTTGGCAAGGCTGGCTTTGGCTGTTTCAGCAACATCGGCAAGGCCTGCTTTTAGCTTTTGGGTGCACTCATCGCGCAATGCTATTGCCCCATCATAATTAGTAAAAGCCATGCGCCAAATAAATAGGGCTCTATTGCATCCACCCCATCCGCGGCTCGAATTCCAAGCCCACATTACACGGGAGGCCAAGCTGTTCATAAGCTTGCTCGCTTCAACTGTCGGAGGGTTAGTCTGAGCTGTAATAAAAGGTGTTCGAACTAAACTGCTAAATCCAATTAAATCTCTCATAATTATCCTATTTAATTATAAAACAATTTTATAACAAAATTGCATAATTGTCAATTTATTATTTGAATAGAATTAAAGCGTAAGTGTTTGATGGTTAGCGACTAAAGCGGCGTATCTAAGACGTTAAGGCAGAGGGCGTTGAAGGGAGAGGTTAGTTAGCTTGCATAGGCTTGCATTTTAATGTTCATGCGCTAGAGTGCAGGAGAGGGGGAGTGCATGTCTTTTGAAGTGCCTAAGGATAAGATCCTGCATGATAATGTCAGGTTCATTGAAAGCCTGACGGGAAATGAATGGGTCGGTGTCGATAAAAAGGGTCGGCTTTATGCAGTAAAAGGGGTCTTACAATCGACCGTTTTTCTTTGCGCTGCGAGGATTTTTCAGAAAAACATCCACGGCCAGGTCACAGCTGCCCTAAAAGAGTATTTAGCTACAAAACAGGTGGAGTGGAAAAAAGAGGGGACTCCTCAGGATAAGCGAGGGTTTTATGTCGACCTCATCAGACGTCTTTCAAAGCTTAAGCTGCTTACCCCTCAAGATAAAGAGTTTCTCATCTCCGCTTTTTACGAACAGCGCTACCAAGATTTACTAGCCGATCGAAGATCGCCATTTGTGGCCGAATCTATCGTCACAATCGAAATGAGTCAAGATCCCTACGTTTCAGAAAGTGTCAAGCAGCTTATTCGACCTCGGCTTACCCCCTCTGGAGTCAATGGAACTTACTTCATCAAAGACCGCGCCGGAAAAAATATTGCTGTTTTTAAGCCGATGGATGAAGAGGAGAACATGCCCAACAATCCGCGGGATCGGAGGGCGGAATATGATCCAACAAAAAAGCTTATACGCGCCCCCCGCCGAGGACATCTGCAAGGAACAGGTTGGAAAAAAGAGGTGGCGGCCTGGTTAATTGACCAAGGAAAAATCGCAGGGGTTCCAGAGACGATCGTTCTTTCTGTTGGTTTTCCACGTACGCAAGGAAGCCCGGAGAGTATTTTAAAGCAGGGCTCGTTGCAGCAATTTGTGCGAGGTGAGTCGGCAGATGGGTTGTCGTATGATCAGATGCTCGCTCTCCCTCCTAGAGCTGTTCATCGATTAGCTGTTTTAGACCTAATCATTGGAAATGCCGATCGACATTGGGGCAATTGTTTCTGGGACGGAAGATCGTTGATCCCCATCGATCATGGAATCTCTCTGTTAGATAGCCTCGATTTTAGACCGGATAATCTTCAGCCAATGTCGGAAATGGACTGCCTTTGGAGCGAGCTTCCTCAGTTAAAGGAGCGACTCGATAATGATCTAGCAAAATGGGCAGGCTCGTTAGATGGAGAGGAGATTGCTCGAGGTTTACGAAAAGCATTAGATTTTCCTGAAAGCAGTATAAGAGAACTTAAAATCCGCCTCATGATACTCCAAAAGGCGCTCCAGCGAGGGTTTAGCTTGTCTGAAATAGCCCCCATGTTCCTCGCGACGGCCTCGCTAGACTTGTGTTTAGCGGAGGCTTGCGCACAGGATGCGGCACTCGAATGCGCGCGCTTTGAAAGTCAGTGGAAGGAGTTAAAGCCACTAGATGCTGACAACAAAAGATTTCAGATTTACTTTGAGATATTGCAAACATTTGTGGAGCTGCAACTTAAAGAAAAAAAGGATGAGAAAAAACTTTAAGGTTTTTTTATTGCATTAAGGGCGCGAAAATGAAACAATTGCTGAATTAATTACAGCAGCGATGGAAATTATCAGGAGAACTATGAGTGCAATCACTTTTTCTTTAACCGATCCGATCAAGCTTACGAACATTGAAAAAAACGAAGATATCGTGACCTTTGCCAATGGTCTTAAGGGACGCGCGACTTTTACCCCTGAGTACAAGCATATCCAAACTGCAATGGAAAAAAGGGGCCTGGCTGTGCCGGTAGGTCAAGAAAAAGATTATTCTCATTTGAAAGCAGATGAGAGAAGAATCCGTCTATCACATGACGATTTTGGCATCGCCTTTTACGAGCTTTACTATCGCCGCTCGATGAATCCGGATGTATTTAAGTGGCTGCCATTAAAGG
>CAWDOQ010000022.1:0-105416 GCA_963804085.1 Chlamydiia bacterium | reverse complement strand
TCATAAGGGTGCCGGTACCCACTCCACAGCTTGTAGACAACACTGTCACAGTTATTCAGCAATTTGTCAGTGAGCTTCACCTGTTACCACAGATCTCTAAGCAATGGAATAGAGTCGTAAATGACAGGTTGTATGCCTTCTTTTGGGCTCGATATAAGCAAGACAATCTCCTTCAACACTGGACTACAGGAGCAACCCAAGCGCGTCCCGGTATGAATGCGACAAAAGAGCGTGTGATTTTCGTGTTTAAACAGATCACTGCTCTTGCGGAGCGCGATATTTGGTATTCCTCGAGAAAAATCTCCCGCGCGCATGAATGTTCTTCTTCGAGCAGTGATGTTAAAAGAAGCTGAAGCCATGGATGCGTTTATTGCTCAGTCAGCGTTTACATTGACACACCTGAGACAAGGATATTTTATAGAGATTTACACACAGAAAATCCCCACGTGCGTTCCAAAAGTACCGCAAATGGCTCCTAGCAGAAGAAAATCAAGCAGCATTGCAGCAAATTACAGATGGGCATTTGTTTAAAAGCCAGGAATATTCCAACCTGCCTAATGAAATTGGTCAGCTGACAGGACTAACCAGTCTTGATCTTTCTCATAATTTCCTTCTGGTTTTACCCGATGAGATAGGAAGATTAACTCAACTACAAAGCCTCGATGCCTCGCACAATTTTCTTGTTAAGTTACCCGATGCGATTGGAAACTTACCGCTACGCAGACTCATATTGAACAATAACTTTCTGACTACTCTTCCCAACGGTCTGGGACGCTTAGCACATCTCACTACCTTAAACCTTACACATAACAATCTTACTTCTTTAAATCCTGCAGTGTGCAATTTATCTAATCTTGAAATGCTTTATTTGCGAGACAACAAGTTAACCGCAATCCCAAGAGAGATCTGCCTATTACAGAATTTGCAAACGTTCGATATAAGTTTTAACAAGCCTCTGACAACATTGCCAGCGGAGCTAAATCTTCTGGCCAATCTCAGATATATCGACTTCGGAGGCCGCCATTTTCAATCTCTTCCCATCGATTTTCAGAACTCTCCTATCACTTGTATATCGGATAATGGCACAATCCAACGCTCTCCCTCTGACAAAGAACCGTCGCACCTCCCTCCCCGACCTACGCTTGCGCCAGCTCCTCAAGCCTCTCTTGTGCCAATACCTGTCCCCGCTGCGGTAGATCTCCCTGCACCTCCAGTTCCTCCGGCAGAAAAACTTATCCTTCCGGAACCAACGCCAGCTTCGCCCTGGCAGCAGCTAACAGACACCTTTTACTCCTGCTTCAGCGCGATCGCTTCTTTTGCTTGCTGGGTATGGACACGCCTGATGGCAGCCTTAAGTGAGGTCGGATGAGCATCTCAAAATTGCAAAACCTCGATCTTTTAGGGGTCATCGGCAGCTACGCCAATGCACAAGAGCTTGGGCGCATGGCGTGCACAAACAAACGCTGGCGGGATGCTGTTTACGAGAAGGTGCATCGGGCTCTATTGACAACCTACGCCCAAGAGCCTGCTCTCAGGAGCTATGTTGCTAGTTTGCAGCTGGAAAAGACACCCCTTACCGTGCTTTTCAAAAAGATCATCCAAGATGTAAGAGATATCGGCAGAGGTAAGGAACAGCTCGCATCTATCAAATGGCCGGCAGTTAGCCTGCAAAGTACACCTACCACTCTTGCCAATTGGATTTCACAGAAAAAAGCGGAGAATTTGCTTGTTCTCTTTGGTAAGGTTGCTCAAGAAATTCCCGCAGCACAAGCATTTTTAAATACTCTTGCCGAAGCCGGCAACAAAATAGAACAAGCAGCAGCTATCCGCACCTGGCTGCAAGCTAATAGAGCTCTGTTAAATACAATAACAGATATGGATCTTTCCTACTCCGAGTTGACTATTCTGCCGGATGAGATCGCTCTCTTTACACAGCTACAAAGGCTATGGCTCCGGGACAATCAATTACAAACGCTTCCTGCTTCGCTTGGTAATCTGACTCTGCTACTAGTGCTAGATCTCGACAGCAACCCGTTAGCAATGCTCCCTGCTTGGCTTGGCAATCTGACTCAGCTACAAGAACTATGGCTCGATAAAATCCCGTTACAAACGCTCCCTGCTGAGCTTGGTAACCTGACTCAGCTACAAAAGCTAAATCTCGATAACCACCGGTTACAAACGCTTCCTGCTTGGCTTGGCAATCTGACTCAGCTACAAGAGCTATCGCTCAGCGACAACCAGTTACAAACGCTTCCTGCTTGGCTTGGCAATCTGACTCAACTAAAACACCTGTTGCTCACAAACAACCAGTTACAAACGCTACCTATTTCGCTTGGTAACCTGACTCAGCTAAAAGCCCTCTGGCTCGGCGCCAACCCGATCCAATTTGTGCCAAAAGAGCTCAAGTGCTCTTCCAATGCAGCTATTTGCTATAATGCTGTGATTCAAGCTGCGCAGGAGCTGCCTGAAACACAACCGAACTGCCGCACGCCTGAAGAGACAAAGCTTCAACCCTCGCCCTGGCAGCAGATAGTGGACGCCTTTTACTCCTGCTTCAGCGCGATCGCTTCTTTTGCTTGGTGTGTATGGACACGCCTGATGGCAGCCTTAAGTGAGGTCGGATGAGCATCTCAAAATTACAAAATCTCGGTCTTTTAGGGGTCATCGGCAGCTACGCCAATGCACAAGAGCTTGGACGCATGGCGTGCACAAACAAACGCTTA
Organism: Chlamydiia bacterium; assembly: GCA_963804085.1. Taxonomy (GTDB): domain Bacteria; phylum Chlamydiota; class Chlamydiia; order Chlamydiales; family Rhabdochlamydiaceae; genus CAWDOQ01. The sequence continues at coordinate 102,693 of CAWDOQ010000022.1, read as the reverse complement.
CGGGATGCAGCCTACCAGAAGGTGCATCGGGCTCTACTACAAGCCTACGCCCAAGAGCCTGCTCTCAAGAGCTATGTTGCTAGTGTGCAGCTGGAAAAGACACCCCTTACCGCGCTCTTCCAAAGGATCATCCAAGATGTCAAAGCAACCGACGGAGGCAAAGAACTACTTGCATGTTTTGAATGGCCGGCGGTTTGCCTACAAAGTACACCCGCCATTCTTGCCAATTGGATCTTGCAGCAAAAGGCGAAAAGTTTGCTTGTGCTCTTTGGTAAGGTTGCTCAAGAAATTCCCGCAGCACAAGCATTTTTAAATACTCTTGCCGAAGCCGGCACTGAAATAGAACAAGCAGCAGCTATCCGCACCTGGCTGCAAGCTAATAGAGCTCTGTTAAATACAATAACAGAGATGCATCTTTCCTTCTCAAGCTTGACTATTCTGCCGGATGAGATCGCGTTTTTTACGCAGCTACAAAAGCTATATCTCCACTACAACCAATTGCAAACGCTCCCTACTTCGCTTGGCAATCTGACTCAGCTACAAGTGCTAACTCTCTATGACAACCAATTACAAACGCTCCCTGCTGAGCTTGGTAACCTGACTCAGCTACAAGAACTATCTCTCACCAACACTCAGTTACAAACGCTCCCTGCTGAGCTTGGCAATCTGACTCAGCTACAAGGGCTATGGCTCTCCTACAACCAGTTACAAACGCTCCCTGCTGAGCTTGGCAATCTGACTCAGCTACAAGTGCTAAATCTCGACAATAACCCGATCCAATTTGTGCCCAAAGAGCTCAAGTGCTCTTCTATTAAAGCTATTCACGATAATAAAGTGATTCAAGCTGCGCAGGAGGTGCCTGAAGAGACAAAGCCTCAACCTGCACCACCCTCGCCCTGGCAGCAGATAGCGGATGCCCTTTACTCCTGTTTCAGCTCGATCGCTTCTTTTGCTTGCTGGGTATGGACACGCCTGATGGCAGCCTTAAGTGAGGTCAGATGAGCATCTCAAAATTACAAAATCTCGATCTTTTAGGGATCATCGGCAGCTACGCCAATGCACAAGAGCTTGGGCGCATGGCGTGCACAAACAAACGCTTGCGGGATGCAGCCTACCAGAAGGTGCATGGGGCTCTACTGCCCATGCCCACAACCCGATTCTCTTTAAGGGAGTTTCGCACAAGATTAACTCAAGAATGAAAGGACAATAAAATGATGCAATTACCTTCCATATCATCAATATCTTCTACTTATCTTACGCCTGCTGTTAATTCTGTAGAGCCGAGCTGCTGTGACTATCTGGTAGCGCGGATCAGCGCCATCTGGCAAGCATTTTGCACTTTACTGTCAGAATGGGTGGGTTGGTTTTTTGCGAGCAGATCACAAAATGATGGTGTGGCATGGAAGCAAGACACTCCTTTGATGACTCTCATCAAAATGAGCAGGGAGAATAAGGCATCACAGGATCCTAAGAGGATGAAAGCAGCTTATGCGCAATTTGCAAAGGAATTGATCGATACGTATGTAAAAGCGGGCGAAACCTTAGATGATAAGTATGTAACAGAATTCGCAGGAGGAGGGTCTGCACTGCACTATGCAGTAGAGGGCGCTATAGGAGGTGGAAACAAAGTATGGATAAGATTTGCGCCTATTCGAAATTGTCTTGAGCTTGCAAAAATTCTTATCGCGCATGGGGTTAATTTGGAAGTGGAAGACAATGTGGGCAGAACTCCGCTTGGAATTATTCTGGGAACCAGATACGGAGACTCTGACTTTGTATGGGACTCGCTTAAGGACGCTTTTGGTTGTCCCGATGACCGTTTTCCCGATGCAAAACTGGCAGACTTGCTCTTACGAGGCGGAGCAAATTTAGGTGCCAAATTCTCTAAGCAGGACACTACAACTTTATTCGAGCAAGCATCAAATTTAGAAAAACGGCTTCGAACTCCTGATTTTGATGCTATGATTACTGCGTTTATGGCAGATCGTCTTAAAGTTATAGATGAGTCTACTCCCTTACCTATCCCTGCTTTACGCCAAATCGTGTCTGATTATCTCTGCGAAGGCCGCTTTGATCCTATGCCACTGGCTTTAAAATTAAGCGCTGAACTCTTTTCTGCAGAAATACATCTCTCTTCAAACATCCGTCGTGTGATTATCCAGTACACGTTGGAAGCTGATGAAGTAACAGCTGCTATTTCCGCACAAATAGAGTCTATGCCAATGGGGGACTGCGATGAAGTAAACTCTCAAGAATACTTCGAAGAAAATCCCATTGGCATTGATCCCGTAGCCAATGCTGCAGAAGTTGTCGATCCTCCAACAGCAGCTCCAGACGACGATTCTGACGAAGAGTGATTTTTTCTGATTCATTAAGAAATTAAACGAGAACGAGGTAATTCTATGTCTTTTACAGTTGCGCTATTACCTTCCATATCATCAATATCTTCTACTCATCTCACGCCTGCTGTTAATTCTGTAGAGCCGAGCTGCTGTGACTATCTGGCCGCGCGGATCAGCGCCATCTGGCAAGCATTTTGCACTTTACTGTCAGAATGGGTGGGTTGGTTTTTTGCGAGCACATCAAAAAAAGAGATTTTGCCGCAACCAGCCGTGGTAACTGTGCTGAGCCCCGCTCCTAAAGAAGATGCGAAAGGCAAAGTCGCTGAAAAGAAGCAGGAAGCAAGCGAACCTCCCGTCCCCGCAGCTACTCTAGAACGCGCACCCCATGCTATCACTGTCCAATCAGTAGTGCCTCAAGTTGTAAATCCGCCTGCAGCTCGCGTCAAGTATAGAAAACTACACGATGTGATAGAGGAGATCTGGCTGAAAACATCAAAGAAAATGCCTCTCGATTTTTCTGTAGCTCGTCTTCTTTTAAACGAGGGTGCGGCATGGAAGGAAGGCACTCCTCTGATCGCTCTCATCCAAATAATCCAGCAGCACGAGAAATTGCCGCAGGGGCATCGGGAGGCTTTTGCGCAATTTGCAAAGGAATTGATTGATGCCTATGTAAAAGCAGGCGTTACCTTAGACGACAAGTATGTCACACAATGGGCAGGAGGAGGCTCTGCATTGAATTATGCAGTAGGGGCAGCTATAAAAGGCAAAGGTGGATTCGGTAGTTCTTGGCCTATTCCTGAATGTCTTGAGCTTGCAAAAATCCTTATCGCACAAGGCGCGAACTTGGAAGTGGAAGATAATTCAAACAAAACACCTCTCGGAATCGCTCTTGCAGGTGGAAACGAACTTTTCAGACACATTTCTGATGCTCCTGATCTACAATTGGCAAATTTGCTCTTACGACGTGGCGCAAATTTAGGTGCTAAATTTTCTAAGCAAGACCTTACTACCTTATTCGAGAAAGCTTCAAATTTGAAAAAACGTATTAGATCGCTTCCTTTTGATGCTATGATAACTGCGTTTATGGCAGATCGGCTTAGAGCTATAGTTGCATCTACTCCTTTACTGATCCCTGCTCTACGCCAAATCGTATCTGATTATCTCTGCGAAGGCCGCTTTGATCCTATGCCACTGGCTTTAAAATTAAGCGCTGAACTCTTTTCTGCAGAAATGCGTCTCTCTCCAAACATCCGCCGTTTGATTATCCAATACACTTTGGAAGCCCAAGAAATGACAGATGCTGTCTCAGCGCAAATTGTGTCTACGCTCTTGGATGACTACAGCGATCGTGAGCGGACAAGAGAGGACTTCGAAGAAAATCCCATAGGCATTGATCCCGCAGCCAATGCTGCAGAAGTTGTCGATCCTCCAGCAGCAGCAGCTCCAGAAGACGATTCTGACGAAGAGTGATTTTTTATTATTCATTAAGAAATTAAACGAGAACGAGGTAATTCTATGTCTTTTACAGTGGCACAATTACCTTCCATATCATCAATATCTTCTACTTATCTTACGCCTGCTGTTAATTCTGTAGAGCCGAGCTGCTGTGACTATCTGGTAGCGCGGATCAGCGCCATCTGGCAAGCATTTTGCACTTTACTGTCAGAATGGGTGGGTTGGTTTTTTGTGAGCAGATCACAAAATGATGGTGTGGCATGCAAGCAAGGCACTCCTGTGACCACTCTCATCAAAAGGATCAGGGAGAATGAGATATTACCGGATCGTGAGGGGATGGAAGCAGCTTATGCGCAATTTGCAAAGGAATTGATCGATGCGTATGTAAAAGCGGGCGAAAACTTAGAGGATAAGTATGTCACAGAATTCACAGGAGGAGGTGCTGCACTGCACTATGCAGTAGGGGTCGCTATGGATGGAAACGCAGAATATCTTGAGGTTGCAAAAATTCTTATCGCGGATGAGGTTAATTTGGAAGTGGAAGACTATGTGGGCAGAACTCCACTTGGAATTGTTCTGAGAACCGACAGATACAAAGAAAGAAGCTGGCTGCAGAACCTGTTTATGGACCCTTGTTTTATGGACCTTTGTGATTTCCCCGATTTAACACTGGCAGACTTGCTCTTACGAAGTGGAGCAAATTTAGGTGCCAAATTCTCTAAGCAAGACCCTACAACTTTATTCGAGGAAGCTTCAAATTTGAAAAAACGGCTTCAATATCCTCATTTTGATGTTATGATAACTGAGTTTATGGCAGATCGTCTTAAGGTTATAGATGAGTCTACTCCCTTACCTATCCCTGCTTTACGCCAAATCGTGTCTGATTATCTCTGTGAAGGCCGTTTTGATCCTATGCCGCTGGCTTTAAAATTAAGCGCTGCTCTCTTTTATGCAGAATTTAGATTCTCTCCAAACACACGCCGTTTGATTATCCAATATACATTGGAAGCTGAAGAAGTGACGGCTACTATTTCAGCGCAAATAGAGTCTATGCCAATTATGATCGTCGATGGCTCATGCACTAGAGAATATTTCGAAAAATAACCGATCGGCCATGAGATTAGATAATGGCGGTGGCGACGGAGTCGTAGAAGAGGAGGCCCTCTTCGGTCAGCTTAAGCTGATGGGAGTGTTGCTCTAGCCAGCCCTTTTGCTTGAGTGTCTCCAAGGAGGAGTGGGTGGAGGAGGGGAGGGGGCCGTGGCGGGCTTGGAAGGTGGCGAGGTTGACGCCGGCGAGGAGCCGGAGCTCGACAGCGAGTAGTTCGTGTAGGTTGTCGGGGTAGGGGAGCTTCTCCTCGAAGTCGTATGTGGGCTTATTCTGTTCTAGCGCTGTGCTGTAGCGCTTTAGGTGGGCGATGTTGCGGAATCTTTTTCCTTCCCAAAAGCTAAAGGCGGAGGGGCCAAATCCTAAAAAGGGGCGCGCGGTCCAGTAGCCGGAATTATGACGGGAGGCGTATCCCTCCTTTGCAAAGGCGGAGATCTCGTAACGTTTGAAGCCCCATCTTTCTAGCTGCTCTACGGCATGCGTTAGCATCTTTAAGCTTTCGGTCGGTGTGGGGAGGAGGGGAAGAAGGCTCTTTTTTCTTTTGAAAAAGAGTGTTTCAGGTTCGATGGTCAAGTTGTAGAGTGATAGGTGTGTGATCGGAAGTTCTTCTACTCTTTCTATCGTTCGTTTCCAACTGGAAAAGCTCTGCTCGGGAAGATCATACATCAGATCGATCGAAAGGTTCTCAATTCCTGCTCTCTGGATCGCATCGATTGCAGCGAGCGCAGTTTTTGCCGAATGCTCTCTTCCTAAGATTTGCAAGGAGGAGTCATCGAGCGATTGGACCCCCATGCTTACCCGGTTGATCCCGACATCTCGCATCTTTTGAATCTTCTCTTGCGTCACATCTTCCGGATTGGCTTCGAGTGTGATCTCGCATCCGGCATCTCTGTCTATCAGGTTTAGGATGGTTCCAATGGCTTCTGCACCAAAAAGGGAGGGGGTGCCGCCGCCAAAATAGATCGAGACGATTTTTTTTCCCTCTAGGCGCGGGCGCTCTCGTTTCCACTCTAAGATTAGAGCTGCGAGCAGCATCTCCTTGAGTTCGAGATTATCGGGGAGAACGTAGAAGTGGCAATAAGGGCACTTCTTTTTACAAAAAGGGATATGGAAGTAAAGGCTTACTTCTTGTTTACCACTGGCTAGCATCGGGATCTTCGAGAATGCCTCTTCGCCAACGGTTGCGGTCGGAAAAGGGGTCCTCCTCCTCTTCCTCTTCGGCGGGAGCTCCCTCTTCTTCAGCAGTCTCTTCGGCGCCTTCGGCAGGCTCCTCTCCGCTAGAGGTTTCGGCCTCGTATGATTCGGTTTCCATGTCGAGTCCCGCATCGGTCATATTCTCATCGCCCATTTCCATGTCGGGCATGCTGTGCGCCTCTTGGAATGCGGGTCTGCCATGCGGTGGGCGTTTGGGGACGGCGTACTCTTCTAGCTCTCCGCTCTCTTTTAAGAAGCGCAGGCGCTCTTTCTCTTCGCCAATCTTCTCTGAGAGTGCACGTATCTCTCCCTTGTGCTTTTCGAGATCCTTTTTGGGAACGAGGCCGAGCTTGAGCCACTGTTCCAAATCTTGAAGTTCGCTTTCGAGCTTTTTGAGTCTTTCGCTTTTTACGTTCATGGGCACCCGTATATTAATTGGTCTTTTATTTTGCAATATCAAGACGCAGGAGGCTACCACACATTAAATTTTTAGAAAAGAGCGAAATTTGAGACAAATTTGAACCTGTAAGCTTGACAGGACGCGCACCTTCTCTGTACTAGGCAAAAAATTAATGCAGAGCAATTGCTACAGGATGAGGAAGGCAAGAGAAGGGAAGAGGAAGAGTTCAAACAGGATGGGCAGGATAAGCAGGATGAAGAAAAAATCCTGTTTTTTTAGCTCAGCTCATTCTCTTTCTTATCCTGCTTATCCTGCCCATCCTGTAGAAGTTCTTCTGTATTGATTTTTATCTGGTCCAGTGGCGAACTTCATTGGGCATACAATGTAAAATTAAAATTTAATTATACACAAATAAAGCCATTTTCCATGTTTTCAGATTTATGATATAATTTTTGCTCTATGGCACAAGCAATAGGTTTAAATCCTGCAATTAGCACTTTGCCTCTCGCACAATAAAAGCCCTGCATTGATGAGCTTTTCGGGCGCATTCAAGCAGTCTGGAATAGAGTGTGCATCTGGATTTGCGACTGGATCAGTTGGCTCACTTTCTCACCAGAATATAACCTAGCCAAGCGCAATCAAAACTGTTTCTACCACATGGCGCGCTATCTAGAACCGGAAGACGTAGCAAGATGCGAAAGAGTAGCTAAGTCCTGGAAGATAGACAGGATCTGGCAAGCCCAGTGTGCCAATTACAACATTGCAGTAGCGCCTCAAGGTGGAGTGTTTAAAGATCTATTCAAGGTTCCCGATATAGCCTTTGGACCAAGAGAATGGAGAGAGCATTTTGGCAAGATAGGCTCCATGCCGCCCCTTTCAGACGAATAGTCAGAAGTCAAATTGCAGAACTCGGCTAAAAATACCCATACCCTAACGCTGATCCCCAAAACCGTCAATGGCCAACCGTTCAGCTTTAACACCTTTGCCCCCCTTGCAGAGAAAGCCGGCATGAAATTGGATATTTTTGAAGATGTCTCAGATAGATATGAAAACGAAGCTATAGGAAAAGCTCTCTGGGTATGGATGGAAAAAGAAATAAAGCCCGGAAGTAGAAACAAGACACAACGCCCAAGCAGAACAAGATTATCCTAAGCAGCTAGGAAGAGCACTTTACTATACCATCAGCACAGTGGCTCGTTATGCCCGCTATAAGAGCTGTCTCTTTCCTAAAAGACCGGAATTGACCTTCACACGCACAAGTGATAGTGGAGAGGATCAGCATGGTGCTTGTAATGTGATTGTTGGGGAGTGCGTACCCGGCACGCTGCGCGTCATCGCCCTCCGCAATACTAGCCCCGACGTTGGCGTGGCTTCTTGTTTGATTTGCGTGTGACAAAATTCTCCGTACTGGACAAAAAATTAATACAGCAGAATTTCTACAGGATGACAAGATAAGAAAGAACAAGAGTTAAAACAGGATGGCAGGATAAGCAGGATGGGAAAGAAAAGAAGAAAAAAATACAGCTTAAGATTCTTTCTTCATCCTGCTGATCCTGCCATCCTGTTTTGACTCTTCCTCTTCTCTTGTCTTCCTTATCCTGTAAATCCTGTTCACCCTGTTTTAACTCTTTGTCTTCCAAATTTTTGTCCAGTACAGAGGACAAAATTCCTAAATTTGTATTTGGCTCAGAAAGAAGTGAGTTGCTATATGGACGATAGAGGGCCCATGAGCACAGAGCAACCTTCATTCGCAAATTTTTCCAATTTGGCCACTTTAGAAGCCTTTTACGAGAGGTATCTAAAGGACCCGGAGAGCGTCGACCGCTCTTGGCGCCTCTTTTTTGAGGGGATGCAGCTGGGGCTTTCGACAAAGGCCGCTGTCCAGCTCCTCAAGGGGGGTAGCCCCGACCTGCGCGTCTATAACCTGATCCATGCCTATCGCACCTTTGGCCATCTTTTGGCTCGTGTCAATCCAATTGCGACCCAGCCTCCGGCAGATGTTCCGGAGCTCAATTTGGAGAATTTAGGCTTTAAGCCAGAAGAGGTTAGCGTCTCATTTCCTACGGTAGGCTTTTTAAAAGAGGAGATGGCGCCTCTTCAGACGATCATCGATGCTTTAAAGGAGACCTACTGCCGCACCATCGGCATCGAGTACATGGGGCTGGGCGAGCCTGCCATCGAACGCTGGCTGCAAGAAAAGATCGAGCCGGGCTTTGCCCTCCACCTCTCTTCTGAAGAAAAAGTAGATATTTTACACCATCTCAACCGCGCGGAGATGTTCGAGTCGTTTATCCATACCAAATACGTCGGGCAAAAGCGCTTCTCATTGGAAGGGGGAGAGACGCTCATCCCTATGCTTGTAGGGATGATAGAACAGGGGTCGGATGAGGGGGTAGGCGAACTGGTTTTGGGGATGGCCCATCGCGGAAGGCTCAATGTGCTGGCAAATATTTTAAATAAGTCCTACACCCAGATCTTTGGGGAATTTGAAGACCACTACGCCCCCGACGAGTTCGAAGGCACCGGAGATGTGAAATACCACAAGGGGTTTTCTGGCGGGCTTAAACTCAAAAATGGAAAAGAGGTGAGCATCACTCTCTCTGCTAACCCGAGCCACCTAGAATCGGTCGACCCTGTTGTTGAGGGACAGGTGCGTGCTAAGCAAGAGATTAAAGGGGATAAGAGTAAACGGCGCGAAGTTGTACCCGTTTTAATCCATGGCGATGCTGCGATCGCAGGCCAGGGAGTTGTCTACGAGACGCTGCAGCTGATGCGCCTCAACGGGTATGCGACAGGTGGAACGATCCATTTTGTCATCAACAACCAGATCGGTTTTACAACCCTACCCAAAGACACGCGCTCGACGCGTTACTGCACAGACATTGCGCGCGCTTTTGGCTCTCCCGTCTTTCACGTGAATGCCGAAGACCCTGAAGCATGTGTTGCGGTTGCAAAAATTGCCATCCGTCTGCGCCAGGCTTTTCAGTGCGATGTCTTCATCGACCTCAACTGCTACAGAAAGTATGGTCATAACGAGAGCGATGAGCCACACTTTACGCAGCCGCTCGAATATAAATTGATTGGAGAGAAGAAGCCGATCCGCACCCTTTATCGCGAAAGACTGATTCAAGAAGGGGTGCTAGCAGCATCTGATGCAGAGAAGCTAGAAGAGGAGTTTAAAACGGGACTTAAAGAAGCGCAAGAAGCGGTGCAGACACTGGCTCAAAAGAAGAAAGAGGAGCAGACAACTATAAAGCCCGACCTCTTCGCTCCTTTTAAAACGAAAGTGGCATTAGAGACACTCAAAAAACTGGCAGAGAGTTTTTGCCATGTTCCCGAAGGATTTCACATAAATTCCAAGATCGAGAAGCGCCTTTTGCATGAACGATTGGAAATGATTAACGGGGATGTCTCTAAGGCCAGCATCGATTGGGGAATGGGAGAGCATCTAGCTTATGCGACGCTTTTAATAGAGGGTGTCCATGTTCGAATAGCCGGACAAGATGTACGCCGCGGCACCTTTTCTCATCGCCACGGGATGTGGGTCGATCAAGAAAATGAACAGAGATATTTTCCACTGGCGCATCTCCAGAAAGGTCAGGCTCTTTTTGATATTTTCAATTCGCCCCTCTCCGAGTTTGCAGCGCTCGGTTTCGAGTTTGGCTACAGCCTCTCTTATCCTAAATCTCTTACACTCTGGGAGGCGCAATTTGGCGACTTTGCTAATGGCGCCCAGGTGATGATCGACCAGTACTTTGCAAGCTCCGAGCAGAAGTGGGGCAATGCTACTAATCTTACGCTTCTGCTCCCGCACGGTTACGAAGGACAGGGACCCGAGCACTCGTCTGCGCGCATCGAGCGTTTTTTGCAGCTAGCAGGAGATGAGAATATCCAGGTGGTCGAACTGCTCGACTCCTGTGCAGCTCTTTCATATTTTGCGCAGGCAGGGGCTGCGTGCAACGAAAAAGCCGCTCGTTCTCTTTACACCCAAAGCGATGCTGCGCAACCCACTTTGTACAAGCGCACCCAAAGAGTTTACAGAGGGGTCTTTTCAGGAGATCTTGGATGATCCCAAACCGATTAACAATCCGAAGCGCCTCCTCTTTTGCAGCGGCAAGGTCTACTTTGATCTCTTAACAGAAAGAGAGAAGCGTCAAGCTTTAGATATTGCACTTGTACGCATCGAACAGTTATATCCGCTAAATAGGGCCCAGCTGCAAGAGAAGCTCGAGAAGTACAAAGGATTTAAAGAGTGCTTCTGGGTGCAAGAGGAGCCGCGCAATATGGGTCCGTGGGAGTATATCCAGCCCTTGCTGCAAGAGGAGCTTGGTGGTATTGCCCGTTTGAAGTATGTGGGACGTGTAAGATCCGCATCACCTGCAGCCGGCTCTCACGCTCTCCATAAGAAGCAACTAGAGGTTTTACTAGATGAGGCCTTTCAAAAATGAAAATTGAGATCAAGATCCCTTCGATGGGGGAGTCTGTCACGTCAGCGATTGTAAGCACAATCTTAAAGCCCTCAGGAAGCTATGTAAAAGCAGATGAGGAGATCGTCGAGCTTGAGACGGACAAGGTAAATCAAGTGCTCTATGCGCCGCAAGCAGGCACACTCACTCTGACAGTTGCAAAAGATCAGACAGTTAAAATCGGCCAGGTGATCGGCTACGTTGAGACAGATGCTAAAGCTCCTGCTCCTGCCGAGACAAAATCCGCTGCAACACCGGCTCCTGCGCCTCCTCCTACATCTGCTGCTCCAAAACCAAGCGATGGGCCTACCTCGCGCATCATGGCACCTGAGTTTGTGGCAGGTCTCAAAGAGAAAGAGACTACCACCACCACCTTCAGTCGCTCCACAAGCTGCTGCAGCACCTGCTCCCGTAAAAGCTGCAGATGGCAAGAGCACGCGCAAAAAGATGAGCAACCTGCGCAAAGTGATCGCGCAAAGACTCGTAGAGGCCAAGAATAATACTGCGATGCTGACGACTTTTAACGAGATCGACATGACAGCAGTGATTGAGATCCGCAATCGTGAGAAGGAGAACTTTTTAAAGAAGCATGGCGTGCGCTTAGGCTTCATGTCCTTTTTCATCAAAGCAGTTGTCCATGCGCTAAAGTCGATTCCGCAAGTCAACTCTTCGATCGACGGCGAAGATATCGTTACCTATCAGACCTATGATATCGGCGTAGCTGTTTCGACAGAAAGAGGACTTATGGTTCCCGTGATCCGCAACGCAGACCAGCTCTCTTTTGGCGCAATCGAGAAGGCGCTAGAAGAGTATGCGAAGCGCGCACGAACCGGCGCTATCTCTGTCGATGAGCTAAAAGGCGGCACCTTCACCATCACCAATGGCGGCGTCTTCGGCTCGCTTTTATCGACACCTATTTTAAATCCTCCGCAGAGCGCCATTTTAGGGATGCACACCATTGTTAAGCGTCCTGTTGCAATGGGAGAACAGGTTGTCATCCGTCCCATGATGTATGTCGCTTTAAGCTACGACCATCGCGTTATCGACGGAAGAGAAGCAGTTCTCTTCCTCGTACAGCTTAAATCAACGCTAGAAGAACCCGCACGCCTCTTATTGGACTTATAAGTATGACAGAGCAGCAGCACCAGTTTGATGTGGCAGTGATCGGCTCGGGGCCCGGCGGCTATGTCGCAGCGATTCGCGCAGCGCAGCTCGGGATGAAGGTCGCCTGCATCGACAAAAATCCTGCGCTTGGCGGCACTTGCCTAAACGTAGGCTGTATTCCATCCAAGACCCTGCTCCATTCGACCGAACTTTTTTACAAGCTCTTGCACGAAGGTGAACAGCTCGGCCTTCAAGCCGAAAAGCTGATCTTTAATTTTGATCAGATGATGCAGAGAAAACAGAAAATAGTGACCGGCTTTAACGAGGGGATTAAGTTTCTCTTTCAGAAAAATAAGATCACATCGTTTGTCGGAGAGGCGAGCTTTATCTCTTCTACCACCTTGAGTGTGAAGGAGACAACCTCTACCATGCTCACCTGCCGCTCGGTTATTTTGGCAACCGGTTCTGAGCCGATACCTCTTCCCTTTTTACCCTTTGATGAGAAGAGAGTACTCTCTTCAACTGGCGCGCTCGCACTAAAGCGTATACCTAAAAAACTGGTTGTCGTGGGAGCGGGGATCATCGGCGTCGAGCTCGGCTCTGTCTACAGTAGATTGGGCTCCGATGTCACCTTCGTCGAATTTTTAGATCACATCTGCCCCACGCTAGATGGCAGCCTCTCTAAGGCGCTACTTGAATCGCTTACCAAGCAAGGGATGAAATTCCATTTAAGCTCGCGCGTAGTCTCTGCACAAAACACAGAACAAGGCGTAACACTCAACGTAGAAAAAGCCGATAAGAGCCAGATGCAATTTACAGCCGATGCTGTATTAGTCTCGATCGGAAGAAGGCCCAACACTAAAAATTTAGGCTTGGAAAAGGTCGGCATCACACCCACCCAGCAGGGATTTATTCCCATCGACGGACAGTTTAGAACGCGCACGCCTAACATCTATGCGATAGGCGATATTGTCGATGGCCCCATGCTTGCGCACAAAGCCTCTGAAGAGGGCGTTGCTGTTGCAGAGATCCTTGCAGGAGAGCGCCCGACAGTTTCCTACATGGCCATCCCAAGCGTCGTCTACACAAATCCAGAAGTAGCATCCGTTGGAATGACAGAAGAGGAGACCAAGAAGTTTGGCTTAAACGTCAAAACCGGCATCTTTCCCTTTTCTGTAAATTCACGCGCGCGCTGCACGCATGAGGAGGAGGGATTTGTCAAGATTTTGGCAGATAGCACAACAGATCGCCTACTCGGCATACACATCATCGGCGCACACGCCTCAGAACTCATCGCAGAAGCCACCCTTGCCATGCAAAAGAAGATGACCGCGCTCGATCTTGCCCACACCCCGCACGCCCACCCCACCCTCTCCGAATCGCTCAAAGAAGCGGCGCTTGCCGTCCACCGACGCGCCATCCACCGTTAAGCCTCCTTATAATAAAAATTTTACTAATGTTTTTATAAATGGAAGTGTCTGGTATGATGATTACTCATTTTTTCATAGAGGAAAATTTATGATAATCTCTGGTACCACCCTTGCAGAAGTAGATCGAGTTTGTGATTATGTTCCATTTGCCAGCACTGTAACCAATCTTATTGATCTTTTTGAAAAATGTATGCTTGCTTGTCTGCCCCAGGAATGCTGTGTAGAGAGCCGCTACTGGACCCATATCACCTATAAAGATCTTGTCCGCTGTATCATTCTGCTCGTGCCGATCTTAGGTAACATCTACATCTTCGTGACAGACTATTTCGCATACGAAAGGGATACTGCGGCCTGCAATCGCGCCATTGAATCCCATGCAAGCATGCAGGAGTTTGTCCTTAAGCAGAGCGCGGAACTTGCGACCAAACTTTCGGGTGTTACAGTGACCCCCGAACAGATGAAAGCTGCTCCGACAATTGATCAGCAAGCACTCTGGGCTGCTTGCTTTACCAAAGACACGCAAAAAGTTGCCGAGCTACTCGGCAAAGGGATCTCTCCTAACTTTTACCATACGGGGCAGACTCCTCTTGTTACTGCGTGCGAGCAAGGGGCCGTAGAGATCGTCCGCCTTCTCCTCGCCTCTCATGCTGAGGTAAGTACCGCCAATCGCTGTGGCAACCTCCCTTTTTTCTTAGCCTGTATCAAAGGTCATCTTGAGATTGTACAGCAGCTTCGCCCTCACATTGCGGATATCGATGCTACCGATCGTAAAGGGTGCACCCCTCTTATGTTTGCATGCTCAGAAGGCCACGCAAATGTTGTCACCTACCTAATGAGCCAAGGAGCCAGTCCAAGTAAAGTAGGGCCGGGTGGCGGTGATGCTCTTCAATGCGCGATCTATCCTGGGGACCGTGTGGAACTTCTCCCTCTTCTCTTGAGAGAAGATGAAGATGTCGATGCACGCAGCTATACCTTTCGTCCTGCGTCATTTAACATATTCACTTCGACTGTGACAAATCAAACCCCTCTTCTCTACGCTTCTATGTTTAAACCAAAATGTGCGGCCTATCTGGTAGCTAGATCGAATGTTCAGCGCCAGGATTCGGAATTAAATACCGCGCTTCACTATAGCGCAGACAACGTTGAACTTCTCCGTGTGCTCCTAGCCAAATGCAACACCCCTGATTTTCTCAACATCCAAAATTGGAATGGTTCCACGGCACTACACAACGCCCTTAAATGGAAAAAGCAAGAAGCAGCGCTTCTTCTAATTCAAGCAGGAGTCGATCCACTCATTGCGACGCATAAAGGAAAAACCTCTCTTATGCTAGCAGCAGAAATGGGATTCACAGAGGTGGTAAACGCTATTCAGCAGCTGCACAAAGAACGAATAACTCCCGAAGTAGAGCAGGCCGTAGCCGCTGCCCTACAGTCGGCCGAGCAAAACCGAGCACCAGAGCAAGATAAGGATGCCAATGCCATGTCAGGTTTATTTTCCGCGGCAATTGGTCTGATACAGACCGGCTTCGATGGCCTAAAATCCCTAGCTGATATCAAGATAAAAGAGAAAAAAGAGTTAATAGAGCTCGGTCCTATCCCTCGAACAGGGATGGAACTCCTATTCGGCGAGCTTCCCTGGCCTGCTTAGCTTGGAAGCTTCTTATGTGGAGTGCGGTGACTCGTCACCGCTTTTCTCTGCCGCGACCTGTCGCGGCATAATTTGAAGAGAAGAGCAGCAACAAGTCGCTGTCTATGAAAGCGGTGACAACAAGTCACCGCACTCCAAAAAAGAGGGCGCTTAACGGACGAAAACGGACAAGCAAGAGACATAGACTAAAATGGACGTGAAACGGACAAGCGCCAAGAAAGAAACTTAAGCTAGTTTTCTTGGGCCCCGTCCGTTTGTGTCTGTTTCACGTCCATTGCTGCTGCTGCTTTCGCGTGTTCATAATCATTTTCAAGAGTTTTTAGATCCCCCTGTAACTTCAGGGCATCATCAGCAAGACCTTTAGTTTTTACAAAAGCAGGGTTTGCAAGCATAGAGCCGCTTATGTCAAAAACGCTTAAGATGCTTGCAGAGTAGTCAGGATCGAAATGAAAAGTATTTCCCATAAAAATACTCGTTTGATTTTGAGTTCAGACTATCGCGTGCATCATTAAATGTCACGCGGATAGCCTGTTATCATAAAGAGGGAAGTGAGACGGATACAAAATGTAACCAACTGAAATTAGCAGCAACCGATTCCAACGGGATCTCAGCAAGCTTCTTACATTTGGAGTGTGCTGACTTGTTGTCACCGCACTCCAAAAAAGAGGGCGCTTAACGGACGAAAACGGACAAGCAAGAGACACGGACTAAAATGGACGTAAAACGGACAAGCGCCAAGAAAGAAACTTAAGCTAGTTCTCTTGGGCCCCGTCCGTTTGTGTCCGTTTCTCTTGCGGGCAGTTTAGTAGCTTTGGGATTTGCCGCAGCCGCAAGAGCCCTTGGCGTTGGGGTTGCTGACTTTGAAGCCGGAGCCGTTGAGGCCGTCGACGAAGTCGATCTCGGAGCCGATGAGGCGGGAGACCATTTGGCGGTTGACGTGGACTTCGACGCCGTGAGAGGCGAAGGTCTGATCATCCGCTTTTGCTTTTTCAGAGTAGTCGAGCACATATTCGAAGCCGCTGCATCCGGCAGCTTTATCGCCGAAGCGTAGTCCCCAGCCGGCTTTTCCCTCTTCGCTTAAAATCTGTTTGTATTTTTCGGCAGCGCGCTTGGTCATGCAGATTGTATCGAGCAGGACCTTCTCTTTTAGAACGCCATTAAGACGCACGACGAGGTTGTCGATCTCTTCTTCTGCAAAGCCATGGCCGAGCATGCCTGCTTCTAAAGTTTCCCAGGTAGCTGCTTGGCAGCCGACGCAGTGCAAGCCAGCGTTCGTGATCTCTTGTGCTAGTTTTTGGCTCTTGTCCGGAAAAGAGGAGAGGATCTCCTCGATTGTCATCTCGCGTGAAATCTCTCGTTTTGTATTGCAGCTTGCCATATCTCAGTTCCTCTAAAAGTTTAAAAGTTGATCTTCACGCAGCCATCTTTGATTTTACATTGGCAAGCGAGCCTTTCGCGGTTGGGCTCACCCAAAAAGTCCTTCTCCTCTTGCGTAAAGTCGGAGAGATTTTCCATCCCTTCCGTAACTTCAATCACGCAAGTGCCGCATACCCCTTCGGTGCAAGCAAAGGGCACGCCTGCCTCTTCGCACGCCTCTTGAATGGGAGAACCCTCTTCGAGCTCTTTCTCTTCGCCGTTTGTTTCAAAGATTAGTTTAGCCATGCCGCTAATTTAACAGAGTGGGCACAAAAAGAAAAGAGGCAGATCTTTCGACCTGCCCCTTTTGTGTGTAGTGTTATGAGGAACTTTTTTTTAGAAGCCTTCAAACTGACGAGGAACATCTTGAGAAGAGGGGTCCTCTTGCAGCATATCTTCTACGGTCATTTTGAGGGTGGCGATCCCTTCAGGGAAGCCGCACTGCATCAATATTTCATTTAAGTAGCCCAGCTCTGTCTCGAGCATATCCACTTTGCTCTCCAAATAGGCGACTCTCGCATTCAAATTTTTGTTGTCCATAAACGATCTCCTATTATTTAGTATTAAAATGCCGTTTATAGAAATGATTATATCATTAAAGAAATTAATTATCAAATTAATTTAAAGTATTTATTATCAGTTAGTTATAAAAAGAAGGCCCCTGCCTTTCGGTAGGGGCCCTCTTGCGGATAGGTCGATTTATGAGTCACTTTCAAGGAGTGCTTTTAGTTGTGCTGGTGTGGGTGCCCAATGATCTGTAACTGGAACTGGCTTGGCTGTGCGCGCCCCTGTGGAAAGCCCGAGGCCAACGCCGTCATCTTTTGGGGCGGCAGCAGGTTGCTGGGGAGCAGCGGCTGGGGGATTTGTTCCGGTTGGCTTGGCGCCTCCCTGAACCAGGGCGTCTAGTGCAGCATCAACAGCAGGCTGTGCATTTGCAGCGGGGGTTAAAGCTACAGTGTGCAGTCCGCCCTGTACTTGTGCTTCAAGTACTGCCATTCTTGCGTTCAAATCCTTGATTTGCTTGGCTTGTGCGTCGACAGTATCGTCTTGACGGATGGCGCGTTTTGCTGCAACGAGACCCTCCCAGCATTTTGTTAGGAGGAAAGCGAGCAGTTTCAAGCAAATTACCAAGATGACAAAAGGAAGCTGGCAAACAAGCGCCACTACAAACACCGCGAAGCGCACAATGCCGCCTCCTAAAATACCGGCGAGTCGTGCAAAAGGGATAACCAGATTCAAGATCTCTCCCAAAGCCATGACTTTGCGTGCAGACCAGGCGGCTAATCTATCCGCATTGGAGATTGGGAGCATGCCCACAAATTCCATATCGTTATCATGCGGAAAAGCAACACTGCCCACTTTTTCGGTCGAAGAATGAAAAGAGCTCTTAAGCCCATCCATAAATCTGACGTTTAGGTTTGCACTGAATGCTTTGGGCTTTAACAAGTCTCCCCAAGTTCTCGCTAGATCTTTTGATGTAATCTCGTTAAATGGCTTATGTGTTACTGCGTGCATAAATTATTCCTTTTTTTTATTTTATTATAAATTTGGTGGAGTTATTGCATTCCCATGCGGATCTGTTTTGATGTCTTGCCGGTCAAAATTAGCTCCGCAAGCCCCATAATTTTCATTAAACTCCATCGAAAAACCGTCGTTTACATTGCCAAAGCCTCGAAAGATTCGTGTCGCTTCATCCGAGTGACGGGGAGGGACGTAATGAGCCGTCTGTACAGGCTTAAGTTTACGTGGTGCACTTGCACGCGGAGAGTTCGTTAAGCTCAGTTGTGGCGCCCCAGCAGCAGCTTTTGGTGTGTTATCGGGCGCATCAACGTTTACGCTACGCTCCGCCTTCTCGAAATCCTCTTCATCGAGGAGTTCTTCGCCATCCAATCTGAGTGCGCTCATGCCGTCGCCTGCGGTCAGTTCAGATATGCGTGCTTGTAGTCTCTCAATTTGCTTATGCAGCCCTTCCATTTCTTGCTTGATGTAGTAATTTGTGAAATATCTATGGGTTTCGCGGCAGAATGCGCACAACTTTTCTGCTGCTTTAGTTAAAAGCTGTAGCAGTACGTAGAGCGGAACGCCTACCACAAAGGCTAAGCCAACTAGTACAATAACGACAGCATATTGAATGAAGTCTAAAACGGCAGTGACAACGACGCGTGCCACAAGACCTAGAGCTATACCAAAGGCGCGCACTGCAGGAACATCTCCCTTCTCTGTAACGACCATGCATGCACGTGCTGCCCAAACGCCTGCGCAATCGGCATTATATGCAGGAACTACGAGCCAGTTGTCCGGAGAGTTGTCCCAGATATAATTGCCCACTTTTTCTGAAAGTGCATGGAGCTGAGGACTATCCTTGATATCAGCCGCTCTAGCATCTTGGTTTGTGCTAAATGCAATGGGTCGAAAGTGATCTCTTCCAGATCTATTTAAATCAGGGGCGTTTGGAATTTGTGCCATAATTTTGGTTCCTATTATGTTTTTTTATTTTGTATATAAAGTTCTAAAGCTTCTTTCAGGCTCATTGTGGTAGCGTATTTAGCTTTGTACTGCCTGTGGATCTCTTCGAGTATCTCGGCATCTTTAATTCTTGCGTTGATGCGCAGGTGTCTGATGAGCTTTTGCATCTCTTTTTCAGGATCAGGCGCATCGATAATCGACTGGTAGTAGTTTTTAAAGCGTGAAACGTAGTTCACGATTTCATCTTTTGTATCTTCCCAAATACCGGCTGGTATGACTTCAAGTGGCAACTTCTCATGCTGTTGCACATTTGCGTCTACAGCGGCTCCACGGTCGCTTAACGTAACTACTTTTCCAGCCAGGGAGACGCCACCTTTTTTCCATGTCTCTGCGTGCGCTTCAAAAAGGCCCACCGCCATGCTGGCGATCTCGACTAACTTTGACGGATCCAGCTCTCCCACAGGGGGCAAGTTGGTCAGGTCAGCGAAGATGTCATAGGTAACGCCCTCAAAGACGGTGTCGCCAAGTCTGATAGTTTGTATATTTCCGCTCATAATTACGCTTTTGTTATTAATGAAGTATAATTATATATTAAAATTTAGATTTAGATCAATTAAATGTTTTAATTATCATTAAAAAATCCTCCCTTTACATTTAAAACGAGAAGGGGTTGAATGGATGTTTTAACCCACTAGTAGTGAGTGACATGACACATCATACTGAGAGTGAACCACTTATTCCGCAAGCTACAGACCCGGTCCGTTCTATCCTGATTATTGGGCCTCCCGGAGCGGGTAAGGGGACTTTAGGCAAGTTTTTAAGCAGCGCCGGGAACCATTTCCACCTCTCTTCAGGGGATATCTTCCGAGGGCTCTCTCCGGAGTCGCCAGCGGGCAAGCTCTACCACTCCTATGCCAGCAAAGGGCGTCTTGTGCCCGATGAGGTCACCCTCCAGATCTGGCGCCATTATGTAGGGGGGCTTATCGCTACCAACCGCTACTTCCCGCACCAGCAGTTTCTCCTGTTAGATGGGGTGCCGCGCACGCTGCGCCAGGCAGAGCTCTTTGCAGAATATATCGAGGTGATGCACATCATTGTTCTAGAGACGAAGAATATGGATGTTCTTATCAAGAGGATGCAGCGCAGGGCTATCATTGAGCGCCGTATGGATGATGCGGACGACGAGGTTTTAAGGACCCGTATGCAAGTCTATCAGAAAGAGACAGTTAAGCTTTTAGAACACTATCCCTCTTCGCTAATTTCGCGCTTTGATGCCGATCAGACGCCTTTGGAGGTTCTAAGAGACGTATTATCAAAGCTTTGCAATCTTTTAAGTAGCGCTGCGAAATAATTACTTTATTCATAATTAATAATTAACTTATAATTGTTACATATTTAAATAAAATACGTAATAATTTATGAGTTATTTATCAATCAGTGCAAATCAGTACTCTTCTAAAAACCTAACGCCGGGTGTGCCCTGCGCTTTGGAGATGTCTAGCGCGCGTGTGTCGCGTGTAGCCTGCAAGCGTTTTCATGGGTTTGAAGCCTCTTTAAAACTTCTAGAATCAAATGATGAGCGCCCCTTCATGAGCGAGGCTATGTCAGCTGTGCAAGATGCGGGCTCATCGTTAAATTTCATGCAGCGCTCGGTTATCGACCATCCACTCCTAGACGGAACAACAAATGGCACATGGGGAATTGGGCCTTTTCTTGCTTACACGTCGCACCTGGGCGCATGCAAGCGCCTAGTACAAGCACAAAAACTCGGATACAAGGCGGGTGTGCGCACAGCAGAAGAGGATATGTTCAAGGCCAAGGTAACAGGTGGTACAGGCGCTCTCTACTTGGGAGTAAGAGGGCTTAACTTGGCCTCTTACGTAAAAGGGATCGACACTTCGAGCATGGCCGCACCGACGCTGTTAGGTAGGGCGACTTATGCTCTCTCGCATTTGGGAACGGCTCTTTGGGGATTTGTCTACGCACTCTCTCTTCGCAAGCACATCAATGCCGGGTACGACATTATTAAGTTTCAGCAGAAAATGGAGAAGAGTCTGCATTTTGAAAGTGATATAGATCCCACTCGTGCAGAGCTCGAGAGATATGTCGGCTTCTTCAAAAAATGGACGCTTACGCAATCAGCAGAAGAGATTGCAAAAAAAGTACGAGCAAAATATTCGGATGAGGAGTTTGTTCAAGAGGCTCTCTCCACGGCATCTGAGCTTCTGAACAGGGCAGCAAAGAAGTCTTTAAAACCGCAAGAAGCGCGCAAAGTCTTGCGTGAGATGATTGGTAGAGATTTGTCTGAGCAGGAATTTACAGAGGCTCTAACAATGCTCGGCTTTGAGTTAAAAGTTGCAAAACTGAAGATGAAGCGTGCATTGAAACTGGAGACTCTGACTAACAGCGCATGCGTAAAAGAGATGGAAAAGTTTGCAGAAGAGCTTCGCAATAATAAACCTCTATCGATAGAGGAGATGCAAGCATTTGTCGAAAAGACCCGGCCTCTTGTAGGAATGATGGAGTGGGCGCTTGGCAAGAACTTTGCTATGCAGAGTGCCTACATGTTTGCCTGCTTGGTAGGTGTAGCAGCGTCTATTACTGCTCTTGCTGCAACCGGGGGAATGGTTGGGCTCGTTGTCGGGATTCTGTTCATGTTGGTGTCTGTCTCAATGACGGGGCTTGATGCTTACAGCATGTATCAAGCTGTTCAAAAGGGCGGACAGATGGGGACATTTGATGAGACGATGTACTACATTAGTAACGCGATCTACCTGCTCTCGATGGTAGCAGCTCTTGTTACGATCTTTGTTCTCTCTATGGGCATTGGACTTGCGATATCGGCTCTTGTGATCGGTTCTACGGGGATGAGCTTGAACGTCTACGTCCGTCAGAAGCTGATGGAGAGCGAAGAGAAGTATGCCGAGGAGCATCCGACTCTTGCTCACTTTTACGAAAAGCTGAAAAGCGAACGAGTGACTCAGGAGAAGCTAAAGCTGGTTTTTGAGAAGCTCACCGAAAGTGATCGCGATCTACTCAGAGATGTTCAAGAGGATCTTACAAACGCGCGGGCTGAGCAGCTCGTTTCGGCAAGATTAAAAGAGATTGCAAAAGAGGAGCGCGAGAAGCGCGCCATCTTGGCTAATCTTCAAAGACGGATCACTCTAATTCTTGCTAGAACTTAAGCGGAATATCCTTTGCATAACAGTCGCAGAGCATTGTGAATGCTTCGGTACATGACATGCGCTTCTTGGGGTCTAAATGCAAAAGATTATAGACCATATAGGCATAGGGTAGGTTGCGCGGAGGGGGATTAGGAAATCTCTTGTGCATGAGATGCTCTTTTAGCTGGCTCATTGCCTTGATAAACTCCTCCTTTTTTGGTTCAAGCTGAAGCCATGCTTCATGGGGATGCTCGGCTAAAAGCATGATGTGCATAAGGAGGCCAAAGCTCCAACTGTCATCCGTGTAATCGGCAGAGTACTCAGGAGTGGCAGCTTCAGGGCAGAGATAACCGCAAGTGCCTTTCCACTGTTTTCTGCGCTCTACGTCGCTTTCATGAGTAGCAAATCCCGTATCTCCTAGAAGGATAGAGAGATCCTCGCCATTGAGTTCACAGAGGATATTCTCGGGTTTTAGATCGCGGTGCATGACCTTCTGCGCATGCAACTCGGCGATTCCTTCTGCTATGGCTAAACAGATTTTGATCTTTTCCCTTTCAGCTGAGTTGTCATATCTTAAAGTCTTCTTAGGACCTTGCTCGGTAAAGAGGTAGGCGAAAAGATCGCCTTGGTTGCAATGCTTTTGTACCTGGTAAAAGATCCCATTTTTCTGAGTAGGGACGATGCAGCGTGTCTGGGCAAGGTGAGAAAGCTTATGAAGAGCATCCAAGAGCTCTTTTTCGTGAGAGGAGATTAGTTTGTGGACGGCAAGTTCCCCCGAAAGAAGGTCGATCGCGTAGAAGGCTTGACCCTTCTCAGCAATCTGTTTGTCTCCCTTTTCTCTCTTATCCAGCACCACCCATCCTTGTAGCGGGCCACAGATAAGGTCGCGAGGAGCAAAGCGAAGGGGGAGTTTTTTTGGCCCTTCACTATAGGGAAAAGTGGCGATGGCCTTAGCCGCATGGGCACTTAAAAGACAGATATCGCGCTCGCCAAGAGGGCTTCTTGTCTTTGGAAGCGCTTGCGTGATCCTATCTTCGATCAAGCCGGCAAACTCTTTTTCTAAGTATCCCAGCAGCACGCAAGTGGTTGGATAGCAAGAAAATAGAGGCGCAAGCTCAGTAAAATTAATTGTCGAATTTAATGGTGTCATAATTGTGTTTTTGCAAGATTATAATCAAATTATGCAAAAACACAATGTTAAAAATGCAACTTGGCGTTAATGGTGCCGCCCATGAGCTGCAAGTTACCCCTTTGGCGGATCGACACGCCTAAGTTCGAGCTATCTGTAAACAGGGGCATCTGGTTCTGGTTGAACCAGAGTAGGTACTCCCATCCTGTGTTGAGTTCAAAGCGCCAGCGCTTGTTTTGTGGGCCGAGTGCAAGGTGGAAGCCCATAGCAGCTTCAAGTGCAGGCACAACGGAAAAGAAACGGTCGCTAATATTGATAAAGTCGATGTTGGGGGTTACGTCGATCGCGGAAATAGTGGTGTCCTTTTCTGTGATATGGAACTTACCTCCCATAAGGCTTACAGAAGCATTTCCATAAATGCCGAAGTAGCGATTAAAGCTAAAGAGCGAGTCGAGCCCTGTTTTAAAGCCGGCTGCCCAGTAGTTGTTTTTAAGTCTGCGGGAGATGAGGGCCTCATTCGTGGCGCCGGCGTTTGTAGAATCATATAGATTGCTATAGCGCTGCCCAATCAAAGCACCCCTTACGCCGAAGTGCGGTTTTACGGCAAGATGCTTGTTGGGGTAGAAGCTGCGCGCAAGCTCTAAATCCACAGTGTCGTAGCGAAGACGCCATTTAGCAGTGGCAGAATTCATAAGTCCCGCAAGATTGGAAAACTCACCTAAGAAACCTGGATGTTCTAAGATGGAGAGCAGAGGATCGATAGAGGGATTACCGCTATGTGTGCTCGTGCCCTTGGCACGGGTGTGATAGCGTGTCCATGTGAGGCTAAGATCCCAAAAGCTTTCGCCGATCGTATATCCGAGGCCCACTCTAAAGCCGGGATCCCAACGAAAGTTTACATTTTTGGTAGAGCCGCGCGTTACGGCAATATTCGCGGGGTTGTCAGGGCTGTTGATCCCTGTAACAGCGTATTCGAGGCCATCTTCGTGGGCGATCCAGTAGAGGAAGTCGCCGGTAATAAAGAGGCCTTCGGTCATTCTCGTGCCATACTTGTTGGAGGCGGGCTGGCGTCTCATCTTGGCTTGGTTATCTGCCTCTCCATCGGCATGCAAGAGCGCTGTTGCAAAAGTTGCAGCACCCACTAGATAGATCGCTTTTTTCATAAACCCTCTCCTGTAAGATAACGTTTGTAAGGTAGACACCCTCTAAAGGTGAATTTGCCTACTGCCGATTTAAATGTAAAGAAATATTTTTAAATATGAGTAAAAGAAAAAGCCAGAGGAGGGAAACTCCTCTGGCCAAAACAAGGGGATACTACTTACGGAAAAACTAGAAGTGGAGCTTTGCGTTAAGCGTAAAGCCCATCAGGTGCAAGTTGGCACGCTCACGGATGAATGTACCGTTAGCTGTGCTGTCTGTGAATAGAGCCATTTGATTCTGGTCGAACCAGACGAGATACTCCCATCCGGCATTGAGGTCAAACCAGTAGTGTCTGTTGTTGGGGGCAAGCGTAAGATGGAAGCCCATCGCTGTTTCGAACACTGGCACAACGGAAAAGAGCTTGTCTCTTACGCTGATTGCATTCTCAGCTATACCCGATAGTGGTACGCTAGCAAAATCTGTTTCACGAACACTAAAATTTCCTCCAAGCAGGCTCATGGAACTATTGGCAAAGATGCCCCAGTAACGGTTGCAGCTCCACAAAGAGTCTACTCCAACTTTAAAACCAGCTGCTTGATAATTGTTACGCAAGCTTCGCGTAACAGTAGATGCAGCAGCGGGAGCAAAATTATAGACGTTGGAATAGCGCTGGTTAATCCATGCAGCTCTTACTCCTGAGTGCGGTCTTACAGCTAGGTGTTTATTCGGATAGAAAGATCTGCCGAGCTCAAAGTCTATCGTGTTATAACATAAACGCCAGTTTGCAGATGCGCTGCTAAGAGCTCCTTGCTCTGTGGAGAGTACAGGTGCTAGGAGCGATGGCCAGAGAGAATTAACCGTAGTGGTTGAGCTAGTTGCAGAGCCCTTTGCAGTGGAATGGTACCAGGTCCAATTGGCGCTTAAGTCCCAATAGCTATTGGGAAGAGTCCAGCCCAATCCCACGCGAAAACCAGGCTTCCATTTAAAGTTCAGCTTTTGAGCAGAACCTTGTGCTACGGATGATGTTTGGGCAGTTCCAATCACTCCGGTTGTCGCATACTCAAGACCTTCTTCGTGAGCGATCCAATAGAGAAAGTCGGCTGTTAGGAAGAAGCCTTGTCTTAAAAAGGGGCCATACTTGTCGTCTACAGGACGTGCTGGCTTCTCTGATTGTGCAGAGTGGTTTCTTTTATTCATGCGTCCATTCGAGTCGGCTTGGACAAGCGTGCTCGATAATGTGGCAGCTGTAACTAAGGTTAAGAGATGTTTCATTTTTGTTAACTCCTCGGGTTTTTTTTGGTACTAATGCAAAAACACGGGTTTTAACTAAAGATAAGTTTTTATGGCAAACAAAAACTTAGAGACGTGCGAAATCTTCAATGGAAAATATATTTTCGGAATAAGAAGTGCGACAACAAACCGCCTATCTTATCTTATCTATCCTGCCGGCGTCAGCCGATCTTGCTTATCCTGTTTGTGTTTCTTAAGAATTACAGGATAAACAGGATCGGCTGACGCCGGCAGGATATGCAGGATGCGCTGCGACGAGTCGCAGCGCTCCAAAAAGAAAAAGGTAGGAGAGTGAAACCCCTATGGCTAAAACAAGGGGATACTACTCATGGAACAACTAGAAGTGGAGCTTTGCGTTAAGCGTAAAGCCCATTAGGTGCAAGTTGGCACGCTCGCGGATGAATGTGCCTACTGCAACGTCATCCACATACAAAGGCATCTGGTTCTGGTTAAACCATACGGTGTACTCCCAGCCAGCATTGAGATCAAACCAGTAGTGTCTGCTATCAGGCGCTAGCATAAGATGGAAGCCCATGGCTGTTTCAAACACTGGCACTACAGAAAAGAAACGGTCTTTTGTATTGATGAAATTAGGAGTCAGGACAGCGGGGATTGCATTAAAGGTGTTGCTGTCTTTTTCAAAAACTCTGAAGACTCCGCTTACTAAGCTAATAGACGTATTTGCAAAGATGCCCCAGTAACGGTTACAGCTCCACAAAGAGTCCACACCGGTTTTAAAGCCGGCGGAGTTGAATCTGCTGGCTAATTTACGAGACACTGCAGCTGTGTTTACTGAAGAGACAAATGTGTACTGATTAGAGTAGTGCTGGTTTAGCCATGCACCTCTTACTCCTGCATGAGGTCTTACAGCAAGATGCTTATTGGGGAAGAAGGATCGTCCGAGTTCGACATCTACTACGTTGTAGCATAAACGCCAGCTGGCAGAAGCTGCAGAAAGAGCTTCGGGTGTTACGCCAATGATAGTTCCAGTAGAAGCTGCTTGTAACGAGGCGAGAAGAGGATTGGTAAGAATTTCAGCTGTTGAATGAGTTGCCGAGCCTTTTGCTCTGGAGTGGTACCAAGTCCAAGTGGCGCCCAGGTCCCAATAGCTATTAGGTAGTGTCCAGCCTAATCCCACTCTAAAACCGGGTTTCCATTTAAAATTGGGGCGTATAGCAGAACCGCGTGCTACGGGAGTCGGGCTACCGCTTTGGGCTACTCCTGTCGTCGCATACTCAAGACCTTCTTGGTGAGCGATCCAGTAGAGAAAGTCGGCTGTTAGGAAGAAGCCTTGTCTTAAGCAGGGGCCGTACTTGTCATCCACAGGGCATGCGGGCTTCTTCTCTTGTTGAGAAGAGCTACTTCTTTTGTTCATGCTCGAAGGCGAGTCTGCTTGTGCAAGTGTGCTGGCGAGTGTTGCTGTTGCAACTAATGCTAAGAGATGTTTCATTTGTTTTAACTCCTCGTGTTGTTAGGATCGTGATGCAAAAGTAAAAACTTTAACTAAAGGTAAATTTTTAAAGCAAATAAAACTTTATGAGTGATTCAAACGTTGAAGAGTTCCTAGTCTATTTAGCTGCGGAAAAAGGTGCCGCAAAAAACACAAGCGATGCGTACAGGCGCGATCTTGCGCTCTTTTGGAGGCAGCTTGAGAAAGAGGGGATACAGAGCTTTCAAGATGTGCGTGAAAAGGAGCTGGTCTCCTTTCTCGCCTTTTTAAAAGGGCAGAGTTATGCATCGAGCTCGATCTGCCGTGCGCTTGTTGCGATCAAGACGCTCTTTCGGTTTTTAAAGAAGGAGGGGAAGATTAAGGAGGATGTCACCCACTACTTGGACAGTCCCAAGATGTGGCAACTTATCCCTGAGGTGCTGACGATGGAGGAGATGGAGAGATTGCTGGCTGCACCCGAGAGTACCACTCCAGAAGGGGCTCGCGACAAAGCGATACTCGAGGTTCTCTACGCATCGGGTCTGCGCGTTTCAGAAGTTTGCGGGCTTAACATCCACGATCTAGATGACTCCTTTGTGCGCGTCAAAGGCAAAGGAGGTAAGGAGAGGGTGATTCCGATTGCAAAGGTGGCGATAGATGCGGTCGACCACTATCTTGTGAACTTCCGCCAAGGTGCTGAGGAGGAGAAGGCGCTCTTCCTTTCAACAAAAGGCAAGAGGATCGATCGGGTCACGGTATGGAAGAGGGTTAAGTTTTATGCAAAAAAAGCGGACATTCAACGCAAGATCTCGCCACATACGCTACGCCACTCTTTTGCGACGCACCTCTTGGAAAACGGCGCCGACTTGCGCGTCATCCAAGAGATGCTAGGCCATGCAAGTGTTGCCACAACCGACCGCTACACGCATGTCAGTCAAAAGCATCTGCAAGCTGCCTTTGAATCGTTTCATCCTAGGCCTTAAATCCGGTTTGGAACCAAGTAGCAGCATCAGCTCCCGGCGCTCCTGCACTTAATCCCGCCGCTACTTTCTTTAGCTCGGCATCGGATAGCTCTTCGTCTGGTTTTTGTGGAATCACCAGGTGCACGATTTTGCTGGTATCTGTATGCACCTCAATTTTGGTCTCTTTAGGAACAGCGATGCCGTTTTCTTGTAGCGTTAGAGAAGGATTCTTGAGTAGCTTCTGCTTGAAGCTCTCATCTGTCCATGCCTTCGTAATCACTTTGGCCCATTTTTTAGCGAGGGCATCTTGCGTTTCTTTCTTTTTCACGGTTTTCTCCTTTTGAAGTTCAAACACCTGCTTTTCTCGGCATAACTTCTTTTGTATTTAAAGTTAAGAAATTATTTGAATGAAAGGTCGTAATGGAGATATAGGGGAGATATGGGATTGCCTCGTTTTCCGAAAACGCTTCTTTTTCTCTTTAGTCTCTGCGCCTTCTCGCTTGAGGCGGAAGAGAGTCCTTGCCATCTCAGGTTGGATGATGTGATTGGAGAGACGCTTCTCTACCAGTGGTCGATTCAGACTTCTGAGCTTACTATCGACGCACAGGCGGGTCTCTTGGAACAGGCGACAGGTGCTTTTAACCCGGACCTTGCAGCAGCGTTTTCTACTCTTTTCCAAAGAGATATTCAGACATCGGTTGGGATAAAGACGGGGTTCGATGGGCGTACGGTCACATCCAACTTGTCTTTGCAGACTTTGGCCAGGCTCGGTACCACCTATGGCTTTAGCTACCAGACGAACAACATACTTAACCCGGCACTGCCGCCACGCACGGACATGACGACGCTGACTTTCAGCGTCACGCAACCTCTTTTACGCAACCTGTTCTACAGTCCGGCGACCACTTTGGAAAAGACGCAGAATTTGCTCCTCAAAGCAGCAAAATACCAGAACATTCAAAATGTGGCGCAAGCAGTAGCCAATTCAGTAAATTCCTACTGGGACTTGGTCGCTGCAATTAAGCTTCTCAAGGTCCAACAAGATCAAGAGAAGCGGCTCTGTCTACTCGCAGAGTATGCGGAGGAGCTAGTGAAAGAGAATCAAGAGGGGTACACTTCTGTTTATCAACCTCAGGCGGACCTAGCACTAGCTACGGCATCACGCATTCAGGCTGAACAGACGGTGCGTACCTCTTACAATGCGCTTTTGTTCAACATGGGTCTTATCCCCGATGATCATCAAGAGATTCCTGTTTTAACACTCGAAGACTATCCGATTCCGGAAGATCTATGTATTCTCGAGCGCAGTTGGTATGACAAGTTTCTGGTCGAAGTTCCCGAAAAGAGAAGCGACATCATCGCTGCACAACTTTTAATCGAGGCAGCGGATCTGAACCTCACATCTGCTAAAAACTCTCTTCTTCCAGAATTGAATCTTACGGGATCTGCCGAGCTTTTGAACACTAAGGCGGCAAATCGTGCGCGCAGTCTCTTTGAGTCGAGCAATTTCCGCGGCCCAGAAAAAGATTATACGGTTGGACTCAGCTTCAACTTTCCTATTTTCAATGACACGGCAAAAGGTCTTGTGAAGCAAGATAGAGCGCTAAAAGCGCAGGCTGTCGTCAATGCCAACCTTTTAGGTGGTCAGATCACCGCGAACTTTAAAACTTTCTACACTCTCTATAACTCGCTTCTGCGAGAGGTGAAACGGGTGCGTCAAGCAGTAGAGGACTACCGCAAAACGGTCGAAAGCGAATTCTTAAAGCTGCGAGAAGGACTCAGCTCCTATTTTGTGGTGCTCACCTTACAAAATAGCTGGCAAGCCGCACAAATACAGCTGATCGCGTTTGAAAATCTCTTTGTGCAAAACTTAGTTCAGCTCAGGCTAACTGCCGGGGAGTTGATTAAATGGGACTCTCCGGATAAAGAGATAGGGAAAGATCTGGTTATGACTTCGCTTGATATATTTACACAAGCGCCTTGCGAGACGATAAGAGAAAAAGAGGAGATACTGCCGTGCGAGCCTTTGCCGCCGAATGCAAAAGAAGAGTTGGAGGTAATGGGTGAGTAATCCTACTGATTCCCCTTCTTCGGTTCCCTCTGAAAGAGAAAAGCTTGAAAAGCTTGTCGCATCGGATGCGCTAGACCTGTTGCTTCAAGTGATTGGAAGTAAAGCTTGGATCGTGCTCTGGTGCTGCTTTTCACTTCTCATCATCGGCATCAGCTGGAGCCTTTTGGGTGCGATTCCGGTCAAGGTGCAGGGAACGGGCATCTCTATGACGGAGAGCGGACCTTTCATCGTAGTCGCCCAAATCGAAGGAACTGTGATCAACACTTGCGTCTCATCCGGTGAGTTTGTCGAAAAGGGAGATCTTCTGGTTGAACTGGAAAATCCCGGACTTGCTTTTGACATAGAGCATAAGAAAAGTTCTCTCGTTTCCAAAGAGGCCGACTTGCAAGCTTTGATGCAACGGATCGAAGCTGAAAAAGCTGCGCGTAATGCTACTATAATAAAAGAGATAGAGACGACAGTGTTCTCTCTTAAAACAGCAGAGAGTAACATCGCTTTTTTGCAAAAAGATTTGGAGTCCAAACAGAGGCTGGAAAAGATGGGGATTATCCCCCAACACACTGTCGAAGATGCAAAAAACAAGTTGGAGCAGACCAAAATTGACATTGAGTCTTACCGTGCGACGATGGTCCGGCTGAAAGCTGATCTTTCCAAGAGTTACAGAGTCGAGGAGCTCCAGGCAAAAATCAGCGAAGTAGGAGGCACACGCACAGACTTGGCGCGGATGACCTTTGAAAGTCAAAATCTAGAGGTGCGCGCAGGAAGAAGCGGCAAGGTGCTGGAACTAGTTGTTGCAAATGGGGACAGAATCGTTCCCGGTATGGAGATCGCTTCGGTAGAGGTGCCTATCACTAAAGGTGAGCATCTTCGCTATTACGCCTGCTTTCCTGCCCAATATGGCGATCTTCTCGACGTGGATCTTCCTGTCGAGATCGCCGTCTCCGGCGTCGATCCTAAGCAGTATGGTTTTCTCTTGGGAAAAACTAAATTTGTTTCGCCCTATCCAGTCACCTCACAAGAGCTTAAGTCTGATGTAAGAAATGCCGAGATCGCGCAGTTCTTAAGAGGAGGGGATGAGGTGGTCTATTCGGCGATCATCGAACTCCAAGTCGATCCCACAACAAAAAGCGGCTATGCCTGGTCGTCAAAGTCGGGTCCGCCTTGGCAATTGTCCTCGGGAACGATCGGTACCATCCAGACAATCGTAGATCGCAAACCCCCCATCATCTACATTCTGCCTGTAGACTTCTCTCCGACCCTCTATAAATTATTATCCAAACGTGAGACTGTTGGACAGATTGAGAGGATTAATGAGAAGTGGCAATAGACATGTCGGGGGTCTGGCGATTCTTGTCCCGCCCCATCTTCTCTTTTTCTTCAATCGCGCCCGCTTCCGCGCCCGCGTGCGCGCCCGATCTTCTCTTTTTTTTCTTTCTCTAATATCGGAATTAATCCGGATCGGGCGCGCATGCGGGCGCGGAAGCGGGCGCGAAAGGAGAAGAAGAACGATGAATGTAAAGCCGCATCTCGAGGTTTCAATTGCTTTGCAACGGGATCAAGTTGAGTTATTAACAAAAGAGCAACCATGAACGGTTCTTTTCCTAAACGTGTAAAGACTCCCACGCTGATCCAAATGGAAGCGGTGGAGTGCGGTGCAGCTTCGCTTGGCATCGTCTTAGCTTACATGGGTCGCTTTGTCACTTTAGAAGAGCTCAGGGTCACTTGCGGCATCACACGCGACGGAAGCACCATTTACAATATGAAGCGCGCGGCTCTGCAGTATGGCTTGGATGCCAAAGCATATAAAAAAGATATGGAAGAGCTCTTTGAACTTCCGGGACCATTTGTTGTTTTTTGGGGATATAACCACTTTCTGGTTGTAGAGGGCTTTACAAAAGATAGCGTCTTTTTAAACGATCCTGCAACCGGCCCTCGAAAAATTCCAATAGATGAGTTTGAAAAGATGTATTCGCAAGTGGTAGTCACTTTTGAAAAGAATGCAGATTTTACAGAAGGCGGGCAGGCCTCCTCTATTTGGCCAGGAATGCTTGACAGGCTTCGCAAAGTCACCTCGCCGCTCAAATATCTGATTTTTGCAGGCTTTTGCCTCATGCTGACCAACCTCTTTTATCCCGGGTTTACCAAGATCTTTTTCGACGTCATTTTAGGAGAGCAGATCTTCAGCTGGTCCGATTGGTTTATAGCTGCGTTTTTCAGCTTGGCCCTTCTGGTGGGCCTTCTCGTGTGGCTGCAGCAGTATCTGTTGATAAGGCTCAATAGCAAGCTCTCCATTATGTTCTCCTCCGATTATTTAAAACATATCCTCAAATTACCGCTCACCTTTTACCAGCAGCGCTTTGGCGGAGAGATTGCCTACCGTATCTCTTTAAACGATACGATGATCAACATCCTCACCGGAAAACTTGCGACGACAGTGATCAGCTTGGTATTCGTTCTTGCTCTATGCAACCCTCATGTTTGGATTTAGTAAAGTGATTGCAAGCGTTGTTATCTTTACAAGCATTATCAATTTTCTTGCAGTTGCACTCATGCAACGCTTCCGCAACGACGCCTACGCACGCTTGCAGCAAGACTTTGGAAAGTATTACGGTTATGCGATAGGAGGGATCTACTATATCGAGTCGATCAAAGCGACAGGTATCGAGATGGACTTTTTTTCGCGCCTGATCGGCTACTTCAACCGCTCTGTCAGCACAGAGCAGAGATTAGCTCAAAGAAACAGCTACATGATCACGCTGCCCTTTTTTCTGCAAGCCCTGACTACTGCTGCACTTTTTGGCATCGGCGGCTGGATGATCATGACAGAAGATTTTACGATCGGTCTTTTCATGGCATTGCAGATTTTGATCACCAATTTCAACACACCTGTCGTGCAGCTATCCGGCTTAGGCGAAGATATTCAGACTTTAAAGATCGACATGGCGCGTATAGACGACGTGATGAAAAATCCCGAAGATCCTCTCTTTTTAAAAGAGACGGAGGGAGATGTGCAAAGCCATAAGCGGTTAAGCGGAGAAGTAGAGCTGCGTGATATCTCATACGGTTATTCTCCCTTAGACCCCCCGTTGATTTCTGACTTTAATTTAAAGTTAGAGCCCGGCATGCGCATTGCACTCATCGGCCCGACCGGATGCGGTAAAACTACGCTTGCACGGATCATTAGCGGGCTCCTCCCTCCCAGAAGCGGCGAGCTCTTATTCGATGGGCGCAAAAGAGAGGAGTTTTCAAGAGAGGAGATCATCTCCTCCCTTGCAACTGTGGATCAAGAGATCTTTCTCTTTGCAGGAACGATCCGTGACAATATCACACTCTTTGACTATAGCTACTCTGATGAGGAGATCATCCATGCCGCAAAGAGCGCCTGCCTCCATGAAGAGATCTTACAGAAGCCGAAAGGTTATGATTACATGCTCACGGAGGGAGGCAGCAATTTGAGCGGAGGGCAGAGACAAAGGGTAGAGATCGCGCGCGCCTTTCTTTTGAACCCGTCTATCCTCATGCTCGATGAGGCGACAAGCGCGCTCGACTCCGGAACAGAGGAGAAGATCATTAAAAATATCCGTCAGCGCGGTATAAGCTGCATCATGGTTGCACATAGGCTTAGTACTATCCGCGACTGTGATGAGATTATCGTTCTCGAAGATGGGAAGATCGTGCAGCGAGGCGTCCACGAGACATTAAAAGATCAAGACGGACCTTATCGAACACTTGTGAGCCACGATGTATAATTTAACCGCTAAAATCCCACCCGAACTCCACGCCTTTTTTTTAAAGGGAGAGGGGATTGTAGTTGAAGGAAACACCCACTTTATCTTGGACGATCCCACCTCAATTTACTGGATGGAAGAGGAGGAGGGAGATCTATTCATGTTCTCTCCCCAAGACAAGAGCTTTATCCCTCAATTCCTTTTAGATGTCGCCCCGGGCGATCTTTTGCTTCCTGCACCTTTAGCAAAAGAGGCAAAGAGCTACTCTCTATTTTTCGTAAGCTCAAGGCGCGCACGCCTGCGTAAAATTTCGTTGCAAATGGTGCGAGAGGAGATCCAAAGATCTGATGCAAGCGCGCAAGCAATTGCTCTTCTCTTAGATAAGTGGGTCTTACACTTAATCTCCTATTTTGTTTCTCCCGAAGAGGGAGAGAGTGCCGATTACTACTTTAAACCGAAAGAAAAGGTGGAAGCAAAAGAAGGGACAAAACTTGCCCTTACGCACACACTTGCTCCCGAAGAAAAAAACAGAGTCACCTGGCTTCAAATTAAAAAAGGAAGCGCCACCCTTTCAGGTGAAAGCCTCTACACGTTTTCGGCTGAAAAAAACCTCCTTTACCCCTTCTCTTTTGCCCACTCGCTCCAAGTCCAAAGCGATCTTGAGATGGAGACCGGGTTTACCAACGATTTTTTAAAGAGTGCATTTGATCAATCCTTTTCATCGATCGCTTATTTCCATCTGCGTATCTTTGACCGCCTTTGCGAAAAGAGAGCTAAAGGGCTTGAAGAAGCTGTTGAGAAAATGCAGAAGAAAAAACGCTTAGAAGAGGAGCGTTATCAAGAGGCATTTTACAAGTTAGGTTCCGTTTTAAATGATAAGATCAGCATTCCTTCCGCTCACGAAGGGACCCCTCTTTACAAAGCCTGCGACCTTGTCTGTCAAGATCTCAAGATCCAGATTCAGATGCCTCCTCTTTCTGAAAATGACGATGAGGACAAGCAGGTGAGACAGATTGCAGCGCATAACGAGATCTATCTTCGCAAAATCACGCTAAGTCCCGAATGGTGGAGGGGCGCAAATGGTCCGATTTTAGCATTTTGGAAGGAGGGAGGAGCTGTCGCTCTTCTGCAAAGGAAAAAAGGGTATGAGCTTGTCGACCCCAGCACAAAGATGCACGTCCCTCTTGCTGTGGCTATCTCCTCTCTTTCGGATAAAGCTTATGTGTTTTACGAAGGGTTTCCCAAAAAGGTGATCAAATTTATCGACTTCATCAAAGGGTGCTACAAGTATAACCTAAAAGACTTTCTCCTGATTTTTACAGTGGCGCTCTTAGGCGGCATCTTGAATATGTTTCTGCCTTTTGCGATGAAGACCCTTTTTGACACACTGAACTTTGGAAAAGATCTAAATCTTCTCTCCCAGCTCACGATGGGCCTACTCATCATCACATTTAGCTCTTCCCTCTTTTTGCTGGTGAAGAACTTCACTATTCAGAGAATTCAAGGGATAGCAAAAAATCAACTCGAGACATCACTTTGGGCGCGCCTGCTCGACCTTCCCGCATCATTTTTTCGCAAAAACCCTTCGGGCAATCTCATGAATTACGCTGCCACCTTGCAAGGGATGCGTGCGGATATGGTCACTAATGCGACAAAGCTTGTAATAGATGGCGTTTACTGCTTTTTCTATCTTCTCCAGATGTTTATATATAGCGGGAAGCTCTCTTTTATAGGGCTCGGGGGAGTCTTTTTAGCCGCCCTGATCTATGCCGTCTGCATCACGATTCAAGTTAGGCTGACGGATAAGGTCGTAGATCTTTCAAGCCGCATCCAAGGAGTGGTCGTCCAGATCATCACAGGAATTGCAAAAATTAGAGTGGCTGGAGCCGAAAGCCGCTTTTTTGGAATCTGGGGACACCTTTTTGCAGAGAAGAAAAGACTCAATATCAAAATTCAGTATGCCAATGCTGTGCAGAGCTTAGTCTTTCGCCTCTTTCCGCTTTTATTAACAGTGGTTCTTTTTTCCGTGGCCATCTCTCTCTTCAAGGGCCATTTCTCTTTTAATTTAGCGCAGCCCATGACCGGTATGAGCATGGGAACATTTTTAGGCTTTTCGACAGCATTCAACCTCTTTGTCATGGCAGCTCTTGAGATTTTCGAGACCCTTTTTTCCCAGTCTTTAGCGATCCCTTATTGGAAAAAGGCTAAGTTTATCTTACAAGAGCCCCTCGAAAAGCCGGGGGAGAAGATGCAGCCTGCAAAGCTCAAAGGTGCAGTGGCTCTTGAGCATATCTCGTTTCGCTACGACAAAGAAGGGGAGTGGATCCTGCAAGACATTTCGATGGTGGCAAATCCCGGAGAGATGATCGGAATCGTAGGACCTTCCGGCTGTGGAAAGTCGACCCTTGTGCGCCTTCTTTTGGGCTTTGAGACTCCCGATCAGGGAGAGGTGCTCTACGATGAACTCGCCCTGCAAGATCTTGATTTACGCAGCGTGCGCAAGCAGATAGGCACCGTGCTGCAAAATGCTGGAATATTGTCCGGAAGCATATACGAGAATATCGTAGGAGCAGGAAGCTACACAGTAGAAGAGATTGAAAGAGCGCTCATGCTCTCCGGCTTTGAGGAGGATCTACTCAAACTTCCCATGGGACTCAATACTGTAATGCCTATGGGAGGAACCACAGTGTCGGGAGGCCAGCGCCAGCGCCTCTATCTTGCGCGTGCACTCGTCTCCTCTCCGAAAATCCTCATTCTCGATGAGGCTACCAGTGCGCTTGACAACAAGACGCAGGAGCTTGTCAGCGCCAACCTCGATTCGATCAACGTAACCCGCATCGTGATCGCCCACAGACTAAGCACCATCCAACATGCCGACCGCATCTATGTGCTCGACCGCGGCAGAATCATAGAGACCGGCACCTTCCACGAGCTTGCCGCCCAAAAGGGGCTCTTCGCCGATATGCTCAAGCGCCAATCCCTCGAATGAAAATATTAGGTATACTCACGCAGCTGCTGACCACGTGCTAGCGCAATGGCTAAGCAACCGACAGCTTCAATCTGATTGCCTTTTTGGTAGTGTGGTACAGAAGCGAATGCGTTGGCGATCACTTGCATTGCAATAGATGCTACAGCAAGCTGCGCTCCTCCTGAAAGCAGGAGTGCGAGATAAAGAGCATTGCTGGCAATCCACAAGACGGCGTACAGCAAATCCGTATAGGTTGTCCTCTCCAAACCGTTATAAAGAAATACAGCATTATCAAAATGTCTTGTCCGGTGGTAATGAGAGCGCCAGCAGAACGATTAAAAAAGGTTGCCGCAAGAGCGCAAGTAGCCAAACCGGCATTTATCCCATAAAGAAGACACTCCTCTTCTCCCCTACTATTATTAAACCCATTTCCAAAGTTGTATACGCGCATCGCCCCTAAAGTCAGGGCAAGCGGAGTGTGCAGGGGCTTACACAGGCTTAACAAAGGAAGACCCATAACTGCTATACGTCGTGCTAAAAAAAGCCAAGGGCATTCTTGTTTCCAAGAGTGATCATTGGGCAGATCTAAGTGATAGGTTCTATGAAAATAGTATGTGTCGGGAAGCTCGCTTTTTGTTAAATTTATTGTTGAACTCTGTAGAGACATAATCGCACCATAATTAAAATAACAACTATTTTAAATTATATTAATTTTAATCGCAATATAAACTAATTTTTATTATGTATAAATAATCAATAAATTATTATACATATTATGTAATAATCTTATATGTTATGATTTTCCCTTATGACATATGCATTGCCAAACATTCCAGATCCGCTCATTCGCTCCACCTGTAGCTATCTAGACATTCATAGCTTGTGTTGCCTGGCGGGAACGTCCAAAAAATTCCACGAGCTTGCAGTCCAATCCACTCCGGCAAAGGTGCAGCTCATTGTGCAAAAACAGTGGCAGGATTTGGGATTACGTAGAGAATCGCACTATGATCCACGTGAGCTTAAGGTAGGAGTAGTGGTAAATGGAACGGGTTTTCTTGCTTTTGAAAATGATAAGGGTGTGTGGAGTAATGAAGTTCTCCTTGCTGACAGGGGAAGGTTTTCGCCTTCCTCCCAAAAGATAGATAGGCAAGCGATCATCGGTGTATCGGAACACCATCTTTTTACTAAAGATAGAGAAGAAAATGCTGTGATGCGCGATCTTCAAGGAGAGCTACTCAGCTCTTTAGGCCCCAACATAGATTTTTGTTTCGAGATGCCCGACCAAAAGCTGCTCATCACAGCAACCCAGCGTGGTGCAAAGGTGGCTTGCTGGGATACAAGCAAAAGCCAAGCTCTCTGCATTAAAGAGCATCATATTCAGGTTGATCCTGCACATGATGATTCATGGATGTACGAAATTAGACGTTTTGGAGATCTTTTAGTGATGCTCTGTGGGAGAGAGCGTGAGGTGGGCACATTTTGGACGTATGAGATGAGCCACCCAGAAAGACCTCCTCAAGAGGTTAGCAATCTAGGTGATAAGAGATTTTATGATTTGCACTATGCAGTAACCTCAAATCACCTGTTTTGTCAAAGCAGTGACGGCAGTTATAATGCCTATACGATTAAAGAGGGAACTTTAAGCAAGCAATGGGAAATAAATAATTCGACACAAGTATCGAATATGTGAAGAAATTGCTTCCCCATCTAAAGAAATCTATTTCGGTCAGATCTATGCGAGTGAAAGATGGGTAATCTGTATTGCGCGGGATACTTCCAGGGCACACTCAGCCGTTGTATTTGATGCTGCTACCGGAGAGAAAAAAAATAGTTTCAGGTTGAATAAAAGTATGAACGGTTGGAGCAATTTTCAATTTTGGGGCGACGAGATTTTTGTCATGCAAGAACAAGAAACCGTCTATTTTTGGAAAATTCCCGAAGGAGAGCCTCTCCCTACTTTTAAATTGGATGGTAATGATTGAGATTATGCAACTACTACCTGACAGGGAGCAGATGCTTCTTCTCTACTACAATAAAAGCGCACGAGAGTACCGACTAATGACCCTTAAAGCCCCAGACACTCCTTTGGTTGAAGAGAACCTCTGCGCACGCCTCTATGCTACCATTTCTAGCATCTGCTCCTGGTTTATCTCCTTTTGGCAGCGCCTTTGGCATGCTGCCTTAGGATAAGAATAAGCGATTCCGGTATGGAGTGCGGCGACTCGTCGCCGCTTTTCTCCGCCGAGACTCGT
Organism: Chlamydiia bacterium; assembly: GCA_963804085.1. GTDB lineage: Bacteria > Chlamydiota > Chlamydiia > Chlamydiales > Rhabdochlamydiaceae > CAWDOQ01. The sequence continues at coordinate 63,534 of CAWDOQ010000022.1, read as the reverse complement.
CTCGGCGTCTTTTGAAGAGCAGCAACGAGTCGCAGCACTCCAAACAAGAGGTCACTCAATGGACGGGCCCCAATGACAGAAAGACAAGGACAACGGACCAAAATGGACGTGCAATGGACATGAACGGACGGGATGCCCAAGAGAACTAGCTTAAACTTCCTTCATGGCGATTGTCCGTTTGAAGAACTCCTCCGTTTTATCGGAGGAGATTCTCCTCATGTAAGGGACGTTCTACGTCGTGCCGCATTGTGTATTTATCTCGGCTAACTCGCCACTGAAGGGGGCCCAAGAGATTGGCTCGAGCAACATGATCGCGCGTCCATTTTCGTCCGTTTTTCTTACTTGTCCGTTTTCGTCCGTTAAGCGCTCTTACTTCTGCTGGACAAGTTTGAGAGCATCCTCGTAAGGCTCTTCCAATAGATCTATAAATTTTTCTGTTTTGGGATCGGCTGCACAGTAGCCGATTTTATTTCGGATTTGAGAGACGTAGGCCACGCTTCCATCGGTGTAATAGTCGCCATTGCGTTTGTGAAAAGAGACAGATACTTCTGCTCGATTCGATGGAAAAGGGTACTCGCGCAGGTAAGGTCGAATTTTTTCATGTTCGTTGATTTTTTTTAGCAACTTCTCTGTAAGAGTTACCTCCAACGCTCTTGCTTCTTCAATGGTCGCAGGTTCATAGGCAAAAAACTTCACATCGATTTCTTCGACATCATGTGCAAATCCACCTCCACTGCCGATACTGCGGAGCTTGAATCCTTTAAACTCTTTCACACACTCCTTTTCAAACGAGTGTATAATTTCATCGGCATGCTGAATGTAGAGCGGGCCTTCTTTTTGAGCCATGAGGCCTCCAAAGAAGAAAAAATAGATGAAAAGTGCTGGGTTAAAGAACAACATCATTGTAAAACCCATGTTGTGGCGATAAAGAGTGAAGCGATTCCGGTATGGAGTGCTGCGACTTGTGCAGCTTTTCTCCGCCGAGACTTGTCTCGGCGTCTTTTGAAGAACAGCGACAAGTCGCAGCACTCCAAAAAAGAGGTCACTTCTGGTGGACAAGCTTGACAGCATCTTCGTAAGGTTCTTCCAACAGATCTATAAAATCTTGGGTTTTGGGATCGGCTGCACAGTAGCTGATTTGGTTTAGGATATGAGAGACGTAAGCCACACTGCCGTCGGTGTAATAGTCGCCATTGCGTTTGTGAAAAGAGACAGATACTTCTGTCCGATTGGACGGAAAAGGATACTCACGAAGATAAGGTCGAATTTTTTCATGAGCGTTGATTTTTTTTAGCAGCTTTTCGGTAAGAGTCACCTCTAATGCTCTTGCTTCTTCAATGGTCGCGGGTTCGTAAGCAGAAAAATTCACACCGATTTCTTCGACATCATTTGGCATTCGACCCCCACTGCCGATACTACGGAGCTTGAACTCTTTGAACTCTTTTACACACTCCTTTTCAAAGGTGTGTATAATCTCATCGGCATACTTAAGATAGGGTTTGCTTTCTTCAGCCATGAGGCCTCCCAAGCAGAAAAAATGATAAAAATCGCTGCTTAACGAATCGCATCATTGTAAAACCCATGTTTTCTACGAATGCGACTAAATTCTTTCATCCAAAGCCCATCTGATACGTCTTTCCCATAATTCCATGTTCAGAACGTCGCATCATTTTATCCCGCACGGTTGCTCTCGATGGAATGTAAGATATATCATATTTGGATTTATTAAACGAGGGCAAGATGCCCGACCAGCCTGTGACCGATCCTCCCTCGAGTATACGTTCTGTACTTTATGTCCATATTCTCTAGGGATGGGCCGAGAAGGCCCAAGAGCTAGGATGTAAAGATGTTTTTGGAGAAGGGCTTTATCCTCGGGAGAGAAGACCTTCGATTGCGCGATCGCCATGGCCTCACTCCTCGGCCTGTGGCCGATATGGAGCCAGAGCATGTCCGGGTTGATCTTGTGGATCTTTGTCGATGAGCGCGCTAAAGATCTGCTTGTAACACAAGCCTGTGATGTCTCTTTTCCCATGACCTCTCTGAGTCGCTCGTTGGATATCTTTGAACCAACCTTCGTTAGGTAGATGCATGCCGATAAAGAGGGTTCCTTCGGGCGCCTTGTCTATGATGGTCTGGCACATTCCATTCGTAAATTTTTGTAAATTGGTATGAATACCATTTTGGCCTGTAATTAGGCCGACCATACCGCCATCTTTGGACATTAGCTCGGGCAGATGGTCGAAAATATTCACCGAACCGGTTTTGAGCTCTTCTGCAGAAAATTGTAATTTGTGCCAGTGGTTGCAAGAGACGACCCAATCGACTTTGACTTCTCCCACACGCCCTTGGCAGGGGATGAGAGTTCCGGGCATCGGCGGAGGCGAAACCCTACCATAATGGACAGTAGGCCTCTATTGTAGGAGGCAAGTGCGGGTTGGACTCAAGCCCGAATAGGTCGAGCCGATTAAGAGGGCTATTGAGGACGAAGAGGTAAAGATTGGGTCCGTCGACAAAACCTGCAGGGTCGGGGGTGAGAAAGCGCCCGAGCAGGGGATCGTAAAAGCGTTTACCAAAAAAGATGAGTCCTTCTTCTGTCCGCTTAGAGGAGTAGCGCCACGGATTAAGGGGCTCTTTTTTGTTTTTTTCTTGGCCAAAGGCGCTGATCTCATAACGCTCGACGATGTTGCAAGACGAAGAGACGAGGGCGAGGATATTGCCTTGAAAGTCGTGCAGTGGCGCGTAGGCTGTGCCTTTCAGTTCAATTGCGACAGCTGCGCCGATTTCGCCTTGTATGCCAAGTCCTAGGACTTTAAGCTGCTGAATTTGCCCTGAGGAGTCTATAGTTCCTATCTCTTTTTCCTGATCGTAGAGATACAGGGTCTCCGGCTCTTCTTGCCAACTTCCCTCTTCGTAAAACGCCACTGTTTTGGAAAGAAGCCGAGAAAGAGGATCGTAGAGAAAGCGGATCTGCTTTTTTTGCGGATAGGTGATGCTGGTGAGCCTTCCCAGTGCATCATATGTGTAGAGAATCTCCTCATTTTGGCTCTTTCGTTTGCAGGGGTTGCCGCACGCATCATAGTCCAACGTGCAGCCGGCGTAAGAGAGGATCTGATTGCAGCTTCCGGTCTCGCAAAAGAGGGGATTGCCGACCGAGTCAAACTGGTGGCGGACCTCTCCCTCCTCTTCGAGCTGGCCGAGCGCATCATAGGTGTAGGACTTCTCACCAAAGAAAGAGTTTTTTGTCTGCATCACTAGATTTGTGGGGCCGTAGGTTGTTTCTAAACGCATGGGCAGTGAATAGAAGGAGACAGGTCTTTCGAGAAGATCACGCTTTGTTTTGGCACCCGTTACTTTGTAAATGAGCGCCTCTTCGCACACGTGGCCATTTTCATCAAAGTCAAGGTAGAGATGTTCATAGAGTGAATGGCCTTGCGCATTTTTTCGAGCGACAGTGCTGAGATGACTTCCTTCGTAGTTATAAGTGATCTCTGAGCTATCGGGGAGTGTGAATTTTGTCACTCGCCCACAAGTGTCATACTCCCAGGTATAACGCAGCCCAAGCGGGTTGATCTCTTCTAACAAATCTCCAAAGGCATTGTATTTGCGTAAAAGTTTTGTCTTTTGGACAAGATCTCTGATCTCGGTAGGTTCAGGTCCTGCATCGTAAAAATAGAGGAGGTGAATAGTGCCGTCGGAACTTTGCATCTCTGTTATGCGATCAAGGCTGTCATAGCTATGAGACATAACCCTTCCATCGGGGAGCGTGCGCGTTTTTATTCGCCCCTTCTCATCGTAGGTTAAACTCGTCACCTTCTTGCCATCTTCGATCTCAACGATGGCCCTTCCCATGAGATCATACTCCCAAGAAGCCCGGATCTCTTTTACTAGTCGATTTTTATCAAAAACAGAGGTGACGCGCTCCTGGCGATTGCCTGCCCGGTCGTAAAAATAGGCTTCGCGAAAAACCACTCCTCCCTGAGGATCTTTTTTCTCAAGCAGGGCAAGGCGACCAAGAGCATCGCTGGTTTCGATGCTAGCATTGCCGAGAGCATCGATAATGCATTTTTGCTGCACATGTTGATCGAGCGAATTCCTTTCATCCTCCGTGGAAAGAAACTGGGTTACGGAACCTTCCGGATTTGTATGCTTGATCATTCTTCCTTCGACGTCGTAGGCGAAAAGATCGACTGCTTCGCCTTGCGATGTCAGGCGGAGCGCCTTTTCTTTTCTCCCTTCGCCATCGTAGAAAAAACGCATTCTGTTTTCGATGCGCCCACTTGTTTCTTCCATCCACTCATCGACAACATTTCCTTCCACGTCAGAGATTTGCACATGAGAAACATCGCCTTCTGTCGATCTCTGTAAAAAGCCGAGAGCGTCGTAGAAAAATTGCTTCTTTCTGCCCTCTGATTCTTCGAGGATTTTTCGGCCGGCATGATCGTAAGTGTAATGAGTTGTAAGATGGCGTGGATCGGTATGCGAGAGAAGATAAAAGGTGTTGTACTCCCACGTTTCGTGGCTCTCTTTATCACCGTATTTAGAAATGACTGTTTTGGAGGTCATTCTCTGGAAAATGTCATATGTGTAGTGGATTTCTGTGCCATCGGGATATAGAGTCCGTCGCAATGTGCCGTTTTTGTTGTAACGGTAAAGGAGCTTGCTTCCATCTGCATGTCTTACCTCAATTGGCTTGCGATAAGCGTTATACAGAGTTTCCGTTGTCTCACCCTTGGCGGTAGTCGAAGTGGCGAGGTTGCCTTGCACATCGTATGTAAATTTGACGCAAGGCGTATGGATCTCTTGCTTCTCATCATAAGTTTTAGGAAATATTGTTTGCAGGCATCTTCCAAATCCATCATAGATCTGTTCTGTCACATTTCCTTTTGTGTCCACCTGCTTGAGAAGTCGTCCCTTGGAGTCGTAGATCGAAGTCTCGATCTTCTCTTTTGCAAGATCGTGTGTGGTGCAGGTGCACGGACGGTGTAGAGCATCGTATGTGTAACTCTTTTCAGGGCTACCGACTTCTTTGATTTTCTTAAGATTGCCAAAAGAGTCGTAGCTATAGCTGTTTTCATGTCCAAGGGGTGTTGTTTTTCGAATAATGCGCCCCTTCTCATATTCTGTAACAAGTGTGTAACGATAGGTGTCCTCGGCATCATAGACAGCCTCTTGTGTCACAAGATTTTCCGGTGAGTAGCTCAGCTCGATTTTTCTTATGAGAACTTCTTTTCCGCTTGCAAAATCATAGCAGCACTCGCGTATCGTTTTTACAAGACCTGAATTTGGATCAAGAGTGTAGCGTTTAACTTGTCTTGCCATCACACCGGTTAGCTCGGCCGCATTGCAAGAGCCTCCATCATCGACAATCTCCGCAATGAGGAGGTTGTCCTCGTCATACTCAAAAATCTCGCGTTTTAAAATCCGGTCGCGATCACAGGTGAGCTTCAGCGTGAGAAGATCGGTTCCGCTTTTGTAAAAAAATCGGAATGTAGGCCCCTCTTCTTCCTCTTCCACAATAGGGAGGTTGAACTCCGGGTCGTAAGAGAAGCGTTTGGATAAAGACTCGGCTTGTGCAAGGGTATGGCCAGCTCCAAGAGCAAAACAATCACCTGCATCTCCTGTTAAATTGCCTAAGAGCTCTTCTTCGACGACATTACCCGGCTCGTCGTAACGAAAAGTTTTTGCAAGAACTGCTTTTCCTTGTCCGTTCAGCTTGACTTTCCCTCGCAGCTGCTCATTCTCCCAAAGAAATTGTGTGGAGGAGTAGAGAGCTCCCTTCTCATCGTAATTGTCGATTTTAGTGACTTTTGAGTCGTCGTGAAAATAGCGTGTCAAAATCCCATCGATATCCCGCACATCGGTAAACTCTTTGCAGTACCAAAAACGGGCGATCGCTTGCATCTCGCCGCTCGGCCCTGCCGGCGCTTCAATTGCAGAGACTTTATCTGCCTCTAGCCCCTTCTTTTTCGGATATTCATACCACTTTTTTTCCGTTTTTTCATCGGGAGGAAGATAGTAGCTGACCCTGAGTTCTGTCTTTCCATTCTTGGTAAGTTCCCTTACGCGTGCGCCGGTTCCCTTTCTTCCCGGTGCATAAAGAGACACCTCATCGCTTCGATCCTTGCTTTTTACAGTGGCAAGATAATCGCGCTCCTTAAAAACCATTGCCTGATACTCAAAACTCTTTGCATCGGAGGTCGTCACACGAAAATGGAAAGGAGGGCTTTTTTTAAAGAGATCAAAATGGGCTGACGCATAGGTCTTATTGCCGCGAGGGTTTGTCGTCCTAACCTGTTTGATCTGATGTTTTTTATCATATTCGTAATGAATCTCGTGTTGCGAAGGGAGCTTTTCAGAGACCAAACGATAATAATATCTGCGCTGATCGCCATACCCAAAATAGCCCAACTCTTCGCCGACATAGGTGCGGCTACCTCCATCGGGCAGATAGAGGATCGCATACCCCTCTCTCAAGTTGATTAAAAGACGGTTGTTCTGCGGATTTGTCCGAGCACTTAAGATCCCCGAGCATTGACCCTCTTTTAACATAGGCTTGAGCATCCGTATGCTCTTTCTATCTTCTACCCTGCGGGCATGGCCATATTCGACAAAGTTTCCGCCGCGCTCCTGTAGATAAGCGCGCGTATTTTTTTGCTTTTTTTCGATTTCGATCAACAGATTGACATGAGGAAAAAAGCTCCATCCTCCTTGAATGAGCAGCCCGCGCTCATCTCGCAAATCCAGATCTCCATTGCTCCAATGGCGCTCCAGTGCTCCGCCGCTCGAGTAGGTGCGAAATAAAGGAATCGATTTTGCGCCCTGTACGAGACCATCTTGCAAGCAGAGGTTGAGATTCCCTGTTACGACGTTTACGTGATGAAAGAGAGAGGAGTCCTCATCTTCAGAGAAGAGCTGATCCCACTCCGCATGCGCAAAAACCGCCCAACACAAAAAAAGAAAGAAAAAAGATCGTCGCATAAATTTTTTGCTTGAAGATCATATGCGATAATTTTTTTTCGTCAACTTCTGAAATCAGCGGAAATAATTGGGCCCCAATGGACAGAAAAGACGATGGACTAAAATGGACGTGCAATGGACAGGAATGGACGGGGCCCAAGAGAACTAACTTAAGCTTCCTTCTTGGCGCGCGTCCATTTTCGTCCATTGCATGTCCATTTTTTCTTGCTTGTCCTTTTTTCGTCCATTAAGCGCTCTTATTTCAGCTTGCTGGTCAGCAAGCTGTTAACGCGAGTGGGGTCGGCTTTGCCGCGTGTCCATTAAATTTTTAATTTGTCTTGCTAAGGCAATTCTGCCTCTCTAATTTCGTTGCCTCAAATAAAAATTGTTTGAGTTAGCAAAAAACAATAAAAACTTATAAAATAGCTTCGATTTTTAAGAATAAAAACGGGATTATTATGAGTCTAAAACTTACTGATTTCATTCCAAGTCTTCCTCCTCCTGTGTGCGGGATCGTTTGGGACTATGAGGCGGGAGAGCAGGCGGATCTGATTCGACGCGACCGCACTTTGCACCCCTCCGAAAAATCGGAATATTTCAGACGACAGGTTCAGAGCGAATATGATCGAAACTTGAGGCTATTTTGGGTCTCGCTGATCTACCTCTCGACAACTGATACAAACATGACACAGGGTGCCTTTGGTAGAGAATTTAAGAAAATTTGTGCAGCGCATCCTGAATGGTTTGATGATGCTGATCGAGAGTTTTGCGAGATCGTAGCATCTCTCGAAAACTGTTCCCACAGCAGCAAATTCAATTCGCAAAATTTTGCAGAACAAACATCTACAGACCCACCTCTTTCCCTCACTCCACTCGATAGCATACCGTGTCTTTACCCCCGCGTTTCAACAGCCACCCACTATTGCCGTGCAAGAATTTAGTCAGTTTTACAATTTACAATACATCTTTTTTGATGATAAGCAAACCCTTGTTGCTCCAGCAGATTTACGTGCGCTGACACATCTTACTTACATCGATTTACGTGGGAGCGGACTTAAGCCTGAAGACCTTTTGTTATCTCAGCCTGTCAAGGTCCTTACATCTGAGCACCCGGAGGGAGAAACAATCGGCCCCCCGTGCTGGGAGCAATGGGCCAACTGGGTGGTAAGCACCACAAACAATATCATCAGCACTTGCCAGCGCTTTTTCGCCTGGCTCTTAAGCCTTTTTTGCTAATGTCGTTGACTTGGGGTGGTATATACTGGTATATACTGAAATATGTTTATCCAGAGAATCTGTTCTGTTTTGAATGAAGCTGATATCCCCTATGCCGTTGTAGGGGGATACGCAGTTGCGCTGCATGGAGTTGTCAGGGGGACTGTCGATGTAGATGTTGTGATCAGCTGGTCTCTTAAACATCTTAAAAATACGGAAAGTGCGTTCAAACGAATGGGGTTGGTTTCGCGTGTCCCAATAACGGCAGAAGATGTTTTTCATTTCAGAAAGGAGTTCATTGAGCAGCGTCAATTGATTGCATGGAACTTTTATGAGCCATCTAATCCGCTAAACCAGGTTGATATCATCATCAACTATGATCTTAAGGACCCGAGTCATATTCAAAAGGTAAGCACATCTGTTGGTACTGTCTGTGTTTTGTCGTTGGAAGAACTCATAAAAATGAAAAAAGCTTCCGGCAGGCCGCAGGATTTAGAAGATGTCAAGGCACTAATGAGTGTATCCAAATATTTATGAAAAAAAAAGGCATTCAATACTTTACTGAAGAATATCTCCAGAGCTGCAGGGGGATGACGGCGGACCAGATTATTGAATTTCTTGAAAATTATCGCATGCTTTTCTCAAAACCTTCAGAAAAGAGTCAGCTCATAAGCCTTAAGATCAAACCGACGCTTCTTCAAGCCTTTAAGTGCAAAGCGCAATCGGCTGGCACTCCTTACCAGACCCAGATCAAGAAGCTCATGATGGGATGGCTGGAGAGCGATTAACGCTCATTTCAGCTTGCTGGTCAGCAAGCTGTTTACGAGGGTGGGGTCGGCTTTGCCGCGCGTCTCTTTCATCACTTGGCCGATCAGGTAGTCGAAGGCGCGTGTTTTGCCGGCGCGGAAGTCGGCGACTGATTGGGGGTTGGCTGCGAGGACCTGGTCGACGACCTTTTCAATTGCGGAGCTGTCGCTCATCGGTTGAAAGTCTGGATTGCTTTTGACGATCTCTTCACAATCTTTTCCGGGATGCAGGACCATTTCGTCTGCGACCATTTTGGCAATCTTGCCTGTGATGGTTCCTTTGTCGATTAAGTTGACGAGCTTGGCTACTTGCTCGCCTCGGATTCCAGATGCAAGGAGGCTCTTGCCTTGCTCTTTTAATCTTCCGACAAACTCCACTGTCACCCAGTTGCAAAGACTCTTGGCGTTTTTTGTGAACTTCAAACACTCTTCAAAATAGTCGGAGAGCGCTTTGTCGTTGATTAATACAGATGCTGAGTACTCGGGAAGCAAGAGTTCTTCCAGATAGCGCTTGTATCTCTGATGAGGAAGCTCGGGTAGAGTTCTTCGCACCTCTTCGATGTAGGCATCGCTGATCACAATCGGCACCAGGTCTGGCTCGGGGAAGTAGCGGTAGTCTTCTGCTTCCTCTTTCATACGCATCAGCACAGTCTCTTTTTTCTCAAGATCGAAGCGATACGTTCCCTTTTCAACCACGTTTGCGGGATTTTCTCTGGGGCGCTCTGAGTAGGCGCGGACTTGTCTGCGGATCTCCGACTCGATCGCCATCTCCATGTGGGCAAAGGAGTTTAGGTTTTTCACCTCGACTTTATTGCGCAGCGTCTTTTCGCTCTTCATCTTTACCGAGATGTTCACATCAAAACGCAGAGACCCCTCTTCCATGTTGCAATCAGATGCGTCCAGATATTCCATGATCGCTTTGATTGCCATCGCATACGCGCTCGCTTCTTTGGGCGAGTGGATGCAGGGCTCTGAGACGATCTCGAGCAGGGGAACTCCTGCGCGGTTGTAGTCGACTCCTGCGAAGGTGCTAAAGTGTTTGAGCATTCCCGCATCATCTTCTAAGTGGGCGCGGTTGATCGGGAAGTGTTTTGTGTGTCCACCCACATCAGCAGTGATGGTGCCGCCCAGCAAAATGGGTTCGTCAAACTGTGTGATCTGAAAGTTGCGTGGGCTATCAGGGTAGAAGTAAGACTTGCGATCGAACTTGCTGACAGGGGAGATGCGAGCGCCGACCGCGCAGCCAAATTGCACAGCCTTGCGTACTGCTTCTTTATTCAAAACAGGCAGCGTACCCGGCAGGCCTGTGCAAACCTCAGTAATATTCGTATTTGGCTCATCGCCAAAGCGATTAGGCGCCACACTAAACAGCTTCGACTTCGTATTCAGCTGCACATGGATCTCAAGCCCAATCACCGGCTCCCAATTTTCATAAAGAATATCTGTCATCTACAAACCCTCGCTAGGATATTTACGTGCCCCTGCCCGTGCCCGTGCCTGTGCCCGAATTAATCCGGATCGGGCACAGGCAGGGGCACAGGCACGGGCACGTATTAAGATGTCGGAGCATTTCTTTTTCATACAAATAGGGGAGGAGGGGTTTTGGAGTGAGGAGTAGCAGTCTCAAAGGCGTGGGCGAAGGCGAGCACGCGAGCGTCTTGCATGTGTGGGCCGATTAGCTGCAGGCCAAGTGGCATATGCCCGTTTTTAGTGAAGCCTGAGGGGAGGCTGATGGCAGGGAGGCCGACTAAGTTAGCGCAGATGGTGTAGATGTCTTGCAGATACATCTGCACCGGATCTAAAATCGAGTTTAGATGAAACGCTGCAAAAGGGGATGAGGGCATAGCGATCATGTCGCAGCTGCCAAAAGCTGTGCGCAGCTTTTCGATCATGAGTGTGCGCACCTTTTGCGCTTTTTTGTAGTAGGCGTCTCGGTAGCCGCTAGAGAGCACATAGGTCCCGAGAAGGATGCGCGCTTTTACTTCCGGGCCAAATCCCTCTTGCTTTGAAAAGTCATACACCTGGTCTAGCGTCTTTGCGCGTGCTGAGCGCAAGCCATAACGTATGCCATCAAAGCGGGCTAAATTTGTCGATGCTTCTGCGGTTGCTAAAATGTAGTAGACAGCGATCGAATACTTCAAAATATCCAGGTCGATGCTGACGACAGTCGCTCCGAGATCTTTCAGCACGCTAAGCGCACTGTGGAAGTTCTCTTTTGTTTCGTGTCCGAGGTCTTGCAAAAAGCTCTCGGGAACACCGATCTTTTTTCCTTTGAGCGAGGTGATCAGCTTCTCTTGGTAGTGCTCTTGCGGCATAGCAAGACTTGTAGAGTCCTTTTCGCAATGTCTTCCCAACACTTCCATCACAAGAGCTGTGTCGTGCACATTTGTAGTGAAGGGGCCGATCTGATCAAGCGATGAGGCAAATGCGACTAGGCCAAAGCGCGAGACGCGCCCATAGCTCGGCTTGAAGCCGATTGTTCCACAAAATGCAGCAGGCTGACGCACCGATCCGCCCGTATCGCTTCCTAGTGCAATCGGGCAGAGACGCGCGGCAACAGAGACTGCAGATCCTCCCGATGATCCGCCTGGAGAGCAGGCAAGATCCCACGGGTTATGAGTCAGCTTAAAAGCAGAATTTTCGGTAGAAGAGCCCATCGCAAACTCATCGAGATTGGTCTTGCCGATAAGAAGGGCATCCTCTTCTTCTAATAGTCTTGTCACTGTAGCGTCGAACGGCGCACGGAAGTTGGATATAAAACGAGACGCGCAGGTCGTAAGCTCGCCTTTGACATGCATGTTATCTTTGATCGCAATCGGAACAGCTGCCAGTTTGCCCAGCTTCTTTCCGCTAGCTCTTTTTTTGTCCAGCTCTTGAGCATGCTTCATCGCCCTTTCGGAAAAGATAGAGAGAAAAGCGTTGAGTTTTGGCTCATGCTTTTCGATCCGCTTTAAACTTGCGCTTGCGATATCAGCGGCACTGATCTCTCCCTTCTTAAAAAGTTCTGTAAGTTTATGAGCTGGGTAGTTGTGCATATGCTTTTTTTAAGTGATTACGGGTGGGACGCGTATCATGCCGCCTGTATGTGCAGGGGCGTTGGACAAAAATAGGTCGCGCGGGAGCGTCTCTCCCACAACGTCTTCTCGCATCACATTGTGCACAGTCTCGAGCACATGGTTGCAAGGGGTTACACCAGCAGTATCGACCTCTTTTAGCTGCTCTACATAGACGAGCACCTTTTTAAGGCGCTCCATCAGCTTTTTTTTCTCCTCTTCGGAGCATTCGATACGGCAGAGCTTGGTCAGTTTTAAAAAGTCTTTCTCTTCCATAAAACACACTTGTAGAAAATATAAGATATGTTAGTTATAGGAAGAGCATTAGTCAAAGGAAAAGCATGCGCGATATCGTTGTTTATGTGGACAAAGGGGTTTCAGGGGATGCATTACGGCATACCGTCAAGAGCCTGCAAAAAGAGGTCGACCTTTCTCATCACACTCTAAAACGTCTAGATGCAGAGGCACTGATCGCCTCTCCCTGGGAGAAGGAGACCGCACTTTTAGTGATGCCGGGTGGGCGCGATGTCTACTACCACGAAGCTTTAAAAGGCCTCGGAACTCAGAAGATGCGCAAGTTTGTCGAGAGGGGAGGAAAATATTTAGGACTATGTGCCGGAGCCTACTTTGCTGCAGATCTAATCGAGTTTGAGAAGGGTGGACGGTTGCAAGTCTGTGACAAAAGATCGCTAGAACTCTACCCCGGTCTTGCGCGAGGACCGGCTCTTGGACTTGGCAAGTACAGTTATGAGAATGATCAAGGAGTAGAAGCTGCGCGTATCTCTTGGGAAGGGGAGGAGTGCTTCACCTACTTTAATGGCGGCTGCCTTTTTGAGAGCCCCGATAAATTTCCCCATGTTCAAGTGCTTAGCTCTTATGTCGATTTAGAAGAAAAACCTGCCGCAGTCGTCTCTTGCAAGATCGGCAAGGGGGAGGCCATTTTGAGCGGTGTTCATCTGGAATTTAGCGCTCCCTTTTTGACTCGTTCAAGTCCACGGATGGAGCGCGTCCTCCCTATGTTACAAAAAGCAGAAGAGCAGCGGCGTCAGATCTTTCGCACACTTCTGGAACGTTTAGGTTTGCGGCTAAAATAGTTTCTGTTGTAGAAATTACTGTGTAAACAAGGAGTTTTTATATGAAATCAGTATTAAATGTTATCGCTCTCATTCTCGTTCTGATTGGGGCAATCAACTGGGGTCTTTGGGGCTTTTTCCAATTTGATCTCGTCGCTTGGCTCTTTGAAGGCAACACCACAGCGCTCAGTAGATTAATCTACGGGATCATTGGCCTTGCCGGCGTCTGGAGCTTAAGGCTGCTTTGCATGTGCAAAACACTCTGCTGCTGCAGCTCTAAGAGCAAAGGTAGCGACAAAGGTAGCGGTGGTGGCTGCTGCAAAATGTGAGCAGGACAACCTCTTTACGTATCCTTCTGAGCGGCTCTTCCGGATTTATCGGAAGGCCGCTCTTTTCATTTCTAAAAAGCGAGGGACACTCCGTTGTTCCTCTTGTTCGCGCAAAACAACTACCAGGCGCCATCTCTTGGGACCCCGCAACCGGCACATTTGATAAAGAAGCCCTAGAAGACTTCGACGCCTTTATCCATCTGGCGGGCGAGAATATTGCAACCGGTAGATGGACGAAGAAGAAAAAAGAAAAACTCTTTCAGAGTAGATGCAGGGACACTTGGCTCCTTTCTCAAGCCCTTTCGCGCCTCAAGAATCCGCCTAAGACCCTCATCGCCGCCTCCGCCGTTGGATACTATGGCGATCGAGGGGACGAGCTACTCACAGAAGATAGCCCCAAGGGAGAAGGCTTTCTTCCGGATCTATGCGCCAAGTGGGAAGAGGCGACAGCTTCTTTAGAGGCTCAAGGTGTGCGTGTGGTCCATGCTCGGTTTGGAAGCGTGCTTAGCACCCAGGGAGGCATGCTCGCTAAGCTTTTGCCCCTTTACAAACTAGGCCTTGGCGGCAAACTCGGCTCGGGCAAGCAGTTTATCTCCTGGATCGCATTAGATGATCTGATAGGCGCCCTCTACCATGCGCTTCTCTCACCCCAAATCACGGGCCCTCTCAACGTCGTCTCGCCCCATCCTGTGAGACAAAAGGAGTTTGCCAAACAGGTTGCCGAAAAGCTCCATCGCCCCGCTTTTGTCCATCTTCCCGCCTTTCTTTTGCGCCTCACCCTTGGCGAGATGGCCGACGCCCTATTGCTTGCTTCTACAAATGCTCTCCCTAAGCGCCTTATCGACAGTGGCTACCAGTTCCGCTACCCCCATTTCGATGATTTTCTCGAGTCGTGAAGTAAAATATTTAATATAGATAAGTAGAATTAATTTTTACGACTGTGTTTATTTGCTATTTTATTATATAATTTTCCTTTTCAAACATTAACAGGAGAATAGTATGCAAATGACAGATCCAACAAAAAGTGCAGCACCAGCAAGTTCCTTTTTTCAACCCGGATATGCCCACCTTCCTTTAAACGCTTTAAACTCTTTTTCGCTCTTCGACCTTTTCGATGATGCTCTCGCAGACATGTTCTGCTTAGATACTCTTGTCCATGGCACCTCTCCGCGCAACTACTACAGCATTATCTGGACAGGCGCCAATCCTGAAAAAGCTGCAAGAGAAACGACAGGCATGAGAGCCTACCACAGCTTTACGGGCAGCACGCCATACAATGATGAGGCAGGAGCTAGATTTCACCTCACAGCAGACATTACTGATGAAGCAGAGGAGTGTCCTCAAGTTGTGACCGATGGTATCCATGGCCTTGGTAAGAAAGTCTTACCCCGTCTCTATGCAGCAGCTACCACTATTGGCGAGCAGAACTATCCAAAAAAGGTAAGTGAAAAAGAGAGTTGGGACTGGTCCGATTATGCGACCTTTGCCAAAGGATTTGTGCTCAGTCAATTTTCTCCTACCTTGAAATTCCGCTTTAATCCTGAGCTGGGTGCAACAGCACCCGCGATAAGCATGGGTGGCGATATTTGCTATGCAACACAACCGATCGGCGCAGAGTATATAGGTCTCTATGGAACGCTAATGCAAAGTTTGCAAGGCGACCTTTGGGGACGCATTCAAGAGAATCCCTCTAAGTTTATCGTAGGAGTCGCAAAACTCATAGGATCAGTCGCCCTAACTGTGATCGTTGCATATGGCGTTCTCTACTCCAACGCTGTCATCTTCACTATTGTACGTGCTTTCTTGATGTACGAAGCCGTGGTGTGTGTGGGCAGAGTCGTTGTGCCCATACTCTTTGGCTGCCTCGGAGAGATTGCAGTGGAAGGCAAAGATAAGCCTGATGGCACAAAACCATCAGCTCCTCTCCGTGTTTCTGCGTTTGATCAAACACTGCATAGCAATCTACCTCCTGCATTTAGACCACCTGGGATGGGCGAAGAGAGCCCTGCTGCTAGCCCGACGGCAGCAGAAAGAAAAGCAGAGTTCGATGCGTGGAATGCAAAGCAGAAAGAACGATTGGCAGATATGGGTACAAGACTCGACAGGCTTCAAGAGAAAGAGAGAAAAGAACAAGAAGCTCGAGCTCAGCAAGCTCAAAAGCCGGTAAGCGAACAACCTAAACAGCAATCGGTTTTCAATCTAGTACCGGACTCCGATGATGAGCTTGGCGTATCCCCAGACTCTCCTATGGCCCATCCGCAGTATCCTACTTTAAGACCTATGGACAGAGATGACGAAGAGTTTGAGACAGATGTTGCACAGCATGCACAACCTTTTGCTCCTGTGGCTTCCGATGATGGCGACACTGATCTGTTTTCCAAAGACAAGAAAATGGACGGATTGCTGCCAAAAATGCAAAAACCAGTTACGTTGGCCGATGCAATGCCCGCCCTAAATAAGCTTGTAGACGAAACGGCAGCTGAGTTGAATGCTCAACAGCCCGGACTCGGAGATATCGCTAAACAAGACATGACTTCAAAAATGCCGAAAATAGGCGTAGGCGAAGACGTAACAAAAGATGCTCCAGCTGAAGAAGCATCTCTGACTACTTAATCTGAAAATACACTCTTAACCCCGGAGCTCCTTCTGGAGCTTCTGGGTTGCTTTGTAGCAGTATGTAATCTTAGCTTCGTCGAGAAAGCCTTTAGCTGAGTGGACGATCGCATCTACGCTATCTAAGTATCCCTCGACTGCTTCTAAAACTGTTCCGCCGAGTTCTTGCCCAATCTTATGCATATCCGGACCAAACTTAAGTAGATCTGATTTGGCTTTCTGGCTGGCGATAGCTGCTTGCTGATTGGAGCCTTCTGAGACGAGCACTATAAGTGCGCCGATGTCCATGCTTAACTGATGTTCTAAGTCGGAGAGCTGTTGCTTGAGGAGCGTCTTTCCTTTTGCAAGAGGCTGAGCTTTTGTCTTTTTTCTTGGTGCAACCATAATCGACCTCTCTCCTTTACATAATCCCTTACTTCTTTTATATTATTAATAAATTTATTTTTCAATAAATTATTTTTATTTGTTTTGGAGGTTATTATGTGGAAAATGTTGCTATGCGCTCTCTTTGGTTTGACCGCCTCTCTCTATGGCACCGGCCCTCAGATGGCCGATGTAGAAGAGTTTTCTGACACCGATGAAGAAGAGGATGACGATGACGACGATGTCATCTTTGTCGAAGAGGACGAAGACGAAGAAGAGGAAGAGAATTCTTCCGAAGAAGAAGAGCAGTAAAAAATAAGGCCCCAACGGACGCACGGACTAAACGGACCAAACACGGACATGAAATGGACGTAAACGGACAGCGGCCCCAACGAACAAATTCTCTCTTAGGCCCGCGTCCGTTTCCCGTCCGTTTTTTGTCCATTCCTCTTCATTGTCCGTTTCGGTCCGTTTAGCCCCCTCGTCCGTTATTCTTTACGGGCCTCTTCATTATAATTAAAAAGACTTACACTTAATTACACTTAATTGCGAATTTGCTTGTTATAATAAATATTTATTTATAACATTAAGCCATAGGGTCTGAATTGTTCAGGGGAGCAATATGGCAAAGCAGTTAAATGTAAATCCTTGGGTCAACATGTGGACAAAGCCGCGCGAGACGATTCGCGCCATTGTCCAGTCTAATCCCAAGTTCCGTATCTTCTGCTTAGCCGGCATCTATGGTTTTCCTCTGATGCTCCATCTATCACAAAGCGGCTCTCTCTCGGAGTCTGTCTCCCTGCCCATCATTTTCATTTTAGCGCTTCTTTTGGCTGTACCTGTCGGAATGATCAGCTTTACTATTTCGAGTGCGCTTGTCTACTGGGTCGGCAAGCTACTCAAAGGCGAGGGGTCATTCTTAGGCATCCGCGCGGCAATAGCCTGGTCAAATGTGACCAATATTGGAACTATCTTGACCTGGCTGTTGCTAATCGGTGCATTTGGTTCACAGCTCTTCTTTAGAGGCTTTACCGAGATGCCATTTAGAGGTACGGCTGCCATTTATGCCAACTCTGCATTCTTAGCTCAAGCAGTCCTCTCTGTCTGGTCTTTTGTACTGCTCATCCGTGGACTGCAAGAGGTGCAAAAGTACTCTGTTTGGAAAGCCATTGTAAATATCGTATTGCCATTTGTAATCGTCTGCGCCTTCATGTGGATCTTGATGGTGATCTACATGTGGTTAGCACAAACACCAACTTAAAAAAGCGTAAAGGGAGAAGATATGAAAGAGGGAATGGGAAAAGTATTGAAAGGGGTCTTGTTCGCATCCGTTGCAGCCCTCTTGGCGCTCTTGCATCCTACCGATGCAACAGCTGAAATGGGATCTCATGCTAAAAAACAGAAAGAGATCGCAGGGTCCGGGTGGCAGGAGTTTCATTCGGTTGTTGGAAAGTGCACGATGAAATTTCCAAATTATCCAGAACACGTATCAGAAAATATGGCCATGCCGGAAGAGGGGTATGATCTGCGTTATGACGCCTATATCTCTTCTATCGATCAGAAGTCTGTTTTCATGTTGCTGATCGCACAATATCCAGACTTTGTTGACGAGAGCTATGCTCAGATGAGCTTAGAGAGTTTCTTGAATGGCATTCTTAGCCACAATCCGGGCAACCAGTTGATCTTTGCAGATCTTCTTCTAGTCAATGGACGAGAAGCGCTAGACTTCTTCATCCGCACTGGCAGCGTCTTCTTCAAAGGCCGTGCCATGATGGTGAAAAACAGCCTCTATCTGATGGCCATGGAGTGTGAGATGCAGCACTACGATGAAGATACTTTCAAAGGCTTCATCAACTCATTCACTCTCGCTCGCTAAGGTCTGTAAAACTGCCGTTTTGGCAGCTTTGTTACCGCCGAGCATGCGGACAAGTTCTCTTTCACGCTCCTCTTTGTCGAGAGGAGCAATTTTTGTTACAGTGCGACCGGAGTGCTCCTCTTTGTGTACAGCAAGGTGCAGGTCGGCCTTCAGGGCGACTTGAAAGAAGTGGGTGATGCAGATCACCTGTCTCAACTTGCCAAGCGCATGGAGCTTCTCACCGATAATTGCCGCGGTCTCTCCGCCCACGTTGGCATCGATCTCGTCGAAGACGATTGTAGGGGTGTCATTCTTCTCTTGCAGGGCGGTTTTAATCGCAAGGAAGAGCCTTGCGAGCTCACCGCCGCTTGCACAATCTTTCACTTGAGCCCAAAGCTCTCCTTTGTTCGCCTTCATCCAAAAGAGGATGAGGTCGTCGCCGGATGAGGAGCGGCTCTGAGGCTTTACTTCGATCTTCACCTCTGCATGAGGCATGTTGAGGGAGCGAAGCGTTGCGGTGAGTTCTACTTGTAAGGTCTTTGCAGCCGTCTCTCTTTTGCGAGTGAGAGCGCAAGCTTCGGCATTTGCCTCCTCTTCAGACTTGCTTGCGGCTTCTTTTGCACCGGAGATCTCCTCGCTTAAATTCTCCAGCTCATCTACCTCGCTTTTTAACTTAGCCAGCTCTGCCAAGGGGTTGGTGTATTTGCGTTTGATCTTATGCAGTGTGCTCAGCCTCTCTTCTAGGTATTTGAGGCGTTTGGGATCGGCATCTCCCTGAGAGAGGTAGCGGCTTAAAAAGTGGGACGCTTCTTGCAGCTGCAATGTCGCCTCTTCAAAACATTTGGAGGTCTCTTCAAAAGAGGGGTCGACCTGCACAAGAGCTTTTATAGAGTTTTTAGAGCGCGTGAGTTCTCGCAAGATAGCCTGAGGTCCCTCGGAGAGGCTCTGGTGGACGAGGTGTGTCTTCTCTAAGAGCTCTTGCCTTCCGGAAAGCGAGCGGTACTCTTCAAAGCACTTCTCCTCTTCGCCCTCTTGGACATTTGCCTCTTCAAGCTCTTTTAGAGCAAAGGAGGCTTTTTCAAGTCTTGCCTCACGCTCACTCTCTTTCTGGATCAAGTGTGCCAACTTCTCGTGCGCAAGCTTAGCCTTTTCCCAGGTCTCTTTAAAGCAGGCCACCTTTTCGTGCAGGCTTGCAAAGAGATCCACAATTTCTCGTTGCGACTCGGCGCTTCTTAGCTCCTGATGCGAGTGCTGATCGACCAGATGGATGAGTAATCTGCCCACTTTCTGGATGAGGGGAAGAGGCGCCATCTGGCAGTTGATAAAGCTTCTATTGCGTCCTTCTCTTGAGATCTCACGGCGGATGAGTAGAAGATCGTTCGCATCGTGTGCAATGCCCGCCTCTTCAAGAAGAGCTAGGACACGCGGCGAAGAGCGTATATCAAAGGCAGCCTCTACCGAGGCGCGCTCCTCTTGTGCGCGGATCATCTGGGTGTCGGCACGCTCGCCAAGAGCTAGGCTTAAAGCTTGAATGATAGCTGTTTTTCCTGCGCCAGTCTCGCCTGAGAGGATTGTGAGACCTTCACCGAAAGCGACCTCCGACTCGTCGATCAGGACCAGATTTTTTAAAATAAGATGACGGATCATCCTTTTAAGACCTCGTCTCTAGTTTTAAAGTGGAGTTTGGCAACAGTGGAGAGGATCTCGGCTCCCGCTTTTTTCACGAGAGCTTTGCCGGCTTCTATCACTTTTTGGGAGGCGCCTTTTGGCAGCTCCATTCCGACTTGATGGCCGAGCTGCTCCAGACCCTCCAAGAAGGCGGCGCGCGCTAAAATGGACGCGGCGGCGACCACGATATCCTCCTCGCCCTTATGCCTCTGTGTGAGATCGACTTCGAGCTCCTTGCGCTTGAGCGCAGAGATCACCACATCTTCGCTTGCAAACTGGTCGATGATCACTTTACGGCACTCAGTCTTTGAGACCAGTTCGCCAATAGCTGTCGCGTGTCCCCAAGCGAGCAGCCGATTTAAATTTTTGAAGTTTAGGTAGAGTTCATTGTATTTCAGCGGGGGAATGCGAACGATACTGTGTGGGCAGCTTTGACGAATGTCTCTTGCGACTTTAAGCACACTCTTGTCGCTCATCGTTTTACTGTCGCGGACGCCGAGGCCTTGGAGCTCTTTGATCTTCTCCCCCCCAGCAAAAACGCCTGCAACGCAGAGCGGGCCAAAGAAATCCCCTTTACCCGCCTCATCGATGCCGATGCGGGGTGTAAAGTCCAGCTTGATCTCCGGGTAGCTAAAAGAGAGGTTTTGCAAGATCTCGGGCTCGAGATAGAAGGTGATAAACTCCTCCTTGCCTTTACCTTGCACGGTCAATTTGCCCGAAGTGTATAGAGTGCAGGAGACTCCTTTTTTTTGCGCAGAGAAGAGGGTGTAAGGGGGCTGAGTTAAAGTAAAACCTTGATCGATTAGATCCTGGCGCAGCTTCTCTTTTAAGCTAAGATCGATCTCGGCGACAAAACAAGCAGGAGAATTATTGGACATTCTTCCATTTTGGCATTGCCCTATAATTTAGACAAGAGCTCTCTCCTCTGCCCGTGCCCGTGCCCGTGCCCGATCATCCGGATTAATTCAGGTTAATGAAAGAAAGAGAAAAGATCGGGCGCGCATGCGGGCGCGGAAGCGGGCGCGATAAAGAGAATCAAGTGCCTATCCTGCTACCGCTGCGATCGCGTCCATCCTGTTAATTTTTTTGCTATTCACATAGAGTATCGATTGCGCAGCGCGAGCAATACGGCTTAAAAAACGTGTGACGCGTCTTTGCAAGCTCTTGACTTTACCTACCACGAAAGAGAATGTCTCTTGGATAGCAGCTTCCATCACTTTGTAGGAGCCGAAGGCAAAGAGGAAGAGAAAGTTAGCTTTTTGAGACGCCTGAGGCATCATTTCAGGCGGCATCTCGTTGCTCTGTCCGCGCATGACTTTTACACCCTTGTCGAGTGCACTCTTGGCCATAGCTGCCACAGGGGCAGGAAGAGCTTGCGTTTTAAAGACAGCATACTCTGCTGCATTTTGAACAAATTGACACCCTTCTTCATGAGTGAGCGGTGTAGGGCCAAACTTAAAGTAGTTGGTGACGAGCGTCATGATGTAGTACTTCAACGTGATGCTCAAATACTGCTCTAAAAAGACCTTATAGCCATCGCTCGCAATAGCTTGTGCGATAGGAGCTCCCAAGGTCTCTTCTAAAATGTCGAGCTGTCCCACTATATTTTTTGCCAGATTTTTTGCTACGAGAGCTGCCGGATCGATTTTATCGATGAACAGTAATCTTGAAGCTTCTAAAGAGTGGTATTTTGCACGAACAGCTTTTTTAAGAGCGCTGGTAAATGCTTTTGCCGCTGTCTTTTTATCCTTTTCTGTAGCCGCCTCATCTGTGAAAGTCTTGTACAGGTTTTCGTAAGCAGCTTTTACTTTAGGCTTATCTAAAAGAGGTGCAAACGCGTTCATAGCGTGCATGAGCGCATTTGCAATGTATGTGGGTTCTTGTATGACCCAGTAGATCGCTCTTTGGATAAGAGGGGCTGTAGTTTTATTCATGAGTGTTGCGACTGCACGTGAGAAAAAGTTGTTCGTATTAGGAGCCACACCACTTGCTAACCCTGCTGCGTAGGCTTGCATGTCATCGCCGGTAACCATTTTTACCGCTCTTACAACTAAACTTTGCAAGCTTGCTTTACCAAGCTGGCTGGCCATCTCTCTACTTATTGTTTGGAGTGCACCTGTTGCTTCTTGACTTGATGTTAAGGCGGCAATCCCATCGTTCATGCCCGATTCTAATGCTTTAACACCATCTTTGGCGTAAGAAGCGAGTGTATCCGGGCTGGTGTTGACGAGCGCACACGCGCCTATGATCAGAGCTTTTGCCATAGATGGACCGAAGTGCTCCTCTAGCGTTTCGAGTTGAGTAAAAATTTTCGTAACAATAGCAATAGCTATCCCTTCATCTGGTACCTGATTGGGAAGACCAAGAGCTTCTCTAAGAACCATGTTAAATTCCATAGATAAAGATTGCTTTTCCGCATCTGTTGCGTCTTCATCTTTGCAATATTGCTCCAGAACTTTGTATGCATCAACTACTCGTGGAATCTTTAGAAGAGGAGCAAAGGTGCGAGCGGCGCTCATAACGAGAGCAAACTCCAGTCTGATCGAAAGGATCGCTTTTTTAATGAGTAGAGGAGTTGCGGCTGTCATAATAGGTGTGATGACACGCTCCATGAATAAGTTTGGGTCGGGAAGCGTACCTTGAACTAATGCTTCTGAAAGACCTTGAAGACCCTCTTCGGTAATTGTCTTAATTCCGAATGTCGCCACACTTTGTAAGTCTGCTTTTCGAATCTCGTTTATTAGCTCTGCATTGAGAGCAAGGCTGCCGTAGGTTGTATTGCGCAGGCCCATTTCTACTGTTTGTGCCACACCGGGAGAAAGAACAAGCCCCGATGAGGCGATAAATAAAGCTGAGTAAGAGAGGCGCGCTTCTTTAGATTGTGCGTTATACGCAGCTTTTGCCGATACAAGAGCCCCGCCTGCTGCGGCAAAGCGAACAAGTGCGCCGCTGGGGGTACCGGTCAGCATGCCGACCGCTTGACCCGCGCCTAGATAGACGGTTGTGTCTTGGAGATAGCTTGTAAAGGGCTGCTCGGAATTGCGCATATTTTTAGCGACGAGGTAGCCGCCTACAGCTGTTCCAAGAACTCTTCCTGCTACTGCGCCTACGTATTCCGCACCGGGAAGGGGAAAAGCTGCCTGCGCAAGCCCTCCACCTACCGTGGCTCCGATCTGTCCGCCTTTCGTGGCTGCAACTACTTCGACCGTGACGCCCACCAAAAAGCTTCCTGCAGCACGACCCACCTTGGCATTTAAAAACTGGAAGACCTTTGTTTTTGCAACATACTGACATACAGATGTTTGCGAAATAGCTTGTGTCACCAGGCCGACAGGGCCTAGCGCCTTTGCTGCAAAATGGACTGTAGAATTAACTGGTTTTGTCATAATTTAATTAAATCCAATGTTTTGTAATAAATATTGTAGTTAATTTACTTATATAATTCAATTAATTTAACATTATTGCAAGTTGTTGATGATGAGCTATTTAGCTATTTAGCTATTTTAGCAAACCATTGAGAAAGCAACGGACGGGGGGCCCCACGGACACACGGACTAAAGAACGGACTTGCACGGACGAACAACGGACCAAAACGGACAGGGCACCAAAGAATAGCTAGATTTTTGTCCGTTGGCCCCCGTCCGTTTACGTCCATTATGCGTCCGTGTTTTGTCAGTGAAAGTCCGTGTGTCCGTTGGGGGCTCTTGCATCCTGTTTGAACTCTTTAAAGGGTCTTAGGACGAATTGCTTGGAAGATTTTAAGCCCTTTCGGTTAGTGTGTTGTAACAAAGATCGGGCAAAGGCACGGGCAGGGGCACGGGCACGTTATTTTAGGAGGTCGTATGAACGAAGAGCTAAAACAGGTCGGCACGTTGTTTAGGTCCAAGCGCAAAGAGCTCAAGCTCTCTTTGAAAGAGGTGGAAAATTCAACATCGATTCGTTCCGGTTATCTGGAGGCGATCGAAGAGGGGCGTATCAGCCAGTGTGTCTCAGGGATCTACGCTCTAGGTTTTATCAAGCAGTACGCTGTCTTTTTAGGAATGGATATCGACCGCATGATGCAAGAGAACCCTCAAGCTTTTAAGATGCCGGTTGAAAAGCATGAGTTTGCTTTTGGCATCGGCACATTAGAAGTGCGCGGGAGCATGGGCGGAGGAGTCAAGTGGTTCCCCAATCTTCTCTGGGCAAGCGTTGCAGCTATCACTCTCGTCATCGCCTGGTACCTTGCTAAATACCTCGGTATTGTATGAAAAAGTTCTGTCTCTATGGCGGAATTCATTAATCATCTTGCAAACGAAAAGTCTCCCTATCTTCAGCAGCATGTCCACAATCCCGTTGACTGGTACCCCTGGGGCGAAGAGGCTTTTGCAATAGCTGAAGCACACGATAAGCCCATTTTTCTCTCGATCGGTTATTCTACCTGCCACTGGTGCCATGTGATGGAGCGGGAGTCTTTTGAGAATCCCGAGATCGCACGGCTGATGAACATGGTTTTTGTCTGCATTAAGGTCGATCGCGAGGAGCTTCCGCATGTGGATAGTCTCTACATGGAGTTTGCGCAAGTGCTTCTCTCTTCCGGAGGCGGGTGGCCATTGAATGTGATTTTAACACCTGATCGTAAACCCTTTTTCGCTGTCACTTATCTTCCTCCCAAGGCGCGCCAAGGCTTAATCGGATTTGATCAGTTTATCATGCAGATACAAGAGCTTTGGGAGAGCGACGAGCGGCAGGCGCTACTGGAGCAGGCAAACAGTCTTGTCGATGCGATGGCGCGCGTTCTGCACGAAAGTGGCAGCGAACTTCCCGACGAGGAGACGGTTACCGATGCTTGCGAAATATTTTTTAATTTAGCCGATTCGACCTATGGAGGGATGAGTAAAGAGCCTAAATTCCCTTTGAGCTATCAGCTGGAACTCCTACTCCAATTTACAAAAGCGAGTAATGAGAGTCGGGCTCTTTTTTTCGTGGAGCTGACATTGGATCATATGCATAGGGGAGGGATCTATGACCATGTGGGCGGAGGCTTTTCGCGCTATGCAACCGATGAGAAGTGGCTTATCCCGCATTTTGAGAAGATGGCCTATGACAATGCACTACTTGCCAAGAGCTACTTAGAAGCGTGGAAGTTTACGAAAAAAGAGAGCTACCGAAGGGTAACGGAGGAGACTTGCAGATATTTACTGCGCGAGATGCAGGATCCGGAAGGGGGCTTCTACTCGGGACTTGATGCAGACACAGAGGGGCATGAGGGGCTCTACTACACATGGACGCCGCTTGAGGTAAACGAGATACTTACTCCGAATGAATCTGCGCTTTTTTGCACTTTTTATGGTGTGACTTTAGAGGGCAACTTTGAAGGGCGCAGCGTCTTGCACTGCGCCAATACTTTTGAGGAGTTTGCGGAAACTAGAGGTTTAGCCGTAGAAGAACTCTCCTCTAGACTTGAGCGAGCAAAAAAGGAGCTGCTGAAAAGTCGGGAAAAAAGAGCGCGCCCCTTTCGCGATACCAAAATCCTGACTGGTTGGAATGGTCTGTTAATCGATCTCTTTGCGCATGCGGGGAGCTCTTTTAACGAGAAGAGTTTTACTGATGCAGCACTAAAAGCTGCTCAGTTTATCAAGACGCATCTTTGGAAAGAGGGAAAGCTTCTTCGTAGATATTGCGATAAAGAGGCGCGCTTTTCGGGTGTAGTGGAAGATTACGCATTTTTAATTAAGGGACTGCTCACTCTTTTTGAGCTGGGACATGGAAGCGAGTGGCTCGGGTGGGCGACAGAGCTTGC
This sequence comes from Chlamydiia bacterium, assembly GCA_963804085.1. Classification (GTDB taxonomy): domain Bacteria; phylum Chlamydiota; class Chlamydiia; order Chlamydiales; family Rhabdochlamydiaceae; genus CAWDOQ01. Next base: position 37,820 of record CAWDOQ010000022.1, on the reverse strand, counting down.
TGCTGTTCTGCAAAATGATTTTCAAGCACCCAGGGGCGCCTTTTACCAGACAGAGAGTTCGGAAGAGGTTTTACTGCGCAAATGTGAATTTTATGATGGCGCAGAGCCCTCTGGAAATGGGGTGCATGCAGAAAACTTGATCCGTCTTTATCAGATTACAAAAGAGGATATCTTTCGCATCCAAGCAGAAGATATTTTTAAAGCGGCTTTAAAATTCATAGAGGCATACCCACCGGGCTCCTTCTACCATTTGAAAGCAATTCAAAGGTATTACGATCTTAAAGCGCCGACCCTTGTCATCGCCTTAGATGAACAGGGGAGTTTGGAAAAAGAGATTAAAGAGCATTTAAGCAAACACTTCTGTCCGCATGCTGCAATCATCTGGAAAAGGCCCAAAGATACGCAAATAGAAAGAGATAAATTGCCGATCGACGGACAAACAGCCGTCTACCTCTGCCGGCAAAATGAGTGCGAACCACCCTTGATTTCTAAAGAGGAAATCATGAAAGTTATAGAAAGCCTTTAAATTGGATTAATTATGATCATTGGCGACTTTGAAGTCATTCAGGAGATTGGAACTCTTTTTTTAGCAGAGCATAAGATCTCTAAACAGCCTTATGCGCTCAAGTTTGTTCCGGAGGAGCGTGCAAGAGATGTGAATTTTAAGGAGAGTGCTCGTGCGCTAGAATCACTCGATCATCCTCACCTGGTCAAGATGCATCCTCTCTCCTCGGTTTTGGGAAAGCATTATCTGGTTTCCGACTGTGTCTTAGATGCGCAGGGCAATACGATTAACCTCTCAGAGTATTTGAGCAAGAAGAGTCGCCCGCTGCTAGAGGAGGAGGTAAAAAAGATCGCCTCGCAGATCGCATCCGCACTCGACTATCTGCATAAAAAGAGTTTAGCGCATGGCTCTCTCAAATTGAGCAATGTGCTTGTTGGCAAAGGTAAAGAGCAGGTTCATCTGGCCTTATCAGATGCAGGGGTGTCCGGTCTTATCGGCACAAAGCGGCACAACTACGCCTTTTTAGCGCCCGAGCAGAGACGCGCTTTGAATCCGAAGCCGGCAGATGCTAAAGCCGACGTTTTTGCTTTTGGCGTTCTTCTCTACTACGTGATTATGGGTAGCTACCCCGAAGGTTTTTTTGAGCTTCCTTCTCAACGTTTCCCCGACTATAAATTTCCTTGGGACCAGCTTCTTGCGCGCTGCTTGAACCCAGATCCTGAGAAGCGTCCTCTCTTGTTAATGCCGCTTTTAGAGATGCCATCTGCTCAACCTATTGCTGCCGTACAAGATTGGAAGAAGGTGGACGCTCCGACGAACGCTCCAGCTACCGGAGATAGCCCAAAGCCCGTATTGAAACCTCAAGAGCTAGTGAGGCCCGAATTTGATGCCGATCCCGGTGCGATCTTCCACAAAGAGACTGTGGTTGCCCGCTTTCAACCCAAGCCGCTCGAGATTAAAAATGTTGAACCCATTTTAAGCGAGATGGTGATCATCCCTCAAGGCGCCTACTTGCGCGGTAGCAACCATGGCGGAAGAGATGAGATGCCGAGTCATGCAGTCACGCTGAATAGTTTTGCAATAGACATCCACCCTGTCACTAACGAGCAGTTTGCCCGCTTTTTAGAAGCGATGGGCGGAGAAAAAGATGTGAATAATAACGATATCATTCGTCTCCGCGAATCGCGCATCAAGCGCAGCGGCGGCAAACTGATCATCGAATCGGGCTACGCCAAACATCCTATCGTCGGGGTCACCTGGTATGGAGCAGTCGCTTACGCCAAGTGGATAGGCAAACGTCTACCGACCGAAGCCGAATGGGAGGTGGCTGCAACCGGCAAACTCGAAGAGTGCCTCTATCCGACAGGAAATAATATCGAACGCTCGCAGGCCAACTTCTTTAGCTCCGATACCACCTCTGTGATGAGTTATCCTTCCAATGGATATGGCCTCTATGATATTGCAGGTAATGTGTATGAGTGGTGCCAAGATTGGTATGAGTATCACTACTACGATGTCTCCGTGCAAGAGCCGGTCAATCCGACAGGTCCGCACCAAGGCGTCTACCGCGTGCTGCGCGGCGGATGTTGGAAGAGTTTGAAAGAAGATATGCGCTGTGCACACCGCCACCGCAATAACCCTGGCACCGTAAACGGAACTTATGGGTTCCGCTGTGCTGCTGATGTAGCTACATGAAAAAAATATTGCAAAGAGCGAGCCAGATCGCGCGGCTTGAAGGTTTAGGTCTTAAGAGGATCTTAGGAGTATCGGACCTGTTTGCGATCGGCTTTGGCGATTTGGGCTCGTCGATCTATTATGCGCTAGGCATCACCGCGCTTTATGCCTTGGGTGCAACGCCTATCGCTCTGGGGCTAGCCGGAGTGGTATTTATCTGTACAGCGCTTACCTATGCGGAGATGACCTCCACTACCCACGAATCGGGCGGCTCGGCAAGCTTTGCGCGGCATGCCTTTAACGATCTCATCTCTTTTATCGCAGGATGGGGGCTTTTACTAGACTATGTGGTGACGATCGCGATCTCTGCTTTTGCAGTTGCACCCTATCTTTCCATCTTTTTTCCCTTTTTTAAGGGACAGATCGAGATGCACCTCGGCTTCACTGTCTTTCTCATCTTCGCTCTTTTTGTGATGAATTTTTTTGGTATTAAACAGTCTACGCGCATCAGCTTCATTCTGGTCGCCTTCACGCTGGTTACACAGTTCATCATTATCGCCATCGGAATGATCTGGCTCTTGGATATCTCCTATATTTGGGAGCACATTCGGATCAATGTAGTCAATGCTGCATGGTCGCCCAGCTGGCCGGAGTTCTGGAGAGGTGTCGCCATGGCAATGGTGGCCTACACAGGGATCGAATCGATCGCGCAGCTGGGCGCAGAAGCACACACGCCCGCCAAGACAGTTCCAAGAGCTGTTCTCATCACAATGGGCATCTTAGTTGCCATGTATCTCGGACTCTCATTGACCGCGCTTTCTGCTATTTCACCTCAAGAGCTTTCTACGACTTACATCAACGATCCTGTTTCGGGGATTGTCAGCCACCTTCCATTTGGTTCAAGCTTTCTAGGCCCTTGGGTGGGAGGACTCGCAGCTATTCTACTTTTTGTCGCCGCAAATGCCGGGATGATAGGCGCCTCTCGCCTCTCTTTCAATTTGGGGGACTACTACCAGCTGCCGCGCTTTTTTTCGCGTGTCCATGAACGGTATAGGACACCGCACATCTCGCTCGCCTTTTTTGCAATTGTCGCCATAGCAATTGTCTTGTGGAGCCGCGGAAAGCTGAGCTTTTTAGCCGACCTTTACAACTTTGGTGCGATGCTCGCCTTTTTCTTTGCCCATCTTTCGCTCATCGTCATGCGCATAAAAAAACCCACGATGAAAAGACCTTTTCGCATTCCGTTTAACCTACGCTTCGGCCCCTATCACATTCCTATCTCTGCAATCATCGGATGCATTGCCACCGTAAGTGTTTGGGTGCTGATCGTCATCACCAAACCCGAAGGGCGTTATTTAGGACTCGCGTGGATGGGATTTGGACTCATCATGTATCTTCTCTATCGCAGAAAGCAGAAGATTCCCGCCGCCGGCCACCTTTCGATTGAGACGATCCAGGTGCCCCATTACAAGCCGCTGCCCATCAAACAGATCTTGGTGCCCACGCGTAGCGGAACACAGACAGAGACCCTGCAGATGGCGTGCGAGCTTGCTAAGCTGCATGGAGCGAAGGTCACGGCAATCAACCTCATCGAAGTGCACCCCTCGCTTCCTCTTGACGCTAACCTAATGGAGCGTGGCGTCCTGGCAGAAGCGATCTTAAAAAGAGCCGAAGCTATCGCCCGCGAATATGATGTCGAGATCGAGCTGCGCGTCGTACGCTCTCGATCGATCGCGGACACCGTCCTACAGACCCTGCGCGAAGAGCCATTCGACCTCCTGCTCTTGGGAGCGATGCGCTCCTCCCAAGACCTGCAAAAGAAGGGGCTTGGCTCCATCGCTGAAAAGATCATGCGCGAATCCCCCTGCAGAGTCTGGGTCTGCTACAGCGAAACCCACACCGACTTCCTCGGCAATGGCATCTCTTCTTAGTGAGGTAAATGGTAAAGGAAGCAGGGGGAGCGGGTTTCTGCGGCCTGCTTCATGCCGCTTTGTCTAGTTTGCCGATGCAGCCTCTTAAGTCGATCTCCCTTAGATTTGGCAGCTTCTCAATAAGCCTAAGCACGTCTTTCGTCCCATTCTCATTAAAATGAACGTTTGCAAGGGTAAGAGTTTCGAGAGTGGGACACATGGCAAGACCAGAAAATAGCTTTTCTTGGTTGTCTTAAATAGGAGAGAATGGGGACTTTGGCTGGGACTTCTAGAATTGAGTCTCTTTAATTTTTTGCAGCGGGCCAAATATTCGTAGGATGAATCTTCATTTATCTGGGCGCATCGACAAAACTGAGTGCTTCTAAATGATTCTCGGGGAGATCTTTCAAAGTGCGATGGAGGGGCGGATGTTTAAAATGGAGTTCGCGCAGCTCGGGCAAATTGAACAAGAGCTTGAGGCGAGAAGTGGAGTAGAAGTAAGAAAGCACCGTTACGCTCCTGAGCTTAGGAAAAGAGGAAATTTTTTCCATTGTCTCTGTAGGAACCTCTATATGCAAATTTCGAGCGTCTCTAATTGCTACGAGCAGCAAAAGAATCGAATGCCGCTTGTATAGCCCATTCCCGAGCATTCGTATGACTAGGTTCTTCAATTGAGGAATTTTTCCTGCTTTTATGTCTGCTCATTAGAATCCGTTTCCAACGAAACCTCTTGCAAATTTGTAAATTCACGCAGTGTGTCAAATACTGCATCAAATCTCCAAGCCTGCGATTCTGCTTTCAAATGAAGAGCGGTTAGTTGAGATGTGTATTTCAGAAGGTTGGGTATGAATGTTTTTTTGTCTATGAAGGTGCCGAGAACATTCTGTTGAGGGAAAGACAGAGTGAGTGTTCTTAATCCAGGAAGAGTAGAGGAGAAGATTTTATCCTGTAAACTATTATCAAATTTGTCATCCCAAACTAAATCCAAGCTAGAGAGCTGCTTGTGCCATTTCTTAAAAGCCTGGTTGAAAAACTTGTTGGTCTTGCCAACCGAGACATTAATTTCGGGGGAAGAGAATTTGAGAATTTGCAGGACGAGCGGCTCGGGCAAAGGTTTGGGAAAGCTAGGCAGAGGCGCAGCTTCCGCACCAAAAAGATGCGCAAGCCAAGCACACACCGCTTGCCAGATCTGCGAGATCCTTTCGAGCAAATAGGCGCAGCAAGAGGAGAGCGCCTCCGGCACAACGGAGCTCGCCAAAACAGGTCTAGAATCAAGTGTTACGGCTGTCATAGGGCAAATATTATGCCAAAACGCATAATAAAAAACGAGGGCGCCAAGAGATGGACTTTAGTGGACGTTATGGACTTAAGTGGACGATCTGGACGGCGCAAATTTAAAATTTAAGTTAATTCTTGGGCCCTGTCCACTTCGTCCACTTAAGTCCATAACGTCCACATGCTGATAGACTAATAATAAATATTTTATTAGCAATTGAGTTTAATGCAGAAAACGGTTAAACTATTTGCTCTTATCAAGGAGAAAAATCATGCAATGTTTAACTACCACAGCCGGTGTCCTATCGACTTATTTTAATTCAGAAATCGTCGGAGATTCTGTGCCGTACGCCGAGACGCTACGAGGCATCTGCTTTCGCCCCGTGCACTACTTTTGTGGTGGGAAAACTCTCTCTTGGGGAGATAAGTGGTATGGCTACCATTTAGATAAGCAAAAGGAAAAAGTAAGCTATCCGGAGGGTGGAGATTACAACTGGCAGAGCACGCTTAAGATGGCCATACTTATTGTTCCGGGGATGGTTGTCGGAACGATTGCGGCGATTGTGGCTTATGCCCAATCGTACTTTAAAGATAATTCCCTGCCGGAAGAGATGTTACAGAACTACCAACTCGATCGCAATGCAGCTATTGATCACGCCTCTAATTTCACAGCTCCAGATTATGAGCTTCCTGCCGATTTTGATATTAACGCTTCCCACCAAACTTTAACGCTTAAGTGGTTTGATGTGCTAGTTCGACTGACCTCTGTCGAAGCTTGGAAAGATGAGAGTATTCGTGGGCAGTTCGATGCACTGATGACAGAAGCTCATAAAGAGATGGTTCTTCTTTTCAAAGATGCAGCTAAACGTGGGGGCAATGATCCTAAAGTGATGGCCCAAATGATGGGCAAGCAGTTTTCGTACAGCCAAGCAAAAGATGCAGGTCCACGCTATTGCATGGCCTTTTTCTACAATAGCATGGGTGACATCTATTCTGCTGCGAGAAACCATGAAGCTTTCGAAAAAACAGCAGAAGGTTACGAACCAAAAAATAGGGATTTCAACGTTGCAGATGATGCGTATAGCCAGCCCTTTTTTACTCCTGATACCGTCGAATACAAGTGGAGACGTCTCTACAATGCTGTCTGCGCTCTGATCGATGGCTATCCCGGATTAAGAGACGCGCTCAAGGAAGAAGAGAACCGTTTTTGCCAATGCGCACGACCCGATCGCGTAGCTAGTGACGCTTATCAAGGTTCCTTTGGCTGGTTCAGTCGTCCCACTCTCTAGTTATAGAATTAAACCCCAATCGGCGAACCGCATAAGTTTTTCCCACCTGCCTTGCTCCACGCAGCAACAAAGGTTTTCGGTAGGGATCGACCTTCCATTTATCAAGATGTAAGTCTATGATTCTTTTCAACATGGCTGTATTCCAAGGTTAAATCGACATAGTTTTGGTCGTTTTCAAGGGTAAAATTAACTGGTTTTTGGTTTAAAATCCAAGGGTAGTTTGTTTTTTATTTATAAGATGTTGGTTATAAATCGGTTGTGTTTAACTAAGGTGGCAGGGGCTTATGCTCAATATAAGCAACTTGTGAAAATTAGGCTGCAAAAGTGTCAAATCTGTCACTTTTTTCTAATAAAAAGTGACAGATTTGTCATTTTTTTGTTTTCCGCTCTATTTAGCTGGCCGATTCCCTATTTAATTTAATAGAGATGGCAGGCGGCAAAGTGCTGGGGAGCGACCTCTTTCCAGGCAGGACGGACTTTGTGGCAGATCTCTTTGGCGTGGGGGCATCTGCCGGCGAAGATGCAGCCTTTGGGAGGGGAGAGGGCGCTTGGAACATCACCTTTCAGGACGATGCGGGTGCGGCTCTTTTCTATTTTTGGATCGGGGATCGGGATGGCAGAAAGTAGTGCCTGTGTGTAGGGATGAAGCGGGTGCGTGTAGAGGTCAAGCGATGAGGCGAGCTCAACGATGTGCCCGAGGTACATCACTGCAACGCGGGTCGAGAGGTATTTTACCATAGCCAGGTCATGCGCGATGAAGAGGTAGGTGAGCCCCATATCTTTTTGCAATTGTTTCAGAAGGTTGACGATCTGGGCTTGCACGGAGACGTCGAGTGCGGAGATCGGCTCATCGCAGACGAGGAATTCGGGGCTCACGGCAAGTGCGCGCGCGATGCCGATTCGTTGCCTCTGCCCGCCGCTGAATTCATGAGGAAATCTTCCTGCGCAATTTGTGCTTAAGCCTACAAGCGAGAGGAGTTCGTGCGCGCGTTTTTGTCTGTTGCTTCCTGTTTCTAGCCCATGGATCTCGAGGGGCTCTTTGACGATATCTCCTGCAGTCATGCGCGGATTGAGCGACGCATAGGGATCTTGGAAGATGATCTGCATCCTGCGGCGCAACAGCTGCAGCTCTTTGGGCGTAGAACGGAAGATATTTATATTGTCATAGAGCACCTCTCCTTCGGTGGGCTCCTCTAATCGCAAAATGGTTCGTCCCAAAGTGGATTTACCGCAGCCGCTTTCGCCGACAAGACCGAGTGTCTCTCCTTTAAAAATCTCAAACGAGACGTCATCGACTGCTTTGAGCAGGCCGCCATTTGTATGGAACTGCTTTTTCAAGCCTCTGACTTGGACTAATGGCTTACTCATCTCTTATCACCTCGCGCGGCATGTTTTTCCAGCAAGCGCTTTTATGCTTGTTTCCCACTTCAAAAGAGGGAGGATCTTTCTCTTGGCAGATGCGCATCGCATAGGGGCAGCGGGCGCAAAAGCCGCAGCCGGGAGGCGGGTCGAAAAGGTCGGGGGGCGAGCCTTCAATGGGAAGCAGAGGTAGATCTGCGGACATGTTAAGTCTCGGGATCGACTGCAGAAGGCGCTGAGTGTAGGGGTGTTTTGGGTTGGAAAAGAGCTCTTCTACTGTTGCACTCTCGACGATTTTTCCGGCGTACATCACGAGGACGCGATCGCAAAAATTGGCAATCACGCTCAAATCATGTGTGATGAGAAGGATGCTCGTCTCTGTCTTTTCTTGTAGGTCTTTCATAAGATCGAGGATCTGCGCTTGGATCGTCACATCGAGCGATGTGGTTGGCTCATCTGCCAATAAAAGCTTGGGCTTAGAGGCAAGAGCTAGCGCGATCATCACTCTTTGGCGCATGCCGCCGGAGAGTGTGTGCGGGTACTCTTCAATGCGAGCAGCAGCTTCCGGGATGCCGACTAGCTCGAGCATCTCGATCGCATACGCGTACGCCTCTTCAAAAGAGATTGCGCTGTGGTGGCGCCTAAAGCCTTCTACGATCTGTTTGCCGATTTTTATCGTGGGGTTAAGGGATGTCATCGGATCTTGGAAGATCATGCCGATCTCTTTTCCGCGCACGCGCTGCATCTCTTTTTCTGAGAAGGCTACCAAGTCATTTTCGCCAAACAGCACCTTTCCGGAGATGCTGCTTGTATACGCAGGGAGGAGTTTTACAAGTGCTTTTACAGTTGCGCTTTTACCCGATCCTGATTCGCCGACAATGCCGAGGCGCTCGCCCCTCTGCATTTGAAACGAGACGCCGCGCACTGCTTGCACCTTCTGCTTCTGTGTCTGAAAGGTGACGTGAAGATCTTTTACTTCTAAAAGAGTGGTCATTTGCGCAGCCTCGGGTCAAATGCGTCACGCAGGCCATCGCCGAGAAGATTAAACGAGAGCATCGTGAGGCTGATGAACCCTGCAGGAAAAAAAAGGCGCCACGGATAGTAGCGCAGTGCGGGAAGGCCATCGCTTGCCATCGTTCCCCAGCTTGCAATCGGTGCTTGCACACCGAGACCCAAAAAACTCAAGAAAGCTTCTGCAAAAATTGCAGTGGGCACCGTGAGGGTGACGGTGACGATGATCGAGCCCATCGCATTCGGTATGAGGTGTTGCAAAAGTATGCGTTGTTTGCTTGCGCCCAGTGCGTAGGCAGCTTTGACAAAGTCGAGTCCTTTGATCTGCAGGATCTGGCCGCGGACGATGCGCGCCATGCTTATCCAGCCTGTGATGGTGAGCGCAAGAATTATGGTAAAGATGCCGGAGCCGATAACTACCATGAGCAAAATGACGACGAGAAGGTAGGGGATAGCATAAAGGATATCTGCGATACGCATCATGAGCTCATCGACTTTACCTCCGATGTAGCCAGCTATAGCCCCATAAAAAACACCGATCAGAAGATCGATGAAGGAGGCTGTTATGCCGACGAAAAGAGAAATGCGCGCTCCCCAGAGGACGCGTGTGAAGAGGTCGCGCCCCAGCTCATCTGTTCCAAACCAGAAGGTGCCGGAAGGTGGCTGATTTTTTAAGTGGAGATGGGTCTCGTGGTAGGTGTAGGAGGTAAAAAAAGGGCCGAGTATTGCAAGTAGCAGAAGAACGCCAAGTGTGATTAGTCCTGCCATTGCAAGAGGGTTGTGCGACAGGCGTGTCCAAGCGTCCTTCCAGTAGGATGAGGGGGCAATCCTTTGTTTCTCTTCGTGCGTGCCGGCTTGTCGATCGATCGGATCAAAGAGTGCGGCTTCCTCGTTCATGCTGTCTCCTTAGAAAACTTGATGCGCGGGTCTAGGAAACAGTAGAGGATGTCGACTAAAAAAACGGCGAGCATGAGAATTGCACTATAAAACACGGTAGTTCCCATGATCACAGTGTAATCGCGGTTGGTGATGCACATCACGAACCATTGGCCAAGACCCGGGATACCGAAGATCTTTTCGACAGCAAAGCTGCCCGTTAAAACAGCTGCAGTAAGGGGCCCGAGATAGGTAATGACAGGGAGAAGCGCATTGCGCAAAACGTGGCGCCAGAGGATCTGAAAGGAGTTTAACCCCTTTGACTTGGCTGTTTGGATATAATCTTGCTGCATCACTTCGATCATGTTCGCTCGGGTGAGCCTTGCGATAAAGGCCATGGGAAGCGCTGCCAAAGAGAGTGCAGGTAGTATGGTCTGTGAAAAAGTGCCCCAGCGTGCGACGGGTAAAAGATCGAGCTTCATCGCAAAGAGGTACTGCAAAAATGTAGCCAAGATGAAGCTGGGCACTGAGATGCCTAAAACTGCGACCACCATGGTGAGATGGTCTTGCCATCTCAGATGCTTAAATGAGGCGATGGCGCCTAAGGTAATGCCAGAGATAACGGCGAAGAAAAGAGCCTCCATCCCAAGTGCAAGCGAGACGGGAAAGCCCTCTCGGATAATATCGTTTACCGTACGCCCTTGATACTTAAATGAAGGTCCTAGATCGAGCGTGATGAGTCCCTTGAGATATTTGCCATATTGAACAATGAGGGGCTGATCTAAGCCGTAATGTTTATACATCGCCTGTAAGATCTCTTCGGGAATGGCACGGTCTTGAGTGAAAGGATCTCCCGGTATCGCGTGCATGAGAAAAAAGGTCATCGTCGCTACAACAAAGAGCGAGAAGAGAAGGATCGACCCTTTTTTAAAAAGATAAAATGCCACGCTAGTTTGCCTTGTCTATGTACGCTTTTTTAAGGTCGATTTCGCTCATCTCCGACACTGTGACCTCTCGCAAATAGGGTTTTTTTAGATAGCTTCCCGTATAAAAATAGATCGGTGCGACAGGCATCTCCTCCATCAGAATTTTTTCTGCCATCTGTAGGAGTTTCAGTCTCGCATCTGCATCTTTCTGCTTCTCCGCCTGTTCTAAAAGGGATTTAAATTCAGGGTGAGTCCACTGCGAGAAGTTGCGTCTGGAAGCATCGTAGCGAAAAACATCTAAAAAGTCAGTAGGATCGTTGATTCCGGCAATCCCACCCATGCGCGCCACCTGAAAATTATGGTGAGAGAGCTCGTCTAAAAAAACTTTCCACTCCTTGTTGTCGAGCTGGACCCGTATCCCAAACGTGCGCGACCATTGCTCTTGGATAGCTTGTGCGATTTTCTTGTGAGAACTCTGGGTGTTGTAGCTCAAAATAATCGGAGAAAGTTCCTCTTTTTTTATCCCAAGCTCTGTTAAGCCCAGAGTAAAAAGACGGCGCGCCTCTTCCTGGTCATTGTCTTTGAAGTAAGCGATCTCTTTTTTCCACATCGTGAAGGGGACGTAGGCCATAGCAGGCTTCTGCTTATCTTGGGTGATGTTCTCTACGATCTCTTGACGGTTTATAGCCAGAGCAAAGGCCTTGCGTATGTTGGCGTTGGTAAAGGGGAAGGCGCGTGTATTGAATACGTAGTAGTAGGTGCCGGCAAGCACAAGATTGTGCATTTCGGGACTGTTTTTTAGGGCTTGGAGCGCGTCCGGCGGCAGTTTAGATAGTGGGTCTCCTGCCCAATCGAGCTCGCCACTTTCATACATGCCGAGCTCCGTCGATTCATCTTCGACGATAACGAGAAAGACCTCTTCCAGCTTAACCTGCTCTTGATCCCAGTAGAGGGGATTTTTAATAAGGAGGATCTGGTTGTAGGGCTTGCGCTGGACAAGCTTAAAAGGACCGGAACCGACATAGTGAGAGACATCTTCCGAATCGGCCCATTTTGGAAAACTCTTGTCGATATGTTGGGGGGTGGCAAGAAACGCATGTGAGGCGACAAGATTTAAAAAGTGGGGCGTTGAGTATTCGAGCTCAACACGCAGCGTATGATCATCGATCGCTTTTACGCCCACTGTCTCAACAGGAGCTCTTCCCTCTCTTGCTGCTTTTGCATTTTTTATCACATAGAGCTCATAGGCAAATTCAGAAGGAAAACTCGGGGTTAAGATCGTCCTCCAGCTCGCTTCAAAGTCGCAAGCTGTAATCGGCTGGCCGTCTGACCAGTGAGCATCTCGCAGAAAAAACGTATAAACTTTTTTGTCATCGGAGATTTGAACCTCTTTTGCCAGAGCGAAATCCACTTGCCCATTAGCAACGTTGCGCATCAGCCCATCGAAACACATTTTAATTATGTTTATAGAGGTGACGTCTGCGGCAAGCTTGGGGTTTAGGGAAGGGGGCTCAGAGTGGATATTGAGCCGTACGCTCTGGACAGGAGGTTTAGGATTTTCTTGGCACGAAGATAAGAAAAACAACAGGATTAATAAAAATCTCATGAACGCCTCAAAAACAAAGAGTCATGTTAAAAGATTCTTTTTTTCTCTGCCATCAAAAGCAATGAATCCCTATAATTGACCCCATGTCATTACGAACGCTGTCAGGAAATAAGATCCACTTTACGAGCTTAGGCTGCTCGCGCAACCTGGTCGACACCGAGGTGATGCTCGGCATTTTGTTAAAAGCTGGCTACGAGGCGACAGATAAGGCTGATCAGGCCGACTTTCTCGTCGTTAACACCTGCGGGTTTCTCGAAGCCTCGCGAAATGAGTCGCTGGGTACCATAGGCTCGCTTTTGCAAGAGAAAAAGAAGAGCGCCAAGCTGGTCGTTGCCGGCTGCATGGTTCAAAAGCACAAAGGTGAGATCAAAGAGAAGTATCCCGATGTCCACTATTTTTTAGGCTCGGGCGACATGGAAAAAATTTTGGAGGCGATTCAATCACCGGCACCGGGTGAAGCTGTTACCTCCGCTAGAAGTTATCTCGAATGGGGTGAGGTGCCTCGCCAGATCTCGACACCCAAACACTTTGCCTATCTTAAGATTGCCGAAGGGTGCGCCAAACGCTGCGCTTTTTGCATCATTCCGACGATTAAAGGCCCTTTGCGCAGCAAGTCCAGCGAGCAGGTGATGAAGGAGTTTCAGACGCTTTTAAACCAGGGCGTCTTTGAAGTGATTCTAATCGCACAAGACCTCGGCGACTTTGGTAAAGAGAGAAAAGAGAAGGGAGCGCTCGAAAATCTCATCCGTTCTATGCTCACGGTTAAGAAGGACTTCTGGCTTAGATTCCTCTATCTTTATCCCGATGAGATCTCCGATGAGATGATCGCTCTGATTGCCGAAGATAAGCGCATCTGCCGCTACCTCGATATGCCCATTCAGCACATCAATGACACGATTTTAAAGGCGATGCGAAGAAAAACATCGCGCGCGCAAATTGTTGAAACCATCCAAAAACTGCGTACAAAAATGCCCGATCTTGTCATTCGCACCAGTCTCATGGTCGGATTTCCAGGCGAGACCGAAGAGCAGTTTGAAGAGCTTGTCCAGTTTATCCAAGACTACCCGCTAGACAATGTCGGCATTTTTAAATTCTCCCTCGAAAAAGAGGCGCATGCGGCCAAGCTTCCCGACCAGATCGATGAGAAGACAAAGGAGAGACGCTACGCCAAGCTTGCAAAAGTGCAGATGGAAGTGCTCAAAAAGAGACAGAAGCGCTACATCGGCAAACGCCTGCAAGTCGTTGTCGAAGGCTACCACGAAGAGGTGCCCCAACTTATGCGCGGCAGGTTCTATGGACAGTGCCCCGAGATCGATGGTCAAGTGATCATCAACGACGGACGTAAAGTAGAAAGTTTTGGCAAGCTGCACGAGGTGGAGATCACCGACGTTGCAGGTGTCGACCTCATCGGCAAAGTCCTCGCTCCCGTAGTCTCTAAGAGCAAACTAACTTTGTTATGAAAAGTGTTATCTTAAAGCCAGATAAAGAAAAGCCTCTTCTGCAAAAGCATCCTTGGATATTTTCTGGAGCCATTGCATCGATGCCCGAATGCTCGCCCGGCGATATCCTGGCTGTCCAAAGCGCCTCCGGAAAGTTTCTGGCACAAGCCTACTTTCATCCTACAAACTCGATTGCAGGACGCGTCTTAAGCTTCGAAGATAGACCCATTTTGCAGATTTTAGCAAAGCGCTTTGAAGAGGCCCTTGAGCTACGCAAAAAACTTTTGCCAAAAGGTTGCACAGCTTATCGCCTCATCAATGCAGAAGGGGATGGCATCCCGGGCCTTGTGGTCGACATCTACGGGAAAGTGGTTGTCTTGCAAGCTAGCACATGGGGAATAGAGAGGCTAAAAGAGAGCATCGTAAAGATTTTGGTGAAGCTCCTATCACCCGGCAGCATCTATGAGAAATCACAAGGAAGAGCGCGCGAGCAGGAGGGGTTGGAGAGTTCCGAAAAGCTCCTGTATGGCGAGAAGGTGAACGAAATCGAAATCGTTGAGAACGGGATCAAATTTTTAGTCAGACCGGAAGGGGGGCAGAAGACCGGTTTTTTTCTTGACCAGAGAGAGATGCGCGGATTTGTGATGCGTCACGCAAAAGATAAGAGAGTGCTCAACTGCTTCTCATACACCGGAGGCTTTTCACTTGCGGCTCTTAAAGGAGGCGCCCAATCTGCCACATCTGTGGATATCTGCCCAGACGCACTTGCACTTGCCGAGAGAAACTGCCTGCTAAATGGGTTTGCAAAAGAGCGTCATACGAGTGTAAAAAGAGATGTGTTTGATTATCTAAAAGAGTCGCCCCTTCCTTTTGATCTCGTGATCCTCGATCCTCCCGCCTTTGCAAAAAAGAGGAGCGATGTGATGAACGCTTGCAGAGGTTACAAAGAGATCAACAGACTTGCCATGCAGAAAATGCCATCAGGCTCGCTACTTCTCACCTCTTCCTGCTCGCACCACATAGATGAGGCCCTCTTTCAAAACCTGCTCTTCCAAGCAGCGCTAGAAGCCGGCCGCACAGCCAAGATCCTTGCCCGTCATCAGAACGCATTCGACCACCCGCTCTCCCTCTACCACCCCGAAGGCCACTACCTGAAGAGCCTCCTGCTCTATCTTTCTTGACGTATTTACGGCGATACAGCAAAAATTCAGGTAAACAAAACAATTGGGTATTGAGCATTTGCCAAATTTGAATCAACCATCACGCAAGAAGCAGCAGAAGGATGCTAGCAAGAAAGAGTTTGATAAGGTGTTGAAAAAATTCCTCGTTGAACAAGCGCCGATGCTCAAGAGGCTCGCCAAGAAGTGATAAAGTTCTTGACCGTACAACAAGTGCTAAAGCTTCATGAAGCGGTTGTCGACCAATTTGGAGGTTTGCAGGGGATTAGAGAAATGGACAATGGACGGGGGCTTAATGGACGAAAATGGACGATAAGAGGAATGGACAAAAAATGGACAGCCCCAATGGACAATTTCTTTCTTAGGCCCGCGTCCTTTTTCCGTCCATTTTGGTCCGTTTCCTGTCCATTTCAGTCCATTCCTCTTACGGGCCTGTTTGTCTATTTCTTGTGCGAACTAAAAACCGCTAACAAAAGCGGTAGCTCATTCTGCCGAAGGCGAAGTAGTCGGCAATGAGGCGATCGATGTTTTTTATTGCTGTTAAGACATCGTCGCTTACCTTGTCTTTGAACGCAATGCGCCAGCATTTCTCGTAAAGCTCTTTGGCTTCTTCGGCGTTTTCTGCGGGAGGAAGTTCTGCTTTAACTAAAGTGGCGAATTCATTTACGAAGCGCACGAGTTTAGTTTCTGTGTCACGTAGGGCGTGAACGTGAAGAGGTTTTTTTGCTCTGTCCAATGCCACGCACTCCTCTTCTCCAAAAAGGAAGAGTGCATTGGTCGGATGTATCTCATGTTCGCAATCAACACCACTCGTAGGATCGATCCAGCGATGCACATAGGCGGTCAGCTGATTGGAGGTGAGGTTGATCTCTTCGGCCAGACGCCAGCCTTTTACGGGAAGCGCAGGACAGCATATACCTAGAAAAGATGAAACGACGCGGATGATGACTGCAACTATTGCAGCACAAATGTCAAAAGGATCGAGAGCCACTATGCAGAGTCCGCGGTACGCAGCGGAGGACCAGTTTTGCTTAAACAAACTCTCGATAGCCTTAAATACGTCTCCGACTGCCAGTGCCACTCTGCCCAGAAGTTCGAATAAACCGTTAGGCATCTCCTGAAGAGCGAGCAGTGCCGCATCCAATACCATTACTTCTCTCTGCTTTTCGATAGCCGTATCGAAAAGATCGATGCTTTTTTGTGCACAAGCTATCGAAAAATCTACTTGGGTATATTTAACTGTGGAATCAACGCGGGTAGTCAGTGTTGTGGCCATAGGATCTCTCCTTTAATTATGGAAGCAAATTGAACGCATTTGGATACGAGAGGTAGTTCATCTTGCCGAAAGCAAAGTAGTCGGCGATGAGGAGGTCGATGTTCTTTATGGCGGCTAAGAGACTCTGGTTGCTTAAGGTAGTGCATTTCTCTTTACTTACTAGGCTCCCTGTCCATTTGCGCCAGATCTCGACATAGAGCTGTTTTGCGTCTTCAGCAAATGGAAGCGGTTTTGGATTTTTAAAGAGAGGTTCCCAATAGGTTGGATTCTCTTTTTTGACAAGTTCTAGGAATTCACTCACAAATCGAATGAGTTTCGTTTCTGTTTCGCGAAGCTCATGTAAGGGTTTTTTTATTCGATCCAATGTGATGCAGTGACTTTCTCCAAAAAACTGTTTCGCACTTGCGGGAAGAATGTAACTTTCTTGAACAAGATCACACTCGGGGTTGATTGTGCGTAGCATAAAGGCGAATAGCTGGGCGGAAGAGAGGTGTATCACTTCTGCCAGACGCCATCCTTGGAGCTGTAACGAGGAAGAGCACATTCCTAGCAAGGAGGAGGCGATCCGAACGATTGTGGCAGCCACTGATGCAAGAATGTCAATGGGGTTGAGGAGGACGGCGCAGGTTAGGCTATAGGCAGCAGCAGACCACTTGTATTCGGTTACCATGTCAACTGCCTTCAAGAGCTCAAATACAATGATGGCAATTTTAATTACAACCTCCGTGGGTCCGCGCAGCATTTCTGAAAGAGCAAATCCTGCGGCATTCCATCCGGTTACCTCCTCATTTTTCTCAATCGCTATGTCGAAAATGTCGATGCTTTTTTGCCTGCAAGCGATGGAGTAATCTTGTTGGTTGCATACGGTTGTAGGTGCAGGTGCTGTGAGTGTTGTGGCCATTGGATCTCTCCTTTAGTTTTGCGGTCGATTTTAACATAGATGCGTCTTTGGTGCGCATTATAAAATTTAAATTTACTTACCAAATGTCGGCAAATGGGATATGCTGAAGTTTGGCGCTTAAAAATAATTTTAATATGAAATTCCGCTTCATCACGACAGAAGACCCGGAACATACCAAAGAGCAGATGCTCCGCTGGGAGGTGCTCTTAAAGCCGCAGGGGATTCCTCCTGAGATGGAGATGAGCCCTGAGGAGAAGAATAGTCTGCACCTGATTGCGCTCGATCGCAAAAATCTGGTCGGCTGCATCCTTTTTCATCCAGAAAATGAGACTAAGGGACGGCTCTACCATATGGCGCTTAGCGAGGAGTATCAGGGCAAAGGGTTTGGCCGCAAGATGATCTCGACACTTGAGCGGTCGCTTGCAGGCCGTGGGATCAAAGAGGTCTATTTGGAAACGCCGCAGGATAGAGTAGGCTTTTACGTACGGATGGGTTATCAGATGGAAGGAAATGTGCAGCTGCAAAATGGACAACTGCTGCAGAGGATGATCAAAAAGCTGTGAAAAAACTCTCCTCATTTCAGTATTTTACGATAGGCGTGGTCTCTTTGGGCGGCTTTCTCTTCGGGTATAACTTGGCGGTGATTGCAGGTGCTCTTCACTTTCTAACATCTAAATTTCAGCTCTCTGCTCTTCAGCAGGGCATTTTAGTGGCAATGCCCCTTTTTGGTGCGCTCATTGGCAGCTCTTTTGCGGGCTATCTCGCCGACAGATTTGGGCGTAGACGCACGCTTTTTTTGACCTCTCTTCTCTTTTTTTTCGCAACACTGATCACGGCAGTTGCACCCGCGCTTTGGCTGATTTTGCTAGGCCGTTTTATCACAGGTCTTGCCGTCGGCATAGTTTCGCTCACCGCCCCTCTTTACCTGGCGGAGATGGCGCCGCCTCATTTGCGCGGAGGGATCGTCTCGGTGAACCAGCTGGCGATCACTGTAGGGATATTTGTCGCCTATCTCGTCAACTTAATCTGCTGCGAAAGCGAAGCGTGGCGCCTTATGTTCGCTTTTGCTCTCATCCCGGCAATTGCGCAATTTATCGCTCTCTTTTTTCTTCCTGAAACGCACGCGTACATGAAGGGCGCTTCCAAAGAAAAAAAGATCTCTTGGGGGTCTCTTTTTACTCCAACTGTGCGCAATCTTCTCTTTATCGGTGTTGGCCTTTGCATTTTCCAGCAGATCACCGGGATCAACGGTGTGGTCTTTTTTGCGCCGGCAATTTTTGCAAAGGCGGGTTTTACTTCGCATTCTACCGCTGTTTTTGCAACAGTGGGCATCGGTGTCGTGAATGTGCTTGCGACCCTGATTGCGCTTAAATTGCTCGACCGGACAGGCAGGCGGCTTCTACTTTTAGTCGGTTTAATAGGCATGGCGGTCAGCCTGCTACTCGTTGCTTTTGCATTTTTCTTTAATGCTCCTCGGCTCGATCTCTTTGCGGTTTTAGGTCTTATGAGCTACATCGCTTTTTTTGCGATGAGCATAGGCCCCATCACCTGGCTTATAATAGCTGAGATCTATCCGCTCTCTATTCGCGGTAGAGCGATGTCGATCGCTACATTGAGCAACTGGCTCTTCTGCTTTGCTCTTTCGCTCTCGTTTTTACATATATTTGAAGGGCTCGGAACAGAAGGGACATTTTTTCTTTTCGCAATTTTGAGTATAGTGGGGGCTGTCTTTGTTTTTCGGTATGTTCCGGAGACAAAGGGCAGGAGTTTGGAAGAGATCGAGAAGCAGCTTACAAAAGGAGAATAATAGTATGTCTTACGCAGATATTCAGAAGCAGCTCGGCTCTAAAGCAGAGCTTCTCTTAAAACACGTTTGCAAAACAGTTCCCAAAGAAAAGCTGCATCTTCCCGGCCCAGACTGGGTCGATCGCATCTTTTCGCCTTCCGATAGAAATATCCGCGTGCTGAGAAGCCTTCAGTCGATGTTCAACCATGGAAGGCTTAAAGAGACAGGCTATCTTTCAATTTTACCTGTCGATCAGGGAATAGAGCACACAGCAGGCGCTTCCTTTGGCAAAAATCCTGAGTATTTCGATCCCGAGAACATCGTTAAGCTTGCGATCGAAGGCGGCTGTAATGCGGTGGCAACAACGCTGGGTGTTTTGGGCTCCGTTGCTCGCAAATATGCACATAAGATCCCCTTTCTTTTAAAGTTCAACCATAGCGAGCTGCTCTCCTACCCAAATAAGTATGACCAGATAATTTTTGGCTCGATTAAGCAAGCCTACGACATGGGCTGTGTGGCAGTCGGAGCCACCATCTACTTCGGCTCTCCCGAAAGCCGCCGCCAGATCGTTGAGGTCAGCCAAGCGTTTGCACATGCGCACGAGCTAGGTATGGCAACAGTTCTCTGGTGCTACCTGCGCAACTCGGCATTTAAAACGGAGGCAGCAGATTATCACGAAGCTGCAGATCTGACGGGACAGGCCAACCACTTAGGTGTGACGATCGAAGCGGATATTATCAAACAGAAGCTACCCGTTTGTAACGGCGGGTTTAAAGCGCTCAAATTTGGAAAAGAGTCGCCTGAGATGTACAACAAACTGTGTACAGACCACCCGATCGATCTTACGCGCTACCAGGTGATCAACGATTACATGGGACGCATGGGGCTGATCAACTCGGGCGGAGCATCCGGCGAGAATGATCTTGGCTCTGCAGTCGAGACTGCTGTCATCAACAAGCGTGCAGGCGGCATGGGGCTGATCTCCGGACGAAAAGCTTTTCAAAAGCCGATGAAAGAGGGGATTCAGCTATTGCATGCCATCCAGGATGTTTATCTTTGCAAAGAGATAACGATAGCTTAATCTTCTACGTGCCCGTGCCCGAATTAATCCGGATCGGGCACGGGCACGGGCAAGTTGTTAAGAAGGGTTTAGAGCTTGGGTGCCTGCTTAAAAAATTTCTAAGGCACTTGTGGTGCATGTTGATGACATAGATTGGGAATCGGCCAAGTCTGACATTTCGATTTTTATTCCCGATAAAAGCAAAATAGCTCTCTGGTCAAAGCAATTTTTCCATGATGCAATTAATCAACTCCGCTGGGTAGACGACGCCTAGTAGCTCTTCATCGTAAAGAGATCATGCGGCCGTAGCCGAGCTGTTCGCGAATCCACGTTGCTGCAGGGATAATACCCAAAACATAGCAACGGTTGAAAAGCCAATGAGCCAGCAATAATGAAGACTTAAACAATACCCAAAATATGACTAAAGGCACTAAGCAACAAATGTGAGTAATTTGCAAAACGCGACATAGGAGTGCACCCAAAATTTCTCCAAAAACTGAGATAGATCTATGTTTTAATTCGTCAAAATCTATTTCTATTTGACGATAAAACCACCCAGGAAATTGATCTAATTTAGACATTAATCTGTGAAGGAGCATGTCTAACTTCTCCAGATACAAACTAAATGGGATTTCTGTGAGATTCTCGTCAATCCATAAAATTTGATTACCCCACGTCTCTGAACCACAACTCTCAAAAAAACTAAAACCAAGTAGCCACATCATCCAAGTATAACAATGCCGGTATGCTGGTTCAGAAATCTTAGTGATAGGATTAGATGTTAAATAGATGCGTTCTATTTTCCGAAAATGAACAAGAACTTCAGGAACATGATCAAATAAATTTTCGTTTATGCATATCTTTTCCAGTCGAGAAAATTTCTTAAACCAATCTGGCAGTTCGCGAATGTAATTTTTGTCGGCCCAGATATTCTTTATGTACCGGCATTTTGCCAATTCTTCTGGAAAGGCAGTTAAGCGCAATTCGCGTAAATGCAATGTTTCTAGGTTATCCAAATGCACCTGATTTTCTGGTACATTCATCCATGTGCGGATCTCAGCCGCATTCTGAGGAGGCGTATCTCCCAAAATTGCTCTGAACCTCCGAGTTGCGATCCAGACTTTCCATAAATTGTCGTCTTGCTCTCTATCCACATCTGGAATGATTGGTTCGGCTTGAATAAAGCGTGTTTGGCTGTAGGAGCCTGCTTCTAACAGCTGCAGTTTCTGAAAGGCATTGAAACCGGCAGGGGTGCGCTCGGCGAGCTTGCGCTGCTGATTGAGAAGCGCCTGAAAACAGAGTGTTGAAAACTCTGCAGCGGAGAGAGCGCGCACGCGTTCGGCTAGTAAAGGGTTGCCCTTCATGCCTATCCAGATCTGCTGCATCAACTTCTCTTGCAGGCCGCGAAAGGCCTTGCTTACAGATGCAAGGGCAGTCACAGGCGTGTAGGACAACACCAGCAGCTCAAGCGCAGGCGAAAGCTGGGAAAAGCGACTAAATGTTTGGATGCTTCCTGTAGCCATAAAGTGCGAATATTTTAACACAAACGCACGAGGTTCACAAACTTCGCGTAAATTACTAACGGTTAATATCTTAGAAAAAATCCTCCAAAATTACCACAAAAAAGGGGAATTTTGGCAATGTTATAAATATATGAGAGATCGTCTAAAGCGTATTAAAACTGCCTACATAGATGCGCAAACTTTTGCCTGCTGAAAGGAGCAACCTGTCGCTAAATAATTTACAGCTGAGAAGAGAATAAAAGGGAGAGTGCAATAGCCCACATGGTACAGCCAATCGCAAAATCTATGATTTTCCATGAGCGTGCATTTTTAAGAAGAGGAGCTAGAAGTCTGGCTCCATAGCAGAGCCCGAAAAACCAGACCAGAGAAGCAAACATCGCACCCATTGCAAAAAATGGTCGCTCTGATGGTTCAAATTGGGCACCAATACTGCCGAGTAGTACTACGGTGTCCAGATAAACGTGCGGATTGAGCAAACTTACAGCTGTAAGTGTAAGCAGGATCTTTTTTAAAGAATGGCTAGATGGTTCGTGAGCATTTTTCGCATCAAGACTTTCAGAGAGAAAGATCGATCGAAATGCGCGCAGGCCATACCAAAAAAGAAAGGCAGCGCCTCCCCATTTTGCAATGAAAAGAAGAGGTTTGCTACTTGTTAAAATCTCTCCGAATCCTCCCACACCCAGTCCAATTAACAAGGCATCGACAAGCGAGCAAAAAAGCGCAGTGGCAAAGAGATGGTTTTTTTTCAGCCCCTGTTTCAAAACAAAAGCATTTTGCGCGCCAATTGCAATGATCAAACCAGCACCTGTGCCAAAACCCTTTAAAAATGAAAGGATGAAGTTATCCATATTTAAGGCTCTTTGGCAATTGTTTCAATGAGTTGGATCAAAACAAGAGCATTTTGGCCAATAGAAGGAGTATCATTGTGCACACGGCAGAGAATAGCCCCTGTAAACATGGAGCAGGCAGTAAGAAAAGAACGAGTTAATTCTTGATGAATAGAAAGCTCCTCTTCGGCTTCCTCGTCTCGCATGCGAGAGTGATCTTGTTTCCTTCTTTGAAGGATGATCGAAGGTGAGCACTCGATCCATACGCACGCTCTTGGAGAAAGTATTTTCAGAACCTCCAAAGGCAGTCCAGGGCAATAACCAGTCTTTGTGCGTATGAGAGCATGGGTATCAATAATTGTGATTCTATTTTTCTTGTCTTTTTGTTCTATTATCTTTTTAGCCGCTTTGATACCGATCTTTTGCTGCTCTTGAATTGGCATTTTTCGGAGTAAATCACGCGTAATGCCTTCTGAAATTGCTTCTTCGAGCATTTTGTCTCCATAATTCACAACATCGACGAAAGGAGTTTGACGCACGACTTCTTCCAAAATGGAACTTTTTCCAGATCCAGGAATGCCAACAACGATGATCGTTTTCATTCTCCCTCAACCGCAAGTAGAGAATAAACAGGTGCCTTTATTTTTTTTCTGCCTTGGAGGGCTGGTAGTTCAATTAAACAAGCAACTTCAACAACTTGAGCACCTAATCGTTCTACTAACTCGGACGCTGCTTGAGCAGTCCCACCAGTAGCTAACACATCGTCGATGATCAATACTTGATCGTTAAGGTTTAAACTATCGATCTCAATCTCGAAGGAATTTTTGCCATATTCCAGCGCATAATCGATTCGCTCTACTTGACGAGGGAGTTTGCCTGGCTTGCGAATCATAATAAAAGGAACTTCCAACTCATACGCTAGAGCAGCACCAAAAATAAATCCTCGCGAATCCAGTCCTGCAATTGCATCGAGATTATATTCACGATATCTTTCGGCAAATATCCGAATTGCTTTATGAAATGCTTCCGGATCTTTTAAAAGATTTGCGTACCATTGAAATAGGATGCCTTGTTGAGGAAAGTCGGCAACAGGGGTAATATAATCTCGAATCCAATGACATTCACCCGTTTCTTGCATTGTGGCATGAGCAAAAAAGGGGCTAAGAAGATTGATGCAAATAATAAATCCGATTATTTTATTTTTCATGGGTATGCCTCGTTCGATTTTTTATTTTCTATGAACAGCATATTTTAAGAGTTCTTTAGGCGGCTTTTCAACAAAAAAATCAGATCGTAATATGTAGCGACGTAGAGGTGAAAACAAAATAGGAACAAAAAAATGAAGTTGAGGATAACCTAGAAACCGTTAAAGGATATCTGCATGAAGCAGGGATTTTTTAAGCAGGACAAGCGTTTCATTCTCATAGCGATTCTTTTGGTCATCTTTTTGGATTTTTTCAATAGAAAAGTTCCATCTCGATGTAACTGGAGTAGGCTACCTTTATACTAACGTGGGACTCGGTGCTGCATTAGGCAACCTCTTTTTGACGAGGCAATTAGCCCGTTTCCTCTCTCCAGAAAAAGCATTGGCATGGGGGTTAGTCTCTTTGGCCATCTTTTTAATCGCTCTTATCTTTTCTCCCAACATAATCATCCTGCACATCTTCTCTTTTCTGGTTATGCTGGCCTGTACTGTCGGCTACACAAATGCAATGGCACTCGTCTCAAACCTAGCCAATAACGAGAAGCAAGGAGAGATGATGGGAATAGCTGTCTCCATTCAAAACTGCTCCGAGTTTCTACCCGCTTTTCTCGTAGGCTTTGTTGCAGCCATTTCAGAAAACATCCCCATGCTCATCGCTGCGCTCTTTGCCATCAGTTGCTACGTCATCTTGAAGCGCTTAAAAACTCGTTAACACCCATTTGATTTAAATATTAATTTTAATTATTAAATATTAAAATTTTTGTTTACTTGAAATAAAGCGTGATTATTATCTATAATTACTGCAAAAGCGAGAAATATATAATGAGCGTTTCAAAATTAAGCGGTAGTCTTTGGGGGCACATTGGCATCTATGCAAGCTCGACGACTCAAGAGCTTGCCAATATTACCTGCTTGAGCAAGTTTTTCCGAAGCGTGGCTTACACCAAGATCCACCCCCATCTTCTCTCTCTTTATGCAAAGGAGCCCTCTTTAGCAAAGGATGTGGCTGAAGTGAGGCAAATACCCAAAGAAGAGGAGCGCCTGTCTGCTCTTTTTCGAAAGAACGTTCAAGGCGTCAAAGATACCGGAGGCGAAAGTTTCTTCGTTGTATTATCGCAAGTAAAAGGAAGTTTAGAGCCTACTCGCTTGGCTGGTTTTGCTACCTGGATTGCGATTAAAGAAGCAGAAAGCATGGAGATCTTTTTCCACAAGGCGACCTACTGGATCCCTCAAGCGGTATTATTTTCTAATGGCTTAACTGGCAGCCAAATAGAGAAAGCAGCATCCAAGGATGCGTGGCTAGAGGAGAATCAAGATTTATGGAGGAATAGAGGTGAACTAGACATTGCGCGTGATAATCTTACAATTCTTCCGGAAAAGATCGGTCTTTTGACAAATCTAAGAGACCTTCGTCTACAAGACAATGCACTTAGAGGATTACCTACATTTCTTGGCAATTTGTCTATGGTTGACATGTTGTTGCTTAGTCATAATAAGTTAAGAGAATTGCCAACATCCCTTGGTAACTTGACTCGGCTAAAAATATTAGATCTCGAAAACAACCAGCTGAGGGTACTCCCTACATGGTTAGGCAATCTAACTGAGCTAGAACGGTTATTGCTCGAAAATAACCGTCTGGAAACGCTTCCCGCATCGATGACCAAGCTGATCAGCTTGAAAGAGCTTTACCTCAAAGGTAACCCAATTGATCATGTGCCTAGACAGCTCAAAACTTCTAACATCGCTGCTATTCGTGACAATCCGGTAATCATGAGAGCCCGTCAGACACCTAGCTCGTTTATGTCCGAGACTCCAGAAGAAACGCAATTTGTGCCGTCGCCGCCGTCACCATATCAGCAAGTGGCGGATGCGCTTTATGCCTGCTGGAGTTGGGTGATGCAGCAGGTCGCCTGGCTCGTTAGCTGGGTGTGTGGGCGAAGCTTACGGCACTGACCGGAAGCGCATGATGCGTGTTTCGCACAATCATTTTTTTTAATATTCAAAAATAATCCACTTTTCTTGATCTTTACCCACTTGTGTTGGCGTTTAGAATTGTGTTATACTTCGCGGTTTTACCGGAGGAGAAAATGCGCTTAATAAAGGTTGTTTTATGTGGAATATCGCTCTTTGTTGGACTGTCGCAAGTTTTTGCAGAAGAAAATTCTCCTAAGACTCGTTTTCTTTATGTAAGACATGGAGAGGTGCCGGGGAATGATCCTAATCCTACGACATACATTTATACAGGAAGTGGAACGGATGGTTCTCTTACAGAAAAGGGGAAAATCCAAGCTCAAGAGTGTGCAAAAACGATTTCCGACCTACAAAAGAGGGGTGTTTTTGGAGAAATCACAGCCATTTACGCTTCGGATCTAAAAAGAGCTATAGAGACAGCTGAACCGATTGCAAAAGAGCTCGGATTAGATATTCAGATACGACATAACCTACGAGAGATCAATTGGGGATGTGCCGACGGTCAGCTGGTCCAGAAAATGACAGAGCAATATGGCGCAGCCGAAGACCTGGTAAAACAACAGTATCCAGAAAGGAAAATCAGATGGGATTATCTCCCTGTTTTTGAAGGCGCAGAAACTTATAATGCCCTCTTAAATCGAACTCTAACCGCACTAAAAGAAATTGCAGAGCAGCATAAGGGAGAGACTGTCCTCATTATTGGGCATGGAAGAGTACTGAAAACTCTTATTGCGGATGCTAGGAACTCAGAAGAGAAGATTCCTTATCCAGCAAATTGCGGCATTGCAGAATTTACTTATTCGTCAAATGAAGGCCTTTGCTTCATTAAATGCCTCGATTATGGGCTTTTGACAAAATAGGTGATTGAAAATTCCACTGAAAAAGATTAAAAGTGGTGCAAATGCACATGTCAAGAAAAAGGCTTTTCATTCTCATCTGGCTGGCGTGTATCATTGGCTCCTGGTCTATCATTCCCTATACTTTATTTGCACAGATCGTGCCATTGACAGTTTCCACGGGAAAATTATTTCTCTTAAGCACGGTTCAGGCTTTTGTTTTGTATGGAGTCATTTTATGGCTCACCTCTCGAATTCTGCCAAAAACTGATCTCCAACCTTTTGCTATAACAAGTCCTTTAAAACGCATTTTCCTTCCAGGTATAGTGTCTGGAGTTTTAGTTGGATTAGCCATTTTCATCCTTGAAAAAACTCTTTTCTCGAGTTCTGCACTTTCGGGAGAACATCCTCCTTCCTGGGCAGGTGCTCTTGCTTCCATCTATGGCGGGATTAACGAAGAAGTCCTCTTGCGACTGTTTTTGTTTACACTCATCTACTTTCTTTTGATGAAAATTTTCAAATTGCCTACTCGAAAGCGCACCTATCTACTTTGGAGCACTAATATTCTCGTGGCGGTTCTGTTTGGCTTAGGCCATCTACCTGCTGCTTTTAAGATAGCTCCGCCTTCAGGATTCGAAATATTCCGCATCTTGCTCCTAAACGGCATTGCGGGACTTGTATTTGGATGGCTCTATTGGTCGAAAGGATTTTTTGCAGCGGTCTTAGCTCATTTTGTCACAGATCTGATGATCCACGTCTTTTTAATCTGAACGGTCAAGATCACGAAAGATCCACGAGGCGTTTGATTTTTTCCGTTGTCAAATTATGTTTCTGCCGGGAATGTTTGTGCCACGCCGAGGATCTCGCTGACAGAGTGGTGGTGCACGAATTGGAGGCGATGACCAATAAAGCCCCCAATAACCAAATACCAAACACCTCTAACATCCTCTCCGCTATCACGCACGCGTGTAAAGGTTCCTTGAAAGAGAGAGAGCTTATAGCGCACATAGTGAGCCACTGTGCTGACTGTGATCCAGAGCGCTTTTCCAAGCTTTTGTGGATACTCCTTCTCTACTTGCTCTTGTGTTTTGTTAGTGCTTCCGGGCTCTACTTCCTTTTGCATCCATACCCATATGGATCGGTCTTGCGCTTCGTTATCAGACTTCCTTGACCCGTCCTCGTTACTCAGATATACGTTACTCTTCTCTAAAAGTGGTGTGAAGGTGTGCAAGCTTAGCGGCTGGCCATTCACAAAAGCTGGAATTAGGGTGAGGGTATGGGTTCTTATTAGTTTGGCGGTATCTTTTGGTAAGATAGGCATTGGGCCAGGCTCTCCCCAGCCATAGCGCACCCACTCTCGCGGTCCAAAAGCCCTCTTGGGAACTTGAAAGACCTCTTTATAGCGGCCGCTTACAGGACAGGAGGTCACGCTATAGTGTGCGCACTGCCTCCTCCACACCTGCTGATCTTCTGTGCAGATGTTGCTGCGCCATATTTTGCAAACGGCTTCTGCACGAGCGATGTCTTTTGGCTCGAGATATGCGAGAGCCATACGGAAAGCGTCTGGACTAGATTGGGCAATATCGGGTTGAGCGATCGGAAGAGTTTCTACTAGTTTGGCCGTAGAAAATAACCGGTTTGCTAAATCACAGATCCACTCACAAACAGCGTGCCAAATCGCGGCAATGCGCTCTAAAAGCTCTGCATAGCAGGGTTTTTCTTGGGTTATTACTGCGGCAGGTGATAGAGAATTTACACAGCCTCCTGCTGCAGCTTCTGCATATGCCCGGTTTTCCACCCTATTACGCTGCTGCGCAGCTTGTCTCGCTGTTTCCGGCGTTTGTGTAACTAGTGATGTCATCGTTTCATCTCAATGATTATTAAGTTAATGGTAATATTGTAGATAATGATTATTAAAATATAAACCATTAAAATTTTGCTTAATTATTATATAAATTGCTTTAAAATTTGATTTTATTGAAATGTATGCTACTAATGATTTTCAAAAGCTCTTCTGCCGAGACGCAAGCCCCTGCTTCAATGCCAATGGTCTCTGTAATTTTTCCACAAAAAACTCCTGTACCTGCACCGGTTCCGCAGAAAGTTCTCAACGAAGGTATCTGCATCCTTTTGTACTATTGGTATTGCGACATCTGTTCGTGGTTCAAAGATGTTTGGCGACGTCTCTCGCAAGCACTCGCGATATAATTTGGTAGGTTTTCTCGAAGTTCTCTTTCAGATCAAGAAAAATCAATGAGTCGTTTGATTTTTCCCGATTGGAATTCAAAGATCGAAATGCCTTTAAGTTTGAGACGAGTGCCTTTTTTTGCTCCGCTAGGTAAATCTTGGGCCAACGTAGCTTCGTAGTCGATCTCAACAGCTATTTTATTTTTCCCGATAATCCAGTTTGTCACTGGCTGATTACGACCTTTCCTATGTGCTTCTGAGACTCCAGATGATGGTAAGCCTCTTTGACTTGCATGAATGGAAATGTCTTATCAATAGCAGGCTTAAGTTTTAGCACATCTACTGCACGCATAAGCGCACGCAATTCCTCTGTAGACTCCATGAAGATTCCGCGAATCTGCACTTGATGCGAAAGAAGATCGCGAATGTGGATGTTGCTGTCTTGCCCAGAGAGAATCCCAATTACTCCCACCCGTGCCCCATAATTGCAAATTCGCAAAGATTGAGCTAATACATCGCCTCCCGCTACATCAACAATTACATCAACACCAATTCCTTGCGTGATTTCCTTCACCTGGTCTGTCCAATTGATATCATTATAGTTAACAGTTGCCGTCACTCCAAACTTCTTCTTTACAAAGTCTGCCTTGTCTTTTGAAGATGTGGTCATAATTGTTCTTGCTCCAATTGCCTTAGCTAACTGCGCAGCAAAAATGGAAACACCACCTGTTCCTTGCAAAAGAACCCATTCTCCTGGAAGAGTCCTTCCATGGGTCACAATTGCTGACCAAGCGGTAAGGCCGGCAATTGTAAATGTGGCCGCCTCCTTGAAGTCAAGGTGTTCAGGTATTTTCACAAGCGAGTCAGCTGGATATGTTACTTGTTCGGCCAGGACGCCATCTACACCCATACCACCAATAAAAGTGCGTGCCCAGCTAGCGCGCATATTTCCCGCAGGATAGTGTCGAAATGGAGCATTTAAGACTCTATCTCCCGGCTTTAGTTCAGTAACATTTTTGCCTACAGCTTTTACGATGCCCGACATGTCAGAACATGGAATAAATGGAGGAGTATTCTGATTTTTGTATTGATGTTGACCTTTTGCAACCATCAAATCTCGGTAGTTCAACGACCACGCTTGCGCATCAACCAAGACTTCACAATCATTAAGATTTGAAGAGGACGGTTTTTCAGATAATTGGATGTTGTCAATCCCACTTCCATCGACTAGATAGAGTTTCATAAACTTCCTTTTAAACAAGAAATGGTACCAGGCTATAATCGCATTTTCAAGGGTTTTCAAAATTTCATTTTTTCAAGCATATCGCGGATCAAGGGCTTTGTTCTTGCTAAAATGAAGCATGGAGTGCTGATGACTGCAGATGAAACGCAGCACCAGCGAATAGTTGATTTATTCACTGGAAATTGAGAAACCAAAATTGTGGAGGATCTATTTACTTCTTAAATGTCCAAGCTCCCAAAAAGATGGGCATTGACGCTATTGTTTTTGAATCCGAAGAACAGGTGCGGCTTGAACTTTCAAAGAGAGGCTTGCTGAAGTAAGTTCTTACGCCATATCTTTCATGAACAGCTCCATTTGATAATGGGGCGCGGGGTGCCAGCTGGCGATGAATTCTCCAATGATTTTGAATCCGATTTTTTGGTAGACGTGGATGGCACGTGTATTTGTGGCTTCCGGATCTATTAAAACCCGCTTTGTATTGGGAAATTGACTGAGTAAAAATTCTCGAATCATCGGCACTGCAAGTCCTTTTCCCAAATAGGTTAAATCGCAGATAAACAGGTCCAAAGTGATGGCATCTTCTCCTTCAGGTGAAGTGATCAGAAAGGCAAAAGGCGTCTCTTTGTCGTAAGCGATCCAGTAGGTAGTGCTGCCAGCACCTTTAAAAAACTTATCCAGCCCATTTAAAGTATTCTGAAGCCCCACTCCGTGAAGCCAGGCTTTGATGTGATCTTGCATAAACCAGCTGTGGATCATCTCTCTTTGGGACGATTTAGCATGCAAGAAGCGCAAATCTGTTTTGGGGCTATTTGACTTACTGCTCATAATCTTCATTTTTTAAACTTTTTAAGAAGGCGTCTGTGGCTTGAACTAATGCAGATCCGATTGCTGGTTCTTCAGAGGAGTGACCGGCTCCCTCGATTATCCAGAGTTGGCTGTTGCTCCACTTTTGATGCAGTAAATGCGCTTGTTCCGGAAAACAGACTGTATCGCAAGATCCATGTACTAGGATCGCGGGAAGATGAGAGATATTCTCTATTTGAGAGAGCAGCTGATCGGGTTGTAAAAAGCAAAGATTGTATGCGTAATGCAAAAAAGCACGGATGAAGCTGAGATTGAAGCGATCGTTTTGCAATATCGCTTCTATGGAAGAAGGGCTTAGGGGAGGAATCGAAGTTGCGAGTTGATACTCCATGATCGCTCGGGCCATGGCCATATGTATGTTAGGATCAGGATCGATGATTGTTCGGTAACATGCGGTAGGCAAGTCAGAGCGCTCTTCTTGGGGAATATAGCTAATTAACCTTTCGTAGGCTTCTGGAAATCCTTGCCCCAGGTCTTTAAAAAAGCGAATGTCTTGGTCGCGTCCGAGAAATACGCCTCTTAAGATAAAGCCCAAACAGGCCTTTGGGTGCAATTCTCCATATGCAATGGCCAGGCAAGAGCCCCACGACCCTCCAAACACAACCCACTCTGTGATTCCAAGATGTTTGCGCAATGCCTCGATGTCCTCGATGGAGTGCTGTGTTGTATTCTCTTCCATGCAAGCAAATGGCTTTGACCGCATAGCTCCTCTTTGGTCGAACATCACCACATACCATTGCGTAAGATCAAAGAAGCGAGAGAGGGAATCAGCGCATCCGATTCCCGGTCCCCCATGCAAAACAACGACGGGAATGCCACCCGGGTTCCCATAGGTCGCATAAAAAATCTGATGTTTTTCAGATACCTGAAGGTGGCCTTCTGTGCGTGGCGCTTCTATGGGATAAATGGCGTGACCTCTGCTCGGTGCGACACAATTGAGTAGGATCATCGCTAGGGCTGCTAAGAAGTTTTTCATGAGATTTCCTGAGTGAAAAAGGTCATTTTAATCGACTGTCATCCTTCGAGCAACCTAAAGTTGTGCTAAAATGAAATACCTCGAGAGCATCTTTTGAAAGAAAACAAGTGTTTGTTTCTCTAAAATTTTAGATATTAGAACTCCGAGTCACACCTGGAGGTTTGCTTGAAATTTTGTATTCTTTGCATTGGCTCACATGGAGATATTCGACCCTACGTTGCTCTAGCGATAGGGCTTAAAAAAAAGAAGCGGGGCAATTTTTACATTGACTTCAAATGGCCTGAGGAAGGACATCCAGACGCCAACCAAACCTACACATGTGGGTTATTTTTTGGGGGTCTTTCCCGATAATTGCCCTGCTATTCTTTGTGTACACATTGCCATGGCATTCTTCAATTTCTTCAGCCCGGACCCGTGGACCATGCGCCTGCGGTAGTTTAACAATGCTAACAGTAAAAGCACTGCTTTGAGAAGGCAACATACACTTACCCAGGACGACGCACGAACTTTTTCCGTCTCGGCGAATTTTCGCTCTATCTATATATATATATATATATATATATCTATATATATATATATATTTCTATCTAGGAGTCTGGGCAATGAGGATTGACTTGAGCGAATGCCACCGGAGCAAGGCACCAAGGTACATGTGGGTTACAGTAAATTTCACGCGAAAATTGCCCAGCGATTTTTTGAGAAACCGCCCAGGGCATTTTGCGTCAAATTTTTCAGCCCGGTGATTTTACGGAAAAAAATGCGGAGTATCTTATCAGTATGATAGAATTGTGATGGGCCGGTGTGGCCTTAAACCTCATGAAGCCCCATAACACTACACATACAACAAGAAATGCTGAAAAAGATTAGGTTTTCACGCACCGCTTAGATTATCACCAAAAAAGTAACCCGAAAATCACACGCTGGTGCCAAAAATGGAATCTTTCTGCTCTGTTTCTTATCTCCCGATCATATTCGCAAATATTTTACTTTTATCCGTAAATTTGGTTGAGATTCTCAGGAAATCATTATATCTTCATAGGTTGAAGTGACATTGAGCCCATCACTATAATAGAAATGACTACTTCTGTTTGACGTGTCCAGAGCTGAACATGAATAGAATGCTCATACATTGAAAAGAGCACATACGCGATCATAGAGAGACCAATCAAACTTACTATCTCATAGCTGTTTCTTCGATCCTCTCATGATTGTATCGTGTGTGTGTGTATGTATGTATGTGTGTGTATGTGTGTATGTGTGTATGTGTGTCTGTGTGTATGTGTGTGTATGTGTGTCATGTGTGTATGTGTGTATGTGTGTATGTGTGTGTGTGTGTATGTGTGTATGTGTGTATGTGTGTATGTGTGTATGTGTATGTGTGTATGTGTGTATGTGTGTATGTGTGTATGTGTGTATGTGTGTATGTGTGTATGTGTGTATGTGTATGTGTGTATGTGTGTATGTGTGTATGTGTGTATGTGTGTATGTGTGTATGTGTGTATGTGTGTATGTGTGTATGTGTGTATGTGTGTATGTGTATGTGTGTGTGTGTGTATGTGTGTATGTGTGTACGTGTGTATGTGTGTATGTGTGTATGTGTGTATGTGTGTATGTGTGTGTGTGTGTGTGTGTGTGTGTGTGCCTGTGTGTCTGTGTGTCTGTGTGCCTGTGTGCCTGTGTGCCTGTGTGTGTGTGTCTGTGTCTGTGTCTGTGTCTGTGTCTGTGTCTGTGTCTGTGTCTGTGTATGTGTGTGTGTGTGTGTGTGTGTCTGTGTGTGTGTGTGTATGTGTGTGTGTTTTTTCGCTCTTACACTGTGATGTTTGAAGTTTGCCCGTACAGGTAACTTTGAAGCTTGCTACGGTTCCTGATTGCTCGTATTACCACCATTGTTGTCGGCTCAAGGTGAAAGCGCTTGCTGTAGTGGTGATCAGCCTGAACAAGCCCCGTAGTTGTAAAAATCAGGTTGCTATAGTCATTGCTTCGTCGTGCTTGCAGAGCCGTTAGTGATCCCATTCATAGAAGGCCCGTGCAGGTGAGGAAACAGGGGGAGGGGTACCGGGGAGGGGCAGGGGAGAGCAGGATCGCGCACGCAGAAACGCGCCGCGTGGGTTCCAGACAGCCGGCGGGCAGCCCCAGGCCAGGCAAAACGCACAGCGCCAACGCGCAGAGTGGCTGCAGGCGCCGCTGAATCCGCACGGGGGCGAGAACCTCACACGGCCGCGTCGCCGGCAAACCCACGAGCTGTCAGCCCGAATTGGATCGCGAGGCAAGGTCCGACGACGACGCCCCGCCCCGGGCAGGCGGGGCACGACCGCGCCGCGGGCTGCCTCGGGACTGCGAGGCGGGGGAAGCGGCACTGGATGTGCGGGGCGGGGAGGAAAGCAGCAAGAGAAAAGTGGCGCGGATTCCTGGATCTGCGATGGGCCGGTGTGGCCTTCACCTATGACATCCGAGACCCACGAACTACACTAAATATATTTGAAAAAATACAGCTTCACGAACTTCTAAAAATCCATACACACTGAATGATTAACATATCGGTGCTGGGAAATGAAATTTGCAGGTATGTTTCTGTAGTTTGTAAAATAATTTGTGCAGTGTATGTTCTCAGGATATTTGGTTGGCTTTTATAGGAGTACTAGAGTTTATAGGGCAAGGTCACACCGGCGCATCACTAGTGACCTAGGGAATGTTCCAGGCGGCACTAGGAACAAGAGCGGCTCGGATGACCACGGTGTCAGGCCTAGATCGGCGGCGGTCCCAGCAGGCCCGCCGGACGGCACGGTGATGCCCTGGTTTGGCGACCGGCCCTCTCGTTCCGCAGCTGCGGGGAAACGCGAACACCGGTCTGGCCACTGCTCTCCCGCTGGTGGGTGCGACATTACCTTGTTGAACTGATGAACTTGTGGGCTTCGTGCAACACCGCTCCACGCATGGCTGGTGCTGCGACCCAGGATCACAATCTAGGGCGATCGCGAGCTACCGCGCCCAGGATTAACGCCGCTCAAAGCTCGGCCGTAGAATCCATGCCGACAGCCCGAGCGGACGAGGGGCGTGGGGGGCCGAGAACCAGGCGCACGCCAGGGGCGCGGGCTACGGAACGCATCCTCCGGCATGTCGCCGGCGTCGAGGATGCCGTCCCAGAGGAGAACTGGCACGGAGCTCAGCAGTGCGCGGGCACCGCCTCGCACGGTTACACCGCTCCCGTGCCCTGAGGCATTGGATGGGCACCTGCCACCTGCTGACGATCCACAGCCTAACGACCGCCGCCTGCGGCCGCCTGCACGTGGCTGGCGGACGTGGACGGCCACGGAAAGCTACTCCGAGCCCAAGGCAGATGCGCTGGCGTGGGGAGTGGAAGGAGTGGATGGACCGCGCGCGGCCCAGACACGCTGCAGAAGCCATTTTTTGAACCGGGTGATGGGCCCAGATCAGGGATCGAGCTGCCACATGGCAACACCAGAAGAATGATGACGTTCCGAATAATAATAGGTGTAATAAAAATAATTATAAATAATCATAAAATTCTACACACAACAAGTGAATAGTAAATAAACCACATGTAATGTGCTTTAACATATACATATATATATATATATATATATACACGACATACATACATACATACATACATACATACATACATACATACATACATACATACATACATATATATATATATATATATATATATAACTATGTATAGTAATAATACTAACTATGAATGATATAACAAAATAAATAATAATAATAATAATAATAATTTTAATATTAAATGAATCGTATTTATACAAATTCTGAATAATAATACTATAATAAGAATATATCAGTATAATATTTATTATTATCCTTATAGACTTTACTATTGATTACTATGATACATTATATAAATAGAGGTAAGAGTGATCTTATTGTTTGATATTGAATATCACTTATCATGATTATTATCACTACTGTATCTGCATCTGCAAAGCCTGGGGAAAAACGCAATATCATGATGTTGTGAATTGTCCCAAGACTCATGCAAACGGCGTGTGTGGATCGCCTACAACTGTGAGCTTTTCTGGTAGGCTTGCCTGCTTTGAGGCCTGCCACGCCCGTGGGCCAACTCGGAGATGCCTATGGCAACCCCTGGCGGCACAAGCCGGAACAGGGCGCCATTACGGTCGGGACTGGTAACGTTGCTGGGGTCCCGGCGAAAGCGGCTCGCCGCTACAGGAGTCACAAGCAATGCTCGGATGGCGCTCCGCTGGGGCTGTAATTGATTCCAATTGCACCTGTAGTACTCTTTCCACTTGCTGGCGGTGGATTTCTCAATGGACTTGCATGCCTACATTGCCTCACCGATGGCTCGGACGAAGAGGGCGCCAAGTTGCGGGCCTTCCATATCCAGTGACTCGACTTGAAAGACGTGGCAGGGTGGTGATGGACAAGTGAATTTTGGCTAGGCGGTCGTGGTCCATGGTGCCCTTCTCTGCGGGCGCCTCCCCGAAGTATGTCACGAGATGATGAAACTTTTCCTGGGCTGTTGAGGGTGTCGCGGATTGCTGTGAGATGGGTCAGCGTCGGCGTGCTCTTCATCTCCTTCATGTTGGAACCAAGCTAATCGAGAAATGTCATCCATGGCGAGGACGTCTGCCGCGGTGTTTGGCCTTGTTGTTGTACTGCGGCGGCTGTGAGCGCGTCGCGGACCCACGGCAACGAGAGAGAGGTGCGAGCCACGTACTCAATGCGATGCCTGACAACATGCGTATCATTTGCGTGTGGTTGTTCGATGTTTGCTTGTACAACACTTGGAGATGTTTGTGAATGGCCATGGCCCTGCCCCCGCCGTCCTGTCGTCCTCGTCCTCCTTGTGCAAGTCCGCGTCCTATCGAGCGCCGTCGGGTCAAGGGGTTCGGTTTGCCCGTCTTGGTCTTCGGTGCCGTCGACGGCGGGCGGCCTGCTCGCTCGACCCGTCTGCTGTCTCATGCGCTATTCTTGCTGTCGATGCCATTTTCAATAACAATGCAAGGGTGGTCCGGGGCCGGAGCGTGGCCGCGGATGTGCAGTTGCATAGGTCGACATCTGTCTAAACGCCGCACTGCGGACAAACCTGATGGTGCTAACAATCACATCATAGTTCCAGCGTACAGTCGTGCTTCCCCAACATGTGCCACCTGGTGTACATGCCGAAAGACCGCTATGCTTGCGGATTGTTTTGCTTTCAAAAAATGTCATGCACCATGGCAGATTGGTCTATAATGATTAGAAGATCGCAATCGGCATCGGAGATCATGGTAGAAGCGACGATGCCCCTGTAGTGAACTAAAGTCCCGAAATACTCGTTAACATTGGGGCTCCCTGCAAACAAAGGGAGATCCAACATCACTCCTGAGTCTTCAATGTACTTTGCTCTGGCACACTTTCAAGTGGCGCCAATCATTGAGACAGAGGCTGAATGTATATAGTTATATTGATGTCGTGGAAGGCCGTACTGATTGCAGTTTTTCTCGTAAAAAGCAGAAGTGGCCGTTGAATCCGCGTAATATCACAAAACGGTGCGGGAGCAGAAGTGAAGCCCGCGAGACCAGACTGAACTTGGAATGCACATGGCGTACTTGTCGTAGAAAATTTTATGTCGGATGTGAAAAACTGTTCTTGATGAAAAAAGGGCGTGTCCACTCTAAGAGCGCTAATTGCTCACAATAATTTGTCGATGATGTTCAGGATGACGAGACCAGCGCTGATACATTTTGAGTCTGCGTACTGTCAGTTCTGTACCGTATTTTAGCACAGCCCCCATCTGTGAAGAATGGCGTAATTGGTCTGTTTCGTATTTGGAGGTGGTCACCGACGAGCGCTGTTATGTAGCGGAGGAACGACAGGATGAAATAACTATTTTAAGGCGACGAGTTTGAGATTCCAAAGTGTAAAAAGACTGAGCCCTCCCACGAGTGTGTTTTGACTCAACGAAAATTGGTACGTAATATGTGTTAGGATGGATCTGAAACACTGTCTCATGGTAAGCGCCATGCGCTACTTGTGGCCGCCATTCGCTTTGCGATCTCATCTGCCGTGGCATGGGATAGGTCCTACGAGCAATACGTAGTCTCTGAACCAAGTAGAGGAAAAAACA
>CAWDOQ010000021.1:0-12168 GCA_963804085.1 Chlamydiia bacterium | reverse complement strand
AAGGGAAACGCTCTTTTACAGGGTAGGCATCACATAACTGGTCAAAGCTATCGCAGAAATACTGAGATTGTATAGCTAATCGACTAGAAGCTGCTGCGCGAATACTCATGGTAGATCACCTGATTTATTTTGCGTTCTATGATAGCCTCTAAAAGCATTTTTCACACTGTAAAAAATTTGTGCTATGAACCATCCAATTTGGAATTACATAATGTCATCCTATAGAAGAACCAGAGTATGGTTGGGATATGATTCGCATGTAATGTCTAGTGTCAAAATGCAAATCCGGCAAGAGCAGTCAGCCTTTGCCCCTGCGTACGCGAAATAGCAACAAACTCGACCTCATACCGAATTCTAAGCGTGCCTTGAAGCTTCGAAAACTGGAAATCTAACTCTGGTCCCGCAGAAGCGACGAAGTCCTTGATGTTTTTTGCAATGGGAGGAACATCGCGCCCTCGATCTTTTGTGGTCTGTTTTTGAATATAGCCTACCACTCCGAGTGTAAGGAGCTTATTAAAGGACCTCCCCAAACCCCATTCAAAACAGAAATTATCTCCCGGAATAAAATCGATCTGTTTTTTCTTCGAATGAATCTCATAGTTAGAGAAGAACGAAAAAGAGAAGGTTTGCGCTCGGTCAAAAAAATAGGTCGAGGCTAGAGTAACCATCTGTCCCCAATCTCCATGTCCGGAATTTTTCAAAGACGATGGATGAAATCTTCCTGTTGGCGCAACGAAACCGTATGCAGCAAAAAGATAGAGACGATCAAATTGCCAGCGTACATCTACTGGTTCGAAGTAAATATCGGAGAGTTTCAACCCGATATTCGGAAGATCAAAAGACTGATCAAACACCACGAAGCTTATGGAGTTTGTCTCGAAAGGAGCATCTATCTGGCAACCAAAGGAGCCTCCAAGGATCTTCCACGAGGAAAAATAAGAGAAGATAACCTGCAGATAGTGGACATTCAAATGCCTTTTACGTCCTAAAGGAACAACCCTATCTCCGTGCTGATTATTCAATCGAGTCGTGTAATACCAAGTATAAACACCGGCGAGGTTAACTCCCTTCTCTTTCACGGCAGAATTCAGTCCATTCGTGCCTAAGATGTAGTGATTTTGAATCTGAGCCCACAGTGGAATCTCAATCAGTAATAGCGAAGTAATCAGTAGGAGCAGTCGGTTTAAGGTCATGAACGCAATGGGCGCGTATGTATGCCGCACTCGCCTCGCGCATCCGGTGTCCCTTTCCACCTTCCCTCACGCTCAGTTTCCGTTTCATCTTCTTCAGGAGATGAACAGCGGGCACAGCTCAGGCTACGGTATCCTTTTGCATACATCGGATTGGTGGGCACTCGATTTAAGGAGAGGTATCGCCAGATATCCACTTCAGTGAAATCGAGAATAGGATTGATTTTGATGAGGCCATTTTTTTCTTCCACTGGCTGGAAATTAGCCCGCGTAATGCCTTCCGTTCTTCTCACGCCCGAAATCCATGCGTCGTAGCCTTTAAGCGCTTCGCGTGCCATTTTTACTTTGGGATTGCCGCAACATTTTTCACCTTCTCGTTGCACATAAAGATATTCTCTGTAGTTCAAGTGATAACGAATCACCATCTCTCGGATAAAAGCATATGTTTCGGGAAATTCAGTATTTGAGAGCAGGCAAAACACAGGAATGTCCGGATGGATCGATAGCGTTAAGTGGAGCAGCACCATAGAATCTTTTCCAAAAGAGGACCCCAAAGTTATCTTGGAATATTTTCCTAGCGACTCCTTGATTAAACTTCGCGAGTTTTCCAGTTTCTGCAGGTAATTCATCATTTTCTCCTTTTCATCAAGACTTATCATCCCCACTCTTAATAGTGAAACTTTTTTGCTTAAAAGATATCCATTGAAAAGTCGCATCTGCTCTTTGGAATTACAGATGAGAATTACTGCCTTGACAACTTTACGATCTCGTTTCAAAATCTTTTAAAACTTTTTTCGGGAGGGTGTATGTCATCATCATCAACAATGGTTGCTAATTGCGTGAAAGCTGCAGAGTATGTAAGCCCCATGATCACTACTGCATGCAGGTGGATAGGTTTGGCAGGACGTGCGTTGCATGTAATGGACAAAACAAAAACAGTATACACAAGCGCACAAGCTCTCAGAGCTAATGCGAACGCTCACACCGTAGATTATGTGAAAGTGGGTGCTAGTGCTCTCCTTACCGGTGTCGAAGCCGTTGCGCTTGTTACGGATGTGCGCACAAACCTTATGGTAAAGAAAGCGAATGATTGTGCACGAAAAATGAATGGAGACTTATCCAATCTTAAACAGGTAGGTCAAGAACTAAACCAAGCCGCCTCACAAGCTTCGGATGTCCTTGCAAAAACTAGTCCTCTCGCACAAAAAATGCTCAGCGAAATAAATGCTCAATCCAAAGAACTACATATCACTGAAGACTCTGCCACGGATATGCTGAATGCATCTATAGGGTTGGGGAGAATTGGAAAAAAAACGGTAGAACTACAAACGATGCTCAGCAACCAATGTTTATCAGGCACTGAAAACCTGATGCAAGCAGCAAATACAATGAACTCTACCCTGTCGCGCCTAGAAGAGACTGTGAACGAGTATGTAAAATTAAGTGAACAGCTCTCTAAAGCGCGCGACATTCAGGCGATGTGCACCGTCACCGAGTTTTGCGGTAGCATTGTTGAAGAATCCTGCCAAAGAGACCGTTTTTCAAACATGTCCACCAACATAGATCTCACTGTAAAGGGAGTAAAAGCCTATACCTCTTACTATCCCGACACCGAAGCAAGCCGGATCATCAAAAAACATGATCTACTCAGCGTGGGTGATTGTCTCTCAGGCACAACACTTGCGATCAAAAAGTTATCAGGCAACGTACCCCATCCCGCTCCTGCACCCCATGCGGCCCCCACCAACTTTTATGACCTTCGTGCAGGTTTGCCAGAACAATGTCATCGCACCCATTGAAAATGACGTCATTCTCGCAAAATATATTTGCCCTCTCACCTACACTCTAATACGCGTGCCGGTGATCTTAGTAGCAGATGACGGCCATTCATACATGTTTGAGCAAGAAGCAATTCTTGCGCATTTCAAACGTCGCGAAGATCTGGGTCTGCCACTTACCAACCCCAGCACTAATGTTGTATGTCAACGTCAAGATATATCGATGGACAACACTGCGAGAAGAATTATTGAAAGACGCCTAGAACTGTTAAGGCCTCATTGGGATGTACAGGTCATGTAGTCGTACAAATTTAAAGGAGAAAAAATGTCGATCAAAATCCTCTCATCCTCTCAAGCACTAAACAAATTATCTGATGCTTATCATAAGGTAGCCGAAATCCATCCAGACCTTGTCTATTACGCAAAAATAGCAACATTGATCGGTGCGGGAGTTGGTGCAGGAGCCGCTGCCGTGAAGTTCTTCGCCTACTTCCAACACAGAAAAGTGACCCAAATGGAAGTATATCACCCTAATGGCAACCTCCATATCAAGGTTATGGTAGCAGAAGAAACTACTTATCATCGCGCAATTGGGGACAGACAATGGGACGCGCTTTCATTGCAGAATCGAGCAACAAGAAGACCAAAGAACACGGGCCTTTTGGAATAATCTAAATTTCCCCTCAGGAGTGCCGATCATAGCTCTCGATAAAGCTGCACACATCTTTCGAAGATCGCTTTCAACTTTGCTGAAAGCGTGTCGCAGCAAGTGCAACACTTCTCTGGCTCAGCAGGGGGAGGATCCATGGAGATGCTTTTAAGTTCATGGTAAAGACCCGGATTTGGTGGGGGAGAAAAACGGCCTGGATCAGAGCCGGAATCACTTATCGGATATGTCATAACATTCACACCTTGTTTTCATGAAGTCCTCGTAGTCACAGCCTAATGCGAAACCTGAAATAGCGTCTGAGTGATAAAAGAGTTTAAACTCACACCCATCCCCTTTGCTTGAAGGGCCAGTTTAGCGTGAAGATCGGGAGGTATGCGAAGATTGAATGTTCCTGAAAATGTCTTTTCTGGTTTTTCTTTGCGCTTTTTACACCAAGCTAAATAGTCGTTGATAGAATCTTTGAAAGCTGTTTCCAATTCTGCAACTGTTCTTCCTTGAAAGGTTATGATGTCTTTTAACCCAACAACTTCTCCATGAAAAATTTTGGCTTCATCATCATATTCGACATGGCCAAAGTAACCTTTGTATTTCATCATATTTTCTCCTCAGGAACAACCCCAGCATTTTCCAAAAACTTTCTCAAAGAGATTAACATCCTTTTATTAATCTATTACATATTTTTGATGGTTTCTTCATCTAATAGCTTCGCTTGCATCAAAGTGGTTACAGCATCAACTTGTGTATGAATGTCCGACATTAAGACATCCTTGGCCTCGTCTGTGTCGATTGAATCATATGATCTGATAGCGGACATCAAGGCATCTTTTGCAGTAACACATGTTAGCCGAAGTTTCTCATCAAGAAATAACGAATGTTTGGCTAATTTTTGAGTTAAACCACACCAGACTTTATAAGTTTCATCTTGGCGCCCAGACGAATGATAAAACAATTGGTATACCGATCCTTCCGCCTCTTTGAATGCCCAATGCAACTCAGGATATGCTTTATATAAAGAAGCGGTTTTGAGTTGCGTTTGTAGATAATCAATTTGCATTTCTCGTTGACACTTGGCTTTTGTGATTTCTAATTCACGATCGATCTCGGCCTTCTGTAGTTGCAGATTTTTTTGCATATCAGCTTGTTGTGTTTGTAAATCACGTCGTTTTAGCCAGTCAACTAATTCCCTTAATCCCCAGCTTCCACCCATCGATACAACGATTGTTGGTAAATTTATGCTCGTTATTTGTTCAATAATCCAATCGGTTAGCATTTTTCGCCCTCTTCTAAATTTTCCAAAATCCCATCAATGCTTCTCAAATAAGAAAGTCTGCCCCTAAGCAAATCTTCGTCATAGGCGGGATTAACAGGAACTCTCCGTGATTTCAGTTTTTATAATTCTACTTTTTCTCAGTTTCCAATCTTCGAAGCCATGCCATGTGGTCCTCAAAAGCTTGTTCGGGGCTACGAATATGCTCTTCGGGAATGATACCATCAACTGCGGCATCTGCAATCGTCTTCTTGTATTTAATCCGATCATAACGCATTTGGCACCAAGATCGCCTTTCCCCTTTTGATTCTACAAATGTCAGAGGAACGATTATCTCTACCTGTTCTTTGGGCTGCCCTTGGCGATAAACTCGACAAATGAGCTGTTCAAATTCAGCGCCGGTCCATGGAAGCGAACTGATAATGACACGTGAACATACGTTTTGGAGACCATCGACACCAGTACTAATGCAGCGAGAGGCAAGAAGTACATCCACTTTTCCCTTGGTAAACTTTTCCAAAGAGTCTTTTTCTTGACCTGTAAAAACAGCAACACTATAACCGGCTTCTTTGATAGAGGCTTTGATCATGTCAATGATAGTATCGACATAGTGGCAGTAGATCAATGTTTTGGGGCGAAGTTCCTGCAATATAATGGGTAATTTGACCTTCGTTAGGCTTGTCTCTAGTCCCAAAATATCTTTCTTACCGAGATGCTTTATTTCGTGAAGCACCTCTTGACAATCGATTTCACTGGTTCTGATAGAAAGGCTAGTAGAATACTTAGGACGAATTCTAACGCCATATCGTATCAGCATTTGATGTAAAGCCATGCAATTTTGCATAGTATTTTTAGTTTCTATGGCATCAAGAGGCTCTCCCGTAACTAGCTCGAGAAGTGTTTTTCCTTCGTATATATTATTTATCACCGGTGTAGCGGACATTCCTAAAACATGAAGATCAAGATTAGCTTTTTGGATTTGTTGTAAGAACCAAAAAATATTCGATTTTCTGATAGACATTTTTGCTTGTCCGCGCTGTTTAGTGAAGTGGATCTCATCAAGCACGCAAAAGTCTATGCGATGTTTCTCAACCAGTTTTTCTAAATTCGCTCTACAAGATGGCTGCTGAAAAACTTCATAGTTCAAAATAAGGTAAGTCGGTTTCGTTAGCTGCGCCTGACTAAAGGCATAAAAATCCTTAACAACAACTTCTGATTCTGGAAACACTCTTGGGATGGTCTTTTCCCATTCCGGGATCACGTTGTTTGGACAAATCACGACTGTCAGCTTTGATTTAATGACCTCTGACGCAATTACAGCAGATAATGTTTTTCCTGCCCC
This sequence comes from Chlamydiia bacterium, assembly GCA_963804085.1. Lineage (GTDB taxonomy): Bacteria > Chlamydiota > Chlamydiia > Chlamydiales > Rhabdochlamydiaceae > CAWDOQ01. The sequence continues at coordinate 5,921 of CAWDOQ010000021.1, read as the reverse complement.
TGCCCCAGACCAGTTGCCTAGTCTTTTTTCCCTAAGAACCTTAAAACAAATTAACCGTTGCATCAGATTGGGGGTGATGCTTGTATCAGCAAGTTTTGGAATATATAGAGCTTTAGCACCTTGATACTCCTCCATATAAGCTTGCTTGACCTCTTCTGAATAGATATCACCATGAAAACCATTGACTTGTTGGAAAGCCCCTTCTTCGTCAATAGAAGCATGTTGCCAAACCTTCAATTTTGCGGACGCGATAAAGAACTTGACTGCACCTTCGTCTGTGATAACAGACGCCATTTTATCTAATGCTGCAAGAGCAGCTCCTGCTTGAATATTTGGTAAAACATTCAATGGATCTACATCATTTGCTCGCTGTTCCTCAAAACTGTCAGGAACTACAAGGGAATCATCTTTGTTATGATCTTCTTGCTGAGCCTCTGTTAAAATACCTTCAACCACAGAAGGTCGTCCTTCTGAAAAAGCAAGCAATTCCTCACCAGAAACCGACCTGGACTGGATAGCTTTTGCAATTGCCTTAGCTTGCCCATGACTGTTTAGTACCCCACTTCGTTCAAATAGAACAAACCATTCAGCGGGAGTTAGATTATGGATGTGATTGGCTAGTGATTTCACGAAAAGGCGTATGCGTTCAATCGTCCATCTTTCACAATACGGGCATCCTCTACCGCCTTTTCCAGTCCTCGAATAGATATGCGCCTCCCATACATGAGCAGGATCATTAACGCACTCCCAGAAAGCTTTTTTATTGCTACCAGCTGAGACATCATAAGGTGTCAAGGAGCCATTATTTTGAGGATGCCACTCTCTTGCGATATCAGGACGACTTACTGCCAGGCTATTGTCGCTGCTTATTTTTTTGTTTGTGCAATATGGACATCCTGACCCCTTTTTTCTATTACTGCCGGCTCGATCTCGGATAATAGCACTCCAACGGTGAGAAGGATTTTTAGAGCATATCCAAAATGCAGTAGATCTAGAAATGCTTGTCACTTGATTGAGGAATAAGCCATTTTGATCGTTTTTTTCGTGATCCCATTCTTGAGCCAAAATTGGATGGGTTTTCCCTAGATGGGTGTTTTCTGTTGCTAGACGTTTAAGACAAATAGGGCATTCGCTTCCTCGTGTTACATTAGTTTTTAAAGCTTGAACCCGGATTTTTACTTGTTGCTGCCATTCATGCGACGGGTCTTTTTCACAAACCCACACTGCTTCCAAATTTGACCCGACTGTGATTATATCGGGGGTATTCGGAAGATTCTTAGTTGGATGCCACTGTTTTGCCAGGTTCGGATATATTGTTTTTAAACTACTGCATTCAGGGCAGGAATTTTCTACTCCACGATCAAATTGCTTGCACATTGTTATAGGAGCAGATTGATAAGAATGCGTTGGATTTTGACCACAAATCCACCAAATAGGCTTGCGATGATTTGGTGAAATTTCCGAAGCCGATAATCCATGGTTTTTAATTGGGTCGAATTGTATTGCAAGCACGGGGTATTTAGTCGCAAGACTTTCTTCCAATGACACCTTATGCCCGGAACAATATGGACATCCGTTACCACTTGTTCTTGAGCCAATGGATGCTTCCCATTCATGACCCTTGCCCTTCTTGCAAAACCAAAACACCTTAAGACCGCTAAAAGGAGTTACTTTGAAAGGAGAAATTCCTTTGTTTTTTGTTGGGTGCCACTCTTCGAGTAGATCCGGTCTACGTATTCCAAAACTATTTGCTTTTGTTGCACGTCTACCGGAACAATACGGACACCCCCTGCCTCTTTGTGAGCGCTCGTATACAGAAGCTTCCCATTCATGCTCATCTCCACAAGGGCATTTCCACCAAACCTTTTGGCCGCTGCCCGCGGAAAGACTTTTAATTGAACGACCTTCATTTCTAGTTGGATGCCATTCCGCAACCAACTGGGGATAATCTTTGAGCAATAGTTTTTTATTTCCCTTCATCAGAACATCCCTGCTAATTTCTGAGGTAGAATCAGCCATTTTCTTTGCCAACTGGTGAACTTTTAACAACATTTTCAGAAAGTTCTTTCATCCTTCCCAGATACTCTGGCATTTCAAGTCCTGCCATCCCCGCAACATCGTGTAGAGCAGGCAAAGACTTCACCATCTGACTGAGAAAATTCGAGGTAGAAGAGCCCTTCTTATCACCGCCTTCTCCTCCTCCATTTGCGCTATCCCACACCGTGATCTTATCGATCTTGATGTTCTTAATAGCTTCGACTTGAAGCTTGACGATCTCCTCGAGCTTTTCAATCAAAAGCATCGTGGAAGCGCTCTTAGCATCATTCCCACATGCGGCAACGAGTTGTTTGTACCCCTGCGCTTTCGCATCGAGCAGCTTCTGAATACCGGCTGCTTCGGCTTGCTTGATCGCGAGAATAGCTTCCGCTTCCCCTTTTGCGATCAAGACATTGCGTTGTGCTTCAGCTTCTGCCTCAATTTGGATCTTTTTCTTCTGGATCTCTTGAGGAACCACTTGCTCAGCCTCTAAAAGTTGAGTTTGTGCTAAAGCGCGAGCTTTTTGGATTTCTGCCTCGGCTTGCTGTTTAGCAACTTGGCTGCGTCGTGAAGCCTCAGCTTCTTTTTGCTAAGATCGCATTCGTCTGGGCAATCTGTGCTTTAGAGTCGTTCTCTCCCTTCACTGCCTCTGCATTGTAAGATGCAACAGAAACACGACGGTCTCTTTCGGCAAGAGATTTTCCAATATCTCCCTGCTTCTCTTGTTCAGCGACATCAACTTTAGCTTGGTTGACAGCCGTAGCAGAGGCCTTTTTCCCGATGCTCTCAATGTATGCAGATTCATCGGTGATATCTGTAATATTCACGTTGAGCAGGGTGAGGCCAATCTTGTGAAGCTCCGGCTCAATGTTCTTCTTAATGGATTCCAAGAAACGTTCTCTATCCTGGTTGATCTCCTCAATGCGGAGAGATGCAACAGTCAGACGCAATTGTCCGATAATGATTTCCGTGGCCATCGACTCGATCCCATTGTGATCCAAATCGAGTAGGCGCACTGCGGCATTGTTCATGATCTCAGGGGTGAGCCCTACCGCTACGGTAAAGGTACTAGGAACATTGACGCGGATATTTTGATGCGACAGCGCCCCCTTTAACGGGATATGGATCGTGCGAGGCGTTAGATCTAAAAATTGAGAACCTTGAATGAGAGGCCAAACAAATGTGCCGCCACCGTGGTAGCACTGCACGGTTTTGCTTCCACCTACACGTCCATAGACGACGAGCACTTTGTTCGAAGGACATCTTCGATACAGTTTCGCGAGGAAAAAGACTATTGAAAAGACAAAGAAAAGAAACCCGATTACCGTAGTATTTAAAAATGAAAAATTCATAAAACCCCTATTTTTTGATTGGGACGACAACAACTGTTTTGTCGTCCAGTTTTTTAATAATTTGAACAGATACAAAAGACGCTAGCTCTTCATTCAAAGAGACAGCATCTATTTCGTGAGTCATGTTATTCAGTGCGATTGAGATCTTACCTATCCCCTCTTTGGGGATACGTTGGTATACAACGGCTTCTTTCCCTACCGCATCTTCAAGCCTAAAAACAGTTCCGCTACTATGGAGCTTTCTAGCCGCTTTAAAATTGGAACCCGTGATCAAAACCGTTAAAACACCAACAGCAAACGCAAACGTCAAGGAAAGCGCTTCGCCGAAACCCAGCTCATGTTTGCAAGCTAGAGCTGACCACCCAAACATCATTAGGAAGCCTGTGATGGCCTGTTTTGACAACCATTTGACTTTGCCAGCATCCAGTTCTGTATTGTCATCAAGGTCATCCTGATCCATAACCCCCAAGAGAGTCAGTAGAATTTGGATGATAAACAACCCGCTACCAGATAATGCGCAAAACCAAAAGAAGAAATCTTTGCTCATCAACTCACTTAATTTCCCTAGAAATTCAGTCATACGGACTCCTTATTCGTCAATGATCCAATCTGTTGCCAAAACATCGTTCAGAGAAAATGAGCAGTAATCGGAGACTGCGCGATCAGTCACCCAATAAGTCCCATATCTTTCTCTTTTGTCTTTGCCTTCGATAATGGTTACTTTTGCATAACCCTTTCTCTCAAGGTTTTCGCCTGATTCGATTTCCTTCTTGAAGAACTTTTATTGCTTCTGTAAAAGGCATCGTTTTTTTCAAAATATTCTCGATCACTTGTATTCCCCTTCCTGGATATTTTAATTGTAAACAAGAGTATCCTGCCCAACAAACCGTCATGCACATAAATAAGACACTCAAAATCATTGCAAAGTTCATATCGCCTCTGTGTTAAGTGCGCATAATTTTATAAACATGACCAGAGCCAAAAAATTGGTGCTGGATCAATCTGCAAATTTTAAGGAAATCAATCTTGGGTTTTAAGCAATCAAGACAGTAGACCTAGAAAGGATCCACCACCCACTTTGTGATTTGTAAGTGAACAAGTCAATGTACTCCTACAAGAGAAACGATAATGCTCAATTTACGCTTTTTACTCAAGCTCCTTTTAGGGAAAAAACAAAGAAAGAGCACACTCCCAGCTGGCAACATGCTCTCTGCAACTTTAGATATTACATGAGTTTAAATAATTTTATGAGGGGTGAGAAATCTCTCACTCTTTCTTGACCTTGACTTTCTTTAAGGGCAATCATAATTTGCTCAAAAAAAGAAGGCAATTCGTCCTTAATTTTTAAACGCACTTCAGCCTTTGTTTCGATTAAAGGCTTGAACTCTTGAAGTTCATCGTCTCTTCTACAAAATCCTTCCATACAACTTGTGATTTTTTCAGCGTGCACTTCATGATACAATCGTTTTTCATCCGGGTTCCATACAATGGATTTCGTTGTGTCCGTTGTGGTTGTTTCTACACCGTAGGATCTTTCATCACTTTTTTCAAGATAACAATATGTGTACTTCATGGATATCGCAGCCTTAGATAATACTTGTTCTAAAGTTTTGATATCGGCAGATACCGCATCAAGTTGAGATAAGCGGGTAGATATTTCCTTTTCCGCTTCTGCATGAATAGTTTCTAGAGCTTTGTTTGTAAATTTAAATGACATAAAAAATAACCCATAAAATTGTTAATAATTACTGACTTTCAAGGACTACGCTTTCCAACGTCAGTTTTACTTATGGCTCAAGCAAGCCACCCGGATTCAACCTTAATTTCTCATTCAAGATGCTGGACCCATTCAAGGGCAAATAACCAATGAGGTTTCAGCTGAAAAATCAAAAATCAATCTGATTCTTTCAACGATGAGAAAGATTTTAGATAAAGCTCTAGATTTTCAGCAAGTTTCTTCTTATGAACTCTTCAATTATAAGATCAATAGGAGATTTATCTCGACAAGGCTCCAATGCTGATTTGACTGCGGGAATCCCCTACCCAAGTGCTGCCATGGCCACGCGCATCCGGTGTCCCTTTCTAATTTCCCCTCAGGAGTGCGATCACAGCTCTCGATAAAGCTGCACACATCTTTCGAAGATCGCTTTCAACTTTGCTGAAAGCGTGTCGCAGCAAGTGCAACACTTCTCTGGCTCAGCAGGGGGAGGATCCATGGAGATGCTTTTAAGTTCACGGTAAAGACCCGGATTTGGTGGGGGAGAAAAACGGCCTGGATCAGAGCCGGAATCACTTATCGGATATGTCATAACATTCACACCTTGTTTTCATGAAGTCCTCGTAGTCAGAGCTAATGCGAAACCTGAAATAGCGTCTGAGTGATAAAAGAGTTTAAACTCACACCCATCCCCTTATTCTCGACGTGGCCAAAACACCCTTTGTATTTCATCATATTTTCTCCTCAGGAGCAACTCCAGCATTTTCCAAAAACTTTGTCAAAGACATTAGCATTTCTTTCTCAATACAAATACA
>CAWDOQ010000020.1:0-8915 GCA_963804085.1 Chlamydiia bacterium | reverse complement strand
GCTTGGCATGGTAAACTCCTAAGGGGAATTGCATGGCAGCTCGGGCTCAATCCTAGCGCACCTGGTGTTCCACAAACAGCAATCGAGATCCGTGCTTACCTAGATGACCCTGTCAACCAAGGAACGATTAACGGAGTTTTCAGGTTAAATTTATGGGATTTCGAACTTACAGGCATCCCTCCGGAAGTTGAGAAATTTCCGATGCTTGTCGAATTGCCAGTCACGCAAAATCGGATCCGAAATGTTCCAAAAAGAGATCCTTAATCTAAGAAATCTGCAACTCTTGCATCTGGGTGAGAATCGATTCGATCGCATTCCTGAAATTCTCATACGGTATAATGGTTTTACTGGTTTACGCCAAAATCCCATCACAGTTTTTTCTAGGAGATGTATGACCACTGCTTCTCAGTCGAAAACTGGCTGGGTCAACGTTTTTGTGACTCCAACTGGGCTTGCCTTGAGATGGGTTATTTGTTTAGCTTGTTTAACGTTCAGGAGTACCATTACGGAAACAATAATATCCTCTTATCGAAGAAGCAGTTAAAAGAGATTCCTTTTGCCTTATGGCTACGTGAAAAACTTGTCATTCCCAATTTGGGGAACCTATTTGGGAGGGATGTCGAGCATGATCTGAACTGGATGCCCGATTGCTTAAAATGGACAGTCGTATTGACATGCATGGTAATTACGCTGATTCTCGCTCTTCCACTCTGGCTTCTGAACCAGTTCCTGTCGCTGGCCATCGTGCCTGTCGTCACCAAGGTACGCGAGCTTCTCGGCTGGGGTCGCATGATCAGGCTAGGCTAACATGACGCAAGCGATCACTTTCAAGCTTCCAGACACTCTCGGCAGAGAGGTTCTATCCTATTTGCCGCAAACAGTCTCCTATAACGCGGTGAGCAAGGCTTTTGCCGTTTGGAATAAAAAACTCATGGAGAGGGAGTGGCAAGCGCTGGCAAAAAACCCGCTTTTAGAAAAGCAGGTTGCTGCAATCCAAGGCGAAATTTCTCTTTGCTTTAAGAGGCTCTTTACAGAGCAAAAAGAAGCATTTCTTACGTCCACTTTCTATGATGCATTTATAAGAAGGCAAGCCGCTTTTACCAGCTCTTACACGCACACGCGCTTTGAAAAAGGAGCGGGGTTTCTTCTAGCCGATGCCAAGGAGCAGGACGGGAATCTGGAGCGAGCTTGGGTTGGCAAGGATTATAGGGGCATAAGGTATGCGCTCGGGCTCAAGCGCCATGCCCCAGATTTACCTAAAACGGCAAAAGAGATCCGCGCTTATCTAGATAAACCTGCTCATCAAGCAGTGATTAATGATGTTGGAGACTTAAATTTATCCGAGCTCCAACTGACAGGCATTCCTGTTGAAATTGCCAAATTTTCAAGGCTTCATTATCTTTGGCTATCCGAGAATCGGATTCACAAGGTTCCCAAAGAGGTGGCTAATCTGAAAGAGCTGCATGGGCTGAATCTTTCTGATAATTGCTTCGATCACATTCCCGATATTCTCTTCCGCTGCACTCAAGCAGGTTACTTTTCTTCCAACAATCGTATCACTGTATTTTCTGAAGAGGATTATGACCGTTGCTTTTCCCTATCGAACTGGTTAGGAAAGCCTTTGGATGCTAACGGCGCATGCGAAGTATTGTTTATGCTTAGCCTTTTTCCTTTCTCAAACCGCTACAGTAACGGCTATATCAGCGTGTCCAAGGAATATTTAAAAGAGATCCCCTTTGCTTTATGGCTCAGGGAAAAGCTTCTCATTCCTAATCTTTTTCAGCTGGTAGTGGGAATTGATCGTAATGACATTCCTAGCAGAGAGCCCAACCTTGTAAAACAGATAGCCATGTACACATGCTTTGCTATTTCCGTAATTCTTGCCCCCGTCCTGTGGGTTCTCAACCAGTTCCTGTCGCTGGTCGTGGCGCCTGTCGTCACCAAGGTGCGCGAGCTGCTCGGCTATGGCCGCATGATGAGGTTAGATTGATATGACTCCTCTTTCCTATGATGTAGGCAAAACGATTTTAGCTTTCACGCCAGAGGTAACGCACGCGCAGGTGAGCAAGGCCTTCGCTGCTTGGACTAAGAAAGCGCAGGAGCTGGAGTGGCGAGTGCTGGGAAGCAATCCGCTTTTAGAAAAGCAAGTTGCGGCGATTACTGATCCGCTTCCTCTCTGCTTTAAAAAGCTTCTAAATACGCAGCGCGAAGCCTTTCTTACCTCGACTTTCTATGATGCGTTTATAGCTGCACAGCCTGCTTTTGCCGGCTCCTACGGCCGCGCCCGCTTTGCCATCGGGGCAATGTATTTGTTCCAGGATGCTTTAGAGCAGGACGACAACTTAGAGGAAGCGTGGCGACCAGAAGCTGGGCAGGAAGGAATTGCACGTGCGCTCGGGCTTAATGACTATGCGCCCGATTTTCCAAAAACGGCAGGAGAGATTCGCGCTTATTTAGATAATCCTGCAAACCTTGCAACCATTAATCTAGTTCAACAGTTTGACATGTATGAAAGAGGGCTTACAGGGATTCCTCTCGAAATTGCAAGATTTCCAATGCTTCAAGAGCTCTACTTAGACCGTAATCAGATCCGCTGTGTCCCCAAAGAGATCTATAATTTAAAACATCTGGATACCGTGAGTTTTTCAGCTAATCGATTTGAGTGTATTCCTAAAATGCCTCTAGTCAATAGTTTCATCGATTTACGATCCAATCCGATCAAGACCTTTCCAGAAGATGTATATGACTACTACTTTACGTATGAAAACTGGCTCTGTAAGCCTTTTAGCGATCCAACATCTATTTTCTCTTGGTTCGGTTGTGGGTATCTTTTTGGATATGTGGGTAGGTCAGACATGGACTACATAAATGTAGTCGGCGTAGATAAGAAGGGTTTAGAAGAAATTCCTTTTGCTTTATGGCTGCGAGAGAAGCTTTACATGATCAACCCCGTCAGTTTGCTCAGCCCTGAGGAGCATCTCAGCTGTTTACCCGAATTTTTACAAAATGCAGCCGGAGTGACCTGCGTAGTCATCGCTATACTTATCGCACCCTTCTTGTGGCTCTTGAACGAGTTTCTGTCGCTGGTCGTGGTGCCTGTCGTCACAAAGGTGCGTGAGCTTCTCGGCTATGGCCGCATGATCAAGCTTGTTTAGATTAGTGTCGCCACTGCGTGGCTCTCCTAATTTCGATGCCATTTTTGATGCGATCGTTTGTGTGAGAGATGATCTCATCGCCATCGGAGAGCCCTTCGATGATTTCAACGGTTGCTCCGTAATCCCTTCCAATTTTGACCTCTTGGAGACGGACTTTGCTTTGTGCATCGATGAGTGCGACGTAGGGCGGACCCGAGCGGATGATGAGGGCTTCGATCGGGATGATGAAGCTGTTTTGTTCCGATTTGAACTTGAACTTCACTTCGGCGTAAAGTCCCGGGAGAAGCTCCTCTTGCGCATTGTCAATATTTACCTGTGTGAGTAGGGTGCGCGCTGTCGGGTCCAATGCGGCTGCGTTTCTATTAATTCTTCCGATGAATATTTTTTTGGGAAATTGGGGGATGGTGATCTCTGCTTCCAAGCCATCTTTGATGAGATGGAAGTAAGTTTTGGGGCACGTCGACAAAAGCGCGGAGCATGTCGGATTTGGCGATTTGAAACATCTGTTGCGCGTAGTTGTTGCTGCCTGCGCTGATGAGGGAGCCGATATCGACATCTCTTTCAATGATTGTTCCATCGAAAGGGGCATAGATATTTTTAAATCCTTGCAGGTATTTAAATCGCCCTAAACGTCCTTTTGCAGCTTCTATATCTGCAAGAGCTTGCGTGTGGGTGGCGATCATTTGATCGACCTCCTCTTTCGATATCGCTTCGGGATTATGCCGGTAGAGTTGTAATCCGCGCTCTAAAGTGACTCTTGCGATATTCTCTTTGGCAAGAGCTGCCCCTAAATCTCCTTCTGCTTGTACCACCTCCTGATCCACATCGGGGGTATCGATAGAAGCGAGCAGATCTCCTTCACAGACCTTATCTCCAATATCGACAAACCAGTTGACCAGATAGCCATTGGTCCTTGCCCATATGGGGGTGATGTTGATCGCATTGAGAAAGCTGGGTAGTACAAGTTCGGTGTCTTTATTCTCAACCTGTACTTTCATCGTGCGCACTAAAGGGGACCTGGCCGCTTCATGGGTAAATGCCATGGCATGCCTTGCGTGCGAGCGATAGACCAAGTAGCAAGGCAAAAAGAGAGCTAAAAGAAAAAGAAGTGTGCCGCCGAGAACTTTGAACCGCTTATCTATCATCGAACCTCCAGATAAGGGTTGGGCTTTTTGCGCGCGAAAGAGAAGATGGCGGGGACCAAAAAGAGTGTCGAAAGTGTGGCGACAAGAAGGCCTCCGATCACGGCTCTTGCTAAAGGAGCTTGCGCCTCCGCTCCTGCGCCTATTCCAAAAGCCATGGGAAGCATGCCGAAGATCATGGCAAGCGCCGTCATGAGTACGGGGCGCAGGCGGATCTTACCAGCAGAAATGGCTGCCTCTTTGGGGCTTTTTCCTTGGAGGAGCTCTTGATTTGCAAAGGTGATGACGAGAATGCTATTGGCGGTCGCAAGCCCCATCGCAACGATCGCTCCCATTAATGAGGAGATACTGATGGAGGTGTGCGTTAGAAAAAGAGCCCAGAGAATGCCGGAAAGAGCTCCCGGAAGCGCAAAGATGATCACAAGGGGATCGACCCAGGATTGGAAGTTGATGACGAGAATAAAATATATCAGGAGGATGCTCGCAATCAAACCAAGTCCTAACATCTTAAACGAATCATGCATAGTGTTTGCTATCCCCATAAGACGGATCTCATTTCCGGGTGCCATTTTCCTCTGTAATTCATTGATGATCGGTTGAATTTTAGCAGAAACGCTTCCCAAATCAGACCCCTGTATATTTGCATAGATATCAAAAGTGGGTTGAATATTGTAGTGATTTACGACGCCCGGGGTTGTTCTACGTTCTACTGTTGCTAGGTTGCTTAACAGTTCTGCTGTCCTCCGCTCAAGCGGAGGGAGGATGCTGCCCGAAGGCAATTGCGGCTCTGTGCTAAGAGTTCCTAACAGGTCTATGCCGGGATAGGAGATGGGTGTGCGCATGAGAGATTCGATGCTATCTGTGCGATATTTAGGGGTTTGGACTGAGATGAGATAAGGAAGCCCCATTGCTCTATTGATCCAATAATTGGGAGTCACCACGGTGCCGTCGCTATTGGTGATCAATAGACTACTTGCGATGCGATCTTGCATAATATTGAGTTGTGAGAGCAAAAGACGGTTGACTTTGATGAACAGTTCGGGAGCGTCGACGTCTTGGTGCAGATGGACGTCGACTGCACCCGGAATGCGCGAAATCCGGTCGACGAGCTCCCTTGCGATTTCTAAGTTGTTCTTATCGTCGTAGCCGATCACTTTGACATCGATGGGGGTGGGCAGTCCAAAATAGAGGATCTGGCTGATCAGATCGGCGGGCTGGAAGAAAAAGGTGTGTTCGGGAAAACTCTGATGTAAATGCTTTCGCATCTTCTCTTTATAATACCCAATTTTATGCTTTATGGTGGGTTTAAGAGCGATGAGGATCTCTCCATCCCACGTGCCAAGTGTGGCGTTATCGCCAAACGCGATCGCATAAGCGATGGGGTTAACTCCAATGTTGTCTGAAATGGAGAGGATCTCCTCTTTAGATAGGAGCTTTTTGATCTCCTCTTCGACATCTCCAAAGAGCTCTTCTGTGACCTCGATCCTTGTCCCGGTAGGCGCTTTGACATGCAGCCTTAACTGATAGGCATTTGCAGAGGGAAAGAAATCTGTCCCGATGAAGGGCAAAAGAAAGAGAACGCTGGAAAAAACGATGCCAAAAAAGGCGAAGAGCGTGCCTCTGTTGTCTATGCCCCACGTAAGAGCTCTCTCATACTTCGCTTGTAGACGTGAAAAGAAGGGAACCGTCTTTATCTGGCTCTCTTTGTACAAATACTTGATCAGCACGGGGACAAGGGTCCGCGAGAAGAAGTAGGAGAAGCCGATAGCTACCATAGCAGAACAGGCAAAAGGGACAAAGAGCAGCTTGGAGGGGCCCACAAGCAGGGCGATCGGCAAGAAGACGATGCAAATAGAAAGAGAAGAGGCAAATATTGGGACGGCGATCTGATGAGAGCCATCATAGACCGCTTGGTCCAAAGGTTTTCCCAAAGCGAGGTTGCGGTGGATGTTTTCGACCGTTATTGTCGCGTCATCGACAAGGATTCCAATTGCAAGAGCAAGTCCGCCGAGTGTCATCAAGTTCAAGGAGTAGCCCATCAGGTCTAAAAAAATGATCGTGCCCAAAATGGAAAGAGGAATGGAGATGACGACGATAGCTGTATTGATCCAACTTCTTAAGAAGAAGATGATGAGTATACCGACGAGCAAAATGGCTAGTACTCCCTCTTTAAAAACGTTGCCAATCGCCTCTTTGACGAAGATCGATTGATCCGAGCGAAGATCGATTTCAATCCCTTTGGGAGCCGAGGCGCGCAGAGTGGGTAAAAGCTCCTTCAACTCATCGATGATCTTTAAAATGGAGCTGTTTCCATTTTTTAATACGGTGAGTAGGACCGCACGATTGCCCTGATCGCGTACGATGTTGATCTGTGGAGGAAACCCCTCATGCGCAAATCCCACATCTTTTAAATAGACGATCGCGCCATCTTTTACAGCGATAGGGATCTCGTTATACTCTTCGGGTTTGTCGAGGGTATTGTTGGAGTTCATGAAGTAGTCGATGCTGCCGATTTTTGCATCGCCTGTGGGAATGATGATGTTTTGCCGGTTGATGGCAGCTTGCACGTCGGCAGGAGAGAGTCCTCGCGCTTGAAGTGCATCCGGATAGGTGTCGACCATCAGCTCAAGAACCTTTCCTCCAAAGGGAGGCGGCAGAGTCAATCCTTGAATTGTCGAAATCAAATGTCTCAGACGAAAAGAGGCGTAATCGTAGAGATTCTGCTCAGGCACATTGTCGCTTGAGATCATCACCTGAACGATTGGGACGGTGGAGGGAGAGTAGAGCAAAATTACAGGCGGTGTGATCGAAATGGGCAATCGTCTTAAAATCTCTTGCGAGGTGGCGGTGATTTGCGCCATCGCTGCTTGGATCTCCGTATCGGGATGAAAATAGAGTCTGATCAGGGCAAGACCATTCAGCGTCTGCGATTCGATCCGTTCGATCCCATTCACCGTGCTGGAAAGAGAGAACTCGCTAAACGAGGTGATCCGCTCTTCAAACTCTTTGGCTGTCATTCCGGCATAAGACCAGACCACGCTGACAACGGGTGTATTGATGTTCGGAAAGACATCTTTGGGAACGCGAAATGTGAACCATATCCCAAAGACAAGGATTGCAAGAGAGGCGACCACGAAGGTGTAGGGTCTAGAAAGTGCAAGCTTTACAATCCACATAACTTATTCCCACCCTCCGCCCATAGCTTTAATCAAGTGGAGCGTGAAGAGATAGCGTTGGCTTAGCAGTTGAAGGTATACGCGTTGCTTGTCGAGGCTTATCCGCTCGTTATTGGCAACGCCTAGATAACTCGCGAGGCCAAATTTGTAGCGATCAAGAGCGATCTGATAGGCAATTTTTGTCGCATCGATCGCATTGTCGATAGAGTCCATCTCATGCGTAATCCAATCTAAGCCGGAAAGAGAGTCTTCCACCTCCTGAAACGCGGTCAAGGTCTTGGCTCGATAGGTAGAGAGTGCTTCATTGAATTTTGCAGTCGCCATCTTTACGTTTGAGCTTCTTCCTCCCGCATCAAAAAGGATTTCGACTAGGTTGCTTCCGATTAGCCAGGTGTTTTTGGCGGTTTTAAAGAAGCTGTGCGAAAGAATGTTCAGTGCGCCAGTCAAATCAAGCGAGGGAAAGTAGGAGGAGTAGGCGACGTTGATCTCGGCATGGACGGCAGCCATCCTGCGCTCCTGCTCTCTCAAATCGGGACGGCGGAGTAACACTTTTGCAGGGATCGCCACGGGAATCTGAGGAGGTAGCGTCTTAAGCGGCATGGGATCGAGCTTGAACTCGGAAGGGGATTTACCGACTAGCACCGCGATCTGGTTTTCAAAAAGGGCCCGTTTTCTCAAGGCATCATAGTACTCCGATTCGATCGTCGAATAGTCCGTTTGATAAACGGAGACATCAGAGTAGTCGATCAGTTGAGTATCATAGCGAGATTGCTGGATGCCAAGAGCGGTTTCACGCGTTTTTAAGATCTCTTTCAAAATCTTGATATCGGCATCCTGGATCCGCAGCTGAAAGTAGGCATTTGCAAGGTCGGTACAGAGAAGCAGCAGCGCTGTTTGATAAGCTTCGGCTTCAGCTTCTGCTTGAAACTTCGCGGATTTATATTGCCCTCTCCATTTACCCCAAAAATCAAACTCGTAGAGCAAAGTGAGAGGCAAAATGTACTGGTTGATATGGTCCTTTACCAAGGTAGGGGGCGGATTTGAAGTAGTACCAAAAGTGTGAACTCTAAGGGGTCCGGTGCTTGCAGAGGGGTCCAAGTTAAGTTGTGGAAAAAGACGAGACTTGGCGATTTTGGCAAAGTCTCTTGCCTGCTCTATTCTCTGTGAGGCTGCAGCAAGTGAGGGGTTGTCGTTTATGGCCTCATCGATCAGGCCAGTGAGTTTGGTATCTTCAAAAACTTCCCACCAAAACTTTACTTGTAGCTGAGGCTCCACTCGAGCTGCCGCCATGCCCCCGCTTTTCCAAGAATCGGTAACGCTGGTTTCGGAGGGATGGTACCTTGGCCCTACCTGACAGCCCGCCATAGACCATCCGAGCAGAATGGTAATTATTAGAGGTCTCATAGCAGGGCTCTCGATTGACTCCTAAGAGCCAGATAGCT
>CAWDOQ010000019.1:0-379402 GCA_963804085.1 Chlamydiia bacterium | reverse complement strand
TGCGCTGGCTGTGCGTGACCTAATTAACCAGATAAAGGCCAGCAAAGACCCCAACTACTGCCATCGGGTCACAGCGCACGACGGAACGCTCGGCGATCAGCGCCTTCGCGAATTTCAAGACAACGAGAAGACCACCCCGACTATCCTTACCACTTCTCAGAAGCTCTCAACCGGCGTGGACGCCCGCAACATTCGCAACATCGTCCTGCATGCGGCCGATCAACTCGATGATTGAGTTCAAGCAGATCATTGGACGCGGCACACTGGGCTCTATGATGGACAGGGCTATTTTCACGATCTATGACTTTCGTGAAAGCCCATCACCATTTCCAATGACCCTGATGGGATGGCGCGCCAAGAGGAGACGGATCCCTGCTCCAAATGCGGCTACTATCCTTGCGAATGTGCGTAAGATGCTTGCATCCAAAACCCTGCTTCTTCCCGTTTTATGGCAATCGACCTGGTGAATGTCCCTTGCCGTATTTCGGCAATGAGCCCTACTGCGCATGTAGAAAAAGGGAAAGCGTTAAAGTGAAACTCGCTGACGACAAGGAACGCAACATTCAGCATATGACATCTACCACATTCTGGAATCCGGACGGAACAGCCAATGTCCGCCCAGCAGTTCATGGAACTGCCTTTTGGCGAGCTGCCCAGGATTCTTCAAAGAATGAGGCGGAACTCCGCACCTTATGGAGCACCCCGAAACGCGGAAGAAACTCGTGCAGGGACTCGCTGAGAATGGGTTTGGTCACGAACGACTTGCGAATGCAAAAGATCATCGACGCCGAGAAGAGCGACCTTGTTCGACGTTTGGCCCATGTCGCCTATGCCCTGCCCACCATGACCCGTGAAGAACGCGCCGCAAGGGCCAGGGTTGAATATCAGCGAGCAATTCAACAACAACCAGCAAGTCTTTCTCGACTTTGTGCTGTCGCACTACATTAACGTTGGAGTTGAAGAGCTTGACCAAGAAAAGCTCATACTCCCTTATTGCTGCTCAAGTATCACAACTCCCTCGCTGACGCTGTTGTAAAACTCGGACAACCAGCAGAGATTGGCAAGGTGTTCTCTGGCTTTCAGCAATACCTGTATCAGCCGACACACATACGCATGAATATATGAATACCAAAAAAGTCGCAATTTATTCCAAGTGATTAACTTTTTAAAGAAATGTCTCCGTTAATGATTTTTCATAGATATCAATGTCGCCTGAAATTTTTGATTTTTGTTCATTGGAGCAATTAATATCACTCAACATTTCTCTCAAAAAAGAAGGTTCCACAATATCTTTTTCCTTCCATTGCTTGTCTAATCCATCTCTAAGTTGCTGATGTTTCTGTACAGCTTCTTGGTTATTTTTTGGATAGGCAATAACTGCCATCGAATCGAATATACTAATTGCAGCATCTATGAGATTCCAACGTGCACGGGCGCGATGAATCTGTCGTCTCTCTTTATCGTCTACACTTAAACTCTGCGCAAGCTTTTCGACTGCATAATTCATCTTGCTTAATTCCCGTTCCGTCCATCCTGCCCACCTTTGAGAATTTTCAACTTGCTGTATAAACATTCCCATATAAGTAATACTAACCTCACGAAAGGAAGTTCGCATTCGGCATAGTTCACTTTGTATTATTTCGATTTCATGTTGCTTGTTACTGATATCTAGAAGGGTAGCCTGAAATCCCTTTGTGAAGGAAAATGCTATGCTTGAGATCCTTTCTCTGACCAAAATGCAAAAACAGAAAATAAATAAAAAAAACATTCCAAACATGCCCTCCCAAGAGATCAAAGCAGAGCTCATTGAAGAAGTCTCCTCAAAAAGAGGTCAATGACAAGTCCAAAAAACATGGCTAGAATCAAAAGGGCAAGAACAGTCTTACAAATGTAGTCAAGCGCATTAAACATGTTTTTCCAAAATTATTCACATTTCATTCATCTAAAAAGTATCCGAAAGGTTTCTTCAAGGCTTTGGCGATTTTTTCTAGGGTTTCGAGAGAAGGAAGAGAAAGTCCCGTTTCATAGCGCGAAATGCTCTTTTGCAGGGCGCCGATTGCTTCGGCGAGGTCGCCTTGCGTCATGTCGTGTTCTACGCGTGCGAGTTTGATTTTTTTTCCTAATTTTTTTGCGTCCATGGCAAATATTTGTTGAGTAAATATACCTCGAGGGTATATTTTAGTCATTTAGAGGTGGTTGTTCATTCGTTCGATGTACAGCTTAGCCAGCAAAAATAAATAAGACAAGAGCCATGGCATTACCGGTAGAAGATCATCTTCATGAGGACTGTCCGATTAGTCTCAACTACTCGGAGAATCCTGCTGCCAAACGGCTGCTCGACGTCTTAGTGGCAATTCTTGCTGAAGAATATATCCAAGCTGCCAAAGCAAATCCTGAAATCTTTTCAAAATAAGGAGGGTGTCATGAGAGTCGCGATTTATGCGAGGTACTCATCGGAAAACCAGAGTGAAAAAAGTATCGATGACCAGATACGGGTCTGCCAAAAGCACATAGAGAGCAATGGCTACATATTCGATGAGAAGCAGATCTATGTCGATGAGGCTATTTCGGGGTCGATTCACAATCGGCCGGGGTTGCAGGCGCTGGAGAAGGCAATTGAAAATAAGGAGATAGATGCGGTGGCTGTCGATGACTTGTCTAGGCTTTCGAGAAGCAATCATCAGATGCTCACGCTTGTGAATAAGTTTAACTTTTTTCAGATCAAGATCATCTCGGTATCCGATGGGATCATGACGGATGACGACAACTCGAAACTGGGGATTCATATTCGGGGGCTGATCAACGAACTTTATCTGGACGATTTAAAGAAAAAGACGATGCGTGGTCTTGAAGGTCAGAAGCTCAGAGGCTATAGCACGGGCGAAAGTGTCTATGGCTATAAATCATTTCCTGTTGGCGAGCTGAGGTTAAATAAAAAGGGGCAGCCTAAATATGAAGGCATGGTCCACAAGATTCACGAGGAAGAAGCGGCGGTTGTGAGAAGAATCTACCGAGAGTTTATCGGAGGCACAAGCATCAGCTGCATTGCAAAAAATCTGAATGAGGAGAAGGTGCCTACGAGAAGATCGGGCGATTGGAATACTTCGACATTGAGTCGGATTTTAAAGAATGAAAAATACACGGGTCTTTGGGTTTGGAGAAAATTTAAAAACGTCAGGGATCCGTTGACGGGCAAGAGAAAGCAAGTGGCAAGGTCGGAAAGGGAACAGATCTCTAGCTTCAAAGAAGATCTTTTGATTATCGACAAGGAGACGTGGGAGAAGGCGCAGAAAAGATGGAAAGAAATGGATGGCGCATGGCCGATGGCAAAACAGACGGAAAAGACTAGCGGAGAGCAAAAGAGTTATATTTACGCAAATCCTACGCACGCTTTAGCCGGGTTGATAAAATGTAAGAGCTGTAACGGTGCCATGGTGCAAGTCAGCGGCAAGGGCGGTGGGTATTACGGCTGCTATAACGCTAAAAGAAAGAGCTGCAGCAACAAGCTGCTGATTCCTCGGAAGCGTGTGGAAGCAATTATTCTGAACGATCTGAAGGAGAAGTTTCTGACGGTCGAAAATCTGAAGTACATTTATGCAAGTGTAGAGAAGGCGATTGCCAAAACGTTGAGCGAAGTTCCGGAAGATCTACAGATAAAACGAGGTCAATACGAGAAGATTGAAGCGGAGCTGAGAAACCTGTTGAGTTTCATTAAGGCGGGCAATTTTTCTAAAGTTGTCTCTGAAGCGATAACGGATGCGGAAAACAGGGGCGAGAAGCTTAAAGGAGAGATGCAGGCATTGGAGTTTCAGAAAGTGAATGCGTTTAAGGCTCCTCCGAAAGAATGGATCGAACATAGGCTTGATAAGTTTTACGAGACGCTCAACAAGAATCCAAAGGCGGTAGCTTTGGCGTTGAAAGAGCTATTAGGGACGATCGAACTCGAGCCTGTGCCTGGAGAGTGTGTGGTGGAGAATGGAAAGCTGATTGAGAATCGTTCGTACTATGTGGCCCATACGAGCATTCAAACTCTTTCGCTTTTAGACGATGAGACCAAGAGTTCGAATTGGTTAAAATGGCGGAAGAGGTAGGATTCGAACCCACGGTCGGTTGCCCGACTGCTGTTTTCAAGACAGCCGCGATAGGCCACTCTGCCACTCTTCCGCAAGAAGGAAAAGATATAAGCGAAAAGATAAAAAAAGCAAACTAAAACTGTTCTAGGAAGCGCATGTCGTTTTCGGAAAACATGCGGATGTCTTGGATGCCATAGCGGAGCATCGCGAGTCGCTCGATGCCCATGCCCCAGGCGTAGCCGGTGTAGATCTCTGGGTCGATGCCGCCGTTTTTGAGGACTTCGGGGTGGACCATGCCGGCGCCGGCGACTTCTAGCCAGCCGCTCTGTTTGCAGAGGCGGCAGCCGGATCCTTCGCATGCTGTGCAGCGGATGTCGATCTCGAGGCCGGGTTCTACGAAAGGAAAGTAGCTGGGACGGAAGCGTGTTTCGACGTCGCGCTTAAAGAGTTTGCTCCAAAAGTCATGCATGGTGGAGAGGAGATCTGCAAAGGAGACTCCCTCATCGACATAGAGGCCTTCTAGCTGGTGAAAGAATACGTGGGAACGCGCGCTGATATCTTCGTTGCGGTAGACCTTGCCGGGGGCAATGATGCGAATGGGCGGCTTGTGCGTTTCCATCACGCGGAGCTGTGTGTTGGAGGTGTGGGTGCGCAGAAGCAGTTCTGGCGTGATATAAAAGGTGTCCTGCATATCGCGTGCAGGGTGGTCCTTAGAAAAGTTCAGCCCTTCGAAGTTGTAGTAGTCAGAATCGATATCTGGCCCGTACTGCACGGAAAAGCCCATGCCGGACAGGATATCGATCACCTCTTCGAAAAGGAGTGTGATGGGGTGTTTTCTTCCTAGATATGCGCTTCGGCCTGGTAGAGTGACATCGATCTTCTCTTGCGCGAGGCGCTCCTTAATTTCGATCTCATGTAAACCTTGAGATGCTTGCGTGCAAAGACGTTCGACCTCCTCTTTGAGATCGTTGATCATCTTGCCTAGCAGGGGCCGCTCTTCTTTTGTGGCGTGGCGCAGCTCGAGCATCAGCTCTTGGATGGGCCCTTTTTTGCCCAAATACTTTACCTTGAGCTCATCGACGTCGCGCGTATGCTTGACACCTTTGAGCTCACTTTGAAAGGCAAGTCTTAGAGCGGTTACCTTTTTTTCCACAATTATTACGTGGCGAGTGCTTGTTTAGCAGCTCCCGCAATCGAAGCAAATGCTTCTGGATCGCGCATGGCCATTTCGGAGAGCATCTTGCGATTGATATCGCATTTTGCTTTTTTAAGACCACTGATAAGCTTGCTATAAGAAAGCCCATTGATCTTTGCTCCGACTCCTATACGCATTACCCAGAGTTTGCGAAAATCACGTTTCTTCTCTTTGCGGTGGCGGTAGTTAAACGCCATTGCGGATAACACAGCATCTGCAGAGAGTTTCGTGTGATTTTTACGATCTCCTACAAACCCTTTTGCGCGTTTAAGAAGTCTCTTTCTCGCGCGGTTTGCGGCCACAGCATTTGTGACTCTTGTCATGACTCTTCTCCTGTTTTTCTACTTTACTACGCACATCATGCGTGCATACATCTTTGTCTGTCCGTCATGAACGAGCATCTGTTTTTTCAAGTGTCGTTTGCGGTTACGAGACTTCTTTGTCAAAATGTGTCTACGGCCCGGACGATTACGCATTAGCTTGCCCGTCCCCGTAACTTTAAATCTTGCGGCAACAGCCTTACTGCTTTTCATTTTTGGCATGAGTCCTACTCCTTACGATTGCCCATTAACAATTTTCTTTTTGGCTCCTGGAGCCAGCACTACAGATAACAACTTTCCAAACATCTTCGGCGGAGCCTCTGCTGTCGCAATATCACTCAGCTCGGAGCAAAGACGGCGGACCACTTTCATTCCATACTCGGCATGCATCATCTCTCTTCCACGGAAGACACAAGTGATGCGAACCTTATTGCCTTTTTCGATGAAGTCACGCGCATGTTTTAATTTTGTCATGAGGTCATGCTCGTCCGTATTCGGCTTAATCTTGACCTCTTTGACCTTCACTTGATGCTGCGACTTTTTGCTCTCTTTTTCTTTCTTCGTCTGCTGGTAACGGAACTTACCATAGTCGATGATCTTGCAGACCGGAGGATCGGAACTTGCCGAAATCTCGATTAGGTCCAGTCCAGCCATCTCAGCTTTCATGAGGGCCTCTCCAAGAAGCAGCACTCCTAGCTGGCCGCCATCCTTGTCGATCACCCGTACTTTCGGGGCACGAATCTCTCTATTGATTCTCAATGTTGCTCTCTGTCTTAAGGTTCACTATCCATTCTTCTAAATCTATCGCCTCTCCCTCAACTTTCGGGAAGGCGCGCACAGTCACAAGCTTTTGCTGCTCTTCCCTCTCGCCGATGACGGCAAGATAGGGAATCTTCTCTTTTAAACCCTCGTGGAGGCGCATGCCTAGCTTCTCCTCTCTTCTGGAATCGAAGCTAGCTCGAAAACCGGCCTTCCGAAGAGTCTCGCAAACTTGAGCCGCGTAACCCTCTTGCTTTACTCCAACGCTCAGCACACGCACCTGCTCCGGAGCAAACAAGAAAGGGAGCGCTCCCTCACTCTCTTCCAAAAGCAGTGCTATAAAACGCTCCAAGGAGCCATATAGCGAACGCACGAGCAGCGTTTTTTTAATACGTAACCGAGCTGTCTCCTTGCAAGCGACTTCCAAAAAAGAAGCGGGCCACTTAAGGCCTAATGCATCTTCTATGCGCACCTCTATGCGCGGACCTGCATGCGAAACCGCAGATCTTTTCGAAAGCCACTTTAAGTCGCAAGCTATTAGCGCCTCTTGCAATGCCGTCTCTCCCTTTTTGTAAAGAGGATCGGTCTCGCCAGATGCGCACAAGACTAGCTCAAACTTAAAACGCAGGATTTTAAGGATTTTTACGATGAATTGCAAGGAAGAAATACACTTATCTTGAACCTCCCCCTCCTCACAAAAAATATGTGCACGGTCGATTGTGTCGTATGAGGAAGTGAGAAGTCCTCGCTCCCACGAGGAGGAATCATCGGAGGAGAGGCGCGCGTGTTCCGCTAGTAAATTGTGTGGAAATTGCAAGAAATAGTTGCAATGAGCCGACGTAAGAGAAAGGTCGGTTGTCGGGGGTGGGGTGTGAAGAAATGCAAAATTTTGATGCGCGTGCTGCTCTCTCCAAAAGTCTAGGAGCTGCTTGCGTAGGGCCTCTCCTTTCGGATGAAAGACCCACTCCCCTTCTGGTGTTTGAGAAAATAAAGAGAGCTCACTTCCAAGCTTCTCGTGATCTTTCGTCTCAAAGTTTGCGCTTCTCTTCAAAAACTTTTTAAGACTATCTTTATCTGGAAAAGCGGTGCCCTCCAAACGCGTCACAACGCGCTCTTCAAACGCGAGCATTCGAAAAGAGGAGCTGATCTCTCCCGTGTCATTAAAAAGAGAGTTGGTGGGAGGACAGGGAGCAATAAATGCGCCCATCTCCAAAAGTTGAACAAGTGTCTCTTCCGAATGACGCACGCTCTCTGAATCTAAACCCTTGCTCTCCAAGAATGCTGCCGCAGACACAGGCACCATCTCTTTCATTTTGACCGGACGCTTCTCTTTCACAATCTTGCGCATTTTTTCTTCAATGAGCGGCAAGAACTCCTGTTTAAAAGAAAAGGGAAAGGCAAAGTCGCAGAAAAAACCGTTGGGATGTGTGTAAGAAGCTATAAAGACCGCATCAGGAAACAGTTCTCTGACGGATGCAGAGGCAAGATGTGCCACATGAATCCGTAAATCTTCAAGCTCTAGTATCATTCCTTCTTATAATAAATGGTGGGATATAGCTGACTCGAACAGCCGACCTCCACGATGTCAACGTGGCGCTCTAACCAACTGAGCTAATATCCCGTTTTTTAAACAAAAAGATCATACTATGTGGACCCAATTGCTGCAAGGAGCAAGATGAGAGCTGCCAATTCTTTTCTCGACGCGCCCGCTTCCGCGCCCGCATGCGCACCCGAATTAATCCGGATCGGGCGCGCATGCGGGCGCGGAAGCGGGCGCGATAAAGAAGAAGAGAGGTTGTACCGTTCCCCAATAAATGCATAATCTATGCATGCACCTACAACTAGCACACAAATACTGGGAAAAGCACCTAAAGCAAGGGGACAGCGCTTTGGATGCAACATGCGGCAATGGGAAGGACACACTCAAGCTGGCCCAGCTAGTGGGCATTGAGGGGTGTATCATCGGTTTAGACATCCAAGAGGAGGCTATCGCGAAAACCAGAGCCCACCTAAAAGCCCACCTCTCCCCCGAACACTATAAAAAAATATTTTTATTTTTGCAGTCGCATGCAGAGCAACCCCCCATTGCCTATAAGACCCCTCCCAAACTGATCGTCTATAATTTGGGGTACCTCCCGGGAGGCGATAAGAGCAGAACCACAGTTATGGAATCGACGGTCGAAAGTTTAAAAAAATCTTTATCTATTCTGTCGCCAGATGGAATGATAAGCCTCACCTGCTACCCCGGTCATAAAGAAGGAGCGCGAGAGCAAGAAGCTCTTCTCCCCCTCCTTTATCAACTAAATTCTTTAGAGTGGAAAATCGATTCTCACTTTCCACCCGAAGAGCGCCCCCTATCCCCCTCCCTACACATCGTTAAGAAATTAATTTAATTTACAATTTATCCACCCAGGCATATTTGGGAGTTTTGAAGGCGTAGTGGGATTGCTCGATTAAATAAATTTGTATGGTTGTTGGTTAAATAACAAACGGCGTAAAATGTGTATGTGTAGTAGTAGTGTATTTAATAAATATAAAATAAACGTAATAAATAATAAATATGAGGAAACTATATGACCAACATCGTTCATTACGATGTGTTCAACTGCTTTCAGCAGCTGAACGCACAGTTAGAACAGGTGGAGAAAGAGGTGCAAAACGTAGAAAATGCACTCAATCAGACTCTACCTTCTTCTCAATACGATCAGTTATTCCGAGATCTGGATAAGGCTCTCCTGCCTCTGAAAAAGTTGCAAGAGGATGCCCGTTTCTTAAAAGATTTTGGAGATGAGCTGATCAATCGCCTAGATAAAATTGAAGAGAAAGGCCGCACATTTTATGGGGATATCATCACTGGCGCTCTTAATGCGCAAGTGTTAGAGATCACAGATGAGGCGGAAGGTTTCAAAAATTCAATACTAGGTAGCGAGTTAACCTCCGTAGCTCAAAAGGTCCATAGTTTAAGAGATCAGATCTCTACTCTATGCAGCACCTACAGGCTGGGAGATAGCACGATGCGGATCGCCGCAATAGAAGAGTTCATCAAAAAAGTGGAAAAATTTATTAACGAGGCGCCAGCTTCTTGGGAGAGTCATCCTGAGAGCGCTTCCGGTCTGCAAAAGATTGCAGCTCAAGCCCACTTTAAGCAGGAGGAGCTAGATGCCCCCTCTGCTGAGCTTTTGATGGAGCTCTTGGAGATCGCCGAGCTCTATGAGCAGGGACAGCTTCCTGGCGCAAAGCGCAAGATGGATAAGCTGCCCGCTAACCTTCTCCGCCGTGTAGACCACTACAAGGAAAGGGTTGAAGAGCTCTTGCAAAGCGGCGCGCACGACCACTTCTATGCACCGGCTCTCTATGCCACATCGATGGAGCTCTCCCGCGGGGGAAAGCCGGTCTGTGTGGAAGAGGAGCTCTCCTCATTCTACAGTGGATTAGAGGAGGTATCTGGTGGCAAGGGAGCGGATGAAAAAGAGCTCTTTTCCGAGAGATCATATGAATCTTGGGGCGCTTGATCGCCTAAGGCGTATCTCGCCTCTTTCATAAGGAAGAAGCTTCCGCAGACGAGAAGCAGTGCTTGAGCATCGATTGCTCTTTGCACTGCTTCTTTTATTGTCTCCCCATACGTCCAATTCTCATATCCGACAAGTGCCTGTTTTAACTCATCAACCGTCGCTGCCCGTGGCGAATTTGCTTGTAAAAGGAGGATCCTCTCCGCTCGTTTTTTTACGATTTTTAAGCAGTTTGCATACTCTTTATCTCTGCACATGCCTATAGCCACATGCAGCTTCCGATGGGGAAAAAAGAGGTCGATCGCTTCAAAGAGGCGGATAAAACCGTCAGGATTGTGTGCTCCATCTAAAAGAACAGGGCCAACCTTTTCGAACCTACAGGAGGGCCTGACTTGAAGCGCCTTTTCTACCGCAGTTGGCGTGAGGCGAAAGTGTTTTTCTAAAAGTTTAAGGGCAGTCCGCGCAATAGCACAATTCTCCTCATCATAAAACCTTCTGACCTCTGGAGAGAAAAAGAGAGGAGAGGAGCACTCTTTTGCCCGCGATAAAATGGCGGCGTTGCGTGCTTTTGGGCCTATCACAACAGGGACTCCTGGCTTGATAATCCCCGCTTTTTCTCTTGCGATCTCCTCTAAGCTCTCTCCTAAAGCTCCTGTGTGATCGCGGCTAATCGACGTGATGACCGAAAGAAGCGGTTCGATAATGTTGGTCGCATCGAGCCTGCCGCCCAAACCGGTTTCAATGACAGCGACATCGACTTTTTCTGCACGGAAATAATCAAATGCAAGGAGTGTTGTCGCTTCAAAAAAGGTGGAAGTGGGAGCCACTTGTTCTATCAGAGGAAAGATCTTCTGCATCCCTCGAACAACCGCCTCCTCTTCGATCATCTTCTCTCCTACTCGGATCCTTTCGCGAAAGGAGAAGAGATGGGGCGAGGTGTAGACGCCTACCTTAAGGCCAGATAGCTCCAAAGCCTTTGCAATCTTGGTGACTACCGATCCTTTACCGTTGGTTCCTGCGACGTGAATGCAAGGATAGGCGATCGTAGGATGCATGAGAGCCGAAGAGAGGGCTCTTGCAACAGAAAGATCTAATTTTACATGGGGAGTTAAGCTCAGTTTAAAGAGCTGCTCCACAACATCTTTATACAGCATGCTGGAAGATCTTATTGAAGGTTTCCTCATTTACCCAAGAAGAGCCCAAAGGGAGGTAGCTTTTACTATCGCCATGGAAGTCAGACCCTCCGCTGATCAGCCACCCCTTTTCTTGGGCGATTTTGATCCATCTCTTTTCTTGCGCAGGAAGAAACCTGCCATAATGGCACTCGATGCCATCGAAGGAAATTTGGAGCAGTTCACGGATCAGCTTGGCACCTTCGAGGAGGTGCGGGTGGGCTAAAAAGGCTTTTCCTCCCGCCCCTCGGATGATCTCTATACTCTCTTCGACAGAAAAGGCCTCGCCCGGATCATAGCAGCACTTTCCTTCGCCGAGATAGAGCTGAAACGCCTCTTTGATGCTGCTAACATACCCCTTTGCGACAAGAAGCTTGGCGATGTGGGGACGTCCTATGGTCTGTTTGCTCTTGTGCAGCTCCTCCTCTCGAACGAGCATATTGCGCTTCTTGAGGTTTTCTAAAATTTTGCGATTGCGTACTTCCCTTCTCTCTTGATGTTTTGCACAAAATGCTGCCATGTCAGAGTTAAGCAACGAGTAGTCGTAGCCTAAAATGTGGACGCTAGTTCCCTTGTGTGCACAAGAGAATTCGATCCCTGTGCCCAATCTAAGGCCAACCTCAATTGCTGCAGGAATTGCTGTCTCGTACGCATCGATCGTATCGTGGTCGGTGATCGAAAGGGCAGAAAGACCTATCGTTTTTGCATGACGCACGAGTTCGATGGGTGAGAGCGAACCATCAGAACAGGTACTGTGGCAATGTAAATCGGCGCGAAAGTCATGTTTCATAAGGAATGTAACGGATCTCCCTTTCCATTTTGATGCCTGTCTGTTCGTGCACTTTTTCTTGCACAAGTGAGGCGAGCTTTAAGACATCTTGCGCTGTGGCTCCACCATCATTAACTATAAAATTTGCATGTAAATGCGAGACTTTGGCTCCGCCCACTTCCAATCCCTTTAGCCCGCACTTTTCGACAAGAGCACCTGCAAAGTTGCCTTCCGGATTGCGAAAGACGCAACCTGCTGAGGGATCGCTGTAGGGCTGCGTCCTTGTGCGGTAATCGATAATCTTGAGCTGTTTTTGGCGCGCTTCTTCTGACGGCATCAACTGAAATTTAGCGGAAACGATTGCTCCCTTCTGTTTCTGAAAGGAGGAAAAACGGTAACTGAATTCGAGCTCCAATTTGGCAAAAGACTTTAACTCTCCCTGATCTGTCACATACTCCACTTCACATAACACATCTTTAATCTCGGAGCCATTGGCTCCCGCATTCATGTAGACGGCGCCACCGACCGAGCCGGGAATTCCTGATGCAAATTCTAGCCCCGCCCATTTTTTGCGTGCCGTCTGCACGCCTAAAAGAGAGAAGCTGTATCCTGCTCCCACATGAAAAAGGCCGGGTTTTTCCTCTGTGCAAAAGCCGATCTTGTTTAAAATCACAACCCCATTGAATCCCCTATCGTCAAAAAGGGAGTTGGAGCCTTTGCCGATGACGATGTAGGGAAGAGAGGCCTCGTGTGCATAGAGGATTAGATCACGCATCTTCTGCACATCAGCGATCTCGATGAAGTAGCGCGCAGGCCCACCAATGCCGAATGTGGAAAGCTCACTCAAAAGCTTCCCTTCCTGAAATGAGAACTTGGGAATTTGCATTCTTGCGAGCTTAAAGGAGTTTGAGCTATTTGATCAAGCTCTCGAGCACAATATGTGCGGTCATCAAAACCACTGCATCCTGTATATCCTGCGGCGTCACCATCCTGCTTATCCTGTAACTTAAAAAAAGACAAACAGGATAAGCAGGATCGGCTGACGCCGGCAGGATAAGAAGGATAAATTTAAACGTGTGTTGGCATTTTGGTCGCATCCAAATGCTGCGTTTTGTAAACAGCGTCGAGGATGGCGTTGATGAAGTGGACAGATTCGGGTGTTGCAAACTTTTTGGAAAGACGGATCCCTTCTGCGATCGCCACTTTGGGAGGAAGTGTCTTGTCATGCAAAAGTTCATAGATGCACAAGCGCAAAATATTGCGCTCAATGCGTGGGATGCGATCAAAATCGTAGCCTTTAGAGAGCGTGGCGATCAGCCGGTCGATCTCCTGCTGTTGGGTGAGGATCTTACCTTTAAGCTCATCCGCCGAGCGCATCGTCTTACTTGTGACAGCAAGCTCTCGCATTAAAAGAGCCTCCATGTCCTCCGGGCTCGCCTCCGAAAAATCGTGGCTATAGAGGAGCTGGAAAACAATTTCTCGAAACTTTTGCGGTGAAAGCGCCATAGGTTTGCAAGAATAGCAGATTGGATTGATTCTTTGATAGTACCCTTGCCCTTACCCCTGCCCCTGCCCTTGCCCGAATTAATTATAAAAATTTTAATATGAAGAAAAGAGAAGAAAGAATCGGGCACGGGCACGGGCACGGGCAAGGCGCGAAAATTAAGGTAGAGTTATAAAAAGATTGAAAAAACTTAAAAAGCCTGATACGTTTACATGTTTTGCACAAAAAAAAGTAAAAGAAATCTGTGTTAGGCATCTTTCTAGACAGCGAAGCGAGTGGCTTGAACCCGCATAAGCACAAGATCCTGGAGATCGCTTTTAAAGTGATCGATGTAACAACTGGTAAACACCATCAAGAATTTCAAGCTGTCCTTGCTCAGCCTCATGAAGAGTGGAAGAAGAGCGATCCTGTTAGTCTCAAGGTAAACGGCTTTACCTGGGAGGAGATCGCGCGTGGCAAAAAGCCAGAGGCCGTGGGCGAAGAGATCAAAGCGCTCTTCCATGAGCTTCAGATAAAACGCGGCAACGCTGTCTTTATCTGTCAAAACCCCTCATTTGATCGCGCCTTTTTCTCGCAACTAGTCGACCCCGATATGCAAGAACTTCTTCGATGGCCCTACCACTGGCTCGATCTCGCTTCGATGTATTGGGCTAAAAGCGTTGCTCACGGTGAGAAAAACCCCGGAAGATTCCCTTGGAAAACCGGCTTTTCTAAAGACCGGATCGCCGCGATATTTGAGCTTCCGGGTGAAGGACGACCTCACCGCGCAATGAATGGCGTGAACCATCTCCTTCTCTGCTACAAAACCGTCGTTGGTTTTCCTGAATAATGCCTAGTTTAATGGGAATTTTAAATGTGACTCCCGACTCCTTTTTCGACAAAGGGGCGCACTTTTCATTTGAAAAAGCAATAGAAAGAGCAAAAGTGATGGTGCAGGAGGGAGCAGATATCATAGATATCGGCGGCGCCTCCTCGAGTCCACGCTCTCTTCCTACCCCAGAAGAGGTGGAAAGAGAGAGAGTGATCCCTCTGATCGAAGCGCTAGCTTCCCAGCTCTCGACTCCCCTCTCGATCGATACGGACAAGCCGCGCATCGCAAAAGAAGCGGTCGAAAAAGGAGCTAGACTTATCAACGATATCTACGGCTTTCAAAAACCGGAGATGGTAGAGGTCGCAGCTAGTTGTCAAGTAGACCTCTGCCTGATGCACATGCAAGGAACACCGCAAACCATGCAGATCGCTCCCTCCTATCCAGAAGGGGTGATCCCTCATATCCTCCAATTTTTTGAAAAACAGGTCGAGACCCTCATTCAAGCCGGAGTCAACCCTACGCGCATTATCCTTGATCCCGGAATCGGTTTTGGAAAGACGGTCGAGCACAACCTACAGATCCTCCAAAATCTGGCTGCTTTTAAAAAATTTGGTCTGCGTATTTTGATCGGAGCCTCACGTAAATCCTTCCTGACTAAAATTCTTGGAAAAAGTCCTATAGATTTGTTGCCAGCAACTCTTACAATCCATACAATCGCACTTATACATGGAGCTGATATCTTACGTGTCCACGATGTCAAAGAGCATCGCGATATTTTAGATCTCGCTTCCCATGTTGTGTAATTTATTTTTGACTTTTATCTAAAAATTAAGAAAATAGCGTTCCATTCAAAAAACAGGGACTCATGGCGTTTTTGCACCTACTCACTCCTTTCATAGAGATCACCATCATCGCCGTGATGTTAAACTACCTCTTGTCCTTTTTTTGGAACACGCGATCAATGGACCTGGTTCTCGGCTTGGGCGCTTTCCTGCTTATTTTTGCTGCTTCCTCCTGGTTTGATCTGCCTATCTTGCACAAGATCATGTACCTGGTTGCCAACGTAGCGGTGATTGCTATCTTGATCATCTTCCAGCCAGAGCTGCGCGTTGCTCTCTCCAAACTCAGCTTAAAAGGCAAACGCCATAAAGAGACGACCGAATTTGATAAGTTCTTAGACCAGCTCGCCACTTCGGTCTACCGCTTGGCAGAAAAGAGAATGGGAGGGCTAATCGTTTTAGAAAATGAGGATTCTCTCTCTGAATACTCCAATAAAGCAGTGCTCTTAAATGCGCAGTTCTCTTCCGAGCTTTTAGAGTCGATTTTTGCAACAGGCACTCCCCTCCATGATGGCGCCGTCATCATTCGCGATCGCTCTATTGTCGCAGCCGCTGTCATTCTGCCACTGGCTGAAGATAGCTCGCAGCTTACCCGTTCGATGGGAACGCGCCATAGAGCAGGATTGGGTGTGAGCGAGCTTACCGATGCGCTTGTGATCGTGATTTCAGAAGAGATGGGAAAGATCTCCATCGCACGGGAAGGGATCATGACACGCGGCGTCAAGATCGACCGTTTTAAAGGGATCATCCGCAGCATTTTTACACCGCCTGTAGAAGAGAACAAAGGGCGCTTTAACCTTTTAAATTGGATCAAGCAATGAGGACTCTGATACAAAAACTCTTCTTTGAGCATTGGCAGCGAAAGGGCCTCTCATGTCTACTTGCACTTGTCATCTGGCTTGCGGTCAACCACTCACTAACTTCGACCAAGACGATCGGCAACATCCCCATTCGCATCATAAATGTCCCGGCAGGAAAAACTGTCGAAGGGCTGCAGACAAATGGCATGCTCTCAAAAAGGATAGTGCTTACCTTAGTCGGCAATAAAACACTGCTCAGCGATCTCAATCCAAACGACCTAGAAGTGGTAATCGATGCGGCAGATAAGTCTGAAGAGTGGATGGTTGCGCTTTCTAAAAAAAACCTGATCTCCTTAAATCCCGACATCCAGCTCTCCAAAGGTGTGTCGCGCCTCTCGCATCCCACGTTTCCGATCCGGCTGACCAACCTTGTCACAGAAAAGATTCCCGTGCTCGTTACACAACCCATCGGAGAGGCTCCGCATGGCTACCAGTTTCTCGATGTCTGGCCCTACAAACTCACTCTGAGTGTCGGAGGCCCTGAAGAGATGATCAAACAGCTGAAAGCAAAGGGACTTAAGCTGACGT
This sequence comes from Chlamydiia bacterium, assembly GCA_963804085.1. Taxonomy (GTDB): domain Bacteria; phylum Chlamydiota; class Chlamydiia; order Chlamydiales; family Rhabdochlamydiaceae; genus CAWDOQ01. The sequence goes on along the minus strand of CAWDOQ010000019.1, from coordinate 363,063 downwards.
TCAATTTAAACGATATCAAAAAAACGCAGCTCGATGCATTGGCAGAATCGAGTGAGCAGGCAAATAGCGATGTGGTGAGCTTCTACGTCCCTGGCCAGTGGAAGCAGGTCTCCCTTCCGCATCTTTCCGACATGCCGTTTGAAATCAATGACGCACAAGCCAAAGAACTGCGCATCGATTTTGTCCGCTGCAACTTGCTCCCGATAGAAAAGCCGATCCCGCTCTCTCTCTTCGTCCCTCCTGAATTTGGAAGTAAAATCTCAATTGCCGATTTAAAGATCACCTCCTCCTCATTTATCGAAAAAAAAGATGGCTGCTACCTGATCACATCTCCGCTCTTTGCAAAAGGTGTGACCCCCACCTTTCTTAAAATCGTCCGCGACATGCTGCAGCTCGTTGTAGTGGTCGTTCCCAAAAGCGAACGGTCGGAACTTGAATGGAGCCTCCAATTCTTAAATCCCCGCGTATTAGAAGACAAATATGTCTCAGCCCTTCTTGCCGACTCAAGCGACGATGAGATCCGCGACTTGCAGCCAGGCTTAAGAGAGGAGTACTTGCGCAACCGCTTCCGCAGCTACATGAACCGCTTCCAACTCTACTGGTCGGACGACGCACACCTTGATCTCAAAGTTGAGTTGCGTGGAGAGACCGTCTACCTGCATGAGAACAACCCCACCTTGGCACATGTCGATTCTTCTGTTGAAAAGTAGACTCGCCCAAAACGGAGGTTTGGAAAAGTACGCGTTACGCCTTGCGCGCTCTTTTGCAGAAAAAAATGGATCGGTGACCATTTTGACAAGCGGCGACCTGCATCTCGCAAGATCCCGCGATTAAGGTTATCACCTCGCCTCTTGATGCCAAATTAAGCTTTAGACGCGTCCAGAAGTTTGACAGCTTCTGCAAAAGCTATATCGAGCAGCATCCCGCCACCATCGTCTTTGGCATGGATCGAAACCGTTTTCAAACACATTTGAGAGCGGGCAACGGTGTGCATGCTGCCTATCTTCAAAAACGCAAAGAGACCGACTCTTTTTTAAAACGACTCAGCTATCCCTTAAATCCCCTGCACCGCCTCCTCCTCAAAATCGAGAAGGAGTCTTTTGAAAATCCTGCCCTCAAGCTTCTCTTTGTCAATTCCCACATGGTAAAAGAGGAGATCCTCTCTCACTACCGGGTCGACCCTACGAAAATCGAAGTGGTTCATAATGGCGTCGAATGGAAGGAGTGGGAAAAGGATTTCCAAAACTGGCAGCAGGAAAAAGAGAGGCTCGCAAGCGAGCTAAAGATCAGCCACTCCTCGTATCAGTTTGTCTTCATCGGACACAACTTTAGACGAAAGGGTCTGGATAACCTCCTTGAAGCTCTTCCCCTTCTTGCCTCCAAAGAGTTTCATCTGACAGTTGTCGGAAAAGATAAAAATCTCGCCTCCTACCAAACGCTTGTCCAAAAACTCAAACTTGAAAAACAGGTCAGCTTCGTAGGCCCCAGATCCGATATCCGTAGATTCTACCAACTTGCCGATGCACTTATCATCCCCTCTCACTACGACCCATTTGCCAATGTGACAGTAGAAGCGCTAGCCATGGGAGTGAGGGTCATCTCCTCCCTCTCTAACGGCGGCCACGAGGTTCTAACCGAAGAAAACGGCATAAAGATCGCCTCTTTAACCAAAGAGGAGATTTCAAATGCTTTGCAAAGGGCTCTCTCTAAACCCAAAACAAAAGAGAGCGCTGATAAAATCCGCGCATCCTGCGCTCCTCTTGATTTCTCTCACCAGCTCGCGCTTATCACCGATAGGTGTTTGACATGAGCCCCTCCTTCTTTTTTTTACGTCTTGCAACCTGGCCCTTTAGCCTTCTCTCCTATTCTACTCTGCATCGAACAGGCAAAGCGCTCGGATCCTGCGCCTACTACCTCATGCCGCGCTTCCGCAAACGTGCGCTGAGTAATCTTGCGCTTGCTACCTCACTTGCTTTAAGTGAAAAAGAGATCATTCAGTACGCCAAGGAGTCCTTCCAAAACCTGATGATCACCTGCTTAGAGTACAGCAAACTCGCCAAAGAAAAAGAGATTAGCCGCGTCGCCTTCTGTGAAAACCCCGAGAAGGCAACCGCACTTCTGCAAGAGGGAAAAGGGGTGATCTTCTTCTGCGGCCATCAGTCCAACTGGGAGATCCTCTTTCTTGAAGGAACCAGCCGCATGCCGGGCGTCGCCATCGGCCGTCCGATAAAAAATAGAGCATTGTATGAGTGGATCGTATCCATTCGCGAAAAATTTGGCGGAAAGATCATCACGCCACAAAATGCTGCACGCGAAGGACTGCGCGCCCTAAAAAAAGGAAAGTTTTTGGGGATCGTAGGAGACCAGGGCATGCCCGATAGCGGCTTCAGCTCCCTCTTTTTGGGAAGGCGCGCCTGGACCTCGCCTCTTCCTGCACTACTTTCTTATCGCACCGAGCATCCGATCATCGTTGCCACCACCAAAAGAGAAAATGGCAAATACGCGATCCACTACTCCGATCCCCTCTGGCCGGACACCTCACGCCCTGCCGAAACAGAGATCCCACGCTTGATGGAAAGAGCGCTCGCACTTCTCGAAAAGAAGATCAAAGCAAGACCCGGAGAGTGGCTCTGGCAGCACAATCGCTTTAAGCAGCAGACCCCCGAAAAGTTAAAACGCCCTTTTCGTCAAGAGGCGATCGCCATCTTTCTTCCTGACGATCAAGAAGAGTTAGAAAAAATCCTCCCTCACCTCCCCTTCTTCCGCACTCTTTATCCCCATGAATTTTTGACACTTTTTGTCCCTCAAAAATTCCAGCATCTCGTGGCCTTGGATGAGTGCGAAATGATAATCTACAGCGAAAAAGAGGCGCTCTTTGTGCGCGACTACCGCTTTAAACTCATCTATAACTTTACACCCTGGCAGAAGATTTCCAAACACTTTCACTCACTCTCCTGCTTTCACACAGTCACTTTAGCCGATCTGAAAAAAAGTGGTAATTTAACAGAGCTTTTAAAGACCTATGCCAGATAATCGCTTTTTCATAGACGCACCTCTAGAAACAGGAAAACCGATCGCCTTAGAGGGCCCCGAGCTCCATCACTTAGCTCATGTGATGCGTATCCAGATAGGCGAAAAGGTCGAGGTCGTAAATGGCAAAAATCAGCTGGCGATTGCAGAGCTTCTTACCCTGCGTAAAACGCAAGCCAACCTTCTAATCCAGAGTGTGGAAACGAAAGAAAAGCCTCAAAAAGAGGTAATCCTGGCCCAAGCCATCCCTCGTTTAAACCGCCTCGATTTTATCATCGAAAAAGGGACCGAACTCAACGCAACCGCCTTTTGGCTCTTTCCGGGAGAGGGCAGCGAAAGAAAGACCCTATCTCCCCAACAAGAGAACCGGCTCATGCAGGTTACCATCTCGAGTATGAAGCAGTGCGGCAGACTCGACCTTCCTCCCCTGCTCCTTAAACCCCCTTTAAGCCAGTGGGCTAAACCCACAGACACCCTCTTTTTTGGCGACCCTGAAAGCAATGTTTCCTATGCCCCTCCCCCCACCCCCCTTATTTTCTTTGTCGGCCCCGAAAAGGGGTTTACCTCAACTGAGGTCGCCCTGCTCCAAAAATGGGGTGCCAAAGGCGTCCGCCTGCACCCTAATGTCCTCCGCGTCGACACCGCCGCCATCGCTGCTTTAGCCCTTTCCTAAGAGAAGGCGCAAAGAGGATGAAGAGGGCCTAGTGGACACTGGACTAAGTGGACGAAGTGGACTTTAATGGACGAAGTGGACAGGGCCCAAGAATCTAACTAAAATTGGCGCTTGTCCACCTCGTCCATATAGTCCATAACGTCCACTCAGTCCATTTCTTGGCGCCATTCCCAACACTCTGACATTCAATAACTTATGTTAAATTAATTTGTTGATATTTTAAGCTATTTTATATATAATAATTATTATAACTAATAATTAATTATAATAAGATGAGCTTAATTACTAATAACACAGAATATTACAAGCTATTAGATTGCGTTGTAGATCCAAAACTACAAACGGATGTGACTGCTCAAAAGCTTCACAACATCGCAATCAAATCGATCCTGCCTGCAAGTAAACCCACTCAGGTCAAAGAGCTTCAAGAGACAGCCCAAACGTATAGGATTATGCAGGAGCAGTTCTCTGAACGCTCTCAAGGTCGCGTGCTTTTAGCCGATGCTGCAGACAAGCTGGAAAAGCGCGCAACTGAACTTGCCCCCTCCCATGCCGTTTTAGCCAAACTCAATAAGGAATGGAAAAACGAGGATGAGCTTTGGGAGATGCTCACTTTGGCCAATACGAGCTTAAAAAATGACCCAAGCCTAGAGCTCTTTATCTCTCCCACCCTTTTGCGCATTCTTCAATCGGTTAAAACGATGCGTAAAGAGTTATCCGCCTATTTGGATAAATACATCGAATCGCTCCTGCGCAAATATGACATTGCTACAAATGGCAAATTCTCCTCTCTTCTCGCAACCTACGGCTACCTAGACCTACGAGTAAGTAAATCGGAAATCATCTCTGCAATCGTTAAAAAGCAGCTCTCTTTATGCATAGATCCTGCAGGCATGGAAAAGCAGTTTAGAGAGGATATGCGCACAGAGGTTCATCAGCACGTAAAAAACAACTGCCTCCCCGCTTACGACTGGTTGAAAGACAATTGCTCAGCGCTCGTCACACCCTATAACCATGGAAATGAGGATTTTGAAGTAGGAGGCTGCTGCCATCAAAACTCCTGTGCAAGACAAGCCCTCCTTCTTAAAAATCCGACCCTTGCGACTAAAGATATCCCGCTTGGAAGTACAGAAAAAACGAGAAGTATTCGAGCAAAATTGAATCAAGCACCTCAAGTGGTAAATAACAAACTCTCTCTAGCCGAATCTTATGCTCCCTTTGGCAGCCCTTTTGGGATCAAGTTAGAAAAGATCGAGGACTTAAAACAGGTGGAGGATCTCTCAGAATTTCTACAAAAGCACTCCGAGCCCTTCATGCTCCGCTTTCAACAGAACGACGTGGGACATGTGATCAATGTGCAGTGCGATCCTAAAAACAAGATCTACCGCTTTATCGATGACGGCATCGGCAGCGTTGCCTATACAAGCCGCGAAGAGCTTTCCAAGCAGTTAGTCGCTTATCTCAAAACATTTTATCCCGGCTGGGAAGACTACCGCGCCAGATTTACAACCCTCATGGAGCCCAACAAATGACCTCAATAACTAACGCGCAATCGCCCGATATTGCAGGGATGAAAGCTTATCTTGAAAGCGATCTGCTTCCGCGCATCGATGAGATGGTCGTTCTCATGGGGGTCTCCAAAATCAACACGCTCATGGAAGATTTTGCAAAACTTAATCTTCTTTGCGGCAAACAGCTCACTCCTGTCCTTCTCGCTCTAAGAAAAAAAATAGAGAAGACTGTGAGCGCTCTTTACAAAGAGCAAGAGGCCGATGAGGCGGAAGAAAGACGCAAGCTCGAGGTGCAAGAGCTTAAAAATAGATGGGAGCAATTGGATCCTAATAGCGCAAACGCTCACGAACTTATATTCGAGGCGCAAGCGTTTGTGGAGCGCTATCCCACGCTGCTTGCTCTCCTTCCTAACAAACTGCGACTGCTCATTGCATCTACAAAAAAGATGCAGGATGCTCTCTTAAAGAGCTCGACCAATTCATCAATGCTCGGGACAAGATCCCGGGGATCGAAAAATATCCCTATATGGACATGGCTCAAGCAAAGGAGAAGATCCTTCAAACGATTGTGAAAAATTACATGCCAAGACCTGATCAGTGGAAGCTCTCCAAGCAGAAACTTGCAGAGGCAATAAATGCGCAAGAAACGCGCTGCAACACGCAGGCGCAGCGTCAAGATATTATGAGCATCTACATCGGCAGCTATCAAGATAAACACTCCTGGCTGAAAGAGAACCTCGCAGAGCGAAAGGCAGCCTATTTTCAGGGTAACGATATTCATATGAATATGGGCTCCGGAATCTGCTTTCAAAATTCATGTGACAGACATGTAAAGCTCGTAAAAAACCCGACTCTCGCAACAGAAAAGCTTCCTATAGGCAGCTCTGCACTCGGAAGATTTGTGCAGGGAACTGTAAAAGCAGGAGCGTCTTTGTCAGCAAAAGAAATCAGCACACTAACCGCCTATGGAATTGATGAGGACAAAGTGCCGATGAGCGGTTTAGAAGACCTTCCATCTATTCTCAAAGGCCGCTCCGAACCATTTTTACTATTCTTTCGAGGAAGACCGGGCGGGCACGTGATCAATGTGCAGTGCGACCCCAAGAACCGGGTATTTCGCTTTTGCGACGATAACTTGGGCTACTTTGACTACAAATCTCAAGCGGAACTAGAAAAGCAGCTTATGACCTACTTGAAGGCTTTTTATCCCGAATTTACCACCTATTTCGCTGTGTTTTCTGAGGAGTTTTAACAATGAGCTTAATTACAAATAATAACTCATCGATATCCGATAGGAACATACCTGAGGCACCCCCTCTTGTTGTAGATGCTACTACGCAAAAGGTGCAAAAGCACATGGTAGTCGTGCTGCCGGAAGTGGTGGCAAATGCTCTTCGCGAAACTCAGCAACTCAATGAACAAACGCATAAGCAGATCGAAAGGCTGCTTCTGGATCGTATTCTTGCAAAACCTCTCTTTCTTTTGCTTACGCAAGAAGAGACTCCTTGTGCAACTCCTAAAGATGCATCCGCAATGAACGACTTTGTCATGAAGGATCTTTTGCCCCGCTTTGACGCTATTTTATCGCGCATCGGCCCTGCAAAAATTGATAGAATCTTAAAAAACCTACTGCTCCTAAACACCAAGCTCGCCAAAGCCGAGGGTGGAAGCAAGGATCTATTAGCAAAAGCCGTGAAAGAGCTAAGCGCAAAAATGGGAGTAAAAGAGATCAAAGAGAGATGGGATGCCCTAAAAGATCGAGACGCTCAATGGGAACTAATAGTCGATACGCAAGATCTTCTCGTACGCCACCCTACGCTCGCACTCCTGCTTCCCAAAAAACTACAGCTCGTTTTAAAGACGATCAATGCCATGAAGGAAGAGTTGTTTTCTGAAATGGATCTTTGGAAAAAAGTTACCTATGAACAGCATGATAAGAAAACAAACGGCATATTTTCAAAGCTTGTCACAAAGTACAGCTATTTTGATCTTGCAGTCAAAAAGAAAGAATTCTTTGAGGGATTAGTGCAAAACCTTCCGGCATTATGGAACAAGGATACGGCTCAAATGGAACAAGCGCTTGCCGGAATCCAGCAAAACTTTATACGACAACTTCCGGATTTCGTTGAGCAGACCATTGCGAACAGTTTCGAATCCAAATATCTCTGGTTAGAAGAGAATATTCCCTACATGCATGGGATATACAACCAGCTCGATGATCCAAGCAGGAATATGGGTGCGGGTATATGCCTGCAAGCAGGATGCGAAAGACAAGTGGCTCTTTTGCAAAATCCGAACATGGCGACTAAAGATGTGCCGATGGGCTGTTCTGCCAAGGGAAGGTTTATACGTGCTCAAATCCTATTCGATCAACGCCAAGAGCAGAGAGTCGCCTTTGATTCTTATGGATTAAACCTAGAAAGTGTAAGAAACTTAAAAGGACCGGAGTCTCTTGATAAGCTCGTCGAGCAACATCCAGAACCCTTTTTACTGCTGCTAAAAGAACCTGGATCGATTGGACATACGATCAATATCCAGTGTGATGAGAGAAACAAGATCTTCCGCTTTTTTGATGATAACATCGGCAGTTTTGCCTATCCGACCAAAGAGGAGTTTTTGTCCAAATTCACTGACTTCTTGAACATCTGGTATGGCAATTACACCTTCTATCAAGCCTGCTTTCCCACCCTTGCCGAAAAATAGACATTTAAAAAAATAGTTGTCATTTTGTAGGATGAGGGAAATACAACAAGGAGACTCCCTCATGGCACAAGCACAACGCGCCTATTCAGAAGGCAAATCAACCCCTCTTCACAAAGGGCTGCAGACGATCAAAGAAGAGATCGACAGAATTGTAAGCAGCATGTCCAAGAATACCGCCTACACTCCTGAGAGAGCAGATCTTGACGCTCTATCGTCAAGAGCCGTACAGCTGATCCAAAAGTACCACCCCAAAATCCCTGCAAATCAAAAGACGCTGCTCATGGCAGTGATCGACCTTACCGAGATCCCTGTGATGCACCCCAAAATGCAGCGCGTCGCCTTCCAGACAGCGCTCAAAGACGCATCTAAAAACATCCAGACCTTCTTAAACAGCGGGTTTTAAAGGCGTTGCCTAATAACTCTTTTTAACGCGCCTGTGCCTCTGCCCGTGCCTTTGCCCGATCTTTCTTTTCTCCGTTCAATAATCCAGATCAGGCACGGGCGCAGGCTGTAGGCACAGGCACGTTAATAACCAGCTATTTTTTATTAGTCTTAGCGCTATGACCATCGATCTGTTCGACGATCATGGTGTTGGTGGTGCCGCTGATGCCGAAGGAGGAGCCGGCTGTTAAGACAATCCGGTCTCCGTGCTTGACGATCTTCTTCTTTTTGGCAAAGGCTGTGCAAATCTCAAACGCCTTCCTTATGTTTTTGGCCGCCTTGGGCTCTACGGGAATGACTCCCCAGTTGAAGGAGAGCTGGTGGTAGGTCTTCATGCTTGAGGTGAGGGCGATGATGGGCATTTGGGGGCGAAAGCGCGAGATGAGCCTTGCCGTAAAGCCGCTAGAGGTGAAGGCGAAGATAGCTTTGGCGCTCGCGCTATAAGCGGTTTTAACGGCCGCAAGCGAAACTGAGGCTGAGATATCATGTAGATCGTCAGGTGTGGCGTGATCAAAAAAGTCGCGGTAGGGAAAATTTGCTTCTGCTTCTTCCACGACGCTGCGCATCATAGCGACAGCTTCAACGGGGTAGAGTCCAACGGCTGTCTCTCCTGAGAGCATGACGCAAGAGGTGCTGTCGTAGATGGCGTTGGCGACGTCGGAGACCTCTGCCCTGGTCGGTCTTGGATTTTTGATCATCGACTCGAGCATCTGGGTCGCTGTAACTACCGGCTTGCACGCCTGGTAGCATTTGCGGATCATCATCTTCTGGAGGCTGGGCACCAGCTTGAGCGGGAGCTCGACACCGAGATCGCCGCGCGCCACCATAATTCCATCTGCTACGCGTACGATGCTGTCAAAGTTTTTGACTCCCAAACTACTCTCGATTTTAGCGATCACATGGATATCGGATCTTTTGTGGGAAGCCAGAAGCTTTTTAATCTCGCGTACATGTTCGGCCGAGCGTATGAAAGAGGCGGCGATATAGTCGACATCTTCTTTGCAGCCAAAAAGGATATCTTTTACATCCTGTTCTGTCATCGCAGGGAGATTGATGTTCACTCCGGGGACGTTCATGCTCTTGCGGCTGCGGATCACTCCTGCGTTCTGGATCTCGATGAGCACCCCCTCTTTTGTCTTTTTGATCACTTTGGATGTGATGTAACCATCGTCAAAAAGAACGCTTGCTCCGACAGGGACGCTATTCAATGCAAATCCAGGACAGACGGACCATCTCTCATCATCGCCTTCTACTGTCTTTTTGACTAAAAGGATGCGCTGCTTGGGCTCTACATTTACCGCATCGCCTTTGATCTGGCCAAGACGGATCTCGGGGCCTTTTGTGTCCATGAGAATGGCAAGAGGGACTTTGCGCATCTGCCGCGCTTTCTTCAGATTCTGGATCACCTCGCGGTGCGAGTCGTGCGAGCCGTGGCTGAAGTTAAGCCGCGCCACATTCATTCCCGCATCGATAAGCTGTAAGATCTTATCGAGCGTGTTTACCGCAGGTCCCATCGTACAGATAATTTTTGTCCGAATTGCCATTTGCTCCTCTATGACTCTTTAAAAGGAACATTAATAGTTTTTAGCCAAGATTGCAAGAATCGCCGGATAGGGGTATCATTTTCTCCATGAGCGGCCGTCCAATCATTTTAAAAAAAGTCCGGGTCCATAACCTCAAGGGTGTCGATTTAGAGCTTCCTGCGCACCAGCTCATCGTCTTTACGGGGGTTTCTGGGTCTGGAAAGTCGTCGCTTGCCTTTGATACGATCTATGTGGAGGGGCAGAGGCGCTATATCGAATCGCTCTCTACCTATGCGCGGCGCCATATGGGCGAGCTGCCAAAACCGGAAGCGGAGTCGATAGCGGGGATCTCTCCCACAGTCGCCATCGAACAAAAGACTGCGGGACGCAACCCGCGCTCGACGGTCGGCACACTCACGGGCATCTACGACTACATGCGTGTTCTTTATGCGAGAGTCGGCATCCCTCACTGCCCGGTGAGCCATGAGCCTGTTAAGCCCCAGAGCACCAAACAGATAGTCGATCAGATCTTAAAGCTCCCCCCCCGCACTAAAATTCTGCTCTTCGCCCCCTACATGAAGGGGAAAAAAGGGGAATTTAAAGAGCTCTTCGCAGAGCTTCTGCGCAAAGGTTTTACCAAGATCCGTTTAGATGGCAAGCTGGTCGAGATTGTAGAGGAGATATCAGTCGATGGCAAGGTGGCGCACGACATCGACCTACTCATCGACCGTATCACACTTGATCCAGAAAACCAGACGCGGCTTATAGAGGCTGTCACTCAGGCGCTCGATCAGGGCAAAGGGATCATAATTGTCCAAAACCATGAAACACAAGAAGAAATGCTCTTCTCCCAGCACGCCTTTTCGCCTAAATCGGGCCTCTCCTACGGACCACTCGAGCCGCACGACTTTTCTTTTAACCACCCCTCCGGTATGTGCCCGACCTGTCAGGGTCTCGGCTCAATTTTAGAGTTTAAGCTGGATAAGATCATCGATCCCAACTTGAGCATCGCAGAAGACACCTGCAAGATTGCAAGCTCTTACAAGACGGTACGCTACGGCAATATCTACGACAACTTGGCTCGTCTTTTTGGTTTTAGCGTGCATACGCCCTGGAACAAGCTCTCTGAGAAAGCGAAAAAGGTCTTCTTGTATGGCACGGAAGCCAAATGGACACGGATGCGCTTTGTGCATCCGATCAAAAAGAGCAGTTGGACCGAGTATGTGCAGTGGCGCGGCGTCTTGCACGAGGCGCGCGTGCGCTACCAGGAGGCAAAGAGCGACATCTACCACGCCAAGATGCGCGAGATGATGGAGGAGGCAGTCTGTCCCTCATGCCACGGCGAGCGTATCCAGCCCTACCCTGCTGTTACGCTTTTGGGTGGAAAGAGGATCGCACAGCTTACAGCGCTCTCCACAAGCGAGAGTTTAGAATTTTTCGAAAAACTCAAGCTGACCAAGCAAGAAAAACAGATCGCAGAGGAGCTCTTAAAAGAGATCATCCAGCGCCTCTATTTTTTAAAAGGGGTCGGCTTACACTACCTCACACTCGATCGCACAGCACCCACCCTCTCGGGCGGGGAGGCGCAAAGGGTGCGTCTTGCATCGCAGATCGGCTCGGGCCTTGTCGGCGCCACCTATATTTTGGATGAGCCGTCGATCGGCCTGCATCCGCGCGATAATCTTAAACTTTTAGAGACGCTCAAAGCGCTCAAAGCCAAAGGCAACACGGTGATCGTCGTCGAACACGATGAGGAGACTATCCGCGAGGCAGATCTGATCGTCGATGTGGGCCCGCTCGCAGGACAAAACGGCGGAGAGATTATAGTGCGAGGCGACTTAAATGCGCTTCTTAAGTCCGAAAAGTCGATCACCGGCGCCTATCTTTCGGGACGCCTCTCTATCCCGATTCCCAAAAAGCGCAGGGCAAAAACGAAAAATCTTCTGACGATCGAAAAGGCAGCCCACCACAACTTAAAAAACATTACGGTGAAAATCCCGCTGGGGCTTTTTGTCGCTGTCACCGGCGTCTCGGGCTCCGGAAAGTCTTCGCTCATCACAGATCTGCTCTACCCCGCTCTTTCCAATGCACTCATGGAGTCGCGTCTGCCCGTTGGCAAACACAAAGCAGTTAAAGGCATTGAGGCGCTCGACAAGGTGATCGCGATCGACCAGTCTCCCATTGGGCGCACACCTCGCTCCAACCCTGCCACCTACATTAAACTCTTCGACGAGATACGCGATCTTTTCTGCGAGCTGCCTGAAAGTAAGGCGCAAGGCTACAAAGCAGGCAGATTTAGCTTTAACGTCAAAGAGGGCTCATGTCCGTATTGCGGCGGCATGGGAATGACCAAGATCGACATGGACTTCATGGAGGATGAGTGGGTGACCTGCGTCCACTGCCACGGGAAGCGGTTCGATGAGAAGACACTCTCGGTGCAGTTTCGCACAAAAAACATCCACGACATCTTGGAGATGACGGTAAGCGACGCCCTTCAGTTTTTTTCAAATATCCCTCACATCAAAAAGAAGCTGGAGATTTTAAACCTCGTCGGCCTCGACTACATAAAAATCGGACAGCCCTCTCCTACACTTTCAGGCGGAGAGGCGCAGCGCATTAAACTCGCAAAAGAGCTTGTGCGCCCGGCTACCGGCAGCACCTTTTACATCTTAGATGAGCCGACAACCGGCTTACATTTCCACGACATCCAGAAATTGGTCTCTGTGCTTCAGTCGCTTGTTGACAAGGGCAACACAGTGCTCGTGATCGAGCACAACATGGACCTTGTCAAAACAGCCGACTGGATCCTCGACCTTGGCCCCGAAGGTGGAAAAGAGGGAGGAGAGCTTGTAGCCGAGGGAACCCCCGAGCAGCTTGCAAAAATCAAGAGTCCGACAGGAGAGGCGATCAAACACGCGCTTAAACCCACTCCTCCCAAAGCTGCACCATCAGCACCTCCTCTCGCCTCCTTTACCCAATTTATCACAGTGGAAGGTGCCGAGCAGAACAACTTAAAAAACTTAAATGTAAAAATCCCGCGAGACAAGATCACCCTCTGTACAGGTCCTTCGGGCTCTGGCAAGAGCTCCTTTGCTTTTGAGACGATCTACGCAGAAGGCCAGCGCAGGTATATCGAATCTCTCTCTTTATTTTCGCGCCAGTTTGTCAAGCAGATGCCCAAGCCCAAAGTGGAGAATATCGACGGCCTATCCGCTGCGATTGCAATCGAGCAGAAGAGCCACGCAGGAAATCCGCGCAGCACCGTAGGCACGATGACAGAAACATACGACTATCTGCGCATTCTCTTTGCACACTTAGGAATAGCCTACAGCCCGGAGACAGGCGAAGAGATCCGCGCGATCAGTAAAGAGTATGTGGTAGGCAAGCTGCTCGAACTACCTCAAGGAAGCGCCGTGCGCATTCTCTCCCCTCTTGTTTTGCGCAAACATGAGAATTTCGAAGAGATGAAAGAGCGGCTCCTCTCTTTAGGCTTCTTACGCATCCGTTTAAATGAAACCTACTACGAGCTCGATGAGGAGATCCCTTTTGATCGCCAAAGAAAAAACACCCTCTTTCTGGTGATCGATCGCCTTAAAATCCAGAAGGAGACAAGATCGCGTCTTTTTGAAGCGATCGAAAAAGCGACCGCTCTTTCTAATGGAACACTTGTCGCAGCACTCGAAAACGAGGATCTCTTTTTTAACCTCGCATTTGCCGATGTCAGCACCGGAAAATCCTACGCACCCCTTACTCCCCACTCCTTTTCCTTCAATACACAGCAAGGGATGTGTTTGGATTGCCTTGGTCTCGGCTTTCAATATGGCGCCGATCTTTTGAGACACAAAGAGTTCTTAAAGCTCACTCCCCTCTCTTTAGCCTATCTTCTCTGGCAGGAGCACGCGTCGAGCGAGGTGCTCGCTCCCTACCTCACCTTTTTAAAACAGGCTAAGATCGATTCAAGAGCGCCACTCAAAGAGCTTGCCCCCGAAAAGCTCCAGCTTCTTTTCAACGGTTATCCGCAAGAGATCCCCTTTGGCAAAAAAGGTGTGCGCTTTATCTGGAAAGGGATCAACCATGTGTTTGCTAAAGCCGCAAAGGCCTCAAACCCTTTTGTAAAAGAGGCGCTCCTTCCTCTACTCGATCAATCGACCTGCCTCTCCTGCGGCGGCACCCGACTAAATCCGCTAGCAAGAAATGTGAAGATAGAAGGGCTCTCGATCGCGGGTCTCTGTAGCCTCCCGTTAGATAAAGCGCTCGCGTTTATCTCCTCTCTCAAACTTAAGAAAAAAGAGCAGAAGTTTTTAGAAGAGACAGTCCAAGAGATCACCCACCGTCTGCAATTTTTAAATGCGATCGGCTTAAGTTACCTGTCGCTCGATCGCTCGGCACCCACACTCTCGGGCGGAGAGGCACAGCGCATCCGCCTTAGCCGCCAGCTCGGAAGCGGGCTCACCGGCTGCCTCTACGTGCTCGATGAACCGACGATTGGATTGCATCCCTACAACAACGAGCAGCTCAACACCGCATTAATAAAACTGCGCGACATGGGCAACACCCTGATTTTAGTCGAACACGACCCCCTCACCATCGCTATCTCCGATCATATCTTAGATTTTGGCCCGGGTGCAGGAAAGCTAGGAGGAGAGATCACTGCCCAAGGAAGTTTAGAAGAGATCAAAAAAAATCCCCATTCTCTCACAGGTGCTTACCTGAGCGGTCGCGAAAAGATTCCAATTCCGAAGAAAAGACGCACCTCTAACAAATACATTCGCATTGAGAACGCAGCTCTGCACAACTTAAAAAATCTGACTCTCCAATTTCCGATCGGCGCCTTCTCCTGCATCACCGGTGTATCCGGCTCCGGTAAATCGACTCTGATGAACGATCTTTTGCGCCCTGCCGTACAGCAAGCACTTGCGCAAAAAAGCCTGCCCGATAGCGTGACATACCTCAATGCGCAAATATCCGGCCTAAAAGCGTTCGACAAGCTCCTCGTCCTCGACCAGAATCCTATCGGTCAGACCAATCGCGCCGACGTCACTACCTATGTCGATCTGATGACACCGCTGCGCTACTTCTTTGCAGAACTACCGCTTGCCAAAACCAAGGGACTGCAGCCCAAACATTTTAGCTTTAACCATCGCAAAGGAATGTGCACCGCATGCTGGGGACTTGGAACAAAGAGCGTCTCGCTCCAGTTCCTGCCGCCGGTAAAAGTCAAATGCGACGTCTGCCACGGCCTGCGTCTAAACCCTTTGAGCTTGCAAGTGCACTACAGAGACAAAAGCTTAGGAGAGATTCTGCAGATGAGTGTCGAAGAGGTGTATAAATGGAACATCCCGATTCCGAAAGTCGTGCGTATCCTAGAGACGCTGATCGCAGTCGGCCTTGGTTATCTTAAGCTCGGCCAAGAGATCGCTACCCTTTCCGGTGGAGAGGCGCAGCGCATCCGCCTTAGCCGCGAGCTTGCCAAACGTTCGCAGAGCAAGACGCTCTACCTACTCGATGAGCCCACGATCGGCCTGCACAGCGCAGACATCGCAAAACTCCTTCCCATCTTCCACACCCTTGTGGACAAAGGAAACACTCTGCTCATCATCGAGCACAATCTAGATCTAATTATGAATGCCGATTACATCGTGGATCTTGGCCCGGACGCAGGCACAGCCGGCGGCCAGCTCATCGCCTCCGGCACCCCCGAACAGGTTGCAAAAGCGACACAATCGCGCACAGGCAAATACTTGCAGTTACTTCTTTGAGGGAGCGCGCTTGTAGAAAATACAGGAATCTCCTATGTTAAAAAAAAGGTTTACATATGAAACAAATGAAAAAATTGCATGTTTCGAAGAAAAAAGCGATCGGGCTCTCTATGGCCCTCTTCCTGGTCGGACTCGCCATTATCTCTTACCTAGGAGCCTGGTGGCCGGGGATAATGCTGGTAATCGGGGTTCCTCTTGCCCTTCGCGAATACCTGATGGGCAAGATCTACGACACAGCGATCACCCTCGTGATCTTTTTAGGCGTCTTTGTGACCGTTTCTTTCAATATTTCTGAGAAGTTCCTGCTCCCCGTGCTCTTCATGCTGGGAGGCATCTACATCTTCTTCCGCGACTTTATCGAGGATAAAACGATGTCGGAGGCCGACCGCGAAGAGGACCTCAACGAAGAGCTCGAAGAAGACAAAGACAAGAAAAAGAGATAATCCCCCCAATTTGGAAGAGGCCCCAACGGACGCACGGACTTGCACGGACAAAACACGGACGAACAATGGACGTAAACGGACGGGAGCCGACGGATAAAGAGCTAGCTATTCTTTGGGGCCCGTCCGTTTTAGTCCGTTGTTCGTCCGTGCAAGTCCGTTCTCTAGTCCGTGCGTCCGTGGGGGCCCGTCCGTTGTTTTCTCATACGATAAAGCCGCTCAGTAAAGCCGCCTTCTTTCTGAATGCCTCTCCTTGCGCAGCTAGTTGTCGGTCGAGAAAACGGCAAGTCATAGAGAGAAGCGCGAGCATCCCGTTGGCGGCAGTTTCTGCAATCTCCTCTTCTTTACGTGCGGTCTTCTTTGCCCATAAAGCAAATTGATCTGCGCTATCGATACGCTGCGTGGCGATTTGTTTTCGTCGCGGATCAAAATCATCCCATCGGCAAAGCCCGTCGCTGCCTCAGAAAATCTTCATAGTCCAGCCGCAACTCTTCAAGGCTTGCGCGCGCCACATTAGTCAGCTTGAGCTCTGTCTTTTTCGAAGTTCCCGAAGCTTGGCTGCCCTCGGCAATGTTCTGGACCCCCGAGCGAGCGGCCTGAACCATCTGATCGTGAGTACGGCCTTTGATATACCGGTCACAGAACCGCATAGTAATGTCATAGACAAGCCGCGCAAGCTGAAAAGTTTTCAGTTTGCGAAAGCCTCCATGTTTTGGAATCAAGCTATCCATTTTGCATCTCTCGTTAAGGCAAAACGAAGCAAATCTACAAAAACTTTTTTATTTATCCCATAGAAAAATTTAACACGTCTCTCTACCTCCAATTTGGAAGAGGCCCCAACGGACGCTCGGACTTTTACGGACAAAACACGGACGAACAATAGACGTAAAGGGACGGGGGCCAACGGACAAAGAGCTAGCTATTCTTTGGGGCCCTTGTCCGTTTTTGTCCGTAGTTCGTCCGTGCAAGTCCGCTCTAGTCCGTGTGTCCGTGGGGGCCCCGTCCGTTGCTTTCTCCTCCAATGCTTTGGAGCAGGCTGAAAGCGGAAAGACGATTGCGTTCTCATAACATGTGATGCTATTCTGAGAATTTACAAGGGAGCGATATGCCTGTTAAGATCATTGAGCAACAAGTCCCAAGAGCAGACCTGCAAGATCTGGAACTGAAAAATAAGCATGGCGCTTTAGTAAAAGCGGTTGTCGATATTGAGCGCGCAATTATGGTTGCGGGAATGACCATGCATTCGGATGGAGAGGAGATCCTCTTAGAGAACGGGTCAAAACAAGCGGATCTCTGGGGAATTAATTTATATCTGCAGCAATCTGATGATGAGTGGATCGAATACGATTCTATGATCAACCTTAGACCATCTCAAGGCAATGATTCTCGAGGAGTAGACGATCCTGCGATCCGCCAAAAAATTCAAGAAATCGTCAACGAATTGGTCAAATAACGTCAGGATTGGAACATTTAGAAGCCGCCAAAGCTAGTTGGGCAAAATTTTCTCTCGTTGAGCAGTTGGCAAATATTGGCAGCGAGGTCAGTCGCGCTCTGCGTGCCAAAGGAAACCATGCGCGCTATTGGGGTGCCGTGACTCGTGCCTTAGACTTGTTTTATCTCACGGTCGAAGATCCACGGTGGAAGGGACGCCTAAGAGAGATCTTGCGAGTGCGCGAACTCTTTGCAGCAGCTGCTCTTGGCAGCGACGAATTTCAAACATCACTCGAAGACTTGGATCGTTATTTTGATGTCTATGCATGGCTTGCTCGAGCTGAGCGGGATTAAGAAGAGAGAAAAAGTCTTTCTTCTATCCTGCTGATCCTGCCATCCTGTTATTTTTCTTTTCTTAGTTTCGGTTAATAGTCGAGGTGCATGGCTTTGCGGACGTCGGCAAGCGTCTGCGAGGTGACTCTGCGTGCCTTTTCTGTTCCTTGCATCAGAATCTGCATCACAGCTTGAGGGTCTTTGGCAAACTCCTCGCGTCTTTTGCGAATGGGGTCTAGGAAGGCTTGCAGCACATCTAAGAGACGTTTTTTAACGATTGAGTCACCGAGGCCGCCTCTCTGGTAGTGGGCTTTCATCTCGTTTAGTGCATTTATGTCTGTGTCAAATGCATCGAGGTAGGTGAAGACGGGGTTGCCTTCTACCTTGCCGGGATCTTCTACGCGCAAGTGTCCGGGGTCGGTGTACATGCTTTTAACCTTTTTTGCGACAGCATCTGCGCTATCGGATAGATAGATGCAGTTGCCCAAGCTCTTGCTCATCTTGGCCTTTCCATCGATGCCGGGCAGCCTACCCGTTTTTGGAATCAGGGCTTTTGCTTCGACCAGGACATCGGTCTTGTAGATGCGGTTAAAGTGGCGGACGATCTCATTTGTCTGCTCGATCATCGGAAGCTGGTCCTCTCCCACCGGGACAAGATCTGCTTTAAACGCTGTGATGTCGGCGGCTTGGCTGACAGGATAGACCATAAAGCCTGCAGGCACGCTTTCGCCATACCCTTTTTGCTGGATCTCCTGTTTGACGGTGGGGTTATGCTTTAAGCGGTTCCAGGTGACTAAGTTGAGGTAGTAGAGTGTCAGCTCAAACAGAGCCGGAAGCAGAGATTGGATGAAGATGGTGGTCTTTGCAGGATCGAGTCCGACGGCCAGGTAGTCGAGCGCGACCTCCAGGACGTTCTGCCGCACCTTTTCAGGGTTCTCCGCATTGTCAGTGAGCGCTTGCACATCGGCGATCATGACGTACTGGGTGCATTTCTCTTCAAGCTCTAATCGATTTTTTAAAGAGCCGACGTAGTGGCCTAAATGCAGGGGGCCTGTCGGTCTATCGCCTGTGAGTACGACGGGTTTTTGTGTCATTTTTGTCCTTGTTTTTAAAACAAGAGCTTGCCAACTTTGCCCTATTTACGGCAATCGGTATCACGATCACGTGCCCGTGTGCGTGCCCGTGCCCGTGCCCGAATTTTTTGGAGATATAATGTTTGATCATGAAAAGCTCGATGTTTATAAGACAGCTATCGAATTTGTTGTTTTGTCAGGTCAAATTATAGAACATATGCCCAGAGGCAAAAATTATTTGGCTGATCAGTTGCAACGCGCCAGCTCT
The DNA here is from genome assembly GCA_963804085.1 of Chlamydiia bacterium. Classification (GTDB taxonomy): domain Bacteria; phylum Chlamydiota; class Chlamydiia; order Chlamydiales; family Rhabdochlamydiaceae; genus CAWDOQ01. The sequence goes on along the minus strand of CAWDOQ010000019.1, from coordinate 343,878 downwards.
TCGATTCCTTTGAATATTGCCGAAGGGGCTGGTGAATTTTCAATCAATGAAAAATGCAGATTTTATCGCATGGCAAAGCGTTCTGCAACAGAGTCTGCTGGAATCCTGGATGTCTGCAAAAGTCTACAATCGATTGAAGAGAACCAATACAACGAGGGACGAAAACTTATTATTGAGAATTGTCTCTATGTTAATCAAGATGGCACAAAAGAGAAGATTCGGGCACGGGCACGGGCACGCGCGCGGGCACGTATCAGGAGACTTGGGAGACATCTGATAGCAATGGTTGAAAAAATAGGACGCTACGAAATTGTACGCAGTTTGGGCAAGGGAGGGATGGGCGAAGTCTTCCTAGCGCGCGATCCTGCCTGCGGGCGTCTGGTCGCGGTCAAAAAGATCAGGCCCGATCTTGCCCAGCATAAGAGCATACAAGAGCGCTTTTTAAAAGAGGCGAAGATCGCCGCACAGCTGACTCACCCTTCGATCATCCCTATCTACACGATCGATGAGGAGAACTGTTTTTATACGATGCCTTACGTCGAGGGCGAGACACTCAAAGAGATTTTAAGAATTGTTTACAAACAACAAAAAAGCGGCAAGATCACCCATCCGATCGGCTCTTCGATCTTAGCGCTTGTACGCGTCTTCTGGAGCGTCTGTCAAGCGATCGCCTACTCCCATTCTAAAGGTATTCTACATAGAGATCTGAAACCAGAAAACATCATCGTTGGAAAGTATGGCGAAGTGATGCTCCTCGACTGGGGCCTTGCCGACTTTATCTTCGGGCAGCAAGAGGAGTTGACACTCCCCTCTCTTTCAAATGGAAATCTCACACACCCGGGAAAAATCCCGGGCACGATCGCCTACATGGCACCGGAGCGGGCTCATGGAGAAAAATCGAGTGTGCTCACCGACATCTATGCCCTGGGCGTCATTCTCTACTACCTACTCACTCTCCACCTTCCTTTTGAGCGCACCACACTAAAAGAGTTCCGCAAAGAGATGAAAGAGGAGAAGCTGATCGATCCTACCAAGATTGCTCCCTATCGCGACATTCCTTTACAGCTCTCCGAAATCGCAAAAAAGTGTTTGGCTCAAGACAAAACGGGGCGCTACCAAAAAATGTCTGAGCTCACGAGCGAACTGGAAAACTTCATCGAGGGAAGGCCCGAGTGGCTGACAGCTGCTCGTCTAAACATCGACAAAAAAGAGGATTGGGAGTTTCAGGAAAATATTCTAATGGCCAAGCACATCGCCATCACACGCAGCCCTGACGTGATGGAGTGGGTCAACCTGATGATCTGTAAAAACTCGTTTGCCGGAAACATCAAGATCCAGACTAAAGTCCGCCTTTTAGAGGGCGGCCAAGGCGTGGGCATTCTACTTGGCATTCCCGAAGCACAAGAGCGCATCGGCTTTGGCGATGGCTACTCGCTCTGGATTTCAGAAAAAGATCTGGCTATGACCAAACTCATTCGCTCACACGTAGAGCTGATGAGCATTCCAGAGAGCGGTCTAGAAAAAGAAAAGTGGTACAACGTGCGCATCGAGATGGTGGAAAACCATCTACGTTTTTATTTGGACGATCTCTTGCAGTGTCACTACATCAGCCAGCTGCCGCTTACAGGCACACACGTGGGACTGCTCTTTCGCGATGCAGACTTTGAGATGCAGGAGCTAGAGATTTTTGTCGGCAGCCAAAACGTGATGATCAACTGTCTCTCAATCCCCGACGCCTTTTTGGCAAATAAGCTTTATAAAAAAGCGCTCATCGAATACCGACGCATCGGCTACAGCTTTCCCGGAAGAGCCGAGGGAAGAGAGGCTCTATTTCGAGCAGGCATCACTCTTTTAGAGCAAGGGATCAATGAGACAAAAAAACTGACAAAACAGAGGCTCTGGCTTGCAGCATTAGAAGAATTTGGCAAGCTGCGTCCCACACCGGGCGCTCCCTTAGAGTATTTAGGAAAATCGCTCGTCTACAAAGCGTGGCAAGAGACCGATGAGGAGATCAAGTGCTTAGAGCTTGCCATTCGCAAATACCCGCACCACCCGCTCCTCTTTATTTTAATCGAAGAGATCGTCTTTCGCTTGCACGAGAGCTCGCTCTACAACAGATATGCAGCTTATCAGCTCGCGCTTTTGGCTTTAAGACACCTGCCGCAAATATTTCACAGCCCGGATAACGCAAAGCTTCTTACAAGCTTGCAAACCCATCGAGAGCCCCTCTTTTTTCTAGAAAGGCCTCTAGAGAAGCCTCAAGAGTCTGAAAAAAACACAGCTATGGCAATTGAGCTCGCTTTTTGGCTGGCAAAACCAATCACACTTATCGAAATCATCGAACAGAGCACCACTTCTCCCCTTCTTGTCGGAAATGCACTCTCAGCTCTTTTGCAGCTAGGCTGCACAAAGGCAGTGCAAGAGTGCCTTTCTTTTGTTAAAGTCGAGGAGAGCCTCTTTTCGCTCGCTCTTTTGGCACACAAGCAGCCCACTAAAGCCCTTGCTCTTTTCTTTGCAAAAGCCAAACACCCCTACACGTTTGCAGAGCTGCGCGCGCTCTTCTCTATCCTCATGACACTGCTCGACAAAGGAAAGCCAGGGCAGATTTTGCACTATGTAAATGCCATCTCGGGTAGCCCAGAGCTGGACAGCTTGCTTTTAAGAGCTCTTTTACTTAGCGCCTTTTGGGAAGAGGCGAAGCAAATATTTGAAAAGTACCCCATAGAAGAGCTCTCGCAAGAAAGTAGTCCTTTGTACTATCTTTTTGGCTGCTGGTTATGGGCAACAGAAGGAGAGACGATCGGGCGGGCCCACTTTTCGGGAGTATCCGAACTTACTACCCCGCCCACCTCAGCCCTGCTCGCCCACTACGTAAACGGGAAGATCAACCTAAAAAAAGGGTGGATCGAGAAGGCCTTTTACTGGGAAAAGATCGAACTTTTGCGCCAGCTCGTCCTCTTCTACCAATGCCAGAGCAGAGGTAAAGAGGCGGCACGTATGCAGAAAAGATTGAACAAAGAGTTAAAACATGTCTCATCTCTCTATACCTCTCCCTGAGATCACAAAAAGCGAAGTGGTCTACAAAGGCCTCTTCGACTTGCACTACGATGAGCTTGCCCTCCCCGAAGGAATCAGCCGTCACTACACCTCGCTTTTGATGCCATGTGATGCAGCAGTGACTCTTGCAGAAACCGATGAGGGCAAACTCGTGATCAACCTAGAATACCGCCACCCTACAAGAACATGGCTTCTAAGCGCCCCCGGAGGACGTATCGACAAAGGAGAGACACCGCTTGAAACCGCGAAACGTGAGCTTCTTGAAGAGACAGGCTATAGCGCAAAAGAATTTAAGCTGGTGGGAAGCGTCTACCCCTTTCCGGGTCTTTGCAACCAGAAGATCTACTTTGCCCTCGCGTACGGCGCAAGCCAAGTTCAAGCGCCCAAACGCGAACCCTTCGAACTCATCCAAACAACCCTCAAAACCCTTGACGAGTTAAAACAAGAGATCGCACAAGGATCTCCTGTCGACGGAATCCTCTGCACCGCCCTTTTCTATGCATCAAATTCAAGTAGATAATCTCGTCGTAGACGTTGTCCGAAAAGGGATTAAGAATTTCTATGTGCGCATCTATCCCGATGGACGGGTCCGCGTCACCTCTTCGATTTTTACAACAGACGCATTCATTCGTAAATACCTCACAAAAAAGATGCCCTGGATCCAGAAAAAATTGGAGCGGTTTGCCAAACTACCCAGACACTCTCCCATCCAAATGATCGCAGGAGAGATGCACTACTTTCTGGGCCAAGCCTACCGGCTCGAGCTAAGGGAATCTTCTTGCGATGTAGAGCGCGATGATGAGACCAAATGTCTCTACATGCCACCTGGCCACACAAGCCAACTTAAAGAGATTCTCGACGACTGGTACAAAAGCGAGCTTAAAATGCTCCTGCCTCCCCTGATCGAGAAATGGGAAAAGATCATCGCTGTTAAAGTTCACCGGTGGAGCATCAAAAAAATGAGAACGCGCTGGGGCAGTTGCAACATTCAGAAAAAGCGGATCTCGCTCAACCTAGAGCTCGTGAAAAAACCCCTCCCCTGTCTCGAATTCGTACTAGTCCACGAGCTAGTTCATCTACACGAGCGCCTGCACAATAAACGCTTCTACGCACTCATGGACAAATTCCTCCCCGACTGGCGCGAGCGCGACAAGCAGCTCCTCGGCCCTTTAGACTAATCATAAAAAGAGCAACGACAAGTCGTGGTGGAGAAAAACGGACAGGGGCTTAACGGACGAAAACGGACAACACAAGATGAACGGACAAAAAATGGACGAAAACGGACAGCCCCCAACGGACAACTTCTTTCTTTGGCCCGCGTCCATTTCCCGTCCATTTTGGTCCGTTTCTCGTCCATTGAAGTCCTTTTCTCTTGCGGGCCTCTTTGACGGGAATTTTTTGACTTAAGTGGCGCTGCAGTGGTATGCTGCTCCGCTTATGGATGAAGAGCTAGCAAAAGCATACGAGCCAAAAGGCGTTGAAGAGAAGTGGTATGATTTTTGGGAGAAGGGGGGCTATTTTAAGGCCGATGCCCACTCTCTTAAGCCTGCCTACTGCCTTTCGATTCCTCCACCAAATGTGACGGGTGTGCTCCACATGGGACATGCTCTTGTAGGCACGCTGCAAGATGTTCTCGTACGATGGAAGCGGATGAGTGGCTATGAGGCGCTCTGGGTGCCAGGCACAGACCATGCGGGGATTGCGACGCAGACGGTGGTCGAGCGGCATCTGATGAAGACTATGGGCAAGCGCCGTAAGGACTTTAGCCGCGAAGAGTTTTTGCAACATGTCTGGAAGTGGAAGAATGAGAGCGAGCAGAACATTTTAGGCCAGCTAAGACGCCTCGGTGCTTCTTGCGACTGGTCGCGCCTGAGCTTTACGATGGATGAGCCGCGCAATGTGGCTGTGCGCACGATGTTCAAGAAGATGTTCGACGAGAAGCTGATCTACCGCGGCGACTATCTGGTCAACTGGGACCCTGTCACGCAAACTGCTCTTGCCGACGATGAGGTGGAGTATGAGGAGCGCGCATCTTCTCTTTGGTACTTTCGCTACCCGCTCGAAGATAAAAGCGGCTACGTGACAGTTGCAACGACGCGCCCAGAGACGATGCTCGGCGACACGGCGATTGCCGTCTCTCCCAAAGATGAGCGCTACAAAGATCTCGTTGGCAAGCGTGTGATGCTTCCTATTGTAGATCGTCTGATTCCCATCATTGCAGACCACCATGTCGATCCAACTTTTGGAACGGGGATGGTAAAAGTCACACCGGCCCACGATCCGAATGACTATGAGATGAGCCAAAGGCATAATCTTGCTCTGATCAACATTCTCACTCCTGATGGACGCATCAACGAAAATGGAGGGGAATTTCCAGGTCTTGCAATCGATGAGGCGCGAAAAGCTGTTGTCGAGAAGATGCGCTCTTTAGACCTGCTCGCAAGAACAGACCCCTACACACACCGTGTTGGCATCTCTTATCGCTCTAAAGCTGTAATCGAGCCCTACCTCTCCAAGCAATGGTTTGTGCGCATGGCTCCCTTCAAAGAGAAGCTGATGCGTGCAGTTCAAGAGAAGCGCGTAAAGCTAATCCCTCCTAACTGGGAGAGCACCTACTTCCACTGGATCGAAAATTTACGCGACTGGTGCATCTCACGCCAGCTCTGGTGGGGCCACCGCATTCCGATCTGGTACAAGAAAGATGCACCGGAAGAGATGGTTTGCTTTGCAGGAGAGGGTCTTCCGCCCGAAGTGCAAAAAGATCCGCATGCATGGGTGCAAGATGAAGATGTTTTAGACACCTGGTTCTCCTCCGCGCTCTGGCCCTTCTCGATTTTGGGCTGGCCTAAGATGACCGCAGATCTGAAAAAGTTCTATCCCAACTCGGTGCTTGTCACAGGCCACGATATCCTCTTTTTCTGGGTGGCACGCATGATTATGATGGGCGAGCATGCGCTAGGCGAGGTCCCTTTTCACGAGACATTTTTGCATGGCCTGATCTACGGAAAATCCTACTGGCGCTTTCAAAAAGATGGCGCGCTTGTTTTCATCACGGGCAAAGAGCGTTTGGATTACGATCTTGGACAGCCGGTTCCTGCAGAAGTAAATTCCAAATGGGAAAAGATGTCAAAATCCAAGGGCAATATCATAGATCCTCTTGAGATCATCGCAAGCTATGGAACCGATGCGATGCGCATGGCGCTTTGTGCAAGTGCAACACACGCGCGGCAGATCGATCTAGACAGAAGACGTTTCGAGGAGTTTAAGAATTTTGCAAATAAGATCTGGAACGGCGCGCGCTTTGTCTTTATGAATCTCGAGGGTTTGAGCAAAGAGTCTCTAGCAGATGGACTCGACTCGAAGCTCTTTACTTTAGAAGACCGCTGGATCCTCTCTTTACTCAACCGGATCATCAAAGATGTGGGAAATCACCTGAAAGATTACGCCTTTGATCGTGCAGCAACTTCCGCCTATGAATTTTTCTGGAAGGAGTTTTGCGCCTACTATCTCGAACTTGTAAAGCCTGTTCTCTTCGGTAAGAGCGGTACGCCCGAACTAAAAGAGAACAAACAGAAGATCTTGTTTGTCGTGCTCCTAGCCGTCGTCCGTCTTCTTCACCCGATGGCGCCCTTCATTACAGAAGAGCTCTTTCAGCTCTTAAAACAGCGATTTGATGGCCTTGAAGACAAGAACTTTAACCCCTATCTCGCCGATGCTGCACGCGCACTAAAATCCCCTGCTTGCATCGTCGCTCCTTTTCCTGTGACCATCCAGGAAAAAGATATCGATGAGACGATCGAAAAGACCTTCGCTTTCATGGACGGACTCACACATGCCGTGCGCAACATACGCGCCGAGATGCAGCTTCCTCCCAATGCTGCGACAGATCTCTTTATCATCGGCTCTTCAAGAGATCCCGAGCGCAAGCTTGCAGAAGAGAACCAGGCGATCTTGAACGCGCTGGTGCGCCTGCATAAGGTCACTTTTGCAGAAAAAGAGACTCCTCTTGCCTTTTCAGCTAATGCGCTCGTCGGCAACTTAAAGCTGATCGTTCCGCTTCCCGAAGAGATGCGCGAAAGGGAGAAGGTGCGCCTGACCAAAGAGCGCGACAAGATCTTAAACGAACAGATCCGCGCAAGAGAGCAGCTAGCAAACAGCGGCTTCATAGAAAAGGCGCCGCCCCAGCTGGTGGAAAAGATCCGCAGCACGCTACTTCAATCGGAAAAGCAGCTCGCAGAAATCATGAAAAAGCTAGAGGTGCAATGACTTCACTCCCCTCTCCTAGAGAACTCAGAGCGAGCCTTCCTCTCTCCTCGTCGCAAAGCGCTTTTATCGCAAGCAGCCGCAAAACCGCGATCGACCTGCTCTTAAGAAAAGACCCGCGTCTCTTAATCGTTTTGGGCCCCTGCTCTATCCATGACACTAAAAGCGCGCTTGAGTATGCAGAACGAGTGTACGAGCTCTCAAAAAAAGTGAAAGATTTTGCATTTCTTGTGATGCGTGCCTATGTCGAAAAGCCGCGGACTCAGGCGGGTTGGAAGGGAATGCTCTACGATCCCCACCTCGACGGAAGCTACGCAATCGGAGAGGGGCTTGAGCTTTCACGCAGACTGCTCATCGCTCTTGCCGAAAAAAAAGTGCCGGTCGCAACAGAGTTTGTCGATCCGATCGCCTCTCCCTACTTGGATGATCTGATCACTTGGGGGTTTATTGGAGCGCGCACATCCGCTTCGCAGCCGCACAGGCAGCTCGCCTCCTCTCTCCCTTTTCCCATCGGCTTTAAAAATGGAGTCGATGGCAATATCGAACAGGCGATCCATGCGCAGGTCGCTGCAAGCGCCCCTCACGTCTTTATGCAGGTAGATTTAGAGGGAAAGCTCGCTGCGAAAAAAAGCGAAGGCAACCCTTTTGGACACGTTGTGCTGCGCGGATCTCTTAGCGGCATCAATTATGATCCTCTCTCAATTGCAAGAATTCTAAAGAAGATTTCGCTCTTCGGAATAAAGCCGCGAATTTTAGTCGACTGCGCGCATGACAACAGCCAGAAGCTTCCCGAAAAACAGAAAGAGGCATTTTGCAGCGTGCTCAAGCAGATTGCTCAAGGAACTCCCGGGATCTTCGGCTTTATGCTCGAAAGCCACCTGCAAGGAGGCAATCAATCCCTTTCTGAAGAAGGCGCCTCTTCACTCAAGTACGCTGTCTCCATCACCGATCCTTGCCTCGATTGGGCCTCCACGGCAGAACTAATTTTGGAAGCAGGAAGAATAAGATCGGGCGCGCATGCGGGCGCGGAAGCGGGCGCGTAAAGAAAAAAGTGTGATGTTATTTTCTTATCGTGCCTCTGCCTGTGCCCGTGCCTGTGCCCGATCTTCTTTCTTCTTAATTTATGTCAGGATGCTCGGACACATTTTGTTCTTCTGCGACCTCTTCACTCTCTTCTTTCTGCTCTTCCTGCTGCTTGGAGAAGAAGTTCTCATCATCGTCTATGATTCCAAAGTCCTTCTTCGGCTCAGGGGCAGGCGTAAGCTCGCGCGGAACCTCGCGTTTGTAGGGCTCCTTGTTGATGTCGATGAGACGCACCCAGAGCTGATGCTTCCATTCGGCAAAGACCTTGTCATCGTCTGTAACAATCTCGGCGCGGTAGGTAAGCAGCCCTTGCATTTTCTCATACTCTTCGTTCAAAAGAGAGTAGGTCTTGTACCCCGCGTGGTTATCGATCGGATAGGTCACGGTTTGTTCTGTGTAGTTCCAAAATAGAAGAGTCAAAACGATCCGCGGATTTTTATTCAAAACTTCTCGCGGCACCCACCAGTTGAGCACTAGTTTTTGCCCTAGAGGCGGATGGGCTTGTCTCGGATCAGGTGTGCCGACATGTGTGCTGGCCAAGTATCTGCCATCTATCCACTCTTGACGCACAGAGATGTAGCCGCGATTGCACCCCGAAAAAAGTGCAAGGGTCGCCAGCAAAAGGATTGTCTTTAGTCTGTTCATTCGCATACAATTGACCATCAACAAGTTCTTTTTTTCAAGCTCAAATATGAACCTATCCGCAAATTGTAAACTTTCGCCTTTTGCGCCTTTTCCATCAGATTTTCGTGCCACTTCTTGGTCTACTTGTTTAAGTATGTCCTGCGAAGTGGCACAAAAATCTGAAGAAAAATGCATCAAAACTCAAAAATTTCTAATTTACGGATAGGTTCATGAAAAAGCAAGCTGTAGCCTGCATACTTTTTAACGAAGAGCGCGATCAGGTGCTCCTGATCGAACGACGCGATATTCCTGTCTGGGTGCTTCCGGGCGGAGGCATTGACGCGGGCGAAAAGCCCGAAGAGGCAGCTCTTCGCGAGATGTTTGAGGAGAGCGGCTATAAAGTAAAAATTTTACGTAAAGTGGCCGAATATGAGTCGGTCAACCGATTCACACAGCCAACTCATTTTTTTGAATGCGCTATCGTTTCGGGTAGTGCACGTCCGAGCGCAGAATCCAAGCAGGTCCGCTTTTTTCCCTTAAACGCTCTCCCTAAGCGCCTTCCGCCATTTTATCGAGGATGGATCGAAGATGCAAGACTCTCTCATCCTGGCATACTTTTCAAAAAAGTAGAGGGTGTTTCCTACTGGGTATTTGTAAAACTTTTACTTACACACCCAATCTTAGTTGGTCGCTTCTTACTAACAAAAATTGGAATACACATTAATCAATAACCCATGCTATAATTTTACCTTTCAATAAAGGAGAAATTATATGGCAATGGATGTACTAGTACCACTCGGTCAAGGTTTTCAATATGGAGCTGTCGTAACCAACTCCAAGCGTCTAGAAGATTCGGTCCGCGCAGGCGCAAACGGCTTCATGACGATGATGTGTCAGTCTTCTCAAGTCGCTTTTACCCTCCTCCAAGCAGACCGCGCAATGGAAGCGGCAGACGCAGGCTACGTGCCCCTTCCCGTACGTATCCTCCTTGTCATCACCCCCGGTCTTCTCACCTGGATCGCCTACATGGGTGTGGAAAATGACACAGCGCGCGATATCGTCGTCTTCTTGCAAGACCAGATTGGAAACCTCTGCCAGGTAGCAGGTGTTGTCTCCTCCGTTGCTCTAATCTTCTTTGGACAGGTTATTTTAGGCGGAGTCTCTGTAGGCTTCTTGGGCCTCGGCTTTTTAGACAGAAACGGCCTTCTCCCCGAATGCGTGCGCCATGTCCTCCACGACTACACCCCGACAGCTGCCATGGCAGCAGGAATTCTCGTTGGCGGTGTTTTCGAGAAGCTATTCGGAGTCGCCAACCTCGCTATCTTCTGCTACTCACAGTTCCAATCCTACCAATCCAACAAACAGATCGCAGCAATAGATGCGCAAACAACGCCCGAGATGCGCGCTGCAGCTCAAGCCCAGATGAACGCCGTCACCCAAAAAGATGCACGGCTCGCTGCAACCGAGCAGGTCGCAGCCGAACAAGATCCTGCCCTACTTCAAGGACCTCTTACTGTAGCCAAACTCAAGGCGCATTTGGCTGCTGGCTCAGCTGCCCTTGGTTGGTTTACATCATCACTGGGATTAACGAGCGGCCTCTACTCATTGCGAGATGTAGATGCTGACCATATCTACTACCGAACAAGACCCAAAGCCCCTAACGTCGACTATCGCGAACTAAAAACGATGTTCGATAAGATCGACTGGAATTACAAAGCGACTCCTGCGTCCTCCTGCGCCATCGATGTTGTGCGCCGTAAATGTGCAGCGGATCAACGTTTTATGAAGCGCAACGGCAACCCGCTAAAAAAGACGGAAGAAGCAGCTGCAGCAATCGATACCATTAGAAAGGCGTGTGCAGATTCTGAGCAGTTTACACGACGTCATAAAGATCCGCTGGAAAAAAACAAGGAGGGAACCGCCTTCCTAATCTCCGATGAAAAGATAATCCAATATGCCAGTGGATTTACGAGTGATTCTAGATTAAAAGGTATGTTGATACACCCTCTACAAAAACTGGAAGGCGCCAAAATCTACGTCATGAGCGATGAGTATCTCATGAAGTATGCAAAGGAGTCTTTCGATGCTTGTATCGATCAGATCTATAGCCACTATATCCCCGATGGCGAGCCGCGTAGTTACGACGAGCTAGAGGACAACTTAAAAGTCATCACGTATGCTATGCAAGAAAAAGCGCAGCCGGGAGAAGTTAGTATTAAAGATAACGAACGTATCGATACGCTGCTGACTCTTGCAGTCGATGGCGGAAGATATTGCGGACCCGGAAAATATGAGGTGATCGAACGCGTCTACGCAGGTCTTGTCTGCGAAGGCGGCATCTGTTCGACACGTAAAAAAGTGCTCAACATTTTGCAAGATAAGCGTGGCGAGATGGTGATGGCGATGTACGCTGAGATCCCAAATCTTTTCATTGAGCTACCGAAGATACTAAATGAGAAGCTAAACCGGCCAGATCTTGAATGGTGTGAGTGGATGAACTTGCAATGGGCGCGCGCCACTATGTATATCTACAACCTCACGATCGATTGGCATGACAAGCACGTCTATAACCAGTTTCTCAACATGTATGCACCCGACCTTGGCACGCGAAAAGGTGGTGCGGACAATGACGCTACGGCTGCAGTCGATCCCACTATGAAACTCGCTTTGCAGTGGATTGCCAATTTGTTCAAAGAGGATTTCATGGGGCAATATTCGGCCAGTGCTATCCTCGAGACGATAACCGAGAAGATGGACACAAAATCTCTTCCCAAACAGGCGCTCACAGACTGGTGGCTGGACTGGGTCTACAGGCAACAAGATTTATTATCTGATGCTGAAAAAGAAGGACGGACCCCGGAACAACAGAAAGAGTTGATCACTGCAAAGAAGACAGAGATGGAGCAAGAGATTGCCGATAATAGCACACTATTTGGCAAGGTCATTTTTGACGAGAACGGCGCTCTTACGGAGCCATTTATGGTGGCCATGCTCTTCGACATGGGTGTATTCAGCGAACCTGCTCCTGTTGCAGCAGATGCTGCTGCACCAGATGAGGATCTCTATGGTTAACTAACGTCCGCCCTTGCCCGCGCCCGATCTTCAACCGCGGAAGCGGTGACTTGCCGCGTAGCGGCTACACAGGGTTAGCCGTGGGTGACGAAGGAACCCACGGTATTTATATCTCCCTTTTCAAAGAGCCACGCAAGTGGCGACACAAAAATAGTGTCGCCACTTGCGTGGCTCTTTTATTGGGAACCCTGTCGCTGCTTCGCAGCTTGTCACCACTTCGTGGTTTAAAGATCCGTTAGTTCTTTTGCATTCCTTCTAGAGTCAAAAATATCGGCAGATATTTTTGCTTTGCATCTTTTGCACCATTGCGTCTTTGCGTTGAATAATGCCTCTGCTTCGTGGTAAAAGATCGGGCAAGGGCAAGGGCAGGGGCACGGGCAAGTGTAAGTCAAAGATCTCTTGCCATCTTTGAAAAAAGCTGGCAATGTTGTTCCTCAATTTGGAGGGAACACCATGTGCTTTAAAATCGACCAAGAACTGATGCAAACGCCCCAAGCAGGCGCTTTGAGCCTTACCGGTAAACTCATCTGCGAAGTCAACAATTTCAGAAATGGCTTCGACCCTTATTACACAGATGTACGTCCAGATATGTCCTGGGTCGAGTCATTGGGACGCGTCACCATTGCAGAAGGACTCTACGGTGTGCTGCTTGTAGCCTATGTCGTCGAGACGGCTGTTCGCTCCCTCTTTGCTGTCTTTATTACTGTAGGTATCTGCGCCTCAAACAAGTGCTCATGCGAAGCTTACACCAAGCTGATGACCGCCTTTGTCGTCGTGCACGTTGTAGACACGCCGCTGCGCGCGATCAGCGCTCTCTTCTCTTTCTGTTCAGCTGAGATCTCCTACGAGAATCTCTCGCTTTGCCAGTGCGAATGCTGTGTGCTGCCGCGCGAGTTTATCCAATCGACGATTCCACCTGGACTATTTAAGCCTGAAAAGAAAGTGAAGGATTAAATCATTTTTTTTGGGTCGACGATCTTGTCGAACTCTTTGGCTGAGAGATAGCCAAGAGCAACTGCAGCCTCTTTGAGAGTGATCTCCTCTTTGTACGCCTTTTGAACCACTTTGGCGGCCTTGTCGTAGCCGATGACAGGGTTTAGGCTTGTAGCGAGCATGAGAGATCTCTCGAGATGTTCGTGGATGCGCTTAAGATTTGGACGGATGCCAATCAGGCAATTATCGTGGAAGCTCTTTGCGACATCACCGAGCAAACGGATCGACTGGAGCAGGTTGTAGATCATCACAGGCTTAAAGACGTTCAGCTCAAAGTTACCAAGCGATCCTGCAATGGCGATTGCTGTATCATTTCCAATCACTTGGACGGCGACCATAGTCATCGCCTCGCTCTGAGTGGGGTTGACCTTGCCGGGCATGATCGAAGAGCCGGGCTCATTGCTGGGTAAAAAGATCTCGCCTAAGCCGCAGCGTGGACCGGAGGCGAGCCAGCGGATATCGTTTGCGATCTTCATGAAAGAACCTGCAAGGCGTTTGAGCGCACCGCTCATCTCGACAATCGCATCATTGGCAGCGAGCGCTTCAAACTTATTGCGTGCAGGGACAAAAGAAAAACCTGTGAGCTTGCTAATCACCGCAGCACACTTTTTATCGAAATTGTTTGGAGCATTGAGACCTGTTCCGACCGCTGTGCCGCCGATAGCGAGCTCAGATAAGCTATTCAAGCCATTTTTAATCGCCTCAATTCCATGTTCGATTTGCGAGGCGTAGCCGGAGAACTCCTGCCCCAGCGTGATGGGCGTTGCGTCCATAAGATGGGTTCTTCCCACTTTGACGATGTTTGCAAACTCTTTGCTCTTCTTCTGAAAGCCTTTGAGGAGAATCTCTAATTTGGGAAGCAGCTCTTCTTGTATCGCAATCATGCTCGCGACATGCATCGCAGTAGGAAACACATCGTTCGAGGATTGAGACATGTTCACATCATCGTTGGGATGGATCGGCGTCTTAGAGCCAAGAGTGCCTCCTGCCATCTCAATCGCACGATTGGAGACAACCTCGTTGACATTCATGTTGGTCTGCGTGCCGGAGCCGGTCTGCCAGACGACTAGATCGAAGTGGTCCGCGAGCTTGCCTGCGATGATCTCATCGCACACAGAAGAGATCAGCTTCTTCTTCTTTTCGGGCAGTAGGCCGAGTTCTGAGTTAACAATCGCGCACGCCTTTTTTACGATGCCGAGCGCTTGGATGAGCTCGAGGGGCATCTTTTCGGTGCCGATGGCAAAGTTGTTGATCGAGCGCTGCGTCTGTGCGCCGTAATATTTATTTGCAGGAACCTCGACGCTGCCTAGGCTATCTGTCTCTTTGCGGCTTTTCAATCAAGCCTCCCTTAGATTAACAACAGAGCAAAGACGAAGGCAAAGAGCGAGAAGGATTCGACGATACCGAGCGCGGCAAAGCACTTTCCGACAATAGCGGGCTGCTTAGCCGATGCTTGGATGCCGGAGGCGGCGCACATGCCCTGGTAGATCGAAGAGACGGCAAGCGCAAGACCGACAAAGATGCCGATGCCGATTGCGGCAAGCGGCGTGGTTCTTCCCGCCATGATGCTATTTTTCATGAGGATCATGAGCACAAAGCCAAAGATCGACTGAGAAGATGCAACCGCTGACATGGCGATAAATTTACCATGGTTCTCCTCAACACGGCTCATCACTGCATGCGAGGCCATCCCCGCAATCCCGCACCCAATCGCACTCCCGACACATCCCATCCCCAGCACAATCGCCGGCCCAATCATCCCAAAGTCCATAGATAGTTCACTCCTTTATTTTAGGATTGTATGAGTTGCTCGAATTTAAGTCATCGCGACTCTTTAACGTGCCCGATCCATGTGAGTTTCCTGCCCCCTCTTAGTCTTATCGCGCCCGCTTCCGCGCCCGCATGCGCGCCCGATCTTGTCCCTTTCTTTCTTTTTTCCTTTTGGAATTAATCCGGATCGGGCGCGCATGCGGGCGCGGAAGCGGGCGCGATTGAAGAAGAAGATCGGACGCGGGCACGAGAAGAATTTATTTAATCTTTCTCAGGGGATTAAACAATCTCCCTCCGCCTTCGAAGGAGTGGTGGTACCACTCGATGAAGTTCAAGCGGAGGCCGTGGATGATGCCGGCGGAGGCGCCAAGCGCGATGGTGACGATGTGGCCGCAGAGGATGGCGAAGATGCCGGCAGCTAGGCCGATGTTTATGCCTATATCGTTGAAGGTGGAGGCCATCATGGTGCCGGCGAGTGCGAGGGCATAGAGACGCAAGTAGGAGAGCACGTCGGCGAAGACCTGCATCCCGCGCGTGACCTCTGAGATCCCTTCTAGCCCCTTTTGTATGAGCGCTAAAATCATGGCAACTCCTACGCCGCCATAGACCAGCTGCAGACCGATCTTTGCCGCAGTTGGCTTGTCGAGCCACCCGAGGTAGTGGACCATTGTGGTCGCATTCAAAAGCGAGGGAAAAAAGAGGTAGCCGCCTACCATAAAAAAGATCCAGCCGATGCCTGCGATACTGCGCGCCAAATAGCGCATAAAAGAAAGAGAGATGTGGATCACTCCGATCACAAGAGAGAGTTCCAGCAGGATATTATCTTTAAACTCATCGAAGGTGGCGTGGGCAGCTATGAAAAACTCCTGCGGGTCTTTTGCACTTGCTGCTTGCGGTGTTTCTTTTAAAATGTGCTGATAGACCTCATCCTTTTGCTGCATATGATAGGCTGCTTTTTTTTCTGCGAGATAGCCCAATGGAGTGTAGCGAGAAAAGGAGTTAGAGGGACTTAAATCCATTCCGAAGTAGGAAGAGGTGCACACTCCCCAGAGGATACAGCTTACGGAGAGTATAATGCCGAGCTTAATGAACCGTTTGATCTCTCCCTTTGCTTTGGGAAACTTGTATTTGCAAAAGAGCGTGACTGCAAGAAATAGAAGGCCATAGCCTCCATCTGCGACGATAATAGCAAAAAAGAGAGCAAAGGCCCAAAAGACCCAACCTGAAGGGTCTTTGTCTTCTGATGCGGGTACATCATAGATTTGGACCAGGTCCTCTCCCATGCGCCGCACTCCCTTGTTCTGCATGCAGGTCGGCACAGAGTCGCGCTCTTCGATCGCAATCTCTTCCGCATGGATCGCCATCCCATCGAGCATGCCAAAAAGAGCGGTGATCTTATTTTCCGGAATCCATGCTTCGACAGAAAAGAGGATCTGTTCGAGCGGATGGCCAACCTCTTTTTTTGCATTGCTAAGATGGTGTTCATTTAAAAGCTCGATCAGCGTGTGGTGTAAAAAGTCTATGTGACCGGCAAATCCTTTTAACTCTGCTTCAAGGAGGTGAAGCGACTCTTTGATAAACGAGAGATAGTTTTGTAGCTGCCCAAGCGGCCGGTCGATGCGCATCTCGATCATGTCGGGATAGGAGACATGCTCGGAGTCTATTGCAATGAAATAGTCGAGATCGTAGACGGTGTCGATATAGATCAGGTTGTGTCGATCGTGTGCCAGATGGCTTTTGCTTGTCTTCATGCAAAAAAATTGGATCTTGCGTCTTCCTTCGCGCTCGATGAAGTCCAGATCATCCATCGAAAAATCTCCAAAGGGAGCGACGCGCGAGATCTCCGCCTCTAAAATTCTCTCCTCTTCTCTTAGACGCTCGATCTCAGCTTTGAGCGCTAAGATGCGATGGGCGATCTCAACTGCGTAGGCGGCTGTGCCTCCGCCGAGATAGGGTTTTTTAAGAGGCTGCTTGCGGAGTATTTTGAGCGCTGCAAGTAGATGTTCAATATCGGCAGGCTGCTCGACCGGCTTTTTTCCGGAGGGCGCGATGAATTCGATAAAGCCCTGCGCCTGCGCCTGATCGAAGAATCTGTCCAGATCCTCCTTCGCACCAATAAACAAATACTTTCTAATCTTTATGATCATAAACTCTCTTACGTCCCTCTTACGTGCCCGCGTGCGTGCCCGTGCCCGTGCCCGATCTTCTCTTCTTCATCTCGTCTTTATCTCTCTTTCTCTTCATCTCATTCCTCAACAAAATCTTGCGCTTAGAGACTTTAGCCTGCGAAACAGCCGCAAGCTGCATATCGCCTAAAAAGATCTTAATCTTTTTGATATTTCCAATAGAGCGCGGGATCATGATCTTTTCAAAGAGGTTCACGCGGATCGAGACTTCGCGCAGCTCTTTTTCGAGCGCGCGTTTTTTTTCTTGCGCAACACGCCTTCTCTCTTTGGTGACGAGAAGCTCCTTAACTCCATCAATTGCGCTCTCCATCCAAACGGGAGTGTCGAAGAGCGAGTAGCTGCTCTCGGGAAAAACCACCTTTTCGAAAAGCGGGATCTCGACGCCTGCTGTGTTCTCATAGCTCTTTTTGACTTCGACAACTTTTGTGGAAGAGAAGAGGTCGCTTGCGCTTCTGTCGGTAAAGAGGGAGGAGTACCTTGCGACTTTGGCCTCTTTATTTTCAAACTCCTGCTGTAGCTGTTCGATCTCTATCTGAGCATGCAAGACCTCTGCCTGAAGAAGAGCCTTTTTAAGCTGCAGCGTAGGAAGATACTTCTGCAGCTGCCCCAATTTGACCTGCTGCAGCCGCAGCTCGGTTTTGGTGAGCTTAACTTGAGCCATGCTTTACCCAGTACTTGTCGATGAGCGTCTCCTTAATGCCCACCTCATGCATCTCAAAGCAGTCAGCAAGGGTCTTCCACCCTAAGTCGAGCGCCTCTTCCAAGGTGTAGTTGACCTCTAAGTTCATCATCCGCTCTTCAAAAAGCGTGGCAAATTGGAGGAGTTTTTCATCCCAGCGCGATAGTTTAAAGCCCATGCTTTCGCGTTCACGCGCCTTTTTTGCGTCGGCATAAAGGCGGATCTGAGCGTTTGCAATCTCTCCATGGTCTTCGCGCGTCACCTTGCCGATCACCTGCTGCTTTAAGCGAGAGAGCGATCCAAAGGGATCGATCTTGCCGCCATGCAAATAGAACTGCCCCTCTGTGATGTAGCCGGTATTATCCGGAATCGGATGTGTGACGTCGCCACCGGGCATCGTAGTGACAGAGAGGATCGTAATCGAGCCGCTTCCATCTATGTCGACAGCCTTCTCGTAGCGGGAAGCAAGATCTGAGTAGAGAGATCCGGGATAGCCCCTGTTGGAAGGGACCTGATCCATCGTGATCAAGATCTCTTTGATCGCATCGGCAAATGCGGTCATATCGGTCAGAAGCACGAGCACATCTTTATCCTGTGTTGCAAACCTCTCTGCGCATGCAAGCGCCATGTCGGGCACGAGTATGCATTCGACCGCCGGGTCGGTAGCCTGATGGATGAACATGATGGTTTTGTCCATCGAGCCTGCCTCCTCGGCATTATCGATGAAAGCTTGGTAGTCATCAAAACGCAGTCCCATTCCGCCAATGATCACGACATCCGCATCGGTCTGATTGGCGATACGCATGAGCAGCGCGTTGTAGGGCTCGCCTGCAATTGAAAAGATCGGAATCTTTTGCGATTTGACAAGACAGTTGAACACATCGATCATCGGAATGTTGGTACGCACCATCTCGCGCGGAATGATCCTGCGCACAGGGTTAAACGAGGGGGTGCCGATATCTATCGGCTCGCCCATGATCGAGGGGCCAAGATCGATCGGCTCGCCGGCGCCATTTAGGCGTCTTCCCAAAAGAAAGTCGCTGCAGATCGCTTGCATCTCTTTTCCTAAAAAGGTGACGCGGTCGTTTGTCGAAACCCCGCGCGTATTTTCAAAAGATTGGAGGGTGATCCGGTCGCCATCGATTCTGAGAACAGAGGCATATGTACTTCTGCCGTTCTGCTTGTGGATGCGTGCGAGCTCGCCTAAGGAGACCCCTTCGGCAATCACCGTGATGAGATTGCCGCGCATATCGACAATTCTATCGTAGACTTTCTTCATGTGTTTTTACCTGATCAAGCTTCTGTTCAATTTGAGAGATCGCGCTCACATAGCGAGAGGATTTAAAGGGCATATAGTTGGTGTTCTTGATCTCGTTTTGCAGCTCCAGAAAGAAGGCGCGCGCCTCATCATGGGTATCAAAAGCGAAAGGAAGCTCAAAAACCCGGCTCATCAGAAGAAAGAGCGGGATCTGTCGCTCCAGCGGGCAGTAGGCATCCTCTTTATCAAATGCGTTCTGCTGCAAGTAGCAAAACTCGAAAAGCTCGCTCTTTAAATAGACCACGATATCATGTAGAGAGACCCCCTCCTCCCCTACTACCTCCATCCTCTTTCCTATATCACTCCCCTCTCTTAAAATGCGCGCGGCATTTTTCACTTTATTGTTCCACCCAACGACTCGCTTGCCGAGCTCTTTCCCCACCTCGTCCACATACTTGCTCCACGAGATGAGCGGATCGATCGCAGGGTATCTGCGCGCATCGGATCTTTCGCGCGATAAGCCGTGGAAGGCGCCCACAACAGAGAGAGTCGCTTGCGTGACCGGCTCTTCGAAGTTACCGCCCGCAGGAGAGACAGCGCCTCCGATAGTGAGCGATCCGGTTTTACCGGTTTTTAATTTAATGACGCCTGCTCGCTCGTAAAAGGCAGCAATACGAGAAGCGAGATAGGCGGGAAAGGCTTCGTCTCCCGGAATCTCTTCCAATCTTCCCGACATCTCGCGCATCGCTTGTGCCCAGCGAGAAGTGGAATCTGCCAGAAGTAGGACATCGAGCCCCATCTGGCGGTAGTATTCGGCAATCGTTGCGCCCATGTAGATCGACGCTTCGCGTGCAGCAACCGGCATCGAGGAGGTGTTGCAGATGATCACGGTGCGGTTGATCAAAGACTCGTTTGTATGCGGATCGACCAGGTGCGGGAAGGTGCGGAGCACCTCGACCACTTCTCCGGCTCGCTCGCCACAGGCGACGATTACGACGAGATCGACAGAGGAGTATTTAGATAGATGGTGCTGCAGCACAGTCTTACCTGCGCCAAAGGGGCCGGGTGAACAGAAGGTTCCTCCTTTTAAAACAGGAAAAGCGGTGTCGATGATGCGCAGACCCGTGTCCATCATTTTAAAGGGCTTGATCTTCTCTCCCTCGATAAGAGGCATTTTGACCGGCCACTTCTGCACCATCGTAAAGGAGTGCTCGCCCCCTTTCTCGTCGACGCCTTTGGCGACAACTGTGTCGATCGTGTAAGAACCAGTCTTGATCGTCCAAGTAAGCGTGTAGTTCGCAAAAGATGCAAACGGAACTGAGATCGAGTGGTGGAATCTGCCCTCCATCGTATAGCCTAAAGAATCGCCACGGACAAGTTGGTCACCTACCTTTGCAGTCGGGTGGTAGTCCCAGCGCTTCTCGCGATCGAGCGGCGGCATGTAGACGCCGCGCTGGAGGAACAGCCCTGTCGCATCGGCGACTTTTTCAAGTGGGTTTTGTAGACCATCCAAAATGGAAGTGAGAAGACCCGGGCCGAGCTCGGCTTCTAAAAGATGGCCGGAAAACTCTACAAGAGAATGCAGCTTAACCCCGCGCGTGTCTTCGAACACTTGGATCTTCGCTTCATTTCCTACAATCTCGATCACTTCTGATTTCAGCTTACAATTGCCGACATGCACCATGGCCACTTCGCCTTGGCGGATATCGCCTTCGAACTCCACTTGAAGTAAGTTTCCAAACGCCTTTACGACCTTGCCTGTAGCCATTTGCTTTTAACCTTAAGCTGATTTAAATGTTTCTAAGATCATCTTTCCTCTCATCTCATCCAGCTCAAACCAGTGCTGAACAAGAGCAAGCTGTGCCATATAAGCTAAGATCCAGTCGATGTGAAAAAGAGGCCGGTCGACTAACTCCTCGATCTTGTTAAACTTATACCTTGCAAACACCTTGTACTTCTCCCAAGGATCCGGTCCACAAGAGGCCAGCTTATCTTTAAGCTCTTTATACTCGATAGGCGGCTCATAATGAGCCGCATCTCTTTGCGCTAATATATCTGCTACGAGCGGATCAGCAAAGTCTTCAAACTGCAGCTCGCGTGTGATATCGCGGCCAAGCTCTTTAGAGCGCAGCCCCAACATGACAAGACGCCACTCCCTTTCAAATGAGAGGTACCTTTTTAAAAACCCCTTTTGTTTGGGGATCTCTTCTGTAAAATAACGAGAGATCAGCCCAAAAAAGAAGCGAATCTTCTCTGTAAGCGTCTCATACTGGTCGAGAAAATCAAAGACATAGACCGGTAAAATGTTATGGATGAGAAGCGCTTCGTCCAGCTCCTTCTCTTGCAAGTTACCCTGCGGTTCGATCGGCTCTTCTAAAAGAAGGGCGCGGATGTTATTGATATCGGTAAAACGCCTAAAGACAACCACCTTTTCAAAATCCTCTTTTGTGAGATTGATCTCCAAGCGTGCATTCAGCTCTTCATACGTAAGCTCAGGCTTTTCACCTAGAACTAGAGGAGGCAGGGAAGCTGCTAAAAAATAGTAGTTTGCCACTCTACTCCCCTAAAAACAGATCGCGGAAGTCTTTGCGGATGTAGCCGGCTACCAGCTCTTTAATCGCCGTATCACTTAAATCCAGCGTGATATTCTCTTTTCTCATCTTCACTTCGATGCCGCCGCCTATTGGCGTGAGGAGCACACTCTTCTCTTTTAACTTGGCAAGGATCTCCTTTGACAAAAGAGCATTGACATCTCTTGCGGGCACTGCAGCAGGAATGAAGACGCTCAAATCCGCGTCCAACCCCTCTTTCTCTATGGCATTTATAACTGCTGTGATGAGATCGGCAAGCACTTTGGGTCCTTTCATATGCTCAGAAAGAAGGCGCCCCAGCTCTTTGTTAAACAGCTTGTCTTCGATATTTTGCTTTAAGATTTGGATAGCTTGCTTGCTCGCTTGTACGAGGCTCGATTGAAAGATGCTTTTTTCTCGGGCAATCTGATTTTCCGCATCGTGCACCATCTTATCTGCGTTTAAGCGCGCCTCGTCCCTAATTCTTGAGGCCTCTTCATGCGCCCTTTCGATGATCTCATCCCTTTCGCGCATCGCAGGCTCAAGCGTCTCTTTGCGCAACGCATCAGAAATTTTCTTT
Source organism: Chlamydiia bacterium (assembly GCA_963804085.1). Classification (GTDB taxonomy): domain Bacteria; phylum Chlamydiota; class Chlamydiia; order Chlamydiales; family Rhabdochlamydiaceae; genus CAWDOQ01. Next base: position 321,743 of record CAWDOQ010000019.1, on the reverse strand, counting down.
ACTTTGTCACTGCCTGTTTCAATACCTTTCATGACCTGCCCCACCTATCTCCGTTACCTTTAAGTTATTTCCCACATGCGGATATTTTTCAATAAATAACTGCCCCCGGCCCTTGCCTAGCGCCCGCTGCCCGTGCCTGTGCCCGAAATTAATCCGGATCGGGCAGGCGCATCGGGCAGGGGCACAGGCACGAAAAAGAGTAAGAACAGTTGCACGAAAGTCCACGACTATGTCATAAGATTAAAAAAATAAGAGCATACCCATGAAAAAATTTGTCACCGCATTTCTTGTCCTCGCGATTACCTCTACTTCAAGCGGCCTTTTTGCGAGAGAGCTAGCAAGCTACACCAAAAATACCGAGAAGCTCTATCGCCCGGGCGGAGGAGCAGAAGAAGGCGGCTACTCTGCCATCAGCATGTCGATGGTCGGCTGGGGGCTGGGTTTAGCCGGCGGTATTGCACTGCTAGCTTCCCTTTTAGCCCAGAGCACATCGAGCAGCGCCCATTCGAGCAGCAAAAGTGCGACCTGCCATTAATTTCTTTCTGCTTTTCTTTTTCTCTGTTTGCCAGCTCGAAGCCTCCTACTCCTATTTCCTCCCTCCTTCCGACTGGGAGCTTGCCGATCCGAGCACACTCTCCCCCCACGTTCTTGTAGGCTTTATCGGCAAAAACACAAGTGGCTTTCGCCCCTCCTTAAACCTCGCTGAAGAAGAGGTCGACATTTCAATGGATGAGTATCTTCAAGTAGTAAAAAAGATCCACGAGAAGCATCCGCATACCCGCTGGCGCGACTTAGGACGCTTCACCTGCAAAGCAGGAGTGGGACGACTGACTGAGATCGACACACGCACAGAATGGGGCGAGGCGCGACTTTTGCAAATGATGGTTTTGCACGAGAACAAAGTCCATATTTTGACAGCCGCTGCCTCCAAAGAGGAGTTCCCTCAATTATACATCGCTTTTCGAGACGCGATGCGCTCGCTTGCTGTGACAGACGACTTTCTCTCTTGTATTGCAGAGAATAAGAGAAGCGAGCTGGAAGAGAAGACACTCGAGCTTTTCTTGCGCTCGCAGGATAAAGATGAAGAGTTTGAAAAAAGAATCTGGCTCCCTTTTCAGCAAACTGTTATCAATGATCACAAAGATATGGGAGCATGTTGGCAGCTCTTCTTTCTTCGCCAAATCCAGGAGCTATTATGACTAAATATCTGACATGTGCATTTTTATCCGCGGCGTTAGTTTTATCCGGCACTTGCAATGCCGAACCCAAACAAGTAGGCCAAGCCTCCGATGAAGGGGTAAAGACTGCTCGGCGCAATAAAATACTTGCGTACAGTCTTGCAGCAGGTGCTGTTGCAATTGCTGTAGCAACTCTTGTTATAGTCGCCAAGAACCATCATCCTCACCATCATCACCATCACCATAATGCGCATTAGAATTTTCGTCCTCTTGGTGCTACTCTCTGCATGCACCAAGCAGGACCCCTCTTGGTCGCTAAATCAGATCAAAACAGGTGAAAAGGAGTTTGATTCCACACGATTTTGCTACACAGCTCCGAGCAGCTCTACAGGCATCGACCTCGAGCTCCTCTCAACGCAAGAGAAGCTGCGCATCGCGCTCATCGTCCACTCTCAACCGATCCCCTCTTATCGAGATGAGCATGAAAAAGCGCTTGTCCGCATCACCGCTTTAGGAAAAAAACAGATCATTATCGCCTCCCGAAGAGAGGGAGGGCAGCGCCTCCTTCTTCCCGAATCTATCTACCCCCTTCTCCTCGATTGCCTAAAAAAGGGCGAGCCGCTCACCTTTGAAACGCCCGGCTACAGAGAGACCCTCATCTGTAACCATTTTCCCTTGTAACCAGACGCCCCATAAAGTATAGTCATTTTTTCGTGCCCGCTTCCGCGCCCGCATGCGCGCCCGATCCGGATTAATTTTTAATTTTTTCGGGCGCGCATGCGGGCGCGGAAGCGGGCACGAAAAAGAAATTTAGGACTTTCTCATGACTAATAAATTAGAGCAGCTTAAGTCGATGACCACGGTCGTCTCAGATACCGGCGAATTCGCAGAGATCAAAAAGTACCACCCCACAGATGCCACGACAAATCCCTCTCTTGTCTTAGCGGCGGCAACTCTTGCTGAGTACCAGCCACTTCTTAAAGAGGCGGTCTCCTACGGCAAAAAGCAGGGAAAAACAAAAGAAGACCAGAAAAGACTCGCGCTCGACAAGGTCTTCGTCAACTTTGGCTTAGAGATTTTAAAACTCATTCCCGGACGAGTCTCGACAGAAGTCGACGCACGCCTCTCCTTTGATATCCAGGGCAGCATTGCAAAAGCAAGAAACTTGATCGCCCTTTACGAGGCAGCCGGCATCGACAGAAAACGGATCTTGATTAAACTCGCCTCCACATGGGAGGGGATCTGTGCCGCCGAAGTTTTAGAAAAAGAAGGGATCCACTGCAACATGACCCTTTTGTTCAGCATGCCCCAAGCGATCGGCTGCGCCCAGTCAAAAGCCACTCTCATCTCCCCTTTTGTGGGCCGCATTTTAGACTGGTATAAAAAACACGAGAACAAAGACTCCTACCCTCCTGCAGAAGATCCCGGCGTTCTCTCTGTTAAACAAATTTTTTACTACTATAAAAAAATGGGTATTAAAACCCAGATCATGGGCGCAAGCTTCAGAAATAGCGATGAAATTCTTGAACTTGCCGGCTGCGATCTATTGACCATCGCTCCTAAATTTTTAGAGGAGCTGCAAAAAGCAGAGGGGCCAGTACCGCGTAAACTCGATCCGGAAGCTGCTAAAAAAATGAGTATTGAGAAAATCAATCTCGACGAAAAAACCTTCCGTTGGATGCTCTGCGATAATGCCATGGCATCTGACAAACTCTACGAGGGAATCCGCACCTTCAGCAAAGATATAGTGAAGTTAGAAAAATTAATTGAACAGTTGCTTTAATCACTGAAATATTAGATAATATTCGCAACTAAATTAACTTTTTTCACTTGCTATGTGCAATGCAGAATTTTTTATAACGACCGTCACAAATACCGCGATGGGCTCTCTTGCCGCCGCTGTATTCACCCACCACACCCCTATCACGGGCGCGCTCTTCGGCGCGTTTGCAGGCATTAGCTTCACCCTGCTCAGCCCTCTCATTGAAAAGATCCCGGACGAGTGGCTAGGCGCTTGCGCCTTTGCGCGCCTCGCAAAAGCAGCCCTCACCTTCTTCGCTAGCGTATTCGTCGGCGGCATTGCCACAGCAATTTATGGCGAGCCAATCACCCTGCTCTCCGGCGTAATTTTGACACTTGCGATCGCAGTTACAACCGTTGCTCTCCAAGCTTATTTCTACAACGGATGTGTTCTCTCTGATTGCGGGAGCACTTAAAATTTTAAACCAAAACAAGGAGTGTTTTTATGGCAGGATGTTGTCAAAGAATGTGCTGGAAAGTTGATAGGTTCAGCAATGAGCTTTGCGAGAATTGGCTACTCGGTGCCGGCATTACGGCAGGCTCCGCTGCTACAAGCGCCGCATGCGCAGCCTCTGCTGCTCTCGTAGGCATAACCGCAGCTCCAGCCGCTCTTTATGGAGCTACTGTAGGCGTTGTGTTCTATGTAACTTTGACAGCGATGGAGCAAATCACCCGCAACGAACAATTACAAGTCGTAGTTGCTACCGCATTGGCAGTTATTGCAGGTATCTTTGTAACCGCGGCTGTCCTAGGCGTTAAGGTGCCCGTTGCAGCAGCTCTTATAATGAGCGCAGCAACAGTTGGAGCTATTGCTGGAGGAGTAACGCTCTTAACTGCAGTGCGAAACATCTTTGAAGATTGCTGTACAGATAAGGAACCCAGAAGAACACGTAGAGCTTAAACTGAAATGTCAGCGCTAAGAACAAATAATAACCTAGTGAACATTAACGAGGAGTGATTTTATGTCAGGATGTTGCCGAAGCATCTGCTACAAAATTGAACGTTTCAGCGAAGCGCTTTGCGAGACTTGGCTACTCGGTGCCGGCTGTACGGCAGGCTCCGCTGCCACAAGCGCCGCATGCGCAGCCTCTGCTGCTCTTGTAGGCGTAACCGCAGCTCCAGCTGCTCTCTATGGAGCTACTGCAGGCGTTGTCTTCTATGTAACTACGATAGCGATGAACCAAATCAGCGACAACCGCTACTTAAACACCGTAGTTGCTGCCGCATTGGCTGTTATTGCAGGTATCTTTGTAACCGCGGCTGTCCTAGGCGTTAAGGTGCCCGTTGCAGCAGCTCTTATAATGAGCGGAGCATCAGTAGGAGCTATGATTGCAGGATATCAACTCCTTAAAGGAGTAGAGAAACTCTTTGAAGATTGCTGTCCAGATAAGAATTACTATTATGAAATTTAAGAACAAACAATAACTTAGTGAACATTAACAAGGAGTATTTTTATGTCAGACTGTTGCAATAAGATTTCAAATTTCGCTACGGAGGTTTGCGATGGCCTTCCATATGGTGCCGCCATGACGGCAGGCTCTTGCGCCGCAAGCGCCGCATGCGGAGCCTCTGCTGCTCTCGTAGGCGTAACCGCAGCTCCCGCTGCTCTCTTCGGAGCCACTGCAGGCGTTGTGTTCTATGTAACTTTGATAGCGATGACACAAATCACCGAAAACGACAAAATACAAGTAGTGGTTGCTGCAGCATTGGCTGTTATTGCTGGTATCTTTGTCACATCGGCCGTCCTAGGCGTTAAGGTATCCATTGCAGCAGCTCTTCTCATGAGCTGCCCATCAGCAGTAACCAGTTTTGCACTACTGGTACTAGCTCAAGAAGCTGGAAAAGCCCTAGAGAGCTGCTGTGCAGAAAAACAAGAATACAAACCCACAAGAAGAGGGCGTAAAGAGTATGACGGTGAAGCAAGCAGTTGTTTATCAGTCTAGACCAGTTCATGCTGAAGCAACAACAAACTCAGCTTAAGAAGAGATAAGACTTAACCTATGAGTACAATCTCACAAGGCACATGCGATGAGCTAAAAACTGTAGGCGCGATGACCGCCTGGACCATTGCCGGTACGACCGGCTATGGAGCGCTCACCGCAATTACAGCAACTGCGGGCGCCGCCTATGGCGCCCTTTTGATCGGCAGCTTTGTCGTATGCTCACAGGTTATGAACTGCATCTGGGAGGATGTCGACAAGAAGGTGCGTCTAGTCGTCTCCTTTCTTTTTGCGACAGTAGCGGCAGCCCTCCTCACCCCCGTGCTAACGGGCATGACGATCACCGTAGGCTCTGCCCTGATGCTCGACATAGCCAGCATCGTCTCTATGTTCGTGCTCTTCATACTCGCCGACCTGATCTGCGGTAACGGTTTGCCCTTTTAAAAATTCATTGTTTGCTTGATTAGATTTTATTATGCGTTTATAATTGCACCATTTTTAACTCGAACTGGAATTGCAAACATAAGGAGATTTCTATGACACCTGCAACGCAAACAACGTTAAATCCTCTAGTACTCGCCGCAGAAGGCGGTGTGGGATATCTGGCTACTGCTCTATTTACAAGCGGCAACCCTCTCGCGGGCGCTGTCTACGGCGTTACCTATGGTGCCACTCACTTCGTTGTATCACGCTTCTGCGACTGGATTGGGCTTACAGACTGCTCGAAAATTGTAGATACTGCAGCAAAAATTTTGGCATCGGTAGGTGCAGCACTTGCCATTACTCTGGCGGTTGGCTTCAACGTCACAGTTCCTATGGGAATGGTGCTCGCTGTTGCAATGGTCGTCACTCATATGATGATGAATGAGCTCGTTTTGGACTGCATTAGCTGCGAAAAAGCGCCCGCAACAAAGCTTAAAGGCGGCTAATCAATTAGGAGGAGAGGTTCTTATGTCACACCAGGTTCACTCTCCTCCTTCTACTTCTTGTACGATCTTTTGTCATCTGGGAGGAGTGGCTGCTCACGCCTCTATTGGCGGCTTAGGCGCTCTTCTCTTCAGTTCGGTCTCTCCTGTCTGTGGTCTTCTCTATGGCGCTACCTATGGCGTCGTTTACACGCTTGTCAACCTGGGACTCGTGAAGAGTTTGGGAAATTCTACTTTAGAAAATGTGACACGCCAAGTTGCAGCTATCGGTCTTGCCATTTTAAGTGCAGTCGGTGTGTGCACTCTGGTGGGTTTTTCTATCACCATAACAGAAGGCGCGCTTCTCGCACTTTCGCTTGTGGCAACAACCTTCCTCATCAGCGCTCTTTGGGTAAGCTGCATCGTTTGCTGCGTGCCCTGCTGCTTGTCAAACCCCGAAGAACTACTCTAATCTAGCAAGTCCCTTCTCGCGGCTCTTTTCGAACATGAATTTGAAGAAGAAAATGGTGGCTGTTAGGTAGACGATATTCAAAGCAAAGCTCATCAGCAGAATGTGCAGCGAAAAAGTGTTCTCATAGAGAACTTTGCGCATCCCTTCAAAGATGTAGGTGGTAGGCAGCGCGTGCGCAATCCACTGCGCCCATGTGGGAAGCGCCGTAACAGGATAGTAGACCGCGCTAAATGGAGCAAAGATGTAGGCCATCATCCAAGCGAGCATCTGCACGCGCTTGCCAAAGTAGATGATCACACCGGCGCTTAAAAAACCCATGAACCAACCGGAAAGTGCAAGCGATGCGACAAACGGAAGAAACGCCCAGCCCAAAGAGAAGACGTTGAGGGTGTAGAGCAGCCAGACTAAAAGCGCACCAAAGAACATGCTGACCAAAATCTTGAAAACACCCATGAGCATAATAGAGAGGATCCACTCACCGATTTTAAGCGGAGTAGAGAAGAGGTTGACCAGGTTGCGGCTCCAGAACTCTTCCAGCAGATTGACTGTGACTTCGTAGTTGCCGCGCCAGATGATCTGCCAAAAGACAAGACCTGTTAACACGGCCATCGCGATATGGGGCACATGATCCCCTTGTCCTTGGATCCAGATGCTCGTGATCCCCCAGAGTAGAATCTCCAATGCCGGCCAGTAGAAAAGATCGGCGAGCTGATCGAGCTTGGTCGAAAGATAAAAGTAGCGTAAAAAAACTGCCCAGATGCGGCGAAAACTAATCATTTTTTCTCCTTAACTTTGCGTCCGCGGAGCACCATGTGCAGGAAGTAGTCTTCGAGAGTTGGTTGGAGGATGGCGATATTGGTATAGGAGACGCCTGCCTCTGCAAGAGCGGAGAGGAGCTTAGCGATCTCTGCTTCGTCGAGCTCAAGCTCGATGCTGCGGTGTTCCACTTTGTATTTAAGCTTCAAGTTGTCGGCGATTTTCATAGTGCGTTTGAGGCCATCGCCCACGAGAAGCTGCAGGCGCGCTGTCGAGACGCTGCGTGCGAGCTTATCGGGCACGTCATCTGCAATGATACGTCCATTTTGCAAAAAGAGGACCCGGTCGCACACCTCGGCAACCTCTGCCATATTGTGCGAAGTAAAGAGGATCGAGACGCCATGCTTGTCTCTTTGTTCCAGCACATACTGGCAAACATCATGCGCCATGTCGGGATCAAGCGATGCGGTCGGCTCATCTAAAAGGACGATGCGCGGCCGTACGATAAAGGCTTTTACAAGCATCAGACGTGTGATCTGCCCTGCAGAGAGGCTGGAGACCACGCTCTTCTTCTTGTCTAAGATGCCAAAATGCTCCAGTAGTGGATCCATGCGGCTTGCAAGCTCTTTTAATGGAATGCCGTAGAGTCTTCCAAAGACGTTAAGGTTCTGCTCAATTGTGAGCATCCAAGGCAAGCTGACGTAGGTGCTCGCAAAAACCACATGCGTTAATATTTCAGAGCGGTGCTTAAAAAAATCTTTACCGAAGTAGAAGATCGAACCTGAGGTGGGCTTCAGTGTGCTGAGCAGCATCTGAATTGTCGTGGTCTTGCCCGCCCCATTGGGCCCCAATAGACCGAGGATCTCCCCCTCTTCTAATTGAAAGGAGATGCCATCTACCGCTACAAACTGTTTTTCACGCGTGTACACCTTGCGTAAATTTTCAACAGTGAGGATGGCGTTTTTTTTCATAAACTAAAGTGGTTCGGAATGAGAGTGTTACAATAGACGATCCTATCGATTCTAGCTCAAATTGTCAAGAATATGGTACGATGCTGTCCCTATGGCTATCACTCCTACAACTTCTTCAGGTTGCTGTTTTTCTACTTTCTGCTGTCCTTGCATCCTCGTGCAGGAACTGGTCTCTAAAGTGTGTGAAGTTTTCGATAGAGCACTCGAAAGCCACCTCTTTTGGGGAGTCGCTTTAGTCGGCGCCCTTTCTGCTTTTACTTTTGTTGTACTCACAGGCGGACTCGCGATCAAAGGTGTCGAGGTTTATCTACTTTTGGGCGCACTCACGGTTGTCCTCTACGTCCACCACTACTGGGGCGAGCTACGGCATGAAGTAATGCAGATCGTTCGACTGATTGAGAACTGGGCGCGCGAGTACAACTGGATTTCAGAGATAATCCCCGGAAAGCTCTACTTGGGTGGCCTCCCGCGCAAGAACTTTGGCGATATAGAGACGCTTAAACTTGAGAAAAATATAGCGAAAGTCATCAGCATGAACCAGCTGCATGAACTTAAGAAAAGAACTATCCCGGTAGAACCCGTGACGCCAACAGATTGGAAAAAGAATGAAATGCCGCAGACAATTCACGAAGTGCCCGACTTCCATGGCGTTCCGCCTGACACGATAGACAATGGGGTCGAGGAGATACATCGCACAAAAGGCGCCGTCCTCGTCCATTGCGCCTCCGGCAAAGGGCGCAGCGCCAGCATAGTCACCGGCTACCTGCTCAAGTATTGCGGCAAGCGCTCGGTGGCCGATGCTAAAGCCTACCTCGAGCGCATCCGCCCCCAAGTCTCCCTCAACCCCGAGCAAGTCAAAACCGTCACCGAATACTTCAACAAGTACGTGAAGAAGAATTGGACCCTCCCTTAGTGTGACAAAGTGGACAGAAGAGCAGTGGACTTTAGTGGACGAAGTGGACGGGGATCTCTTCCGACTTATTTTCTTGACAGCTGGCACTAACAACCTGTCGCTGCTTCGCACTTATTACCACTTCGTGGTCATTAAAATGTGTCGCGACAAGTCGCGCCAGAGAAAAGCGGAGACGAGTCTCCGCACTCCACATAGGAGTGTATATAACATTGCTAGGCTCTACACGCCCCTAAGTGAACAAAGTGGACTGGCGCAGGTTTGTGGACAGGAGCGGACGAGGTGGACTCAGTGGACGTGGTGGACAGCGCCAAGATCTTTAAATAAGTCGGAAGAGATCCCCGTCCACTCGTCCACAAATCTTTTGTCCACTCTGTCCACTTTGACCAACTTGGATTTCAGTCGAAAGCAAACTCGAGGACGTCTTCGGCTTCGCGGTCTACGTACTTGCGGATGCGCTTCTGGTATTCTTTGAAGCCTGTTCCGCCGGGGATCATGTGTCCCATGATCAAGTTCGCCTTGAAGTCGAGGAGGTAGTCGGTCTTGCCTTCGCATGCAGCTTCGGTGAGCACGCGCGTCGTCTCTTGGAAAGAGGCGGCCGAGACAAATGACTCGGTTCCGAGCGATGCTTTTGTAATCCCGAGAAGGACCGGAGCTGCTTGTGCAGGTCTTCCGCCCTCTTCGAGCACCTTTCTGTTTTGAGCGTGGAAGTGCTTCTTATCCACATCTTCTCCGTAGAGGAATGTGGTGTCGCCCGGATCAGTCACGCGCACTTTCTGCAACATCTGACGCACGATGATCTCGATGTGCTTGTCGTTGATGTCCACACCTTGTAAGCGATAGACTTCTTGCACCTGGTTAACGAGATATTTTTGCAGTTCGCGTACGCCGCAAATTTCGAGAATTTCATGCGGTACGACGAGTCCGTCTGTCAGCTGCTGACCTTTTACAACGAGATCTCCTTTTTGGATGATCAAGTGTTTGCTGAGCGGTATGAGATGCTCCTCTTCCATGCCGGAGTCATCATCGCGGATAACGACAATACGCTTGTTCTTCTGAATGCCGCGGAAATCGACCATTCCATCGATCTTGGCGATCTCTGCAGCATCTTTTGGTTTGCGCGCTTCGAAGAGTTCGGCCACGCGGGGAAGACCGCCGGTGATGTCCTTTGTCTTGATCGCACCACGAGGCAATCTTGCAAGCAGCATACCCGCAGACACCTGTTGCCCCTCTTGTACGGAAATAAAGGCACCGGATGGTATTGCGTAGGTTCCGACGAGCTCTGTGCATTCGCGATCAGAGTAGATGATGATCTGCGGATGCAGCTCACCTCTATGCTGTTTCACATTCAGCTCGGCCTGGCCGGTCTGCTTGTTAACATCGCGCTGTGTCGAGATCCCTTCGACGAGATCCTCATACTTGACATAGCCGGGACGTTCGCAAATGATCGGTACGTTGTGCTGTTCCCATACGGCGATCTTCGTGCTTTTTTTGACTTTAGCGCCATCTGTTAAAAGAATGCGTGTTCCGAGTTCTACGGTAAAGGTCTGTAAAGGTTCAATCGACTTGGTGCTGAGCAGGCGCTTGTAATCTTCTAAGCTGCGGCCCTCGTCTCTTACGATATGTAATGAGCCGTTCTTGTTCAGAGCAAGCCAGATCCCCTCTTCGTTTTGTACGGTGCGTAGATCCATGTAGATCACGATGCCCTCATGCTCCGAGATAAGCTCGGGGCTGACGTTGGCAGACGCGATACCGCCCAAGTGGAAGGTTCTCATCGTAAGCTGCGTTCCAGGCTCACCGATCGACTGAGCAGCGATAATGCCGACAGCCTCTCCTAAGCCGACCAAGGTTCCGATCGCTAAGTTGATTCCGTAACACTTGGCGCAAACGCCACGGCGTGTTTCGCAAGTTAGCGCTGAACGGATGCGGACAGATTCGATACCGGCATCGTCGATCGCTTCTGCTTGTTTAACAGTAAGCACATCGCCTGCTTTTGCCAGTCTCTTAGTGCTATCGCCTGGTTGGTAGAGGTCGTCTGCAATTGTGCGGCCGAAAATACGGTCTTTCAACGGGAGAAGTTCTTCCTGCCCTTGTTTAATCGCAGAGACTTCAATGCCGTTTAATGTTCCACAATCTTCTTCTGTGACGATCACATCTTGTGCCACGTCGACAAGTCTTCTAGTCAGATAACCCGAGTCGGCCGTTTTAAGGGCGGTATCGGCAAGACCTTTACGCGCACCGTGCGACGAGATGAAGTATTCGAGAACACTCAAGCCTTCGCGGAAGTTTGCAGTGATCGGCGATTCGATAATCTCGCCGGAAGGTTTGGCCATAAGACCGCGGAGAGCGCCTAACTGCTTCACCTGTGTTTTATTACCGCGAGCACCGGAATCCATCATCAAGAAGAGCGGGTTCAGCTCCTCGTTTTTAGACACACTGATTAGCTTAAAGAGCTCTTCAGAAAGGACATCGGAAACCTCTGTCCAGATGCTGATGATCTTAGACTTTCTCTCACCATCGGTGATGATACCATCTTCGTACTGCTTTTTAACCACATCGATGCGCTTGTATGCCGCTTCGATCACTTTGGCTTTATCAGGTGGTATACGCACGTCGCAGATACCCATTGAAAGGGCAGCTTTTGTCGATTCGGCAAAACCAAGGTTTTTCAGGTTGTCCAAAAAGCGTACTGTCGCTTCAAGTCCTACTTTTTTGTAGGTCTCGAGCACAAGCTCGCTCATCTTCTTCTTACGCAACGCGTAGTTTTGGAAGCCGAGTTCTTTTGGCACGATCGTGTTAAAAATTACACGACCCGGTGTGGTTTCGATGATGCCGCTAGGGAGCTTTAACTTAATGCGCTCGTGGATGCGAAGACCGCGTCCGAGATCATCTTGTCTCTTCTCATCTTTAGTCTCTTTTTCAAAACGGTTGTAGCTTCCGCCTGCGCTCATGGAGAGGAGAACCTCTTCCATGCTGCCGAAAACTTTTGTCTTCTTGCCATGCTCTTCTGGGATATAGAGCGGGTCGTACATAAGATAGTAGAGACCCAAAATCATATCCTGCGAAGGAACAGCTGCGGGTTTACCGGATGAGGGCAGGAAGATGTTGTCCGGTGCCATCATCAGAATTTTCGCTTCGAGCTGCGCTTCGACAGAAAGCGGTATATGCACGGCCATCTGGTCACCGTCAAAGTCGGCGTTAAACGCTGTACAGACGAGTGGATGGATGCGGATCGCACGTCCTTCGATTAAGACTGGCTCAAACGCTTGAATACCCAAACGGTGCAGCGTAGGTGCGCGGTTTAAAAGAACGGCGTGGCCTTTGATGATCTCTTCCAAGACGTCCCACACTTCGGGCGCTTGTCTCTGAATCATCTTCTTCGCAGAACGGATCGTGTAGACATAGCCGAGGTCTTTGAGGCGTTTTACAATGAATGGCTCGAATAGTTCGAGTGCCATCTGTTTGGGCAGACCGCACTGATTAAATTTAAGGTCGGGCCCGACGATAATGACAGAACGGCCGGAATAGTCGACACGTTTTCCGAGCAGGTTTTGACGGAAGCGTCCCTGTTTTCCTTTGAGCATCTCAGAGAGAGCTTTGAGCGGACGGTTTCCTGCGCCCATGACAGGATGGCCATGGCGGCCATTGTCAAAGAGAGCGTCGACCGCTTCTTGGAGCATCCTCTTCTCGTTGCGGATGATCACATCGGGAGTTTTGAGTTTTAAGATCGACTTTAAACGGTTGTTACGGTTGATCACGCGACGATACAAGTCGTTTAAGTCAGATGTCGCAAATCTGCCGCCGTCTAAAGGCACAAGGGGACGGAGGTCAGGTGGGATGATCGGCACGCATGCCATGACCATCCAGTCGGGGCGGTTAGGAGAGGAGGTAAAGCCTTCGACAATCTTGAGGCGCTTAGCAAGCTTCATTCTGGCTTGCATCGATTTTGTCTTGCGCAGCTTCTCTTTTAGATCGACCACGAGTGCTTCGAGGTCCTCTTTTTCTAAAAGCTTGCTGATCGCTTCGCCGCCCATCTTGGCAACGAAAGCATCACTGCCCCACTTCTCTTGAGCTTCTCTATACTCGCTGTCTGTGAGTAGCTGCTTTCTCTCAAGCGTGGTTCTACCCGGATCTAAAACGACATACTCTTCGTAGTAGATCACTCTTTCTAAATCGTTGGCAGACATGCCCAAAATATTGCCGATACGGGAAGGCATCGTCTTAAAGAACCAGATGTGGACGACAGGAACCGCCAGCTCAATATGAGCCATGCGCTCGCGTCTTACTTTAGAGAGGGTGACTTCGACGCCGCAACGGTCGCAAACGATCCCTTTGTGCTTGATCTTTTTGTATTTTCCGCATGCGCACTCCCAGTCACGGGTAGGGCCGAAAATCTTTTCGCAAAAGAGACCGCCTTTTTCTGGTTTAAAGGTACGGTAGTTGATCGTCTCGGGCTTTTTAACCTCTCCTCTCGACCAGTCATTTCGGATCACATCTTCTGATGCGATCTTAATCGTGAGCTTATCGAACTGAGTCCCTTTGAATTCTTCTTCTGCCATGAGTGGTTCCCCTATAAGTTATTCAGTTTGCGCTGCTGCATGCTCTGGGCGCACATCTAAACACAAGCCTTGCATCTCTTTCACGAGCACGTTAAACGACTCGGGAGTGCCGGCACTAAGAATATTATCCCCTTTGACAATCGACTCATAGATGCGCGTTCTTCCCGCCACATCGTCCGATTTTACTGTCAGCATCTCTTGAAGCAGGTGCGCAGCTCCATAAGCTTCGAGCGCCCACACTTCCATCTCTCCAAAGCGCTGACCACCCATCTGAGCCTTTCCGCCGAGCGGCTGCTGTGTGACCAGAGAGTAGGGCCCAATGGAGCGTGCGTGGATCTTATCTGCAACCAAGTGGCTGAGCTTTAAGATGTAAATGTAGCCCACTACCACGCGGTTTTCAAAACGCTCTCCTGTTCTTCCGTCATACAAGTGCATCTTTCCATCATCTGGAAGACCGAGCTCTCGCATCATCTCCCAAATACGCGACTCAGGAAAGCCTTCAAAGACAGGGCTCTTGACGTAGATGCCAGCCTTTTTCGCGGCGTAGCCTAAATGCGTCTCTAAGAGCTGTCCCATGTTCATACGTGAAGGCACGCCGAGCGGGTTTAAGATAATCTCGATCGGCTGGCCGTTGGGCAGATAGGGCATATCCGCTTCCGGCACAATTTTGGAGACGACACCCTTGTTTCCGTGGCGTCCTGCCATCTTATCGCCCACTTCGAGTTTACGCTTCGAGGCAACATAGACCTTCACCTGACGGATTACGCCGGGATCGAGTTCGGTGTCTCCCTTACGCATGAACTCCACCTCTGTCTTGTGGTGGGTTTGCAGGGTTTGCAGTGCAGTGTCATACTCGCGGAGTAAGCTTTTCAGCGTATTGTAGATCTCATGATCTGCCATGAGTAGATCTTCTGCTTTTTCGCTCTCGAGCTGTTCGATCATCTCTTGTGTGATCGCCTCTCCTTGCTTGAGAAGAACATCACCTGATTTTCTATGCATGATCGCAGCAGGAGCTGTCTCTCCAAGAAGAAGAGCACCGAGTTTTTCGTGGAACTCGATTAAAAGCTCTGCTTCTTTAGTCTTGTACTCTTGATGGATATCTTTAATGCGCGAAGCCTCTTCGACGAGTTCATCGTCGGTCTTAGAAAGACGGTCTCTTCGGCTAAAGACTTTTACATCCATCACAACGCTTCCAAGCTGCGTGCCAGGAGGTGCAGTGAGCGATGCGTCTTTAACGTCGGCAGCTTTTTCTCCGAAGATCGCACGGAGGAGTCTCTCTTCCGGCGCAAGTTCTGTCTCAGACTTAGGCGTGATCTTACCTACGAGAATGTCGCCGGTCTTTACTTCAGCACCAATACGTATAATTCCATCTTCGCCCAGGTTGATAAGCGCCTCTTCGGCAACGTTTGGGATATCGCGAGTGATCTCCTCTTTACCCAGCTTGGTGTCGCGAGCTGTCAGCTCAAACTCTTCCAAGTAGATCGAGGTGAAGTAGTCTTCGCGAAGGAGCTTCTCGGAGATGATGATCGCATCTTCGTAGTTGTATCCGCACCAAGGCATGAAAGCGACCAGCACGTTTTTGCCAAGCGCCATCTCGCCTTTATCAGTCGATGGTCCGTCGGCAATCACATCTCCGGCTTTAACCTTATCTCCGGTTGAACAGAGAGGTGTCTGGTTGATGCATGTGCCTGAGTTGGAACGCAAAAACTTCTTGAGCGTATATGTCTTTTTGTTCAGCGGGTTTGCAGCCGATGCAACGACGATCTTAAAGCCGTCGACAAATTCGACCAGACCATTTTCTTCTACAACAACAACAGCACCCGAGTCACGCGCTGTCCTTAGCTCCAACCCTGTTCCTACAAGAGGAGCATCGGTTCTAAGAAGTGGCACTGCTTGGCGTTGCATGTTTGAACCCATGAGCGCACGGTTGGCGTCATCGTGCTCCAAGAAGGGGATCAATCCCGTCACAATAGAGACGAGCTGCTTTGGAGAGACGTCCATGTGAGTGATCTTGTCCGTTTCGAGCTTGAGCGAGTCGCCGTTGATACGTGCCCAGCAGGTAGGCTCTTCAAACATGTTGTGTTTGTCAAGCGGAGCGGAGGCCTGTGCAATGACACAGTGCTCCTCCTGGTCGGCTGTCATGTACTCAATCTCTTCGGTGACCACGCCTTCGCGTACGATACGATAGGGAGTTTCGATAAATCCAAACTCGTTGATCTTAGCAAATGCAGAAAGAGAAGTAATAAGACCGATGTTCGGTCCTTCAGGCGTCTCAATCGGGCAAATCCTTCCGTAGTGGCTTGTATGAACGTCGCGCACTTCAAAGCCGGCGCGTTCACGGTTAAGTCCGCCAGGACCAAGTGAGGAGAGGCGTCGTTTGTGCGTAAGTTCGGCAATCGGGTTGGTCTGATCCATGAACTGGGAGAGCTGCGATCTTCCGAAAAAGTCTTTAAGCACGCCAGCCAGTCCCTTTGCAGAGACGATCTTGCCGGGAGTGAGTGTGTCGGTCGAGAAGTCAAACAGGTTCATTCTCTCTTTGATGATCTTCTCCATACGTGCCAGGCCGATGCGGCACTGGTTCTGGATAAGTTCGCCGACAGAACGGACGCGTCTATTTCCTAAGTGGTCGATATCATCGACATAAGCGCCCTCGTCCCCTTTTTTGAGGCGCATGAGGTATTTAAGCGCGCCGATCACATCCTCTTTACGGAGGACAACTTGGCCTAAATCTTCTTCTTTCGTGTCTAAACCCAGCTTGCGGTTCATCTTGTATCTTCCGACTCTACCTAAGTTGTAGCGTTTCGGATCGAAAAAGAGACGCATGATTGCAGAGCGTGCATTCGAAAGCGTAGCAGGCTCGCCTGGACGAATCTTGCGGTAGAACTCTTTTAGAGCCGACTCGTAAGAATCTGTCGTATCTTTTGCGAGCATTTTGATAATCGGACTTGTCTCGTCAGCGTCTTCTGCGATACGCACGGCTTGTACGCCTGCATCGAGCATACGCTTGAGCATTGCAGTCGTAAGCTTTTCCGATGCTTTTCCAAAGACAACGCCTGTCTCTTGTTCTAAGACATCTTCTGCTAAAATTTTACCGACAAGCTTTGGAAAGTCTTTGTCAGACCGATCTTCACTTTTTGAGTGCTGAAGAACTCTTCGATGATATCTGCATCGGAGGAGTACCCGAGTGTGCGGATAAACGAGGTTCCGAGCACTTTGCGGCGGCGCTTCTTTCTGTCGACGTAGATGTAGACGAGGTCATTTGTGTCAAATGCACCTTCGAGCCAGCTTCCACGGTAAGGGATGATTCTAAAGGAGTAGATCATCATGCCTTTAGGATGCCTGTCTTGCTCGAACGAGATACCGGGAGAACGGTGGAGCTGAGAGACGATCACGCGCTCGGCGCCGTTGATAATAAAGGTACCCTTGTCGGTCATCACGGGAATAGTGCCCATGTAGACCTCTTCCTCTTTAATCCCGGTTTCATCCGTCAGACGAAACTTAACTTTGAGTGTGACGTTAAAGGTGATCCCGCGTCGGATGCACTCTTCAGGAGTATACTTAGGAACGCCCAAGCTGTACGAGATGTACTCTAAAATCGTCTTCTCATCATACGACTTAATTGGGAAAATTTCTGTAAAGACCTCTTGCAGTCCCACATTCTCCCTTTCATGAGGCATGAGATGCGCTTGCAAAAATTGGTGGTACGACTTGATCTGAATTTCAATCAGGTTAGGAAGATCAATGATCTCCTCTTTTTCCCGGAAACTGACCCGACGATGTGCCCTTTTAAGCATTGAAATGGCTCCCCGTATAGCGTTGGACTAATCAAAACACGTAAACAAACGAGAGCAGAAGCCATACTATTGGCTTCTGCTCGCAAAATCTTAAAACTTAAGAAGCTTATTAAAGCCCCTTGAGCGTTACCTTTCCACCAGCAGCCGCAATCTTCTTCGAGATCTCTTCGGCTTCAGCTTTCGGGGAGGTCTCCTTGAGAACCTTAGGTGCGCCGTCTACAATATCTTTTGCTTCTTTCAGCCCAAGACCTGTGACTTCGCGTACAATTTTGATGACGCCGATCTTCTTGTCAGCAGGCGTCTCGCCTAAAGTGATTTGGAATTCTGATGACTCCGCAGCAGCAGCAGGTGCAGCACCAGCAGCAGGAGCCGCAGCCATCATCATGGGAGCAGCAGCGGCAGCTTTTACACCCCACTTATCTTCAAGTGCGCTCTTCAATTTTGACATATCGAGCACGCTGAGTTGGCTTAAAGTTTCTACGAGTTTTTCAATAGTTTGTGTACTCACGGCATTATCCTCTTTTCTAGTTTACTTTGATTCTTCTTGTTGGCTTTTATTTTCTAAGCAGTGCATCACGCTTGTCATTAAGGCTTCCATGACAGCCAGTGTCTGGCTCATCGGAGCTTCTAACAATCCTAAGAACTGCGCGCGCATCTCATTCTGGCTTGGCAATTTCGAGATCTCTATAACGTCGCTCGCAGAACAGAGATGGCCTTCAAATCGTCCACCTAGGACTGTGAGGACATCTTCGTTTTGTTGCGAAAATTGAAAGATCGCTTTGGTTGTCTGCACAGCATCTTGATCTGCAAACACAACGCCTACATGGCCCTCTAAAGTGTCGTAGTTCAACGACACACCAGAGGCTTCTGCGGCCTTCAGCAAAATTCTTTTACGAACCACTTCAAAGCTACCGCCAGTCCCGCGGATCATGTTGCGGAAATGAGATGCCATGTTGGGATTCATCGCTTTGTATTTGGTCAAGACAAAGGCTTTTGAGCCATCGATCTTCTCTTTAATCTCATCTAGTAACAGCTGTTTTTCTGGTCTCATGCTACCTCAATTAATCCGCTAAGATCGATTTTAAGCCCCGGTCCCATCGTGGATGCCAGCGCAAGTGATTGGAGAAAATGGCCTTTGGCAGATGCTGGTCTTGCTCTCGTCACAGCATTCAAAAAAGCGATCACATTCTCTTTGAGTTTATCTTTAGGAAACGAGAGCTTGCCAATACCGGAGTTGATCACTCCGTTCTTGTCGCCTTTAAACTCGATCTTACCCGCTTTTGCCTCTCTCACTGCTTTTGCAACATCGTTCGTAACAGTCCCCGCTTTGGGCGTAGGCATAAGTCCGCGTGGTCCAAGCACCTTTCCGTGTTTGCCCACTTCGCGCATCATATCGGGAGTGGAGATCAGCGCATCAAAGTCTGTCCAGCCCCCTTTAATTTTTTCAAGTAAGTCATCCGCTCCTGCAAAGTCCGCTCCTGCCTTTTTCGCCTCATCGATCTTTTCACCGCGTGCGATAACGACTAGGATGATATTTTTGCCTGTGCCATTCGGTAGAGACACAGTGCCGCGTACGTTCTGATCGGCTTTACGGACATCTATACCAGTTTTAAGAGCGACGTCTACAGACTGGTCGAACTTAACCGGCGGACACTTTTTTAAAATATCGATAGCATCGTCCAATGAATAGATCTTCTCTGGATCAAAGAGCTTAGCTATCTCCCGAAGTCTTTTACTTTTTTGTGTCATTTTTCCTTTAACCTTCTATGATATCCACGCCCATGGAACGGGCGGTTCCCATCACTACGTTCATCGCCGCCTCTTCTGAGGAGACGCGCATGTCTGGGTACTTTTGCTTAACAATCTGTTTCACTTGTGATTTTGTGAGTTTGCCTACTTTATCACGGTTAGGCACCTTAGAACCCGACTCGATGCCGCACATCTTTAAGATCATGCGAGAAACAGGGGGCTGCTTGGTGATAAACGTGAAAGACTTATCCGCAAAAACGGAGATCTCTACAGGGAGAATGTCTCCACCCTTATCTTGAGTCTTTGCGTTGAATTCTTTGCAAAATCCCATGATGTTAATACCGGCACCGCCAAGAGCTGGGCCGATGGGAGGTGCGGGGTTGGCTTTCCCGGCAGGGATTTGGAGCTTGATTACTTTTACTAGTTTTTTTGCCATGATGCTTCCTTAAAATTAACTTACTTCTGTCTCTGCAGGCACCTGTTCGACCTGCCAAAACTCAAGATCATCCACACGTGTGTCTCTTCCAAAAATCGAGACCATCACGCTGAGGCGGCCTTTGTCGTGAAACACTTCGATGACAGTGCCAATAAAGTTCACGAACACGCCGTCTGTAATTTTCACCTTGTCTCCAGGAGCGATATTGTGCTTCTGGACAATCCCCTTCTTCTTCTCTTCGAGCTCTTTTAAGATCTCATCGACCTCATGCTGCGTAAGAGGTGTGGGCTTCTCTCCACCTAAAAACTCGAGGACGCCGTTGGTGTCTTTCACATACATCCAAGAGTCGTCAGTTAGGTTCATCTTTACTAAGATGTAGCCAGGCCAAAGCTTCTTTTCGCTAATGTGCTGCTGCCCTTGCTTAACCTCTGCCACATTTTCTGTGGGGACGAGAACCTCTTCGACAAATTCAGACATGCTTTTGGATTCACGGTTCTCTTCCAAAGCTTTCTTAACCCGCTTCTCTTGTCCCGACACGACCTGTATCACGTACCACTTATGCATCTCGTTGTCCTATCCAAAAATAAAGTGCGCAACGTTCGCGATCATTTGTAAAACACCCTTAATAGCCAGATCCACAAAATAGATGCCGATTCCAAAAAAAAGGTGGCACCCAGCACAAGCTTTGTAAAAAACTGAAGCTCTACCTTGCTGGTCCAACTGACCTTCTTTAATTCCTCTTTAAAACCTCGAATCGCACTAGTTGCTTTGCCCATTTTAGGCTGCGGCTTAGCTGGCACTTCTCGAGATTGCACATCTATCATTTTCACCTTGTCCCTATTAGCGGGCGCGCTCTTGGCCACTCGAAAAAACGAGTGCGGAGGGATTCGAACCCCCGACCAGCGACTTTGGAGATCGCTGCTCTACCAGCTGAGCTACGCACCCCCGGTATTCCATTAAGCCGACACTGTACAAACAGTGTCGGCTACTTATCTGGTTACTGCAGGATCTTGCTAACTGTACCTGCACCAATTGTTCTTCCACCCTCACGGATAGCAAAACGCATACCCTCTTCCATCGCAATCGGATGGATCAGCTCTGCTGTGAGTTCTACGTTATCGCCAGGCATCACCATCTCGACACCTTCTGGAAGGGTAACTGTTCCTGTTACGTCTGTAGTTCTGAAGTAGAACTGAGGACGGTAACCGCTAAAGAAGGGCTTATGGCGTCCGCCTTCTTCTTTTGTAAGAACATAAATTGTCCCTTTAAATTTCGTGTGCGGTGTGCATGTCCCCGGAGCTACGAGCACCATACCGCGATCGATATCTTCTTTTTCAAGCCACGGAGAAGAACGCCCACGTTTTCACCCGCACGCGCTTCATCGAGAATCTTGTTAAACATCTCGAGACCGGTAGCAACTGTCTCGCGTGTGTCACGGATACCGACGAGCTGGAGCTTGTCGTTCACCTTAACAATACCGCGCTCGACACGTCCTGTGGCCACTGTACCGCGACCAGAAATAGAGAAGACGTCTTCGATCGGCATAAGGAAAGGCTTATCTGTCTCACGGACAGGCGTAGGAATTTTTTCGTCCACAGCTTTCATAAGTTCTTTGATCGACTCGACATACTTCGCTTCCCCTTCAAGGGCTTTAAGCGCAGAGCCGCGGATGATCGGCACATCTTTGTACCCTTTAGACTCTAGGAGTTCCATGAGTTCCATTTCGACGAGTTCGACAAGCTCTTCGTCTCCTGCGCCGATCATGTCCATCTTGTTTAAGAAGACGACGATCGCAGGAACGCCCACTTGGCGTGCCAAGAGGATGTGCTCTTTTGTTTGAGGCATCGCTCCGTCTGTTGCAGCTACGACGAGAATCGCTCCGTCCATCTGCGCAGCACCGGTAATCATGTTCTTCACATAGTCGGCGTGGCCGGGGCAGTCTACGTGTGCATAGTGACGCGAATCGGTTTCGTATTCGACGTGCGTTGCGTTAATTGTAATTCCGCGCGCTTTTTCTTCTGGAGTATTGTCGATAGAAGCGTAGTCGCGAAACTTCGCTTTTCCAGAGTCCGCTAAAACTTTTGTAATCGCAGCAGTCAATGACGTTTTGCCGTGGTCAACGTGACCAATGGTCCCGATGTTGACGTGCGGCTTCTTCCTTTGAAACATTTCCTTAGCCATTATAACATCCTCCGTTAGGGCTCCAGTACTTGTAAAATTCTTCTAAAAACCTAAAAAGTTAACTCCTCGTATGCCCAGAATAGGAATTGAACCTACGACCTTTTGCTTACCATGCAAGTGCTCTACCACTGAGCTATCTGGGCGTGCTTCTCGCACAAAAAGTACACCTGAATTAGGTCGAAAGCTACATAGCTTATTCTGCAAAATAAATAAAATCAACGGAAATTTTTTGGACCCAAAAATTGCGGTTTCTGAAGGTCTATTTCTGTCGATAAATTATTCGCGCTTTCGTCAGGTCATAGGGAGACATCTCCACTGTGACCATATCTCCTACCAGGACTCGGATATTCCTCATTCTCATTTTTCCGCAAAGGTGCGCCATGACATGCATGCCGTTCTCAAGCACTACGCGAAAGTGCATGTTCGGGAGCAACTCTTCGATGGTCCCGTTGATTTTTATGGTGTCTTCTTTAGGCATATTTTGCGGAATTTCAAAAGTAATAAAATATAAAACTTACGAAAATAAAACAAGATTTTGGCTATTAAGTCAACAAGAAAAAAGTACGTGAAGAGGCGGAAAGAGCGCGAAGAGGGCGTGAAGAGGGTGGACGCAGTGGACTTAGTGGACTAAAGTGGACGAGGTGGACAGCGCCCAAGAAAAAAATTATTGCGCGCGCTTCTTGACACTTCTTGCTAATAACACCTATCATCTAACGCATGACATGTTTGCAGAAGCAAGAGAATGTGAAAAGAATCTTTCAAAGCTGCTCTAGCGCAGATGAGTGCTATCAGAAGCTCATGGAGCTTGGCCGCACCCTCCCACCTTTTCAAGAGAGCTGGAAGACGCCCGACAAGATCGTGGCAGGCTGCCAAAGCATCGTCTACCTCCATAGCGAACTAAAGGAGGGCAAGATCCTCTTTTACGCCTCTGCTGAAGCGCTTATCTCTGCAGGGCTCGCCGCCCTGCTCATCATGGTCTATAGCGGAGAATCCCCCGAGGTGGTCCTTAAATGCCCTCCAACCTTCATCGAGGAGCTAGGCCTCCATACCTCTCTATCCCCCGGCCGATCGAACGGCCTGCTCAGCATGCACCTACGTATGAAACAAGAGGCACTTAAATTTTTGTACGCGCCCGCTTCCGCGCCCGCATGCGTGCCCGATCCGGATTAAATTTAATTCGGGCGCGCACGCGGGCGCGGAAGCGGGCGCGTAAAAAGACACTCATTAAAGTTGTTTTTATATATAAACTTTTTTTAAAGTTGTACAGCAAACCCCATGCCATGGTAAAATTTATCTCCATTTAAAGAAAAAAGAGGTAATTTATGGCAACGCAAGCCGCTTCTGCTTCAGGTCTCTACCCTGCTGTATCAACTACTACAACTGCACAACCTCCTACCGCTAAATTAAATCCTTACGTGCAGATGATGCCTGACACCTCTCATGAGACTTGGGCTACGGTTTGGTATGTGGCATCGATTGTCACGCAGGTCGCTTTTGTGATAATTGTAACGGTTGCTATCCTGCTGACGGGTATTTATGACCCTGTTTTTCTCCCTGTTGTGACTGCTTTTAGCTTAGCCCTTATTGACGATGTCTTGAGCTTTAGCGAGAATTTTACAGCATTGTCTAAAAAAGAGAGCTTCTTAGCAGAACTCGAAGGGTGCGTAGGGAAAAACCTGGAAATGCTTCCAAAAACCTCTGCAGAACTACACACTTATTTAGCGCAGATACTGCCACCTTTAGAACTTCCTAAAATCGACAAATTAGAAGAGATGCGGCCACTGCTCGCACGTTATTTGGGTTTCAGAGAACTTATAGGAAAGTTTACAGAAGAAAGTAACACTTGTCTTAAAAATGGAGAACTCCATCCTGATAAGCTCGAGAAGATGCGCTTAAAAGCGTATACGTAAGGGGGAATGGGCGCTCGCTTCAAAGATGTTTGCTGCTTATTTTCGCACGGTTCTTATAAACCCCTACTTTCCTCACGACTACCACGATTTATTTAATGTGATTTTTTTTAGTAAACCATTAGAAATGCGCCTGGGCCAAGAGGGACTTCTTGCGCGTTATGAGCCGGGCAGCAAGTATGAGGAAATCTTCGTCACCTTCAAGCAACATTCCAAGAAGCCTTTCTTGACGACACGCGAGGTGGGTTACGCCACGGATATCGAGATCTCGGCTATCCTCAGTGGTATAGGCACTGGATAAGCGCAGATGCTGCCACAACGCGCAACACTTGGAAGGGCTCTTTTAAAATCTGTATCAGAAAAGGTATCGACTCACGATCCCCGATGTGGCCGATCGCCTCTAAAATGTGGATCTTCATCTCGCGCTCCATCTTGGGATAAGCTTCTTGCAAAACTTTCACAGCAGATGTGTCGCTTCCTAAAATCGCTAAAATGAGCGCCGCCTGTACGCGGATCTTCTCGTCTGAATCTTTTAAAAGCTCGCGCACGATGCCCAGAGCTTGTTCATTGCCCTCTTCCAAGAGAGTCGCTGCAGCACTTCCGCTAACACCCCAAGTCTGCTTCTGCAAAAAGCCTTTGACAGCATCTAGCGCTGCAGGGTGGCGCATGATGCTCAAAATCGATAGAATATCTAGTTTGACAAGCTGATCGACGACAAGCGGATAGTGAGGAATCTGCTCGATATGTCTCACCTCACTTGGTGCAAGGGAACGAAAGAGCGGGTTTGCTCCGTTTTCCCACATCCACATCTGTTGTGTGTTTTGTGAAATAAGCGCATAGAGTACATCGCAAGCGCGCTTGCTCTCGTGGCGCAGACCGATCAGTCCGAGTGCGATGTTTGCTTTTACGTAAGGGTCATCGCTCTCTTGCAGCATCTTGACAGCAAGAGGTATCCCCGCCTTTCCCGTGACGGAAAGAGCAGCAGATGCCAGGCGTCTTCTTTCGGGCTCGCTGCCACGCATCCAGCTAGCGAGCTTCTCTTCGCCTGCCCTCTCATTCAGAAGAAGCGCGAGCCATGCAGCCGTGATAGCCACCTCAGGCGCAGGATCATTTAAATTATCTGCGATCCAGGAAAAGAGAGGTTTTTCCTTAAAGCTTTCGATTCCTAAAAGCCCGAGTGCATTCAAAGCGGACAAGCGCACATCGGGCGACCGATCTTTAAGCAGTAAAACAAGATCTTCTGCCCTCTCTTGCATCTCTAAATGTGCGATGATGTCGCACGCGAGCTGTCTTAAGCCTGCGCGGTCGCTTTTGATTAGATGGCGGAGGTCCTCTGCACTAATCTCATCGTACATGTTCACAAGCGATAGGATTGCAAGCGCCTTCTCTTCAAGAAGCGTCTTAGGGTGTCCGATCATCTCTTTTAAGCTACTTTTCATCTTCTTCATCTGGAGCTGGCCGACAGCTTTGATCACTTCAAGCCGCACGTACCAGACCTTCTCTTTTTTGAAGAGACGTTCGAGCTCCTCCTGCAGCGGAGCATCGCCAAAGGTAGCAGAAAGCTTCACGGCGACCGCTCTTAAGAGCGCACTACTCCCCTGCATTTCGGCAAGAAGCAGCGGGATTGCGCGCGCATCGTGCGTGATGCAAGCACCTATAAGCGCGTTCATGCGGATCGAGATCTGTGACGAGTGCTCGCCTTTGCTGAGAACACCCCAAGCCAGAGTCTCGAGTAGATGACGGTCTTGCGGATCTATCTGAAACTGGTCAACTGCCCGCTTCCACTCTTCGAGCGCTTCGCTCTCATCTCCCGATTCGCAGAGCGAGCGGATGAGCGCAACTTGCAGCGGCTTCGATTCCGGAAAAAGAAGTAGACCTTTTTTCGCCTCTTGCACTGCAGCGAAAGGATCGCGGACGAGTAGATGCGCGTAGACTCGGTGTGTTTCTTGGGTGTCAGCTTGAAGAAATGACCAAAAAGGACATAAAGGACATAAACGACCAAAAGGAGAGAAAGGACGCAAAATTTTGTCGTTTTGGGCCCTGCAGGTCGTTTAGGTCCTTTTGGTCGTTTCTGCGCTACCTTCATCCAACACCAAGATGAGTCATTCGTCTACCTCCTAAAAAATGAAAATGAAGATGTTTCACGCTCTGCCCCGCCTCAGCACCGCTGTTAGTCAGCAAACGATAACCATCTTCAATGCCGAGCTCTTCGGCAAGCTCTCTTGCAACAGTGATGATCTCGGTGACAAGAGGAAGATCCTCTTCGCTCATCGCCTGTAAACTTGTGATCTCTTTTTTTGGCATAATGAGAATGTGAACCGGCGCAGCAGGTGCGATATCTTCGATCGCTAAAATTCTCTCGTTTTCAAACACCTTCTTGCAAGGCAGCTTGCCCTGTATGATTTTGCCGAATACTGTACTCATGATTTTAGAACCTTCTCTAATGCTTTTAAGGCATCTTCCTTTGTTTTCCAAATGGAGATAAACCTTCCCTTATGGCAAAAGATCGCCCCGTCGATGCCCGTTAATTTTTTTAGCTCCTCATCGCGGAGTCCAGCCCATGCGGCGGGTAGAGGCTTTCGCATCTGCATTCTCTCGTCGAGTGAGGGTGGAATCGCACGCAGCTTCCACTGCCCGTTCGAAGGCATGACGACAAAAAGCGCAGGATGGCTCTCTCCGCCCAGATCAAAAAAACTCTCCAGCCAAGGGATCGCCTTATCAAAAATGAGAAAGGGCTCTTTCTCACTCATGCACTCTTTTACAATTTTTTTGCATGCGCGGATATATTGAAACCGCTCCAAAAGGCGCCTTAAATGTCCCAGAGCAAAATCAAGCGCTTCAAAAAAGGCCTTGTTTTGTTCAGATTCTGGCACGTCCTGCATAGGAGGGACAAAGTTTGCGATGATATGCGAAAAGGTTGCACTTCCCGCCTCCGGATGCGCCCTTCCCGTATCATGGGCGTCGACGCCCCAGATAAGCGAGCGGTTAAAAAAGTCGTAGCACTCCTTATCGACATCTCCCTCATTTTTCAAGTAGAGCCAGATCATACCTGCGCTGCTAATCTCTCCCTCGTAGGCAAGCTGGTGGTGATCGAACCGCTTTATATGCGGATCGTAGACCCCTCCCACATCGCACACATACTCGCACTGAGCGAGCAGGAGTGGATCGCGGCTCCGAACAATCTTGTCTCGGTCGATGCGTTTAAATAGAAGAAGGAGCGCGCATGCACTCACCTCGTCAGCGTGGAAGGAGCCGTCATGCGTGCCAAAACTGCGCTTTTTGATCATAGTTGAGATTTTATATGGTTTTTTCTGAATAAAAGCTATAGATCCTGGCAGAGCCTTCACAGCACATGTAAAAAAGCATGATAATAATTAAATAACAGCTTTAAAGCTTTATACAAATATATATAAAAAATTAAAGATGTTTCATTTAAAGCTAATTTAGATAGGATATTAGAACAATTTTAGGAGAAGTAATGAGTGCTACAAAAAATGTTTTGCAAAATGTTTACTTGAATACGCAAATCCTCAGCTTTGTCCAGGAGAGAGCGCCTGCACGGGTAAGCGGCGTCTTCCACATCGCCCACCAGCAGATGATGTTGAAGACCATACAACAGATCAACAAGCCAATTCCAGAGCAGGAGATCATTAGCGTAACACGTAGTCTCGCTATTAGGTTTAAAAGAGTAGTGAAAGAGCAGGGGTTTGATCCAAGCGCCCCCGGACAGGCCGCAGCATGCTTGCGCGCTTTGGATCTTGATCAGAAAAAATCTGCGCGAATGATTGGAAAAGAAGCAACGCTATCCTTAGGCCAAAGAATAAAAGATGCTTCACACTTAGGGTTTGTGCGTTTTGCTCGTGTAGAGGAGACCTTTTTTCTGCCGGAAATTACGGCAATAGTTGATTCCGCGCTTCGAACGCTTTGGAGTGAGATAAAAACAAGCCACCCAGCAATGGGACCCGCTGCTTACGCTCCCGCAGCAGAAATTCGCGGATGGATCAATGATTCGGAAAACGAGGCAGCGCTTGCACTTGTGGACACAATCGACACCTCGATGCACTTGCCAATGGTTCCTCCTGAAATTGGACGACTGACTGGACTGCGAAATTTGTATTTGGGAGTGATCGGACCTAAAAGTGTACTGCCTGACGAAATGAGACAGCTCCATAATCTTCAAAAATTGCGCCTAACGGGAAACTTTGGCGAAATCTCTCCACTTATCGATGTGCTTCCACCAACTCTTGAAAGCTTATGGATGTACGATCCATCGATTCATCTCCTTCCAGATGCTGCCTTTCGTCGGTTTGCTTCGTTTGGCATCTCGCTTGACAGTGTTATTTTGCCAAACCCTAGTAGCATTAGGATGCATACGGAGATCTATCGAACGCTTGGCATCGGGCTCCAACGCCTAACCGATATTCCCTTCGGTTTATGGTTCATTGAAAAGGTCGAACTCCCCTACATTCATCTTCTCCACTTATCGGGTGTCTCTTATCTCATACTACAGTTTGATACTAGGGGCATCGAGTTTATTTTTCGCCTCGGCCTTGGTATTCTTCTCGGCATACCCGTCGGCTTGCTTCATCTTTTGCTCAGTGCCTCTATTCATATGATCAATCTCTTTTTATTCTACGTCATCGAGCCGATTGTAACCCTTGTGCGCGATCTTCTCGGCTACTCGCGTATGGTTCATGTTCGCGATTTGGATCCTATCGAGCGATAAAGGGCATTAGACCTATTATTTGCTTTCTCTCTTCGAGTTTTTTCTCTAAAATGGGCCTTTTAATTTTAGGCGAGTGTTATGCAGGGAAATGAGTTGGAGCTAGTGCGGGAGGTTGGCAAAAGGCGCACTTTTGCGATCATCAGTCACCCGGATGCGGGGAAGACGACTTTAACAGAAAAGCTGCTGCTCTACTCCGGAATGATCCACACCGCGGGAATGGTGCGGGGGCGCAAGGGACGGAAGATGGCGGCATCCGACTGGATGTCGATGGAACAGGAGCGGGGGATCTCTATCACGGCCTCAGCGATGCAGTTTACCTATAAAGATGTGGTGATCAATGTTTTGGATACTCCCGGCCACGAAGACTTTTCAGAGGACACCTATCGCACGCTGACCGCGGCAGATTGCGCCATCATGGTGATCGATGCCGGTAAGGGTGTAGAAAAGCAGACGCGCAAGCTTTTTGAAGTTTGTCGGCTACGCAAAATTCCGATTCTTACATTTATCAACAAAATGGATATGCCGGGACGCGATCCGTTGGATCTCATGGATGAGATAGAGAACATCTTGCAAATTCAATCTTTTGCCTATAACTGGCCGATAGGTTCCGGAAAGCAATTTTGTGGCGTCTACGATCGGCTCGCAGAAAAATGTTTGTATTTTACAAAGGCAGCTACTGGTGGAGCGGAGAAGGCCATTCTTGAGTACTCAACCCTGGATGATCCAAAGTTCTTTGAGAAGATAGATGCTGAAGAGAGAAAAAAATTAGAACAAGAACTACAACTACTCGGGGCAGCCGGCAATGCTTTTACTCGAGATAAGTTCCTCGCAGGAGAGGTGACTCCTGTCTTTTTCGCCTCAGCTTTAACAAACTTTGGAGTGGAGCCCTTCTTCGACGCTTTCATTCATCTGGCCCCCGCCCCTCAGCCGCGCATCGCAGATGGAGTGGATGGCAATGAGGTGGCGATCGACCCTGTTAAAACTCCTTTTAGCGCCTATGTTTTTAAAATACAGGCCAACATGAACAAGAAGCATCGGGACAGCTTGGCTTTTTTGCGTATCTGTTCGGGAAAATTTGAAAAAGACATGGTAGTCAAACAGCATCGTCTTGGAAAAGAGATTCGTCTCTCTCGCCCCCACAGCATGTTTTCCGGCGAGCGCACCACTCTAGATGTTGCCTACGCAGGCGATGTGATCGGGGTGATTAATCCGGGCGTTTTTTTTATCGGGGATACGATCTCGCTCACAGGCGGGTTCAATTTTAAACCTCTCCCGCGATTCCAGCCGGAGATCTTTGCCAAAATCACTCCCAAAGATGTGGGCAAAAGAAAGGCGTTTGACAAGGGGGTCCAGCAGCTGGCCGAAGAGGGAGCTATTCTGGTATTGCGTCCCTACGATCAGATGGGCGACATGATCTACGCAGTTGTTGGAAGATTGCAGTTTGAGGTAATGCAATACCGTCTATCAGATGAGTATGGTGTAGAGACATCCTTAACCTCACTCCCCTACCAGTGCAGCTCCTGGATCGAAGGAGATATGAAATCTTTCCAAAAGCCTACCCATGTGATCCTCGTAAAAGATGCCTACGATAAGCCGATGGCACTCTTCTCCTCTCAATGGGAAAAGCAGTATACGATGAAACAAAACCCCAACCTCACCTTTGCGGATCTAAAATAGACCTTTATGTTATGTGTAGCAAATTATGGAAAGCTATCTCCACTTTGCTCCGTACGACCTCGCCTCGCCCGATGGGAAGATCACCCGTATTGCACGTCTCTCTCCGGACCAGTGTGAGGTCGAGGTCTCGATAGAGGCGATATCGCCTGCGTTTAAAGGTTTTTCCATAGACACCAAACACATCCTCTTCAACCTCAAGAGCACACTGGCGCAGCTCGGCGTAAATAGCATAGATGCAGAGTTTTTGCTGGAGCCCAAGTACCATCGAGCGAGAATCAAATGCAAACTCGTAGCCCTCGGCTCTCTTGCAAAAGAGGTGCTGCCTCTTCTAACACCCGGCGCCTACATCGGCAAACTCTTTGCGGCCGATCCGAGACGGCGCGTGCGCGAGCCCGACTATCTTTTACGCATGGTGGGGAGAAGCGACCGCCAAGGAGGCCCCCTGCTCTCTTTGGGAGAAGATGTGGATGAAGAGACCCTTCCCCTAGAAGTCATCGACGGGCGCACTGTTGCCTTTTTAAAATTGCAAAATGGGGTGCTCGCCTATGAAAAGACGATACGAGGCGCATTGCATCTACTTGCACAAGCTCTCCACTATCCGGAAATCAGCACGCGCGCCCTTTTAAAGTTAGAGCAGCGCTGGATGAGTGACGAAAAGAAAAATGTGCAGCCAGGCGAGCTCCTCCTCGTGCGCACTTCACCTTTGCACGTCCGCACAGCCTTTGGCCATGTCGTAAACTCGCTTTTACCAAAGGGAGTGCAGCACACCAGCGCTACGATACTCGATCCGACGACAGCAGCTTCTGGCGATATCTACGAGCTCTTCGGTAATTCCAAAGAGGAGCTTACAACTATTCCCCTTGAGTTCTACACGCTTGAGCCGCACCGCGAATACGTCTTCTTTTCCGATCGCGACCAGCTGCAGACCTGCCTCGAAGATCCCGTCTGCCTCTTTCAAGCCTTTCAGACAGCGCCTTCTACCCCTGCTCTTCACTGCGCCGTCTTTGTGGTAAAAGGCGAGCAGCTAATGCATCTTAAAGAGAGCGATTGGATCGCGCGCAAGCCCGTTAAAACCGAATTTCCCGGCCTGATCCACCCTAAAGAGCAGTCACATTTAGTAGAACGCTACATCGAGCAGCAGCCGAGCTACCCCTTTTTGAAGAGCATACAAAATGATGAGATCACAAGCGAAGGCGTCCTACTCACCCGCTACTTCCCCTCCCCTCTTCTTAAAAAGATGCTCATCTCCGACCTTGTGCAAAAAAAGCTAAAAGGCATCTATTTTGAGTACCCCTCCTACTCTTCCGGCGACTACTTTTCTCACGAAGACCGCTCGATGCTGCTCGACCTTGCCAAATTTGCGATCCCCGTTTTTTGGGTGGACAAATCATCTGGAAAAATCTTGGAATATGTTCCCAAGCCGGAGAAAGATTGCGGTATGTTTGTACCGCTTTCGCTTGTGAGCACCTTCATGAAAGCGGTGACCTTTGGCGTTTATGGATCGCACATCATACCGGGAGCAAACTTTGAGAAAGAGCTGACCAGCCTTTTTCAAAATCTTCTTCGGATGCGCGAAGAGTTGAACCACCCCCATTTTAACAAAACAACTCCGCTTGCTCTTGTCACGGGCGGCGGCCCCGGAGTGATGGAGCTTGGCAACCGCGTTGCGCAGTCGCTGAACATTCTTTCCTGTGCCAACATCGTAGACTTTCGCGCAAAACCAGACTCCGTCATCCCCACCGAGCAGAAGCCCAATCCCTACATCGAAGCAAAAATGACCTACCGCTTAGACCGCCTAGTCGAGCGGCAAGCAGAGTTCAACTTAGACTTTCCTATTTTTCTTATGGGCGGAATTGGAACAGATTTTGAATATGAGCTAGAACAGGTGCGCAGAAAAGTCGGCTCCACACCCGCACTCCCCATCCTTCTCTTTGGCGAAGAGGAGTACTGGAGAAAGAAGATTACATCCTGCTTTCAATGCAACTTAGA
Source organism: Chlamydiia bacterium (assembly GCA_963804085.1). GTDB lineage: Bacteria > Chlamydiota > Chlamydiia > Chlamydiales > Rhabdochlamydiaceae > CAWDOQ01. The sequence continues at coordinate 289,793 of CAWDOQ010000019.1, read as the reverse complement.
CGCCGGAACAATCGCAGGATCCGAATGGGTGAGCAACTGCTTTTTCTCTGTGCAAAGTGCTCAGCAAGGCTTGAATATCTACCGCCAGTTCTTTTCGGGAACACTCCCCATTGGAAGAAATGGCCCCGTCTACAAAGAAGGGTTTGTTAGCAGCTAGACCGCTTTCGAAATTCGCTTTGCCCGATAAAATCGAAGGTTTTTTCTCTGGTTTTTAGAGTCAGCTTGCTGACTCGGATCGCGCTGACGAGGCGACCTGAATAGGTCGGTGAGGAGGTGCGATAAAAACCAGAGCAAAAAGGGCGGTTTTAGCGGGTGAATGGAATTTCGAAAGAGGTCTACCAACCCCACGATAAACCAGCTTCCCAATAGTCGACAGGACGCTTGAAGAATTGCCCCTCATACGAGTAGCCAGTGTGGTAGTCCGCATAGACACGCATCTTGCGACCCACCCCTTGCATCTTGCTAAGCTCATATCCCAGCTTGAAGGTAGAATCCATCCCCCAGTTACGCACCTGCCAATTTGTAAAATGTGCAGCAAGAAATGGAGTGCCGTAAAGACGGTGATAATCCAACTTCGTTCCAAAGATACGCAGCTCCAGACCATACTCGAAATAAAAAGTCTTCATAGGAAAAGATGTATCGCTATGGATAATCACGCCCGGACCGAAATAGCCGCGCAGGTGTCGATTGAATTGATAAGAGGTAAAAAGATCGATCGCCTCAAAGCTCGGATTTTTGCGCTTATGCAGAAACTTTGGATGATCGACGATAAGCTCATCTCCCAAGTGACTCGAAATATGGTAGAGGCGAAAACGAAAAGACCAGCGATCGTACGCATAGCTTAGAGGTATGCCTAAAAAGTAGTCGGTATTGATCAGCTCGCACGAAGAATTATTGTCATGGCGCGGTACATTCTGATAATTAAATACGGCCCAGATGCACCCCTGAATGCCGATTTGCAAATCCCCCTTGCCCCACAAAACATTGCGCCAGCGATAGACAGGAAACTCATCCCCGATAGAGACAGCTGCTGCCACATTGCCCACAACCCTATCACTACCCCGGTAAGCGATCGAATAGGTGATCTCGCGAGGAGAGGCAACCAGCGGAAGAAAAAGAACAGTCGATTGCGGAAACCAGACCCCGCTTGTACGCGGATTTTCAATATATTTGGCCCGCGACGCCGCCTCTTCTTTAGAGAGCTCCTTCTTCACTTCGACCGACTGGACACCCGGCACATCTTTCACAAACGCGATAATACTGTTATACAAAAGCGCGTTATCAGGAAGATTCGAGAGCGTCACCTTGTGATCTTTAACAGAGACAAGCACCTGCTGCTCGTAGTAATGCATGTCCACAAGCGCCTGGATGTACCCCTCCAGATACGGATCGGTCGCATCCTCAAAATTCTCCACCGGCAAACTATCCGCCCGTCCCAGCAAGTAGATATCAGATGCAGCAGCAGCCGTCAGCTTCTCCTCCTCATCGGCCACCACCGACAAGCAGACCAAACTGCTCAAAAGAACACCCCAACTCGCACATCGCTTCATAATAAGTCCCATGTTCAAAAACATTGTTGTATAAACAAAACTCCACCTTTCCCGCAAACAAGTTCTGAAAATTCCCTTGCTTTACCCAAAAATGCTCGAGTAAGATGACACACCAAGAGACCGTTGCATAGTTGACAAATGAATTATGCAATGGTCTCTTTATGGGGCAATAGCTCAGTGGTTAGAGCAGCGGACTCATAACCCGCCGGTCTCTGGTTCAAGTCCAGGTTGCCCCAACTTTTTTTCAGGTTTAACTCACGCCAGTCTTGCCACAATCCACTTGCTAAAATTTAGTTTGAAAAGTTATTTTTGCGCGTAACCCAAATTTCAGACCAAATTCTGGAAGGAGTTAATTCATGGCCGTTCAATCTCAAGATTCTAGCACAACAACCCTAACCGCCCCCCAACTTATCTCAGACTTGCGACAAATGATCGACAAGACCCGGCAAACTGTCGCCTCTACTGTGAATGCAAGTCTTACAATGCTTTACTGGCAAATAGGAAAGAGGATTGATAAAGAAATTTTAAAAGAAGCCCGAGCTGAATATGGACTGGCAGTCATCGCCTCAGTATCAAGACAACTCACGTCGGAATATGGCAAAGGATTCTCCGAAAAAAGCTTACATCGCATGCTACAATTCGCAGACCTTTTTCCTGATGAACAGATTCTCGCAGCATTGCTGCGACAATTGAGCTGGACCCATTTTACGATCCTTCTGCCCATTAAGGACCCTATCAAAAGAGATTTTTACACCGAGATGTGCCGCATTGAACGGTGGAATTACCGGACCCTCCAGAAAAAAATTCAATCCATGCTCTATGAGCGCACTGCTCTTTCCAAAAAACCAGAGGCACTCGTGGAAGCAGAAATAGACCTTCTCCGCAAAGAAGATCGCCTGACGCCAGATCTTGTCTTCCGCGACCCCTATTTCCTCGAGTTCTTAAACCTCAATGACCGTTATTTTGAAAAGGGGCTTGAAGACGCCATCATGAGAGAACTCGAGCAATTCCTCCTCGAACTCGGCACCGGCTTCACCTTCGTCGCTCGCCAAAAGCGCATCGTTGTGGACGATATAGATTTCAGAATAGACCTCCTCTTTTTCCATCGAGATTTGAAGAGGCTCGTAGTTATTGAGCTGAAACTTGGAGACTTCGAACCCGCGCACAAAGGACAAATGGAGCTATATCTTCGATGGCTAAATAAGCACGAACGCCGACCTGGAGAAGAGGCTCCAATGGGTCTCATCCTCTGCGCAGGAAAAAATCAAGAGCAGATAGAACTGCTTGAATTAGGGCTTTCTGGCATCCACGTCGCTGAATACCTCACCGCCCTGCCATCCAAAGCAGTTCTTCGCGAAAAATTGCTTAAGGCTATTGAACGCGCCCACAACCGCCTTGAGGATGAGGACTGAAACAAAGCAGAAAAAACCTAGCAACACCTTCCTCCAGCTCAACGACGAACAAATCCTCACCCACGCCGGCAAGATCTCCGCCGACCTCGCCAAAGAGCTCGCTCACTCCGAATTCACCAAGTTCGAAGCCACGCAACGAATCGAAGAAAAAGCCCGCTCAGACAAAGAGCTCGAAAAGATCATCACCAAAGCCCTCGCCCGCACCGAGCGCACCCCCGAAGAAGCCTAGCCTTTGCCTTTACCAATCAACTTTAATTCTAATCAATAATTTGTTTATAAGATTTATATATTAGGAATACATATAAATAAAGTTTAAATTATATGATTTATTTAATATTTAATAAAAAACAGGCTTTAATAGATTTTTTAATTTTTCTTTGCTATACTACTCCATAAATTTAGAGACCTAAGGAGATTTAGTATGGCAGTATCAAGATGTGTTTCCAGTCACGTGATGACTGAATTGCTTGCATGGAGAAATCCTCAAGGCAGCGAACAGAGTTGGTGGATAGGTGGACGACAAGGCATAGACAATAACTGGGAACATTTAGTAAAAGTTGTTTCTACTGAAATTGGTCTGCTTCTTCTAACGGTTACATCGATTGTAGAAACAGTTGCCTATGCTGCCCTTGGCCTTATATCGCTCGCGTTGTATCCAATTACTGATAGACCATGTACATTTTTTGTAAAACTTCTGCAAAGCAGCTCTTTTACAATAATTTGGGGGGTGGCTGACGCACTCCTATACAACCCATGCTTTATAAACGTGATGACCCACGAAAGCTTTGCTCGTTACTGGGCGCAAATGTTCAATCCTACATTTATTAAATTATTCCGATTAGACGATAGGTTGTATATAGCTGATTGGAGACAGCAGCACGGTCAGGAAAATGTCAACGATGGAATGCTTGGGCCTATTCTTGCAGCAGGACATGCTACCCAAGTACAGATAGATCAGGGAGCTTATTTTCTCGCGACGGATGTATTATCCGGAGCCAGCCCTGAAACCATCACCCTTTTCAAAGAGATGGATCCATCCATTTTCATGTTCATATTGACTAAAGCCGTTTATATCTACACAGCTGGCACCAAGAAAAAAGATGAAATTCCTGATTTTTTTAAACCTGAAAGCAAAGCTCTTATCTTAACTTTGCGTCAAGAATTAAACGATGCAGAAACATTACAACAACTCCAGCACCTGATTGCAAACCCAGCTCAATTTGAGACTACACCTCAGGGTGAATCTGCCAAATCTGCCTTTACTCGCTTGAGAGGTATTGCATCAGGTGAATTACAAGATAGCTTGTTATCTACAAGATGCTGGCAGAAAGCTGTTGCCTTTTTAGACAGAGGCTAACCTAATTTTCAGCTTCTGTCCGCGCTTCACGGGAGTCCAGCGCGGGAGTTTTTTTATGAACTTGCGTGTGCCGTCCGGAAAGACCTCTACAAGTTTTCCATTTTCAGTTACAAGCAAAGAACTGCCAGATGCAAGTGCTGCCCAGTAAGCTTGTTTGAACGCCGCTTCGGCAAGCTCTGGAATATGCTGTTCCAAATAATCCAATGCCTTCTCACTTAGTGCCATGATTTTCCTCCATTTTTCTAATGAGTACAGGAAACGCCCCCTATCTTAAAAGATTTTCTCTGTTTTTTCATGAAAATTCCCATATTTTTCCCCAACAGACTGGAGCCCAAAGGAACTTTAAGAACCATTCCGAAGAAAATCCCAATATTCTTGGGAGAAAATACTATTCTGATTAATTCACTTTCAAGCGGAGTTATAGTGAAAATTGGACTCATAACCCGCCGGTCTCTGGTTCAAGTCCAGGTTGCCCCATCTTTTCTTTTCAGAAACTCTCAGTTTTTCCGGAATTGATGGGAAGGCCATTTGCAACGACACTCCGGCAATTTTCATAGATTACTTGTGGACTATTAGCTTATAGATATTTTAAAGAGAGGACTATGAAAATCTTACTTACTGGAGCTAATGGGTATATTGGAACTCGTCTTCTTCCTCGTTTGGTAGAGGAGGGGCATGAGATCTATGCCCTGGTAAGAAGCCGTTCTCGAATTGAAATTCCCGAGAAATTTCAATCTCAACTTCATGTCATTGAAGCTGATCTCCTTAATCCTTCCTCTTTGCTAAAGATTCCCGATGATATCGATGCAGCTTACTATCTAGTCCATTCAATGAGTTATTCGCAAAAATTTTCCGAATTGGAAGCTGCTTCAGCAAAAAATTTTGCGAATCGGTTGGAAAATACACAAGCGAAACAAATCATCTACTTGAGCGGTCTCTCAAATGAAGCTCATCTTTCCCGCCATTTAACCTCGAGAAAAAGGGTAGGAGAAATCCTCCGAGATGGGAAAAGTTCCTGTGACTATTTTAATGGCTGGAATCATCATCGGTTCGGGAAGCGCTTCATTTGAAATTATCCGAGATCTAGTTGAAAAGCTGCCCATTATGATTGCCCCAAAATGGCTTAAGCAGCTCACTCAACCGATCGCCATAAGCGATGTCTCTAGCTTATCTAACGCTCGTTTTGGGCAATCCTGCCTGCTTTGGTCAATCTTTTGAGATCGGAGGACCCGATGTCATGAGCTACAAAGACCTTCTATTAAATTTCGCTAAAATGCGGGGGTTGAAACGGAAAATTTTTACGGTTCCCGTTCTTACGCCACGCCTCTCCTCCTATTGGCTATTTTTTGTGACTAGCACAAGCTTTTCACTTGCCCGTTTCCTAGTCGAAAGTCTCATTAATAATGCAGTTTGCAAAGAAAATCGAATTCAAAAGCTTTTTCCCAGAAAACTACTCTCTTATGAAGAGGCGCTGCAACTCGCTTTTACCCGTATCGAAGAAGATTGGGTGCCTTCAAGCTGGAAAGATACCTTAAGCGGCTCCACTTTAAATCCAGATCTTTCCATTTATGTCCACGTTCCTAGATTCGGCATCTTGAGCGATAGACGGACCATTCCTTTTTCTTGTCCTATAGAACAAGTGCAAAAACGGATTTGGTCTCTAGGCGGAGATCGAGGTTGGCTTGCGATGAATTGGGCTTGGAAATTCAGGGGTTTTCTGGATAAATTGGTGGGAGGAATTGGGCTGCGCCGAGGCAGAACTCATCCGACGCGGCTGAAAGTAGGAGATGCTCTCGATTTCTGGCGCGTTTTGTTAGCAGATGAAAAAAATCGACGCTTACTTCTCTATGCTGAAATGAAATTGCCAGGTGAAGCGTGGCTTGAATTTGAGATCATCCCTCATGAAACAGGGGGAATTCTGAAACAAACGGCATCATTTCGTCCCAATGGAGTCTGGGGTAGATTTTATTGGTATAGTCTTTACCCGTTTCATGCTCTTATTTTCAGCCAATTGGCAAAGCACATCGCAAAAGGATAAAAATGGAAAAGAAGTTTCGAAAATCCCTCTTTTTATTCAGGCGCGATTTGCGACTTGAGGATAATACAGGGCTTATTTTTGCGTTGAAGTCTTCGGAAGTTGTCATTCCTGCCTTCATTTTTACGCCAGAACAAATCGAGAGAAATCCTTTTAGAAGCGATCATTGCCTGAAATTTATGATTGAATCTCTCAAAGATCTCGAAAACCAGCTGAAGAAAAAAGGAGGTAAGCTCTTCTTTTTTAAGGGAAAACCCGAAGAAGTTGTGAACAAATGTATCCGTGAACTCAATATCGAGGCTTTGATCGTAAATCGAGACTATACTCCCTATAGCCTGCAAAGAGACAAAAAGCTCGAAAAAGTCTGCAAAACAGGCCAGATTCCATTTTATTCTTTCGATGATGCTCTCCTTCATCCGCCTGAAGAGACTCTGAAAAAAGATGGAAAGCCTTACACGATTTTCACACCCTATTTTCGCAATGCTTCAAAACAGAAAGTATTGCCTCCCGCGCAAACCAAAGGGACCAACTACTTCCGCGGATCGATCCCTTTTGCAGAAGACAAGTCGATCCTTTCCCAAGCCAACTGTAGAGAATGGGTTGATCGGAGGAAGGTCGGAGGCTCTCAAAATTCTCAAAAAATTAGGTTCTTTTGGTAAATATGGAAGCCTGAGAGATTTTCCAGCAGAAGAATACTCTACACATCTCTCCCCTTATCTGAAATTCACCGTCTGCTCCCCTCGCGAAGTTTATGCGGCAATCTGCCGTAATTTAAGTCCGCACCACGAGCTGATCCGCTCTCTCTACTGGAGAGACTTTTTTACATCGATTGCATTTTTCTTTCCTCACGTCTTTAAGGGTGCTTTCCATCCCAAATTTGATAAGCTCAAATGGTCCTATAACAAAAAAGCTTATCAACGATGGTGCGAAGGCTCTACCGGTTTTCCGATTGTGGATGCAGGAATGAGAGAGATGAACGAAACAGGTTTTATGCATAATCGCGTTCGAATGATTGCAGCCTCATTTCTCATCAAAGACTTACACATCGATTGGAGATGGGGTGAAAAATACTTTGCGCAAAGCTTGGTTGATTACGACCCTGCTGTAAATAATGGAAATTGGCAATGGGTAGCAAGTACTGGATGCGATGCCCAACCTTATTTTCGTATTTTCAATCCTTGGAACCAGCAGAAAAAATTCGATCCTGAATGTACTTATATTAAAAAATGGATTCCTGAACTTCGCGATTTCCCGCCTAAAGCTATTCATGCGTGGTATGAGGAAAAGTATCGTGCTGGATGCAAAAAATATCCAGCTCCGATGACCAATCATGAAAAGGCAGCAAAAGAAGCCCTTCATGCCTATAGATCGATCTGATTCCGTGGACCATTTGTAGACCACTGGCATACAAAAAAGTGCGATAAATTGCGACAGTTCGCAGTAGCTCGAAAGGCCAGCTTTCCGCTGTGATTTCGGGAAGTTAGCTGCTGGGAAGTGGCGCGGGTGCTGCGGACTCATAACCCGCCGGTCTCTGGTTCAAGTCCAGGTTGCCCCACTTTCTTTCTCAGTCGCTTAGGTAATCGTTCCACCTCCTGCTAATATCTTTCTTGCGCTCAGCTATTTATCGCAATTGATGTCGATTGCAAATAATCGTGAAATTAAATGCCTATTTTTGTTAAAATCTTCGTTCCAAATATGAGGTTTTTATGTTCATGGTATCCGCTTTGAGACGAGTAGCAAACTGTCTATGTGGCGCAACGCAAGCCAAAAAGGAGGAAAAGTTTGAGCGATTCCAGAAACTCTATCCCCGCTTACAACTGATGATCTGTGATGCCTACTTGACGAATGCCGATCGCGCGAACTGCTTGGGCGTAAATAAAGTCGGTAGTCCGTTTCAGAAGGTGGTACGCAACACTCCTGCCTACAAAGCTTTTGAAAAACTGCTTCCTCTGATTAATGGCTCGCGGCAAGAAGTTCAGATTGAGAATTCCGTCGAAGGTCGTCGGTTCGGCCAGGGAGAGCGTCTAAACGGACAGCATGTAAATCGATTCTCCTGCTGGCACTACGACCCTTATTCGCAACGCCTGATTACAGGCGAGTATAATGAAAAAATCTCAGCGGGCCGGGTGAGGATTTGGGATGCACAATCGAGCAAACAGCTGCAGTGCGTGACCAGTTATCATGATAGGAAAATGTCACTGGGGGCTCCTATCAGCGTCCATCTCGATACTCAACACGGGAGAGCGCTTTTTGCATCAGGGGGGCCTAGAGGTTTATTGAGAGTATTTGCACTCGATGGAGATAGCGCAAAACCAGTTTGCAAGAAAGCGTTGTGGGAGGCGACTTGCGTATCTGCAAATTTTGCTGCCAATAGCGTGATTTGTGGGGATGATATTGGGCGGCTAGCCATGCTGGATGAGAAGGGAGAAAAGAACTCCTTTTCTTATCCGCATGGTGTCAAGTTTACATGGCTCTGTGATGCGCCCCAGATCGATCGTGTGTTCAGTGCATGTAACTTTTATGACGGGCTCCGGGGACGACCTACGTTAAAAATCTGGGATCGTTCCCAAAGAACCTGTCTTTTTACCCAAGAGGTTTCCATGAGGTCAGATTGCCATGGTCTATAACAGAGAGGATAATGTGCTTTTTGTTCAGGCCAGAGCCTCATTGCATTAGAGAGTTGAATCCCTCCAGTGGAGAAACAATTAGGAATTTTGAAGAAGAACATGCCAACTCAGCGTTTTGCGCGGTCCATTACGATCCGGTAAAAAAATGGCTCTTTGGAAGCTGTGAGTGGGAAGTAGAAGAAAATGGAGGAAGAGAAAGCAGAACGAAGGTGGTTGTTTGGAGTGTAAAAACGGGTGAGCTGCTCCATGTGATTTACTTAGGGAAGACGGATCTCTCTACAAACCAGCAGCTCGACTTTGATCCAACTACGAACACTCTGGTGACAGCGGCAACCAAAGTGAGACTCTGGGATTTGTCCGGCAGATGCATCACCACACTTTCCGATTCGGAAAAATACAACCCGCGAATCCGCTGGGATCGAGCAAACTCAACGATCGTGATTTTTGACGCGCATGGCAGTCACCGAGTTGCCTTTTCCATTCTGCGCTATTCTCCCGAAGCCGTCGCTGCAGCGGCTGCAGCAAAAAAAGCAGGCAAAGCAAAGCCCGAATCAAAAGACGACAAGAAAAAAGAAGCTTAGATTTCAGAACCCAAAATGCCCCTATGACAATGTGTAAGGATTCTTCAGATTGGGGCTTTACAACATAAAACCGTATAAGGTTACTATAGCTTGCAGAAACCAACATCCAATCTTTATGAATAACACATTGCATACCAGCGCAAAACCGTCGCATTACGACCAAGAAGTCGAGAGCTACGACCTGCTCAACGAAGAGAATTCGAAAATCGTCAACCAGACGATAGAATCCATCCTAAAGAAATACCGGATCAAAACAGTGCTGGATCTTACGTGCGGCACAGGTTCTCAGGTTTTTTGGCTCGCAAAACGGGGCTACGAAGTGGTTGGATCAGATATCAACTCCAAGATGTTAAACTTCGCAAAAGGCAAGGCGAAAAGAGAGAAATTAGCTCTGCAATTTTTCAAAGGAGACATGCGCACCGCAAAAGCAGGAAAATTTGATGCTGTGATCACTATTTTTAATGCAGTAGGCCACCTTACAAAACGAGATTTTGAAAAAGCGATGAGAAACATTTGCGACAATCTACAAGATGGTGGCTTCTACATATTTGACATATTCAATCTGAGCTACCTCTTAAGCGGCAATCACATCACCAACCTGACAATTGATTGGCAAAAGTCCTTAGGAAAAACCAAGACCCGCGCAATTCAATATAGCACGATAAACGAGGCAGGCATTTTAGCTTCCTATACAACATCCTACGTGCAGCACGGCTCTCGCAAACCAAAAATATCTAAATGCCAACAGACACTCCAGGTCTACACAGCCAACCAGCTGCAAAAAATGCTCCAAAAAACTGGCCTTAAAGTTGTTCATCAATACGCGATCGACGGCTCCAAATTTATCGCAAACAAAAGCGAGCGAATACCTATAGTCGCAAAGAAACAAAAAACAGATAAAACATTTATCTAGTACACGAAAGCAGCCGATACTCCAGAAACCCCAGTCAATGAGAGCCAACTCCTCCTTTATCAAACTGAGGTTGGACGAAAACGTCTTGCATTAAGAATCGCTTGTGAAAATTTCATCTAGAAAGTTTTCGATGGCAAGCCATGCGCGTTGTGCCGCAATGGGGTTATAGAGTATTCCGGATGCAGCGTCGCTTGCATCTGGCGTAGCGAAGGCGTGCAGGGTGCCTCCATAGAGGTGTACCTGCCAATCGACTTTGGCTTTGGTCATCTCTTTTTCAAAAGCAAGCAGTTCACTTTGAGGGGTAATGGGGTCATCATAGCCATGTAGAACAAGGATTTTCGCTTTGATGGGTTTGATGAGGGAAGCAGGAGGTGGTGCAAAATGACCGTAGACACTAATTGCGCCTAACAGGTTCTTTCCGGTGCGTGCAAGATCGAGCGCACATATACCTCCAAAGCCAAAGCCCAGAACAGCGATGCGACTCGGATCTACGTAAGGGAGCTCGCAAGCGACCCCAAATGCCTTTAATACCCGTCTTTGCAATAACTTCCGATCGTCAAGAAACGGCTTTTTCAATGCGTAATTTTCTTCTTTGGATTTTCCCACAACACCCTTTCCGTACATGTCTAGGGCAAAACCAACGTATCCCTTATTTGCGATTAGCCTGGCTTTTTCATGAATAAAATCATCTCGGCCTTTCCAAGCGTGACATAAAATGACAGCAGGATGTTTTCCTTTTGATGGGTAAGCCGCATACCCTTCGAGTTGTGTTTCATGGTCAGCATAAGGTACAAAGGTCTCTTGCATTTTCGCGCTCTTGTATCGCCTGTTTTGACAGCAAGCATACGAATACGCAATTTGCAGAGATAGAATTTTTTTCTATCCACAAAAAGAGTCAAAGAGGACTAGCGCGATCCAGCAAAGCAACGATCGTCTTTTCAGAAACGGGCTTGTAATCCCAGACTTCGACGGAAAGGTTGAGTTGGCGGTCGATGAGTTTGTTGGGACGCTTTTCGTGGACGTGGCCATGGAGCTGAAAATGAGGCGGGGCCGGCTGAGTGGGGATGTGAACGAGTTCAACTTGGTGCCGGCCAATCTTGATGAAGGCTGCTTCTAGAACAAGAGAGAATCCAATCTTATGCATTTTAGCGGGTGTACCATCGTGGTTACCTCGAATGCAAATTTTGGTGCCGTGGAGGCGTGCGCAGAGATCGGCGAGGAGGCTTGCGGGTCCAAGGCCGAAATCTCCGAGAAAGAAGACAGTGTCTTGCTGCTCAATGAGAGCATTCCAGTTCTCAATAAGCCGCTCATCCATCTCGTTTACAGATTGGAAAGGACGTCCGGTATAGCCTATGACATTGGCGTGAGAGAAATGAGTATCGGATATGAACCATCTATTCATTTCTAGCTCCAGCAATCATTAGCCGATGCCTGCGACTTGGGTATTATTCTCAATCAAAATAGGAAGGAAAAAATCCCTAATTTCGAATATTACTTTTTCAAGGGGCATCGGATCATGTCCAATACCTTTAAGAAAGGAATCCCATCGTTCTAGTGTTTTTGGCGTATTGTAGAAAGCCTCAGAAAATGCCTTTGGAATTTCCCGAACAATAGTTTTCCTATTTTTAAAGACTTCCATAATAACAGGAGCCATCTTCTCTGGTTTGATCTGAAACTGATTGACTATCGTCCATATGTCATAAAAATCCTTCATCCTGCTGTTTGCAAGGCCAAGTTTCACCATTGCATCTAATTTTTCGGCAATCATTGTCTCCGGTGTATATCCCTGAAGCTCAGGAGAAGGAAAATCTAATAATGCCGGGTAATTCACATTGGCTGGCTTAGGAAAAATTTTGTCGCTGAACCCAATATCGATTCTCAATGGTAGCTTAGCAGTATGCAAATGTGCTGAAAAACGGGCTGACAGGCCAATGTATTCTGTTTCAACTTGGGATTCGGCAAGAATGAGGTCTGTAGAATTGAATTCGATACCGTCTTGTAGAACAGGATGAGAGCAGATTTCTTTGAGAATTTGTGAAATGTTTTCAATGGAGTTATTAGCTTTTGCGAGCAGATCTATATCAACAGTTGCACGGTGTGTCGCAGGATCCCAAACCATTAACATTAGACCTCCCTTCAGAAAAAAAGACCTTTTATGTTGGGAAACACTCAGACGATATAAAAATCTCTCCATCGCATAATATCTAAGAACTTCCTGCGTAGGACGATTTTTTGCTAAAGCAATGTTTTTTAATCTCCTGTAAACAGACTCAGGTAGATTTTTCTTTTCAATATTCATGGCTATTGACTCACTATCGTTTCAATGATGGGTTGAAGAACTTTTTCAACACGACATATTTTTGCATAATCGTAAAGCTTATCAAGGTCTGTTCGACCTCTTCTCCAATACTCTTTCAATGCTTCTAGAACGACATCCATTCCAATTTTTTGCCGAAATTTTAGACAGTCGGCTAAAGTTTTTTCGACGCTATAAATTTTAACGGGAAATCCATTAACTGAAATTGTTTCAACGCCCGCTTCATAAGCGCCCTTAGAATACCAAAAACAACGTAAGGGAGGATAGCCAGCTTGAGGTAGTCTTGACGTTCTAGGTAAGGCTAGATAGACAAAATGAGGAATTTGAGTTGTTAGTTCATAGTAGGATAGTGCGGAAATTAGGCAGATAACCCCTTGAGGAATTCTTTTTGCAGCCAAGACCAGATCAGGTTCTGAAAAATCCGGCATAGAAGCTAATCTGAAAACACCTCGACCTAATGACTCAAGAATTCCTTCATCGCGAAGCTTGTACAAATAGGTGGGATGTATCCCCAGTTTTATAGCTTCAGCGGTCCGTAGGATACCGTTGTGCTTACGAAAAACCTCTATGGGATCAACTTTTTTTGACTTCATATGATAGAAATGTTCGCACTTATTTGATTCTGTATGCATTATTATCATTTAAGAAATTACTAGTCAATCTACACCTTAACATTCTTAGGATAAGAGAGATCCTTCTATCGCAAAGGTCAAAAGCATGGCTATCAAAGAGACTTTGAACTTGACCCAAAGAACAGCGAATTTTTTTGGAAACGCGTTTGCTTTGATCTATTTATTGTTGTTTATTCCAGCGTTGATATTTATTCCCCCTCTAGGGGCTTTTGTTGCAGATGCAGACATCCCTATTGGAGGCGTCCTTTTTTGCATTCTCATATTGTCTACCATTCCTCTTTCTATGCCTGCCAGTGTTTATTTTATCTATGCTCGATCTGTTGAAAAGCGCTACGGAAAAATGTTCTTCTTCTGTTTCTTTCCCTTGCTCTGTTCCATCTTGAGTCTCGTCGTAATCTCTCTTATCGTGTACTTCCACGATTTATTTTCTTAATTGTCGCATTAAGAATCGCTTGTGAAAATTTCATCTAGAAAGTTTTCGATGGCAAGCCAGGCGCGTTGTGCCGCAATGGGGTTATAGAGTATTCCGGATGCAGCGTCGTTTGCATCTGGCGTAGCGAAGGCGTGCAGGGTGCCTCCATAAAGGTGTGCTTGCCAATCGACTTTGGCTTTGGTCATCTCTTTTTCAAAAGCAAGCAGTTCACTTTGAGGGGTAATGGGGTCATCATAGCCATGTAGAACAAGGATTTTCGCTTTGATGGGTTTGATGAGGGAAGCAGGAGGTGGTGCAAAATGACCGTAGACACTAATTGCGCCTAACAAATTCTTTCCGGTGCGTGCAAGATCGAGCGCACACATACCTCCAAAGCCAAAGCCCAGAACAGCGATGCGGCTCGGATCTACGTAAGGGAGCTCGCAAGCGACCTCAAATGCTTTTAATACCCGTCTTTGCAATAACTTCCGATCGTCAAGAAACGGCTTTTTTAATGCGGAATTTTCTTCTTTGGATTTCCCTACAACTCCCTTTCCGTACATGTCTAGGGCAAAACCAACGTATCCCTTATCTGCAATCAGTCTGGCTTTTTCATGAATAAAGTCATCTCGGCCTTTCCAAGCGTGACATAAGATGACAGCAGGATGTTTTCCTTTTGATGAGTAAGCCGCACACACCTTGATTTAAGATTGGAAAAAATTTCTAGCCTTGAGTATTTTCTTGAATGCCGTTAAGGAAATTTTGTGACAAGTTGCAAGACTTTGGAAGCGTATAGCGATTACATTGTTTATGTAGATGAAAGTGGTGATCATGGATTGACATCCATCGATGAGACCTATCCCGTATTTGTCCTGTGCTTTTGTGTATTTATAAAATCATATTATTCAGAGCACGTTTCACCTGCTCTTCGAATGCTAAAATTTGAGACATTTGGACACGACATGGTAATCCTGCATGAACAGGACATCCGGAGAAAGACAAAAGCTTTTCGATTGATGAATAAGGAACGGAGAGAAACCTTTCTTGAGTCTCTTAATCGCTTAATCAGCAATTCTGATTTCCATCTATTTTCTTCAATCATAGACAAACACAGGCTAAGAACAGAAAATCTTCATGACACTCATGTTTATCATTTGTCTATGCAGCTAGGATTGGAAAAGCTATATCGCTTTCTTCAAACTAAGAACCAACACGATCGCACTACTCATATCGTATGCGAAGCTAGAGGGCGAACAGAAGACCTTGCGTTAGAATTGGAATTTCTTCGCGTATGTTCAGGGCACAACTCTCTGCGGCGTTCTCTCCCTTTCGAGTTGATCATCGCGGATAAAAAGGTTAACTCCGAGGGATTGCAATTTGCAGATTTAGCAGCAAGGCCTATAGGTCTTTCCACCATTCGCCCTAATCAACCCAATCGCGCCTACAAGATTCTGGAGAAAAAGCTATTCAAGAATGATAAGGGGGAAATAGCAGGCCATGGTATCAGTTTATATCCCCTAAAAAGCGAAAAACCCCAAGGTAGTCCCTGAGGCTTAGCGCCGGCCGAGTAGTCTCAACCCACTTATGTTTTAAGTGTATGTTCCTCTTTCATTTTATTCAATGCCATTATTGAACCATTTTTTCTAATTCTGCACACATACGACATCTCCAGCTTAGAAGCGGGAGGGGTTACTTAACACATTTTTGGTAGAGGTCTTTGAAGATGGCGCGGGGGTCGTATTTGCGCTTGAGTTGGGAGAAGGTCTCTTTGGAGTAGATCTGCCAAAACTCCTGCTCGGTGTAGTAGGAGTCGGAGTAGAGGCTTTTAAAGCCGCCTAGCTCTTGGGTCTTCTGCTCGATGGCTCGATTGAGGGTGCCTTTGGGGAGGTGTGTGGGGACGATGTCCCAAAATCCGAAGTCGACGTAGAGCTGTTTGGGGTCGAGTTTGCAAAGGGGATACTCACTATCTGGTTGATAGGACTGAAAAGGGCAGATCCAGATGGGAGTGATGCCTATATCTTTGTGAAAAAAGCTCAAAAATTCGGAGGCTTTATGGATGGGAATAAGTATATCTTGGATCACCGATTCAGAGGGTTTTTCTAATATTCGGGTGGCCAGTTTTAGAAAGGGGTTGGTCGCCATTAGGTGCTTGATCTTCCAATAGACGCGCGAGCGGAGCATAAACTTTCCGAATAGTAGGCGAAGGAGGGGCTGCTGCATGCCGAAATGCTTGGAGCACCAAAACCAGTCTGCATCCCACCTCCAGATGTAATCGTAGGCGGTTAGGTACTGGATCTCCTTTTTGGGGATCGACTTGTAGTAGGCGCTCATGTAGGTGTAGTTGCTGACGTCCGGCACTTCATCTACAAAATCTCCGATGATGATGTACATCTCGTTTTCGTTAAAAATGACGCCGTCGATGTAGGAGTCTGTTTTTTCGGTGCGTTTGTGGGTGCAGAGTGTATGGAGGGTGTCGAAGTAGCTGCTTACATCGGAAAAGCGTAGATTGGTGAGTTTAACGTATTTTTTTGCGGGGATCAGTTTGAGTTTTACTTTTAACGCATACCCGAGCGTTCCGTAAGAGTTGGGGAAGGCAAAGAAGAGATCGCGATGCTCATTATCGGGGCGGCAAGTGTAGACGTTGCCATCCCCTGCCAAGACTTCAATTTCGAGGATGGTTTCGTGTACGAGGCCGTAGCGAAAGGAGGAGGATTCTATGCCGAGGCCCACTAGCGCGCCTCCAACAGTGATGGTTTTAAGCTCGGGAACTACTGCCGGAAGCAGGTTGTGCTTTAACGTGGCATCGACAAGCTCCTCGAAAGTGATCATCGCTTCGACTTCTGCGATCCTGTTTTCGGGGTCGATGCTAATCACTTGATTGAGCTGACGCACATCGAGTTTTTTCGTCTCTTTTTGTTTGCGATTGCGGAATAAATTCGATGACTGTTTTTTGAGTGAGATGGGATTTTTTGATAATGAGGCCGAGCTTATATGCTTCCCAAATTCTTGGAGGAGCATCTGCTTCTTTTTTTCGTAATCAGCGGATGGAGTTATAACCATCGAGAACTCCCTGTTTCGAGAGGACGATTTGCCAAAGCTGCATGGTTCTTGAGCGGAAGCCGCCGGCACAGGAGAGCAGATAGTATTTCCACATTCTGTAGAAAGGCTCTGGATAGGCAGACTTGATCTTGTCCCAATGCATGTCAAAGTTGTGAAACCAGGCCATTAACGTGGCATCGTAGTTGACGCTTAAATTATGCCAATCCTCGACTACAAATAATCCTTCCATCGCTCGGCTGAGTTGCGGAATCGAAGGAAGCTGGCCGTTGGGGAAGATATACCGGTTAATCCAGGGATCTAAAGTCATCGCTGAGGTATCTCTTCCGATGGTATGAATCAGAGCTAACCCATCATCCTTTAAACAGCGGTTCACAAGCTGCATAAAGCCCCTGTAATTCTTAACTCCTACGTGTTCCATAAGTCCAATCGAGATGATGCGATCAAATGTGCCTTCCACATCGCGATAATCTTGGACGCGGACATCTACGGGAAGGCCTGCACACTGTTTTCTTGCGTAAGCGACTTGTTTTTCTGAGAGGTTGACCGCTACGACACTCACTTTATACTTCTCGGCCACATGCTTGGCAAACCCACCCCATCCGCAGCCGATATCGAGGACGGTCATGCCGGGTTTTAATCCCATTTTCTTGGCGATCAGGTCAAACTTTGCTCTTTGAGCTTCGTCGACCGTCTTAGCGTTTTTCCAATAGGCGCAAGTGTAGGCTAAAGTATCCCCCAGCATATACTCGTAGAAGTCATCTCCCAGCTCGTAATGCTCATCGATAACTTTAGAGCTCCGATTGCCTCTCGCTTGCATATTGAAAAGCTTGGCTTTCAAAATGTCCCAACGCGCTTCCCACGAGGGTCTTATCTTCTTTTCAAGATCTGCGCGCAGAATGTGAAAGATGCACTCGTCTAGCGCTTCGCAATCCCACCACTCATCCATGTAGGATTCGCCCAATCCAAGCGAGCCTTCTTTTAAAATTCTGTTGTAAAAGCGCTCATCATTGACTTGGATATCCCAGGGGCGGTCGCCATTGATCTTGACATCTGCTTGAGCCAAGATCTCCTCCACGACATGTTTAGGATCACACTCCCCTTTTATCGTGAAGCCAAAAAGAGCAAGCAGCAAAATTGCTTTTAGAGTAAAGCGCATGTTAGTAACCGTTTTGGAATTGAGAACCATACTTTTACAGCTACCGTCTTTCCGAATAAATTGCAAGTTGGAGGGACGCCTCCTTATCTTATTGATCTTTTATTTGTCTTTTTAGATACAGCAATTGGAGAAGGTTCATTATCGCTAGCGTAGAATTACAAAAAAACGATGAGAAAAGGACAATCCATTAAACAATCTAGCCCACGTATTCTGACGATCAATGGGGGTTCATCAAGCATCAAGTTCGCGCTGTTCGAATCTGCTGACTCATTTCAACGGATTTTGGAGGGTGCCATCGAGCGCATTGGGTTGCCTGACGCTGCTTTGCGGGTAAAAGGCAAAGATCCTCAAGACAACTTCACCCGACGGATAAAGGCTACGGATCATACAGAAGCTGTGAGCTCGCTAATGGATTGGATCGAGCAGCGCACGCATCATAATGCATTGACTGCAGTAGGGCATCGCCTGGTGCATGGCGGTCCGAAGTATTGGAAACCGGAACGCATTACTGCAAAATTGATTGAAGAGCTGCACCGCCTCGAGTCTTTTGATCCTGAACATATGCCTGAGGAGATCCTGCTCATTGAGGCGTTTCATCGTAGGTTTCCTGATCTACCCCAATTTGCGTGTTTCGATACGGCTTTTCATCATGACCTGCCTCGGGTGGCAAAAATGTTGCCGATCCCGCGCCGTTTTGAAGCAGAAGGGGTACGGAGGTATGGATTTCACGGGTTGTCGTATGAGTATTTAATTAAAGAATTAGGCCGTCTTGCAGGATTGGAAGCGGCGCATGGCCGGGTCATTCTTGCCCACCTGGGCAATGGCGCAAGTCTTGCAGCCGTGCGAGAGGGTAAGTCGATAGATACAAGCATGAGTTTTACTCCGACAGCCGGCATTCCAATGAGCACCCGTTCCGGCGATCTCGATCCAGGTCTTGTCTGGTATCTGGCGCGCACCCATGGCTTCGATGCAAAACGTTTCAATGAGATGGTCAATTCCGAGTCTGGACTGCTCGGCATATCGGAGACCAGTTCCGACATGCAGGACTTGCTGAAAGCCGAAGCGCAAGATTTTCGAGCAGCTGAAGCGATTGCGCTCTTCTGTTACCAAGTTAAAAAGTGGATTGGATCATTTGCAGCGGCTTTGGGTGGCCTGGATACGCTAGTCTTCTCAGGCGGCATTGGAGAGAATGCGCCTATTGTTCGAGCTAGAATTTGCAAAGAGCTGGAATTTCTTGGAATCGAAATCGAAGAAGAGCAAAACAGTGCAAATAAGGGTGTTATCTCTTCTGGCAGGAGCCGAGTTGAGGTTCGCGTCATTCGCACGGACGAGGAGTGGATGATAGCCAAAACGGTCTCTCGCGTTCTTGAGACCGCGAACAAAGGAGTAGTGCCTTGAAAACAGATATTCTTTCTCCCGAACTGCTCCATAAAATGGATGCCTACTGGCGGGCTGCTAACTATCTCTCTGTCGGCCAGATCTATCTCTATAACAATCCACTGCTAAAACGGCGGCTCTTACTGTCTGATGTGAAGCCGCTTGTGGTCGGACATTGGGGCACAACGCCCGGCCAGAACTTCATCTATGTGCATTTGAACCGGGTGATCAAGAAATTTGATCTGAATATGTTCTACATCGCAGGTCCAGGCCACGGCGGTCCGGCTCTTGTGGCAAATACTTATCTTGAAGGCTCCTATAGTGAGATCTATCCGGATATCAGCCAAGACGAAGTCGGGATGCAAAAGCTGTTCAAGCAGTTCTCGTTTCCGGGTGGAATTTCCAGCCATGTTGCCCCGACGACTCCCGGGTCGATTCATGAAGGGGGCGAGCTGGGCTATTCGCTCAGCCATGCCTTCGGAGCCGCATTTGACAATCCCGATCTGATTGTCGCCTGTGTCATCGGCGATGGAGAAGCGGAAACAGGTCCCTTGGCAACAGCATGGCATTCTAACAAGTTTCTCAATCCAATTACTGATGGAGCTGTGCTGCCGATCCTCCACCTGAATGGATTCAAAATTAGCAATCCGACTGTCCTGGCCCGCATCGAGCATGAGGAGTTGGAGCAATTTTTACGAGGCTGCGGCTGGACCCCCTATTTTGTAGAAGGCAGCGAGCCGAAGGCGATGCATCAACTCATGGCGGATTCTGTAGAAAAAGCAATCGAAGACATTCGGCAAATCCAAAACAATGCCCGTAGCAATAGTGACACCACAAGGCGCCGATGGCCCATGATCGTCCTGAGATCGCCTAAAGGCTGGACGGGGCCTAAAGTTGTGGATGGTCTGCAAGTTGAGGGCACATTTCGATCGCACCAGGTGCCGATTCTAGTGAACTCTGAGCATCCCGAGCATGTCCAGCAACTTGAAAGCTGGATGAAGAGCTACAAAGCAGAAGAGCTCTTTGATAAGAATGGGAAGCTAATACCTGAATTGGCTGAGCTCGCCCCCAAAGGTAACCGGCGGATGGGCGCAAATCCTCACGCCAACGGCGGACAGCTCCTACGTGATTTGCGAATGCCGGACTTTCATAAACACGCAGTAACTGTGCCGGCGCCCGGTGCAGTTATGGGTCAAGATACTCTCGTGCTGGGCAAATTCTTACGCGACGTAGCCAAACTAAATCAGGATCAGCGTAATTTTCGGATCTTTGGACCGGATGAGACGCTATCGAATCTTCTAGGCGCACTCTTTGAAGTCACCAATCGCCAGTGGGATGCAAGAGAAGCACAAAATGATGAGTTCCTTGCGCCCGCAGGACAAGTGCTGGATGCAATGCTCAGCGAGCACCAGTGCCAGGGATGGTTGGAAGGATATCTGCTGACCGGGCGGCACGGATTGTTCAACAGTTATGAGGCATTCATCCGCATCGTCGATTCGATGTTTAGCCAGCACGCTAAGTGGCTGAAGGTGTGCTTAGAACTCCCCTGGCGCCGGAAGATCTCATCGTTAAACTATCTGCTCGCCTCCCATGTCTGGCAGCAGGATCACAACGGCTTCACGCACCAGGATCCCGGCTTTCTCGACCACGTTATCAACAAGAAGGCCACCATTGTGCGCGTCTATCTGCCGCCCGATGCCAACTGCCTCCTGTCGGTATTTGACCACTGCCTACGCAGCCGGAACTACGTCAACGTGGTAGTTGCAGGCAAACACCCTCTCCCTCAATGGCTGACTATGGACGCTGCAGTTGTGCACTGCACAGAAGGGGTTGGCATCTGGCAATGGGCCAGCAATGACCAGGAAGCGGAGCCAGACGTTGTGATGGCCTGCTGCGGAGATACGCCCACGCTGGAGATCTTGGCAGCTGTTTCCATCCTTCGCAAGCATCTCCCCGATTTAAAAATCCGCGTGGTCAATGTCGTCGATCTGATGAAAATACAATCCCAAAGCGAGCACCCACACGGACTCTCCGACAAGGATTACGATTCTCTTTTCACAACAGACAAGCACATCATCTTCGGCTTCCATGGATATCCATGGCTGATCCACCAGCTGACCTACCGCCGCGCTAACCGCAACCTACACGTCCGCGGCTACAAGGAAGAGGGCACAATCACGACAACCTTTGACATACGGGTGCAGAACGACATCGACCGCTTTCATCTGGTGCAAGATGTGATTGATCGCTTGCCGCAGTTAGGTGGCAAGGGGGCCTATCTCAAGCAGATGATGCAGGACAAGCTCATCGAACACAAATGCTACATCGACAAACACGGTGAAGACATGCCCGAAATCCGAAATTGGAAATGGGGCATTAATGAAACCTGATGCGAACGAAGATCTAAAATCTCTTCCTCTGGAAGAGGTGAAGAAAAAATTAGGATTTGCGGAGGGTGGACTTAGCGAGGCTGAGGCGGCAAAACGGCTGATTCAATATGGGCCTAACGAGATCGAAGAAAAGAAAACGAATCTGTTTTTAAAATTCCTCAGCTATTTTTGGGGTCCCATTCCCTGGATGATTGAAATAGCGGTGATCTTGTCCGGCGTGGTTCGCCACTGGCCAGATTTTTTTATCATTCTTCTTTTACTTCTTGCCAATGCCGTTGTCGGATTCTGGGAAGAGCATAAAGCAGCCAACGCCATTGCTGCCTTGAAAGCCCAACTTGCGGTTAAGGCTCGAGTGATACGCGATGGAAAGTGGGGTACGCCGCCTGCACGCGAGCTGGTCCCGGGAGACGTCATCCGATTGCGCTCGGGCGATATTGTACCTGCAGATGCAAGGCTAATGGAGGGCGATCCGGTAGAGGTCGATCAGTCTGCTTTGACGGGAGAATCATTGCCCGTAGAGAAGAAATCCGGCGAGGCCGTGTTTTCGGGGTCGATTGTCCGCCAGGGCGAAATCGGTGCACTAGTCTATGGGACTGGCATGAACACCTACTTTGGCAAGACGGCAGAGCTGGTGGAAGAGGCACATACCGTCAGCCATTTTCAAAAGGCCGTTTTGAAGATCGGCAATTACCTGATCATTCTCGCAGCCGTTTTGGTTGCGGGCATTATTGCCGTTGCAATCTTCCGAGGCGATCCGATCCTTACCACGCTGCAGTTCGCCTTAGTTTTGACCGTGGCCTCGATTCCGGTGGCGATGCCAACGGTCTTGTCGGTAACGATGGCGGTCGGCGCTCGTTTGCTCGCTAAAAAACAAGCGATAGTAAGCCGGCTCGTGGCTATCGAGGAGTTGGCAGGCGTAGACATCCTGTGTGCGGACAAGACCGGCACTTTGACCCAGAACAAGCTAACACTCGGCGATCCGTTCAGCGTGAATAACATCCCCGCCGAGCAGGTGATTCTCTATGCCGCTCTTGCATCGCGCGCGGAAAATAACGATACCATTGATCTTGCCGTTTTGGGTGGCTTAAAAAATAAAGATGCATTGAAGGGTTATCAAATGGTTCATTTCCAGCCGTTTGATGCGGTGCATAAACGCACGGAAGCCACTATCAAAGACCAAGGCGGAAAAGAGTTCAAGGTGACAAAAGGAGCGCCGCAAGTGATTTTGGCCTTGTCGGCTAATGCAGCCCAAGTGAAGGCAGCAGTTGAAAAAGCCGTTAACGAATTTGCAGCGCGTGGTTTTCGTTCGCTCGGCGTAGCGCGGACAGAAGGAAATGGCGGGTGGCAATTCCTCGGTGTGCTTCCCCTCTTCGATCCGCCAAGAGAAGACGCCAAGGCAACCATTGCGACCGCAGAACAAATGGGCGTGAAGATCAAAATGGTTACGGGAGATCAACTCGCCATTGCCAAAGAGACTGCTAAAAAATTAGGGATGGGCACAAACATCCTCGATGCCACCGGCCTTGGAGATGTAAAGAAGGAAGAAACGGCACAGGTTGCCGAGTCGATTGAAAAGGCGGATGGTTTTGCCCAGGTGTTTCCCGAACACAAATTCCACATTGTAGATGTCCTGCAAAAACGGGGCCACATCGTCGGCATGACGGGCGACGGGGTGAATGACGCTCCTGCGCTGAAAAAAGCCGACTGCGGTATCGCCGTTTCAAGCGCAACGGACGCGGCGCGCGCGGCAGCGGCCATTGCGCTGCTAAAGCCCGGCCTCTCTGTGATTATCGATGCGATCAAGGAGAGTCGGCGAATCTTTCAACGGATGAATAGCTATGCGATCTACCGCATCGCCGAGACGCTGCGCGTGCTGCTCTTTCATGACGCGGCCATTCTAATCTTTAACTTTTATCCATTGACGGCGGTGATGATTGTGATGCTGGCATTGCTTAACGACGGGGCCATTCTATCCATTGCGTATGATAACGTTCATTACAAGGATCATCCCGAAGGCTGGAATATGCGAATGGTGCTTGGGGTTGCGACGGCCCTCGGACTAATCGGTGTCGTGTCCGCCTTCGGCTTGTTTTATCTTGGCGAGCGTGTCTTTCATCTCGACCGTCCGCATATCCAAACACTGATGTATTTAAAGTTGTCCGTGGCAGGGCACCTGACGATCTTTTTGACTCGTACGCGAGGTCCATTCTGGACCATCCGACCTGCAAACATTTTATGGGGAGCAGTGCTGGGCACGCAAATACTAGCAACTTTGATTGCAGTTTATGGGCTCCTTATGACACCTCTCGGCTGGAAATGGGCTGGTTTTGTTTGGGCCTATGCAATTGCATGGTTCCTCATAAATGACCAGGTGAAATGGCTCGCCTATCGGATTTTTGATCCTCTTAAGAAATCTAAGACCGATGAGGACTGGAAGCAGGCAGAAAAAGAGATTCGAAAAGAAAAAAACAAAGGAAATCAAGATGAAAAATAAAAACTCGTTCTCTCTATTAATATTTTTCGTAATAATGTCGATCGGGGCGGCGCTAGCATATACTCTAAATACAGGTCCCGAGAGCTATAAAAGCCTCTATATTTTGGGCGGGACCTTGTTCATCGCCTACGTCATTTCAGCCTCCATTAAAATCGCAAATCAGTGGGATAGAGCCATCGTTTTACGACTGGGCCATTTTCATTCCTTGAGGGGGCCGGGATTATTTTTTATTATTCCGGTTATCGATACGGTTCCTTTCTGGATCGACATTCGGGTCATTGCAACTTCGTTCAAAGCGGAAAAAACTCTGACCAAAGATACCGTGCCTGTTGATGTCGATGCAGTCCTCTTTTGGAAAGTGATTGATCCTAAAAAGGCCGCACTGGAAGTAGCTGATTACGAAAGTGCTATTGGCTGGGCATCGCAAACGGCTCTACGCGATGTGATTGGCAAGACGATGCTTTCTGACATGCTTGAAGGAAGAAATAAAATTAGCAATGAGCTGCAAATAATTATCGATGAGCGGACAGAGCCCTGGGGAATCAATGTGATTTCGGTTGAAGTGAAAGATGTCTTGATTCCACCTGCTTTGGAAGATGCCATGTCAATGCAAGCACAGGCGGAAAGAGAACGCCAAGCTCGAGTCATTCTCGGAGACTCAGAAAGGCAAGTGGCAGAAAAATTTGGCGAAGCGGCAAAGACCTATATCAACAATCCCGTTGCCTTGCATTTAAGGGCAATGAACATGCTATACGAGGGATTAAAAGAGAACTCTACTATCGTCATTGTCCCTAGCTCGGCCATTGAGACGATGCAACTGGGAGGTCTTGCCGGGATGACAGCATTGACTATGGGCTTGGACCAAAAGCCACCCGGCAATGCAAAAAAAGATAAGATTGAGAATCAGTCGTGAGAACGAAAAACCCCGAAGGTTTAAACCCCCAACTTCAGCTTAAAAGCAGCAGACAAATAGGCTCTTCTAGATCAAAATTTAAGCAATAGGTATGCAACATGGCCTTGTGGTTTAAGTCTGCCCCGGTCGTTTCAGAAATTCAAGACCGGGAAATTATAAAAAAAAGCTATACCTACTGGCGCATTCGAATCTTTTACGGGATGTATGCCGGTTATGTTTTCTATTATTTCTCCCGTAAAAGTTTGACTTTTGCAATGCCATCGATGATCCACGATCTCGGATTAACAAAAGCTGATGTAGGACTTCTCGCCACGATCTTATCATTGACCTATGGAGTCAGCAAATTCTTAAGCGGAGTTCTATCCGACAAGTCTAATCCCCGTTACTTTATGGGAATAGGCCTGATTATAACGGGGTTGATCAATATCCTTTTTGGGATCTCGTCTTCTATTATTATTTTCTCCATCTTATGGGCTTTAAATGGCTGGTTCCAAGGCTGGGGATGGCCACCGTGCGCGCGCCTTTTAACGCACTGGTACTCGCAAAAGGAGAGAGGGACCTGGTGGGGGTTTTGGAATACTTCACATAACACGGGCGGAGCTTTGATTCCCCTTTTGGCCGCGTACTGCGCTCAAACCTGGGGATGGTGTTATGCAATGTATATACCCGGAGGCCTATGTATTCTAATGGGGCTCTTTGTGATCAATCGCTTGCGGGACACTCCGCAATCGCTTGGACTGCCCCCGATTGAGAAATATAAAAACGATTATCCCTCATCAAAGGTAATAGAGAACGAGCTTACATTCAGAGAGATCCTCTTGGACTATATATTAAAGAATAAGCTCATCTGGATTTTGGCTGCGGCCTATTTTTTGGTATATGTCGTTCGAACAGCCTTCACGGATTGGACCATCGTCTATCTCGTTGAGGCAAAAGGATATTCGCTCCTTAAAGCGAGCACCTCTGTTGTCTCATTTGAAATAGGGGGAATTATCGGAAGCTTAACGGCGGGGATTGCATCGGATAGACTATTTAACGGAAAAAGAGGACCTGTGAATGTCCTGTTTTGTTTCGCTGCAAGCTTCGGATTAATCGCCTTTTTCTTTTCTCCCGCTGGGTTGTCTATCCTCGAACTCATTTTTGCATTTTTCATTGGCTTTTTGATATTTGGCCCGCAAATGTTAATAGGGGTTGCAGCTGCGGAGCTTTCAAGCAAAAAAACAGCTGGCGCCGCAACGGGATTCATTGGCCTTTTCGCTTATATTGGGGCTGCCTGTGCAGGATATCCGCTGGGAAGGATAGCGGAAGTCTGGGGCTGGTCGGCATTTTTCATCACATTGATTCTATGCGGAAGCCTCTCTTCCCTCTTATTGCTTCCTCTGTGGTCGATTAAATCCAATCCAAAGCTGAAAAACTGATTTTCATAAGCATAACAACTAGAGGGCAAAAATGGATGCACACGACACGAACCAGAGGTCCAGTATACAGGGGTATGATTCCCTAAAGGATCTCGCACTGAATCTGCGTTCGTCTTGGAACCATAGCGCTGATGCGATATGGAGCAAGCTCGATTCAGAATTATGGGAACTGACCCATAATCCATGGGCTGTTTTGCAGACTGCATCTAGGGAAAAACTGACGACGCTCTTGGCTGATGAAAAATTTAGCGGCCTTATCAACAATCTCGTAAAAACAAGACAAGATGCTCTCGGCGCACCGAGTTGGTTTCAGGAAAATCACTCCAAGTCCTCACTCACTTGCATCGCTTATTTCAGCATGGAATTTATGTTGAGCGAGGCGCTTCCCATCTACTCCGGCGGGCTCGGTAATGTGGCTGGGGATCAACTCAAGGCTGCAAGCGATCTTGGGGTACCGGTCATCGGCATTGGATTACTCTACAGCCAAGGCTATTTCCGTCAGTTGATCGACAAAAATGGAGAGCAGCAGGAGTTCTACCCCTACAACGATCCGGGACAATTGCCCATTAGACCCGCGCGCTTGGCCAACGGAGAGTGGCTCCGTTTAAAAATTGAACTGCCCGGATGGTCGCTTTGGCTCCGAATATGGGAAGTTAAAGTGGGTAGAAGAACTCTCTATCTATTGGACAGCAATGACATTGCAAATATTCCTGCTCATAGAGGGATAACTAGCGAACTCTATGGTGGTGATCAGGAATTGCGCTTAAAGCAGGAGATCGTTCTTGGCATAGGGGGATGGCGTCTTCTAGATGCTCTTGGCATACAACCCGAAATTTGCCATATGAATGAGGGGCACCCGGCCTTTGTTGTATTGGAACGGGCTTTTAGCTTCATGCAAAAGACAAAACAGCCGTTCGAAGTGGCTTTAGCTGCTACGCGCGTAGGCAACCACTTCACAACGCATACCGCAGTGTCCGCCGGATTTGATCGATTTTCGCCCGATCTCATCGCCAAATATCTAGAAAAATATGCACAGGCAAATTTAAAAGTGCCGTTCGAGAGATTGCTCGCCTTAGGCCAGTTAAATCAGAATGATGATTTCAACATGGCTTATTTAGCTATGCGAGGAAGCGGAGCTGTCAATGGCGTGAGTCAATTGCATGGCGTGGTAAGCCAGCATCTATTTAGAAATTTATTCCCTCGTTTACCTGTAGAAGAAATTCCAATCGGATCTGTGACAAATGGAGTTCACATGCCGACTTGGGACTCGTCTGCTTCTGATAATCTTTGGACCGAGGCTTGCGGAAAAGGGCGATGGCTTGGAAAAACAGAGGATCTAGAGAAAAAAATCCGCGCTGTGCCAGATACTAAAATTTGGCAGATGCGCAATGAATCCAGAGCGCTACTTGTTGACAACACACGTAAACGATTGGCAAGACAGTTGCAAGCAAGAGGAGCCTCGGCAGATGAGATCGAGAGAGCAAAATCCTTTTTAAATCCAAACGCTTTAACTCTCGGTTTTGCGAGGCGGTTTGCAGCTTACAAGCGGCCCGATCTACTCCTTACCGACGAAGATCGCCTTCTCCGGATTTTGACTAATAAAGATCGACCCGTGCAGCTCATCATTGCCGGTAAAGCACACCCGGCGGATGGCGAAGGACATGCTCTAATCAAAAGATGGATGAAGTTCATTGCCAGAGCCGAAGCGCGCCCTCATGTCATCTTTCTCAGCGACTATGACATGATTTTAACGGAACATCTGGTCCAGGGAGTCGATTTGTGGATCAACACTCCCAGAAGGCCCTGGGAAGCAAGCGGCACGAGCGGGATGAAGATCCTCGTCAATGGAGGCCTAAATCTCTCAGAATTGGATGGCTGGTGGGCGGAAGCTTATACTCCCGAAGTCGGTTGGGCTCTCGGAGACCGCAAGGAACATGGCGACGATCCCAACTGGGATAGAGCAGAGGCAAACACTCTTTACGATCTTCTCGAAAAAGAGGTGATCCCGCAATTTTACACATGGGACGCCAGAATGATGCCTCTAACCTGGATAGCAAAAATCCGCGAAAGCATGGCTCTATTGACCCCCCATTTTTCCTCCAATCGGACAGTGCGCGAATACACAGAAAAATTCTATCTTCCGGCAGCAGATTCCTATCGCAAGCGGACTGAAAATAATGGTGCGCTCGCGAAAAAAATCGTCGATTGGCGAGGCTCTATAGAACAGAACTGGAGCAAATTGGGATTTGGCGAGGTGAAAATTGAAAACGGTGCATTTGAAGTTCAGGTCTATCTCAACAATTTGGACCACTTAGCTGTAAAAGTAGAACTCTATTCGCCAGAGCTAACAAAAGAAATGAAGTACCAAGGGCCGATGCCAAACACTCGCGACGGGCATATTTATCGCGATAGAGGTTCCAGCGGCGCATCCTGCCTCCAGCTTCACCCCCCGAATCACACCCTATTTTCCAGGGGTTGCTATTCCACTCGAATCGACTCAAATCTTATGGCAAAGATGAGAGTTGCTTACACAGGCTGGATGGATGTCCGTACCGGTATATTGCTGATCGCCTAATGTCGCAGGATGGGCGCCGGCAAAAGAATTAACTTGGCAATGGATCGCGCGTGCCGGAGTGATATTCCACCAGACGTTGTCCACCTCTTCGCCATAGCTTTGCACTAGAGCGTTTTTGAGAGCTACAACCTGCGCGAACTTTTCTGCTGCTTCACAACATAAAAAGGCCTGTTTGATTGTGGATCCACCGATATACTCAAAGTAGGAGAAAAATCCGCCGGTCTTTGTCAAATCCACGTATTTCTGGTGTGCTTCTTGCACAAACTCAGGCGTAAAGTTCGTCAGCGGCAAACCCGACACAACCAGATCATATTTTGGTGCATCGTAGTCCAAAATTGAGATCTGATGAATGGTGACATTTTTAAGATGGTGGAATCTTCTTTGAAGATGACGGCAAAGATCCGCGTCATACTCTACAACGTCTAGATGGTCGCTCGGCTTCATTTGATTGATAATCTCTTGCGTAAATGAACCTGTGCCGGCGCCGATCTCGAGATAGCGTTGCGGCGCTGGATTTTTCGCAGCATCTGCGACTTTCCTGGTAATCGCTTCGACAAGACCGCTGGAGCTTGGAAAGATCGATCCGATGCAAGAAGGAGAACAGATAAATCTGTGAATGAATAGAACCGCTTCTCTAAAGCCACAGCTCTCATAAACTGGAAGCTCTTTACCCGCTGTTTTAAAAGCCTCCACCTGCATTTCATAGTAGAAGGTGTCGTAAGCAGGATAGAAGATAAAAAAAATGTAATTGAATAAGAACTGGACGAGCTGATCGATGCAACTGAGTGCGACAGTCTGCACTCCTGCGTCAAGTAGAGCTATGGATCTTGCGACCTCCATGAGGTAGTTAGAGAAGAGAGAAGTGGGTTCTATCGTCTGAGTGGCCTGAGGAACTGGAAGTACATTATTAGACATTTTTCACCGTTTTGTTAAAATAGGCGGCTATTATATTTAAAATTTGCAAATAAAACCAGGGTTAATTGATTTCCTAATTAAAATAATGTTTAGCTACGCAGGTTCAAAGCCTTGATGGGAAACCGTTCTTCTGATTAACTCTCTTTTGATTCGCAACCCATATAAAGAGTAATGCATGAGAAATGTATTGTTAGGCTTGTTTTTATCAGTGATTACTGCGACGGCTTTTTCAGAAACATTTACTGCGGATCATGATTTTTTGATCTCGACTTTGAAGGCGCCTATCGATCCAAACGTGCGATTGGTCTCGTTTTCGTATCAAAACATTAGGCCGACGCATGGCATGCAAGTGGTCACTGGGTCGGGCACAAGGTACAACTACGCCTATCCTTGGTGCTGGCTCATGGGGACAAACAACACGAGCGACATCTCTCTTCTCTTCAATTTTAACGGTGAAGAAGCTGGAAAAGACTGGTATATGAACATCAAGCAGCTCTCCTCTATTGCAGGCGATAACTACTCCCCCATCGCCATCGACCTCAATGGCATCAATATCGCGGATCATTTTGAGCCGTTTAGAGATGCCTGGAGAATCGATCATTTCAAACTCCCCAAGGAACTGTTAACAGAAGGTCAAAACACGATCACGATCCGGCTTCAAGATGCCTACACCCATTACTGGATAGAGAACATCACCCTTTCGCCCGAAAGCCCTACCGACATATGGCTATTGGATTTCATGGGAGAAAAGAGTAATAAAGGCGCTTAATGGACGTGAAATGGACGAAAATGGACGCGCCCAATCAAAGAGGAAACTTAAGTTAGCTCTCTTGGGCCCCGTCCATTTCCTGTCCGTTTCCTGTCCATTTTAGTCCTTTGTCCTTTCTGTCCATTGGGGCCCTTCGAATTTACACAACCGAGTCTGGTATAATGCAGTAATTAAAAACCCTTGCCTTTTCCCTTCCAGTGCGTATAAAAGGCTAAAAATATGGAAGGAAGTCCAAATAGAAAAATACCTCTAATAGCTAAAGGTGCTTTCTCTGTTTTCATCGTGGGGTGGTTCTTTTCCAATTGGGTTGGGAATGGGCTGCATAGTTTTCTATGGATTTGCAATGCATCTCTGCTTCTTGTTTTTTTAGCACTTATTTTCGAATCGAAGCTGCTTGCCAGCATGGCGCTTGTGGGAGACTTTGTTTATGCAGTTATCTGGAATATAGATTTCCACGCGACTCTGGTCTCCCCTTTCAAAGGGATGACAGGCTACATGCTTGGTCCAAATCATCTACTGTGGCTAAGAACATTTTCGCTTTTTCATATAGCTCTTCCTGTTCTAATGGTTTGGCTCATCTTCAGGTTGGGCTATGATAGGCGGGCGTGGCCTTTACAATTTCTCTTGTCTACCTTTCTCGGATATATCTCATGGGTTGTTGGGGGTCCCGATAAAAATATCAATGGCGTCTATTCATACGAGAAAGTAGCAGCTTTTAATATGGCTCCTGTTCTCTATCTAACTCTGCTTACTTTAGTAAATGGAGGTGTGATTTTTTTGACGCACTGGGGAACCAAGTTCTTAAGCCGGCTTGATTTAGCAAAAGACGAGTAAGAATTAGATTAAGGCATCATGTTGTAGTTCAGATGGTTCATGATCCAGATGGAGCCGATGATGATGACGATGATGATCGAGATCGTGGAGACAAAGATGGCGAAATTCCAGCGCGCTTTCTTTTCCATCGAGAGGTGGAGAAAGCAGACTGCCTGAACCGCTCCTTGCAAGACTGCAAGAATTAAGAGTGTGACGATGGTCGTTTTTGCAGAGAAAGATTCAGGACTTACCAAAATCCAATAGGCGGAAAGGGTCAGGAGAAGAGAAGCTACAAATCCTATGATGCGTAGTTTTAATGCTTTTTGATTCATCATAATGAGCCTATTCCATAGACAACCGTAAATATAAAGATCCAGACGACATCCAAAAAGTGCCAGAAAAAGGCCATGCGCAAAATTCTGGAAAGGTTGTGAGAAGAAAGCGGCCTTGTTCCGATGAGGAGCATGCTAACGAGCATCCACAAAAGTCCTATAGTGATATGCAAGCCGTGCGTGCCGACCAATGTAAAAAACGAGGAGAGGAATGCGCTCTTCTCCCAGCCTGCCCCTTCGTGTATAAATTTGGAAAATTCTGAAATTTCGAGAAAGAGGAAGGAGATGCCGAGCACACAGGTAATCCCGTACCAGAGTAGCGCCCAGTTTTTTTTCTTCTGATAAGCTGACAAGGTGCCTAAGGCGCAAGTAAAGCTGCTAGTGAGCAGTATCAGCGTCTCTGCAAGGGCAAAGGGCAAACGAAAAAGCTCGTGCCCGGTTGGTCCTCCAAAAGTACTCGTATGCAAAACTATGAAAGTAGCAAAAAGCACAGCAAAGATGATGAGATCGGTCATCAGATAAATCCAGAAGCCAAAAACTTTGGTGTCCTCTTCCATAACCTTATCGACCTTCTATACGTTTAATCTCTTCGGCAGTCAGCAGATATTCCGTCTTCTCATCAAATGCAAGCTTGATGAGACATGCGATTACCCCTATCACCCCAACTATTCCAAGCCAAAGAATGTGCCAGACAAGCGCAAACCCGAGTAAGAAAGCAAAGCCCGAGATATAAATTCCCATGCCTGTGTTCTTCGGCATGAGAATGTCTTCGTATCTCTTCTTTGGCTTATCTCCTGCTTTTTTCATGTCCCAGAATGCATCGGGACTATTTACCGTTGGAATCACGGCAAAATTGTAAAAAGGAGGCGGCGAAGTGGTCGCCCACTCAAGCGTTCTTCCATTCCAAGGATCTCCTGTCGTATCCAGATTCTTCTTTCTCTGTTTAATGCTTACGACAAATTGAACCACTTGAATCAGAATCCCGCATGAAATGATGACAAATCCTATGGTTGCGGTGATAAATAACGGCTGCCAGCCAGTCGCTCCCGCATAGTGATCGAGCCTGCGCGGCGCTCCCATAAACCCCAAAACATAAAGTGGCGTAAAGGAGACAAAAAATCCGACGAGCCAGAACCAGAACGCCCATTTACCCAGCCGTTCATTGAGCATAAATCCAAAAATCTTAGGGAACCAGTAGGTGATCCCCGCGAAAATACCAAAGAGCGCAACTCCCACGATCATCGTGTGGAAGTGGGCGATCAAGAATAGGCTGTTGTGCACCTGAAAATCCGCAGGAGGAGCTGCCTGAATGATTCCCGCCATCCCTCCTATCGTAAACACGACGATGAAGCCAATAAACCAGTACATGGGCGAAGCGAAAATGATCTTGCCTCTATGCATCGTAAGAATCCAGTTGAACACCTGAACTCCCGATGGGAATGGCGATAAGCATCGTAACAATGCCAAAAAACGAGTTCACGTCGGCACCTGCACCCATGGTGAAAAAGTGGTGGAGCCAGACCATGTAGGAGAGAAGAGTGATGCAAACGGCTGCCAAGACCATGGAGACATAGCCGAAGATCTTTTTCTGTGAAAAGGTGGAGACGATCTCCGAGAACATCCCAAAAGCAGGAATCACCAAAATATAGACTTCAGGATGGCCCCACATCCAGATGAGGTTAAAATACATCATCTGATTGCCGCCAAAGCCTGTTGTGAAGAAGTGCATGCCAAAGAACCGATCCAGCCAAAGAAGCAGGGTTGTTGCAGTGAGCACCGGAAATGAAGAGATGATAAGAACCATCGCACATAAAGAGGTCCAGATAAAAAGGGGCATTTTCATCAAAGTCATGCCCGGCGCCCGCTTTTTTATTATCGTCACGATAAAATTGATCCCTGCAAGCAGACTTCCCAGTCCCGGATAGCTGCAAGCTCCAAATTAAATAGTCCACCCCGACGCCCGGGTTAAATTCGATCTCAGAGAGCGGAGCAATGGCAAGCCAGCCGGTATTGGCAAAATCGCCCCCAATCACAAAAAAGAGATTGATCATCAACCCACCCGCGGCAGTGAGCCAGAAACCGAGCGAATTCATAAACGGGAAAGCAAGATCTCGCGCGCCAATTTGAAGAGGCAAAATCCAGTTCATGAGGCCGAAGAAAAAACCCATGGTCACAAAGAAGACCATGATGTCGCCATGCGCAGTGAAAATCTGCTGAAAATGGTCCGGGGTGAGATATCCTGCAGAATCTGCCGCAAGCGATTGCTGGAGCCACATCATGGCAACATCTATGAGGCCGCGAAAGAACATGAGAGTCGCAAAGATCATGTACATCGTGCCGATCTTTTTGGGATCGGTCGAGGTGAGCCACTCTTGCCACAGCCACAGCCAGCGCTTGGTCTTTGTGAGGAAGATAGCACAGAGGACGCCCATGAGCGCGATAGAAGCTGTCGCTCCTATCGTGTACCAGTGGTGGGGAAGCGCCTGAAGCGTCAGTATTCCGTAGATCGGGTTTGCCATAGTTTCAATGTGTTGTATGGTGCATATACTTCATCACAATCTTGTTGAACAGATCTTCTTCTACATAAGAGTAGAGAATGGGCGAATGGTTAACAGAGGGTTTTGCAAGCGAATCATACATATGGTCCGTGAGCTTTAACTTCGATCTCTTTGCAGATTCGACCCAATCCTCGAAGTCAGATTGCGAAGTAGATTCTGCGACAAAAGTCATGTCTGCATATCCCTCGCCATTGATCTCGGCAGCTCTTCCTGCATAAACTCCCTGTCCGTCTGCCATGATATGCAGCGGCGTTATCATCCCCGTCATCGCGTAAATCTGCCCGCTTAGCTGTGGAATCCAAAAAGAGTTCATCGGAGAGCCATCTGCGCATAGAGTAAAGTGGATCGGCGTGCGTTCGGGAAATTGCACGTAGTTTAATGTTGCAATCCCCTGTTCCGGATAAATAAAGAGCCACTTCCAATCTAGCGCTATTACCTGGATCGTGAGAGGTTTGACATCGCTATTCAAAGGTTTATAAGGGTCGAGCTCGTGAGTCTTGTTCCAGGTGATTATTGCCATCACAACAACGACACAGGCTGGGATAACCCACAAAATTACCTCTTTAAATGCACGGTGGGATTTTTCCGGCTCATACTTTGCTTTTGTATTTTTAGCGCGGTATCTCCACACAGTCATAAATAAGAAAATAAAAGTCGGAACAACGACGATCAGCATGAGATGAATGTTCGTGATGATCAGATCCAGCTCGCTGCGAGCAATCACACCCTTAGGTTGCGCGACCAGAGCATGCTCACTCTTTAAAACAAAATAGATGGCGCAGGCTGCACCGATTACTGCCAAGACCAGCAGGAAGAATCCTATTCTTTTCATAATGCCGATGCTATATAACAAATAATTTGATTCAAAGTGTATTTTCATGAAAATTCTACTCACCGGAGCAAGCGGATACATTGGAAGGCGCCTTCTGCCCCGTTTAGCAGAGGATGGAAATGAGATCTATGCGCTGGTAAGAAACCGTTCTCGCATCGAGGTTCCAGAGGAGTTTCGGTCGCAAGTGAAGATCATCGAAGGAGATCTTCTCGATCTTTCATCTTTGTCTCAAATCCCCGATGAGATCGATGCTGCGTACTACCTTGTCCATTCGATGAGCAGTTCGGAACTGTTTGCTGAACTAGAAGCGGCATCTGCAAAAAATTTTGTCGAGCGGCTCAAAGAGACAAAAGCTAAGCAGATCATCTACTTGAGCGGGCTTGCAAATGAAATAGAGCTTTCGCGCCATTTAGCCTCAAGAAAAAGAGTAGGAGAGATCCTGAAAGAAGGCCAAATTCCTGTGACAATTTTAATGGCTGGAATCATCATCGGCTCTGGAAGCGCTTCGTTTGAAATCATTCGAGACCTAGTTGAAAAGCTGCCAGTAATGATTGCTCCAAAATGGCTTAAGCAGCTCACTCAGCCGATCGCTATACGCGATGTGCTAGCTTATCTAATGCTTGTTTTGGCTAACCCCTCTTGTATCGGTCAAACTTTTGAAATTGGTGGTCCCGATGTGATGAGCTACAAGGAGCTTTTGTTAAAATTCGCAAAAATTCGCGGGCTAAAACGCAAAATCTTCACGGTGCCCGTTCTAACACCGCGCCTCTCCTCCTATTGGCTCTTTTTTGTGACAAGAACAAGCTTTTCCCTTGCGCGCTTTCTTGTCGAAAGCCTCATCAACAATGCGGTTTGCAAAGAGAACCGCATACAAAAGCTCTTTCCCAGAAAATTGCTCACGTACGAAGAAGCAGTGCAGTTCGCCTTGTCCGGCACCGACAAGGAAAATAGATGAGCAAAAAATTTAATCCATGATAGCATGACCTCATCCCATTTTGGGAAAGATCACAAAAAATATGAGGTGAGATATGAAAGAGTGTTCATCTGAAACATGCTGCTCCTGCCAAAACTGTTCTTGCTCCTGCCACAACAACCAAAACACATGTGGAGATAAGCCAGAGATGATCTCTGAATACTTCTTGCAAGTAGCCGATGAGGCTTGGGAAGAAGTGCTAAAAGATGAGATTAAGAAGCACATCTTAGCGACACAAAAAGATCGCATGAGCAAACTTGCCAAGATTGTTTCCGAAGGAAACAACAAACGTTGGAAGCATAAAATGGAGAAAAAACAGGGCTGCGCGGAATTCCACGAAGAGCTCTGCTCCTTTTTCAGCCAACGTAAGAAGTAAGAATTCAACGCAGACGCAAAAAAATCAGCATATCCGTCTCGCAGGTAAAGGTTTCGAATTTTATAAGCACCGAGAAAAAACCCGAGACACTAAGACGCTGAGAAATCTGCCGGAGTTGAACAGAGTGCGTAGAAGCCCAATCGTCCCTTTTGAACGGAGTTCAACCAGCAGAAGAAGGAAATGTTTTCAAGAAAGCAAGGAAGTTCAATAGTTTGCAGAGGTGATTGGCTTCCTTGCTTTCTTGAAAACATTTCCTTCTTCTGCTGGTTACTATGTAAAAGGGACGATCTCAGCGTCTTAGTGTCTCAGACGGTTCCTCTGCGTTTATGAAATTCGAAACCTTGAAGATATAGGCTTTAGTTTGGATTAATCTGCGAATTTGCGAGTGTCCAATCGAACGGGCAGGAGCCCTGCTTCTAGCGCCTTTCGATTGGGCTCCTCCCAAGCAGGCAGCTTAAGCGTCTCTCCAAGGTGCTCAAGAGGCTCGTCGATAGTAAAACCCGGCGGAAGCGTCGCAATCTCAAACAGCACACCACCCGGCTCTCTAAAATAGATCGAGTGGAAGTACTGCCTGTCGATGATGGGCGTCACATTCAACCCCATTTTAACAAGCTTCTCTCGCGCTTCTATCTGTGAAACTTCAGTTGCAGTTGCAAAAGCAACATGGTGCACAGTCCCAGCACCCTCTCTTCCCGGGAGCATCTCGGGAGAACATAGAACGTCGACAAAGTCGCCCGGCTTGCCACTGGCAGAATAACGAAAGCGATTCCCCTTCTCTAAAATGAGCTTGTGGTCCATCTGCGTTGTCAATAGCCCTGCTGTTTTCTCATACCCCTCTTCGGAAAGAGCCATCCCATAAAACCCTTTGAGGGCAAATTCTAGCGGAATGTTTCCGTAGGAAAAACCAGGCCTTGCATCTCTTTTATTAAACACAAGTTCTAGCCCCAACCCATCTGTATCTTCGAGATAAAGTACGAGCTCATCTTCAAAACGCTTTTCGGGCGCCTCGTGCTTGACGCGGAACTTTGCAAGCCGCTTCATCCAATAATCTAGAGCATTTGCAGGAGCAGAAAAGGAGGTCACAGTCAATTGCCCCTTCCCCTTCCTCCCTTTTGGCATGCCGGGATAGGGAAAAAAAGTGAGGATCGTTCCAGGTTCTCCCCTCTCGTTTCCGTAATAAAGATGGTAGACCTCCGGCGCATCATAGTTCACCGTCTTTTTGACCATACGCAGACCCAAAACACCTGCGTAAAAGTCGCAATTCTTTTGCGGATCTGATGCTAAAGCAGTGATGTGGTGAAGCCCCTTGACCAGTTGTTTCATTTTTTAACGCTTCCGGCTTTGATTTGTAAAAGCTCTGCGACCTCTTGTTTTAGCTGTGCATTCTCAGGACGCTCTTTTTGAGCAAAATACTCATGCGCTTGAGGAATCGATACCTGCTTTGAGACAACAACTCCACCCACACCTTCGAGTATGCTGCGCAAATGCACAAGAGCTCTTGCTCCCCCGCCTTTGCCGGGAGAGGCGCTCATTATGGCAAACCGCTTGCCCTTAAATGCATCCAGCGAAGAGCCTCCCTCTTCGCTTCTAGAAGCCCAGTCCAGCGTATTTTTCAGAACGGCAGGAAGGGAGCCATTATACTCGGGAGAAGCGATGATGATCGCATCGCTTTGCATCATCAGAATGCGAAATTTTTTCGCATTCTTGGGCATCTTCTCTTTTGCTTCCAGATCCGCATCATAAAATGGCATTGGATAATCTTTTAAGCTAACAACCGTAACAGTTGCTCCCATCTGGCGCGCCATTTCTGCAGCATCCTTGACCAGCTGTTGATTGTAAGAATCTTTGCGCGTGCTGCCCGAAAAGGCCAAAACCTTGATCTCAGCAGAAAGCGGCATAACCGCAAATATAGCAGCGAGCGCTGCAGCAACTAGCTTTTTCATGTTTTTCTCCGTTTTCAGGCTATTTATGCTCTATGTGGACAAAAATTAATGCAGAAGAATTTTTACAGGATGGGCAGGATCAGCAGGATGAAGAAAAGAAAGAAGAAGAATTTAGAACAGGATAGACAGGATCAGCAGGATAAAGAAAGAACCCTGTTTTCAACTCTTTTTCTTTCTTATCCTGCTTATCCTGCCCATCCTGTTTTAACTCTTGCTCTTCTCTTGACTTGTCTCCCTCATCTTGTTTTAACTCTTTGCCTTCCAAATTTTTGTCCGTACAGAGCTATTTATGCAACAGTATGCAAAATTTGCAAATTTAAGGAAGGCTGTTTACAATCGCTTGCATGATCAGAGCAATTTTAATAGCTGCTATCGCAATCTGCTTCAATCTGGAGGCAACAGCCATGAACCAAGAAGTTTTAACCGCCTTTTCACCGCTTGCAAAATCGATCGAAGTAGGCTCGCTGTACGAGCACTACAAGGGAATGCGCTACAAGATTTTGGGAGTAGGACGCCATAGCGAGACACTCGAAGAGCTCGTCATCTACCAAGCCCTCTATGGAGAGGGCGATGTGTGGGTGCGTCCGCTTGCGATGTTTCTAGAAGAGATCACGATTAAGGGCCAATTGCGCCCTAGATTCGAGCGCGTCCAATAAAAAAGGAGAGGTGCGTGCACCTCTCCTTTTTTTACGGGTCAATTGAGATAGGTTTAGTCTGGGTCATAGAGCAGCGCATCGAGCTCGGCTTTTTCAGCGTTTCTGAGTTTTACTGCGATCCGCCCATCTGTGATGCCTTGCGATCTTATAAGATGCATACCAGAAAAAGAGAACCGTCCCGCTTTCCCTTTTCTCGTGGGCTGTGCTTCAGAAGACGTGTTATCTGGAAGTTCTTCTGAATCGGCCTCAACTTTCATACTTGGTTTGTTATTGTTGTCTTCGTCTTTAATCACCTTTTGCGCCACAGCATTTGCTGTTGCATCAACTGGTGATGCATTTTGATTGGAACCATTTTTAGCAGGCGGGCGGGATAGGATGACGTTCCGCCCCATTCGTGTGTGAGCATGCCAAGGCGTGTTCTGTGGCTCCTTTGCAATATCAAATTCAGGAACTGCTTTACCATTTATTAAAATTGTTAAACCAGACATGTTAAACTCCTTATTGTTTATTAATTAACGTTTTTAAGATAAATTAAAAAGAATTGTATCACATATGTAATATTATTTCAATTAAAATATAAGTCGCTGGTTTATAGCGACTTATGGAAGATTAAGCGGATTTGCGCATTGCCTTGACGTTGATGCCCTTGGTAAAGGTGCCGCCAGTTGCAATAGCCGTTAATTTCTGATCAGCTTGCCCCTCTTCTTTGGAGTTTAGGCTTAAGAGCCGTTCTGCATCTTTAAAACCTAAATTCCTTGCAAAGGCTTTTAAAGTCCCATAGAGAGCGATCTCGTAGTGCTTGATTCTTTGCATAGAGCTGATGAGAGCGGCGTCGCGCACCTCTGCAGGATAGTCAGTGCGCATGATTTTAAGCGCTTCGTTTAAAAAGACCTTCATCGCTTCGCAGGTATGGCCTTTTAGGTCGATATTGAGGTCTTGGGCAATCTCTTCTAGTCTTGCAATTTGCTGGGGGATCTCTTTGTGATAGTAAGAGAACGCCTCTTTGAGTTTTGGAGTAGTCGCCGCTCTTGCAAACTCAGGAAGCAGCCTCTCTAGCTGCGTCTCTGCGCTATAGATATCCTTGAGCTCATGAGTAAATAGATCGTAAAAGTCCTTCATAAATTCCTCCTTGTCCTATTTTTGGTTCTTACAGCCTTTTTACTTGCGCGTCAATGGCTTTTTAGAGAAAAAGGTGTAGATAACTATGGAAATGAGTTTTCTTGCAAAAGGGTTGATCATAGGCTTTGCAGTAGCAGCACCGGTGGGTCCGATCGGGATCCTCTGCATCCGCAGGACGCTGGAGTTTGGCAGGTTCTCAGGCTTTGTATCGGGGCTGGGAGCGGCTCTTGCCGACACGCTTTATGGCGTTGTGGCAGCGTTTGGGCTTACCCTGATATCAGACCTTCTACTCGCCGGCCAATTTTGGCTAAGGCTATTCGGCGGCATCTTTTTGATCTACTTGGGGATAAAGACCCTTCTGAGAAAGCCCAAAGCAGAGGGATACGAATGTTTCACACCTGTCTCTTTCTAAAGACTTCGCCTCGACATTTTTTCTCACGCTGACCAATCCCATGACCGTCCTCTCCTATATCGCTATATTTGCTGCTGTTGGCTTATCTAACGTCAGCAACGATTATTGGGACTCTTCTTGGCTTGTTTTTGGGGTCTTTTTGGGATCATCATTCTGGTGGTTTATCTTAAGCGAGGGCGTCACCTTCTTTCGCAAGAGCGTGAGCAAGAATGTCATGGCCTGGATCAACCGGATCGCCGGCTTGATCATCATAGCCTTTGGCTTAGCAACATGGGTGAGTCTGTTCTGAACAACGTTCAAGCATCAGCTTCGCTTCATTCTCATCGATGAGCACAAACTTCTTTACGCTCTCCTCGTAGCAGTAGACATCTGCGTTTGCAATGTCAAACCACCAGCCGTGTATGCGCAACTCCCCTTTTCTTAGCCGTTCGCGCACAGAGGGGTAACTTAAGATATGCTGCATCTGCTGCAGCACGTTGATCTGCGAGATCTGGTTATGCACGGAAAGCGAAGGATCTAGAACTACCCCTTTTTTAACCTTACGCGCTGCCTCTTCTGCATACTTTAACCAGGACTTGAGATGCGGACACTCCAGCGTGTCTATACCTTGTGCGAGCGCAAGCATCGCGCCGCACTCAGAATGGCCGCAGACCACAATGTCCGAAACATTTAACGAAACGAGCGCAAATTCGAGCGCGGCAGGGACGCAATCCTCCTTCGATGCAGAGGCGACGGGAGGAACTAGATTGCCAATATTGCGGACCACAAAGAGATCCCCCGGGTCGGTAGAGGCAAAAAGATTGGGCACCACGCGACTATCCGAACAGCCAATAAAAAGCGTATCCGGCTTCTGTCCAAGCGCAAGCTCCGCAAAGAGCGTTCTGCGCTCTTCGGTAAGGCTTTTTCTAAATTCAACTATTCCTTTGATAAGCTTTTCCATAAAATAAATACTTTAAATCAAAAATAATTTTATGCAACCTATTTTAATACATAATGGGATATAATGTCCTTTTTAAAATGGAGGAATTATGTCAGGAGCCGTAACACCCATTAGCCCTAAAGCCGCCAACGCGGAATTACCGGGCGCTGAAAGAAAGTATGCTGAAACGCCAGCTGCGGACAAAACCTGCTGTCGATACGATCGATGCTGGAGCAAAAGGCTCATCAGAAGGCGTTCTCGCCTGCCTGCAAAGTTTAGCATGCTCAGTTTGGAGCTGCTTAGCCGGCTTCTTCTCATGGATCGGATCCCTCTTTTGGTCCGGCTCCACGCGATAATGCTGAACTTCTCGCTAACCCTACAAAACATATCGCTGCCGGTCTAGAGGCTTGGGAAAATCCTAAAGGCCCTATGACACAGCTACTTAACGAGCTGCGTAAATATTCAACAGTAACAACGGTGGAATTCCAGTTTATCTTTTCTGCAAGCGAAAAGGTATCCTCTGCAAGTTGGCAATATTTTCTTTATGAGGTGTGCGGCCCTGTTTCTAAGGATATCCGCACATTGAACGACCCAAAGGAGCTAAGGAAATTCACAGGCGAATTCATTGGCACACTACTGCAATCTGCAGCGCATAAACTTAAAAGCGAGAAATTATACATAGATCTGGATCGCGAAGACCAGGCAAATATTTTTCTCCGTGTTAAATTAGCCACACCCGTTACCGTGCCTTCTGATCCTTATGCTTTTAACCCTACCCGCGAGATCAACCAAATTGACATTTATCAAACATTTGAAATAGAAAACCCAGGCAGTCAGCCCCGCCTAAACACGTATTTGCAAGGCAACTTCAACGATAAGGAGTAATCATGTCAACGCCACTAACACCCACTAGCCCTAAAGCCGCCGATGCGGGATTACCAGGCGCTGAAAGAAAGTATGCTGAAACGCCAGCTGCGACAAAACCTGCCGTCGATACGATCGATGCTGGAGCAAAAGGCTCATCAGAAGGCGTTCTCGCCTGCCTGCAAAGTTTAGCATGCTCAGTTTGGAGCTGCTTAGCCGGCTTCTTCACATGGGCAATCAGTTTTGTGTACAACCCTCCTAATCCTGAACTGCTCAAAGATCCTCTTAAACAGATAGATCAGGTTTTCTTTTGGAGCTTACACAATGGTCCTATCAAAACCATGATAGAAGAGATGCGCAAGGCTAACCCATTCTCTACTTTTGGACTCAAGATCTCTTTGGAATGCCATATTCATGGGGATGAGACGAATCAAATTGCTTATCACCACTCTTTCGGCACAACAAAGGTCATCGGCACATTCACGGGGCGTCAATTGGAGGATGTAAGGGATGTTTTTAAGCCCGAATTTGAGCGTTTCGTAAAAGCTGTCCAAAAAAAGTTCGAAGAAGCAGAAAATTATATCGACTTTTCGCGAGGCGACATTGTGAAAATGCAGATGCAAGGAACATTAAACGATGCAACCGAGAAGAAGCGTGTCGAGCTAACACAATATTGGATAGACGGCAAAGCTCAGCCTATTGACATAGATGTATCTACCTGATTGAAAAACGCAGACACCTAAAATTAAGGAGTAATCATGTCAACGCCACTAGCACCCACTAGCCCTAAAGCCGCCGATGCGGGATTACCAGGCGCTGAAAGAAAGTATGCTGAAACGCCAGCTGCGACAAAACCTGCCGTCGATACGATCGATGCTGGAGCAAAAGGCTCATCAGAAGGTGTTCTCGCCTGCCTCCAAAGTTTGGCATGCTCAGTTTGGAGCTGTTTTACCGGCCTCTTCACATGGATCAGATCCTTCTTTGGTCCTGGCGCACGTGACAATGCTGAGCTCCTAGCCAATCCTCTCAAACATATCGCAGTCGGATTAAAAGCCTGGCAAGATCCAACGGGCCCGATGACACAGCTACTCGACGAGGTGCGTAGATGTTCAACGGAAACAACGGTTGAATTCACATTTTACTTTCACGCATGGGACGAATTAGCCGAAAGCTTCTTTGATACAAACTTTCCCCCTTATTCTTACGATATCAGCAAACTGAACGATTCTGCCGCACTTAAAAAATTTACAGACCAATTCATTGGTCAGCTGCTGCGTGATGGTATAGAAGCAGTACTCAAATACCAGAAATTATACATAGATCTGGATCGCGAGGACATGGTGGAGGTAGAACTCACAGTGAAATTAGCGACGCCTGTTGTCGAGTCTCCTGGATCTAAGCGCAAGATCGATCGCATTAGGATCTCT
Organism: Chlamydiia bacterium; assembly: GCA_963804085.1. GTDB lineage: Bacteria > Chlamydiota > Chlamydiia > Chlamydiales > Rhabdochlamydiaceae > CAWDOQ01. Next base: position 245,666 of record CAWDOQ010000019.1, on the reverse strand, counting down.
CAAACATTTGACAAAGACACTCCAGACAGCAAGCCCACCCTATACAAATACAAAGGTTAGTAGTAGAGCAACTAAAATTAAGAAGGAATAATTATGTCAACACCAGTAACACCCACTAGCCCCAAAGCCGCCGACGCGAGATTGCCCGCCGTTCAAAAAGAGTACGAAGTACCGCGAACAGCCCGTCAACGTGCTGCCGACACAATTGACGATACAATTCCCTACGCATTCCACTCAGATAGCACAGCAGAATCGTCCGGCATTCTCTCTTGTGTGCAGAACTTTGCCTGTTCGATCTGGAGCTGCGTATCAGACTTTTTTGGACGGGTTGCTAACCTGTTTAGTTCCGCTCGCGACAACCCAGAGCTCCTTGCCAATCCTTTAAAACAGATCGATGCGGATCTAGCAATCTGGAAAGACTCGAAGGGCCCTATGACAAAGCTGGTCAACGAGGTGCGTAAAGGTTCGCAGGATGCAGTAGTTAAATTATCGTTTCATTTTACAGCGTTTAAAAAAGAGTCTTCTTACTCAAGCGGGAGCTTCTGCAGGCAGCACCCAGAGCCTATTCATACCGGGTCGCCCACCTGGCTGACCCCGCCGCAGTAAAAAGCTCACGGATGAGCTGGTTGTTAAAACTTTAGAAAATGCAGAAGCCGATCTTAAGAACAAGAAGCTGTATGTAGATCTTGATTGGGATGATGATGTAAGCATAGAGATCAGAGCAGAATTGTCCATTCCTATTGAGGATGGCGAGGGACGCAAAATCAAGACGATCGCAATCCATCAAAGGTTCGTAAATGCTTGGGATGCTTCGGAATGGAATGAATCGCCCCACATAAGTAAAATATGTTACCCACGATATGACAACACATAGCACAACAGGTGAGGAGTAATCATGTCAACGCCACTAACACCCACCAGCCCTAAAGCAACAGACGCAGGATTGCCCGCCGTTGAAAAAGAGTACGAAGTACCGCGAACAGCCCGTCAACGTGCTGCCAACACTATCGACGACACAGATTCCCTACGCATTCCACTCAGATAGCACAGCAGAATCGTCCGACATTCTCGCCTGCGTGCAGAACTTTGCCTGTTCGATCTGGAGCTGCTTAGCCGGCTTCTTCTCATGGATCGGATCCCTCTTTGGTCCGGCTCCACGCAATAACCCAGAGCTCATTGCAAACCCCTTCAAACATATCGCAGCCGATCTAGAGGTTTGGAAAGATCCTAAAGGCCCCATGACGCAGCTACTCGACGAGGTGCGCAAATGTTCGAAGGATACAACAGTTACATTTGAGTTTGACTTTACGGTAATGGAAAAGAAATCTTCTGATTCATCTGAAGCACACTTTCTCTTGTTTTTCTACAAAGACTGGCGTCTTACTCAGGATATCAGTGCGCTCAGCGACCCTGTCAAACTAAAAGCATTTACAGCTGATCTGATTGAAAAAAGATTACAATCTGGGGAGCTAATACTCAAAAGCGGCAAGGCGTACATAGATCTGGATCGCGAAGACACGGTAAGTCTAACTCTCAGGGCTATATTGGCCACACCTATTGATGCCGGATATTCTTATGGTAATGGAATTCGTGCTACGTGCAAGCAAATTTGTATCTCTCAAATGTTTAAAAAGGGACTCCCAGCCGAGGAGAGCAAGCCCTACCTATACAACTCATAAGGAGTAATCATGTCAACGCCACTAACACCCGCCAGCCCCAAAGCAACAGACGCAGGATTGCCAGCTGTTGGAAAATATGCGGAAAAGCCAGCTGCTACGAAGCCTATCGTCGACAGGATCGACACAGCAGCAAAAGAGTCATCAGAGGGTGTTCTCGCCTGCCTGCAAAGTTTAGCATGCTCGATCTGGGGCTGTGTGTCTGGCATTTTCAGTTGGGTTCTCAGCTGGGTCTATACCCCTGTTAATGCTGAACTGCTCAAAGACCCGCTTAAGCAGATGAAAGATGAGTTTCCTTCTTGGCGCTCAGAAAATGGTCCTATCAAAACCATGATCGAGGAGATGCGCAAGACCGCCTCATTTTCCAGTTTTCACCTAGAGATAACTTTGGAGTGTCACGTTAAAGGGAATGAACAAGATGAAATTTTCCATTGTGAGTCCTTCGGAAAGCAGACAATCGCCACATTTGAGGGAGAGCAAGCTAAAGCCATCGAGGAAACTTATCAACCGGCGTTTGATATATTCATAGACATTGCCAAGCAAAAGTTCGTCGAAGGTGCAGAAAACTATATCGACTTTTCGCGAGGTGACGTTGTGAAAATGCAGATGCGCGGTGCCATAGAAGATCCAACGAATCGGGCCGCTGAGGGCAAGGGCACCTTTCATTGCTGGAATATTCTAACGCTAACCCAGTACTGGGAAAAAGGCGTCGCTCAGCCTATTGAAAGACGTGCCATTCGGAATTTGGACCCCGATGATGTGCTCCTTCAAAACATTAGGGGATCCTAACCGTCGAATTGTTGATCAGGGGCGCGGTTGGCTTCAAGTTGAATACAAAGTGCGTAGTTATAGAGCCTGCGGGCGGCTATAACTCCAAAGCCTAACCCACAGGTCAAAGAGAAGCGCCCTAAAGCTTGTAGAGCTATAGGCCCTGCGTACGCTGTACCTAAACCCCCAATCACCGCCAGTGCCACACAGCTGTAAAAAGCAGCACGCGAGGGCCCTGAATCGCGCAAGTCCTCTACTAAATCGGGTCTGTTTTCTTTCTCTGCTTTTCTGATTTCAGCATTAGCCTTACAAGGAACAAAAGCTGTTAATAAAGCAGTAGAAAAGGTCATTCCGTACATAGGTTCATTTCCATCCATTTTACGAGACATTTTAAACTGTTTCATCAACTTCCTCCAGAGAAAAAAAACGTGGGATATTGACAAATATTTTTTTTAATCATAAGGTGGCCTTAAAGTGATCACTCACTTAAAACTAGGAGATATGTATGAAAAACGTTCGGGGAAAGTTCGGATATCTGCTCGCCGGGGCCCTACTGGCTTTGGGCTGGAGCCATGCACAAGAAGACTCATAAAAACGATTATGGTCAACCTCTTTGGAAAAGCACAAGCGAAACTGATTTTCTAAAGAAGAAGACTGATCATTATAACGAAGAGACATTTAAAGCTGATCTTAGCCGTTTTGGGTTACATGAGTGGGGACAACTCTCTTCAGAGCAGAAAAAGAAAGCTATGGACTTCGCAGACAACACACAGTTCTCTCCTGATGTTGCTGTTTTCAGATACTCTAGCAATTACTAAGCCTCTGATAATCTTATCTTTAAAGAGCGAACCATTCGGTTCGCTCTTTTTGTTTACATCGCAGTCGTACCGAACATCCCGATCAATCCCACCAAAATGAGATAGAAGGCCACAACATAGTTCAAGATCGCTGGAAATATTAGAACTATGATTCCGGCTACAAGGGATGCTACAGGGTTAACTAAGGGATGGATCTCCATAAGACCTCTTACGTTATTTCATTGAATTGGATAAATGGACCTTTTTCCATTTTTTGAGAACACGGGATCATGTTACTCTATTCGAAGAGATTAGATAAACATGACACTTAAAAAACCTTTTTATTTAGGCAGCCGCGAGCTCCCTTCGAACGTCTTTTGTGCTCCCCTTGCGGGCTGCTCCGATGTTCCGTTTCGCCGCATGCTATCCAAGTACCGTCCGGGGCTGATGTATTGCGAGATGGTGAAGATGGATGCGATGCTCCACGTCAATCCTAAAACTTTCCAGCTTCTTGACTATGAGCCTTCGATGCGGCCCATCGGCGCGCAGATCTGCGGCAGTAAGCCTCAGTATGCGGGACAGTGCGCCAAAATCGTCGAAGATATGGGCTTTGATGTGCTCGACTTAAACTGCGGGTGTCCTGTTGATAAGGTGACCAAAGATGGCAGCGGCTCGGGCATGCTCAAAAACCCTCAACTGATAGGCGAAGTGATCGCCAACATGGTCGCATGCGTTAAGATCCCTGTCACGGTGAAGATCCGCGCAGGGTGGGATACGGATAGCATTGTAGCGGCTGAGGTGACGCGCATTGCAGAAGAGGCTGGCGCAGTCGCGATCTGCGTGCATGGAAGAACGCGTGAGCAGGCGTATCGCGGCCCTGCCAACTGGGATTACATCCGGGATGCCAAACAGGCAGCAAAGAAGATTCTGGTCATCGGAAATGGCGATATCTTTGACGCAGCGAGTGCCGAAAGGATCTTTGCCTACACGGGATGCGACGCCATACTCCTTTCGCGCGGGACGATGGGACAGCCCTGGCTGATCGAAGATATCTACCGCCACCTCGGTAAAGAGCCACCGTTAACCTACACTAGTCTTGACTGCAGAAACACCTTCTTAGAGCATCTCGAACATATCGCCTCTTACAAAGACCCCTACAAGGCTGCACTAGACCTTCGCAGAGTGGGATGCTGGTTTTTGCGTAACATCAAAGGCGCAAGAGAGCTGCGCGAGAAGATCAACCGCACAAAATCGGTAGATGAGATCCGCCAGATGATCTTAAACCACCCCTGGGACGACAGCGCCTACGCTCTTGCTACGCAAGAAGCTACCGCTGAATGTTGACATTCCGAAGATTTTCAACGCAAAGTCGCAGGGACGCAAATGACGCAAAGCAAAAATTTGCCTCTCGCGTCTCCGCGACTTTGCGTTGATATTCTTTCTTCAGATTTTTTTGAGAAACAAAACTTACGCGCTTACGAAGTCGCTGACTTTGAATAGAAAAGGTGCGCTTCTTGCTGCGAAGCCGCTCTTTGCAAAGTCGGAAGCTGCGTGGGCGGGAGCCGGTGGAAGATCAAAGTTTTCATAACCGGTGTCCATGCAAAAGATCCCTTCTTCGCCTTGGGAATTGCGGCCTACTACGAAGGTGGCACCTCTGTATCCAGTCGCATTCTTTAGAGCCTCTATCTCCGCTCTCTCTTGCTCGGTCTCTTCGCGTGCAAGAGGGTGGATATGCTCTGTCACTATCTGAAGATCGGGCGAGTGAAGGCGCATATCCAAAGAGTCCCGTGCCACACTGATCGCGATAGTGTTGGTCTCGTCCGGTAGGATCACAGCGATCTTTTTGGGTATCTTGACAGATCTTAGGTTAAGGTCGATCGCTTTGCTCACTAAATACTCGGCTCCTAAAAGGGCGCCCATATCCACTTTTTGGTTAAAAAATGCATAGTCGCCTCTTTCGTGAAATTCCGCTTCGGTATTCAAACAGCCCGCCGTGCGTAGATCTGTGAAAAGCTTGCGAAGTGCACTCTCCGCTTCGATCATATTCATGTTGCAGCTGAGAATGGCAGGTCCGCGTGGAGCAAGAGGGGCTCTTCTCATGCCACAGATGTTTAGTTTCAAAACAAGCTCTTTGCAGAAATAGATGTTGGCTACCTGATAGATCTTCTCTTTCTGATCTTGTGGCAGCAGGGTAAAGTCAGCAGGTTCAAAGTTGCAATCGTTGTTATAGGCTCTTTCTAGACGCCGCTCTTCCATTGATAAAACAATACCCTCTTTTTTTATGCGTCTAGCAAGCTGAGGATGACCATTTAAGAGAGCTTCTCCAAAGGAGGCCTCTCGGTAGATATGGAATGATGAGCCGCAGCGCAAAAGCACCTTGGCGATGAGCACGATCAAGGGAAGAATAAGTGTGAAATAGGTGACCACCTTTACAGCCGTGAGCCAGCAGGATGTCTCTTCCTCGCGCAGGAGGACGCCTTGGCTCCCCTCACTAATTGTTAGAACAACAGCTTGCTGCCCACCCCAATAGAAGTACTCATCGGCATATTCGGCTAATGCTTGGGTACAAGAGACAGGTAGATCGCCATAGACGAGAGGAGTAAAAAAATTAATACTAGACATCCGGTCCACTCCGCTAATTGTTAATTTAGAAAAGTTAAATTATACAATTAAATAGTATTAAAAATCTACAGCCTTAAAACTATAAACTTATTTTTAATTCCTGCGGAATGTACGTGGGAATGAACGCTTCTGCTTCCAAAACTGCTTCTTTTTGTGCTTCTTTTGGGGAGCAGCAGGCGCAGGTTCAGAGCTGGTTTTCATTCCAAACTTTTTTTCAATCTCCCTCTTAACCGCGATATCTCTATTCGAGAAAAAGGAGTAGGCCATGCCGGTATTCCCCGCTCTGCCCGTACGGCCGATGCGATGGATATAATCCTCTACATTGCGTGGAAGATCGAAATTGATCACGTGGCTGATGGTTAGAACGTCGATGCCTCGTCCTGCGACATCTGTTGCAACGAGAATACGGAGCCTGCCAGATCTTAGAGCATCGAGGGTACGTGTTCTCTGGCGCTGGTGCATATCGCCGTGTAGAGCTCCCGCCTGAAGTCCCGCGTCGCGTAATTTTTTCGCGATCTTCTCAGATTGGATTTTTGTCGAAGAAAAGACGATCACTTGATCGACATTGGGTTGAGTCAATAGCTCCTCTAAACGGCGCTGTTTTTCTGCTAAATCGTCTGTGCGGATGAACTCTTGCTGAATTCTCGCCTGATTGGCCGGCGTGGTCTCGCTTGTGATCTCAAAGGGATCTTTCAAAAGCGTGAGCGACAGTTTGCGGACATTTTTGTCAAAAGTTGCAGAGAACATCAGCGTCTGCTTGGAAGCAGGCATCTTGGAGGCTATCTCTTCAACCGGCTTGATAAAGCCCATATCGAGCATGCGATCCGCTTCGTCGAGAACAAACATCTCGATCTGACCCAGTTGTATGCGCTTCTGCTCCATGTGGTCCATAAGACGTCCGGGAGTTGCGATCAAAATATCATGAGGCTTGGAGAGCTGGCGGAATTGAGGTGGATAGGGAACTCCTCCATAAATAGAAACAGTGATCAAATTGAGAGAGTTGCCGAGTTTTGCAGCCTCTGCAGCTAACTGTATAGCCAGCTCGCGTGTAGGCACTAAGATGAGAGCGCGCGGGCCGCGTCTGTCTTTTGCTTTAGCAAGACGCATGAGCACCGGAAGAAGAAAGGCTGCCGATTTACCCGTACCTGTCTGTGCAGAAGCGCGCAGATCGCCCCCTTTCATAATTTGTTGAATCGCTTCTTTTTGAATAGGTGTAGGTTCCAAAAAGCCCAGTTTTTCCAGATTCCGAAGAATTCTCTCGTCGTCAATGATATCTTTAAATTGCATAACCCTCTTAATTTGTAAGTCCATTACTGTAACAAAGGGCAAGATACAATGCTTTAAATTAATAGCGTCTATGCTCGATTCTTTACGTGCGCGTGCCCGAAAATCTTGACCCGTGGTGATTTGCCTAAGCTCGACAGTGTCGGCGCAACAATACAAATATTTCTTTAAACACCGAATTAAAAAGTGTTTATGTTGAATAAAAAACAATTAATACGCACAATTATCACATTTTTTAATTAACCAGGCATTGAAATGTCAGCTACAAATTTACTGCAAAACAAAAATTTAAGCGCGGTAGTCGCAGGATTTTTAGACGAAACTGAGTCTCTCGCGCACGTTTCCAAAACCTGGCAAAAAACGGTCGCTCCCCACTTTGATTTCGCATTTCTCAATGCTTATGCACACGAACCGTCTCTAAAGCCTTATGTGGAGCGCTTTAAAGCTTTGCCCACTCCTACCACAAGTGTAAACGCGGTTTGCCGCCGAGTAATGCAGGATGTAAGAGAGATCAGTGGAGGAGTCGAATATTTGGACTCACTACACTTGCCTACAACTTCTCCTCTCCATCCCAGAAAACTTACGCCACTTTCCAGCTGGATAGCCAAAGAAAAAGCCAGGAATTTAGTGATTCTCTTTACGATCATTGCTGAGAAAATTCCCGAAGCTAAAACCTTTTTGGATAGTTTGGCAGGTGACGACAGTGCAAAGGCCGAAGCCATCCTCACCTGGATGAAACAGCACAAAGACATGTTAAGCCAAATCACTGAGTTAAATTTTTGGAATTGTGAACTAACCCTCGTACCAGACGAAATTGCTTTTTTCTCAGGTCTATTACGATTAGATCTTACTCAAAATAGACTCTGCTATGTCTCAGCCCTTATCTACAAATTGCCTAAACTCCAATACCTCTTTCTGACAAATAACAGACAACTCACCACTCTCTCTTGTTCTATTCACAACCTGACTCAACTCAAAAGGCTTGATCTCTGGGGGACAAGTCTTACCTCTCTTCCTGATACTATAGGAGACTTGGCCGAGTTGGGATACCTTAACCTCGCCCACCTTAAGTTGACCACCCTCCCCTCCACACTTTGCAAATTGACCAAACTAAAAACGATCTCGTTTTATGGTGCGTCTGTCGAAGCTGTTCCAAGAGAGCTACAGACCTGCAATATTCCTGCAATTCGAGATCATCAGATAATTCAAAACGCTTTACCTCTTGTAGTACTCGCACCAACTCCTAAAGCAATCCCCATTGCTACATCGACTGCGCCTGTTGTGTCCGTGGAGTGTCCCAAGCCCCTAGCAGTCGAAGCACCTATGCCAGCTACACCTGCTCCCTCTTTTTTCGAGCAGCTCTATGCATACACAGCATCTTTGCTTGCGACGCTCACGCAAATGGCTACGACTCTCTTTAACTGGCTCTATAAGCTGATTTCCTAAATGTCCCGCTACCTTGAAAAGGCAGCGAATATATTGGATAATTCTTTACGTACACGAATTAATCCGGATCGGGCAGGGGCATTCTCTACTGCTTTGCAGGCAAATGTGCCATTCGGGCACATTTGCCTGTCTTCGCAGCAAGCACGAGGAAGGCACCCCTAAGTCCAGGGTAGTCATTAAAGGACAATAACCCTTAAACTTATGGTCAGAACTAAAACAGGCAGGGATATTTTGAATATAAGAAAATTTATTAAAGAATTCAATTGGGGACCAGGTTCGTTTCTCGTCGGTTACCATCTACTGTTATTAGTCGCACTCCCCTGGTACTTCCTCCATTATACCCTGACTTGGAAACTGGCTCTTATTTCGTCTGTGCTTATGTACGTGACAGGCCTCAGCGTCACGGCAGGCTATCACCGCCTCTACTCCCACACGACCTATAAAATAAATCCAGTTGTGGAAGCGATCCTGCTATTATTTTCTACGATGGCGACACAAGGTAGCGCTATTCGCTGGTCGTTTGACCATCGCCACCACCACGCCTTTGTCGACACCGATCGCGATCCCTACTCGATTAAAAAAGGGTTCTGGTACGCCCACTTCCTCTGGCTCTTTGAAAAACCTAAACCGATTGAAAATAGCGTGGTGTCAGATCTTATTAGAAAGCCCCTTTTGCGCTTCCAGCACCGCTTCTATGGACTGCTGATGCTTCTGACCAACGTTGCTGCATTTCTTGTAGTGGGCTGGTGCCTCAATGACTACTTAGGCGCTTTCCTGTTTGCTTGGGTAGCACGCACGTTCGTTCTGCACCACTTCACCTGGTTCATCAACTCTCTTGCTCACACTTGGGGCTCGCGCCCTTTTTGCCAAGAGCTCTCTGCAGTCGACAACTACATGATCTCACTTCTGACATTCGGAGAGGGGTATCACAACTACCATCACAAATTTGCCTACGATTACCGCAATGGGATCCGCTGGTACCATTTCGATCCTACCAAGTGGCTCATCTGGGTACTCAACAAGTGCAAGCTTGCGCATCAGCTAAAAAGGGTCCACCCCTTCCTTATCGAGAAAAAGCTTCTTTTGGATCGCAAAGCTCTCCTCTTAGAAAAAATCCAGACCTCTTTGCATGCACAAAAAGAGGAGTGGGAGCAAAAAGTGACCACGGTTATCGATAACGTGCTTGCTAAACTCGAAGCAGTAAAAGATCTGCGCGAAGAGTACAGCACGCTTAAAAAGAATAAAGAGGAGAAAAAAGACACTCTTTACAACTTGAAGCTGCAACTGAAAGACGTCAAAAAATCGCTCAACCGCGAATACCGTCTTTGGATCTCTCTTGCAAGATACGTGGATAAACTACCGGATGTGTCGTAATCCCAGTCTTCCTCGCGCCCGTGCCTGTGCCGCGTGCGTGCCCGATCTTCTTTCTCTCCTACGCTGTGCTCTCTAGAGAGCACAGCCTCGACTTTAGGATTTTTTTAAGAAATTGAAGAGTAAACGCAACGCGAAGCCCTATCTTGTCATCTCTGAAGTATTCATGGTTTCGAATTTCATAAACGCAGAGGAGACTCCCGAGACACTAAGACGCTGAGATCGCCCCTTTTACATAGTAAACAGTAGAAGAACGAAATGTTTTTAAGAAAGCAAGGAAGTTCAATGGTTTTTGCCGGTGATTAGCTTCCTTGCTTTCTTAAAAACATTTCGTTCTTCTACTGTTTGAACTTCGTTCAAAAGGGACGATTGGAGCTCCTATGCATTCTGTTTAAGTCCCTCGCATTTCTCAGCGTTTTAGTGTCTCGTTTTTTTCTCTGCGTTTATGAAATTTTTGAGCTAATTAGAAAAGCTGATTCTCCTGATGGTTACTGCTTAAAAATTTCCTAAAGTCGAGTCCAGAGAGCACAGAGTAAGAGGGGAGAAGATCGGGCACGGGCACGCACACGGGCACAGGCACGGGGTTTAGAGTGCGGCTCTGCCGCACTCTAAACGAAAGATCTAGCCGATGTGCTTGCTCAGCTTGCCTGCTAATTTAAGCATGTCGACTGGTTTAGATCCAATCACTGCTGCCATTTTTTTATCAGGAACGATCATACGTCTGTTTTTTGTGTCTTGCAACTTTTTAGCTTTGATATAGACCCAGAGTTTTTTTACAACTTGAGGGCGTGTCAGCTTCTTTGCACCGACAATCTCTTGTAGTTCAGGAGATAGAGAGTAGGTAATCTTTGTTAAGCCCCCACCGCCTCTTTTTGAACTTTTTTTAGCTTTCGCTTTTGCTCTTTTTTTCTTTTTTGCCATAAATTTTCCTCTTTTAAACATGATCGAGAAAATCGCGATCTGCATTTCTCGTATTTCTATTAAAGAGGTGTAAGAGCTTTTTAGAATTCACGCAAGATTTTTTTTCAATCTTGCGAAGATTTCTCTAATTCAGAGGAGATGTCTTGAATTGTTTCGTTGCCGGCAGTCGAGATTGTTTTCACAATTTTTGCATTGAGATCGAACTGCATAAGATCGACCACTCGTATCCCTTGATTGTCATAAGTTTTAAAGTAGTACTTAAGCGCTTGAGAGTCTCTCACACATGTAGCCATCGTGTAATCTGCAAAACCATCACCGCGTTTTTGCGAACGAACAGCGCCGTACGGGATATCAAACTGGTTGAGTATGTGGAACACTTGAAAGACACACGCCTCGGCATTGTCTGCAGCAAGAGCGTATGAAGAAAAGAGAGCCGCACGCACGAAACGAGAAGGCGGTGAAAAATCGCCGGGCAGTCCAAGCAGACCCGATCCCTGTCCAAACGAGGAGAGTTTGACTCCGTTTAACTGAAGGGGAGCTGCATTTTCTGGTTTTAGGTTGATGTAGTTTTGTAAGTTTGTCACCTGCCAATCAAACGTAGGAGAGTTGGTGAGCACTCCCAGTTTGTTCTCGTAAGAGACGAGCTTGCCCTTGATCGGTTCGATGACGATGCAGTTTCCCGTCTTGTCGTAGACGATATAATGAAAAGGAGGAGCGCGCTCTCCCCAACCTTTTACAGGCACCTCTGCAATCACAACCTTAGATAGAGCGGCTTTTACCTCAGCAACTGTTGCAAACTGTGTCACCACCCAATTAGGAAATTCGAGCGGAGAGAGCGCAATCGTCCGATTTTCTTCGTTGACTGCTGCATACTCTGCATATCCGGGAAAATAGAAGGTGCCGACAGAGAGCCCCTTCTCGTTTAACCCATCTGTTATCTCAAGCGACTCAAAAACAGCAGTGCCAACAGCTGCATATTTCGTTGTATAGGCAAGCCCTACTCCCTGCGTTGTCGTTCCAATGAAGCGATATCCGCGAGGGACAACAGCTATGGAGGTGTCGAGCGGGACACCAAATTCAAGTGTGCGCCCATGGATGATCGAGCCATCTTTTGCGACCAGCTTGATTCCCGTACATGCGCATAGCTTTGGGCTGACCAAAATAACGAGTAGAGCTAGAAGGTATCTCATACCTCTTCTCTTTACCTACAAGTGCAAATCGCTTCCAGAATTTTTTCATGCATCAGCTTGACATGCTCTTGAAAACGGGGCTCCTTTGCGAGTTTTGGCAAAGAGTAGCTCCAATTATAAATCGTGGCAGCCGGAATGCTCATGACCGTAGGTCGCAAGTAGGAAGCGCCCCAAAAGAGCCAGCTAGGGCGGTAGTTCATCGAATACTGGAGTATGTCATGCCATTTTGCAATCAGAGTATCTGAGCTTACAAAAAATCTTTCTTCAGTATGAGGCTTGTCGAAACAGTAGGACCATTTGCGGCCATCGTAAAAATCGGCCAAGATCTCCTCTTCGATAAACTTTAAAAATGTGGCGTCGCGCCCTTCTGCATGGGGAGCGACCGCCTCATAGATGCCGGATAAGACGACGATCTCTTCGCGGATGCTATCGACCCAAGCATGGAATTTCATGCCTGCATAGAAGGGCCTCTTCTCTTGTAGGACATCCTTTAGTTCCTCCAGAGGAAAATGGGTCGCTTCTCGCGGAATGTGGGCGATGTACCGGATATCGGGAAAAAGTGTGCCCACCATAAATTCTCTGACGCTCTTTTCATTCCATATCCCATGAACCTTGCAAAAATATTCTGCAAAATAGAGGTGCGTCATCGGACCGGCAGCATTGATAGGACAAACGAGAAGGAGAAAAATTATATATATTAAAAATCGCACCTGAGTAGTATGCGGCAAGAAGCACATGTTGCGCAGCTCTTTTTTGACGTGCCCGTGTGCGTGCCCGTGCCCATGCCCGAATTAATCAGGAGGCTTTATGATCGAGACTATTTTCTTTGCAGCGGAGTGTGCACATGTTGCGGTGCCAGAAGCTAGCGCCGAAGCGATGCGCTACTACCAGAGCGGCAATCTGCTTTGGATTATTCAGCAGGGCTGGGCCCTGATCGTGCCTCTACTTTTCTTGTTGTGGGGCTTTACGGGCAAACTTTCCCGTTTTTCTGAAAAATGGGGCAAAAAGTGGTTCTTCTCGATCGCAATCTATCTGGTCCTCTTTTTCGTTATCTATAAATTGCTAAGCTTCCCGCTGGATCTCTACTCCGATTATATCCGCGAGCACGCGTATAACCTATCTACACAAACTTTCAGCAGATGGCTTGGAAATTATGGGATAGACACGCTCGTAAATGTCGTAGGTCTTGTCGCCTTCGTCTGGATCTTCTACCTTCTGCTTAAAAAGAGCCCGAAAAGATGGTGGTTTTATAGCAGCATTGTGAGCTCTATTCTCCTGTTTCTTCTGATGTTTATACAGCCTATATGGATCGATCCCCTCTTTAATAAGTTTGGACCGATGAAAAACAAGGAGCTCGAACAGCAGATCTTAAAGTTAGCTGCAAAAGCCGGCATCGAAGATGGACGCGTCTTTGAAGTGGATAAGAGCCAAGACACCACAAAGCTCAACGCATACGTCACGGGCTTTGGGAAAACAAACAGAATCGTTCTCTGGGACACGACGATTGAGAAGATGACGCCCAAAGAGATCCTCTTCGTCATGGGCCACGAGATGGGCCACTATGTTCTGCACCACGTCTGGTGGTCTTTTGCCTACCTTTCGGCTATCTCATTTGCGATCTTCTACCTCACCTACTGCGCTTCTACTTATTTTCTCGACCGCTACAAAAAACGTTTTGGCTTTAAAAAGCTGTACGATATCGCCTCCCTTCCCCTGCTACTCTTTTTCATAGGCTTCTTTACGCTGCTCTTCACACCGCTGATGAACTGCATCTCGCGCCACATAGAGCATGAGGCGGACCGCTTCGGCCTGGAGATCACAAAAGACAACAAGTCCGCGGCAGAAGCCTTCCTAGTTTTACAGCATGGCAACCTAGCCAACCCACGCCCGGGCAACGTCTATAAGTTCTGGAGAAGCTCCCACCCGCCGCTTGCCGAGCGAATCGACTTCTGCAATAGCTACTGTCCTTGGAAGAACGACCAGCCGATGCGCTACAGCAAATATTTCAATGTAGATTAGGGCCGAAGTCGAGGATCTGAATGCGGTCGGAGTAGGCGAGGGTGATTTCACGGCCACGGGCAGAATGGCAAGACACGCCATACGTCAAGGGCGAAAGCGTAAAAGTGCCCACACTCTTTCCTGATGCGTTATTTATCGACCAAAAAAGGGTGTTAGGAGCCCCTTGATGGGGCTGCGCCCCCAGAACGGAGCGTTCCCACAAGGGAAAGAGAAGTGGGGCATTGCAAATCGACAAAGTGGATAGAAGCTCTTTTCCCTTATCATCGTAGAGCACGACTCTATTGCTTCCGAGCTTTGAACGCTCCGCCTCTTTATCATTGAGAAGGTGCATGTTAAAGGTCACCTCAACTTTAGTGCGTAAAAGAGAGAGCATAGAGATCGGATTCCCATCCATCAAATAATCTGGCTGCACTCTTTCAAATGCGGGCTTGATTGCGCGTAGAAGCGTGCCCGTTGTGTAGTCCCAGAGACGGATCTCTCCCCAGTTAGAATAGGCCGCGATGAGCTGATCATTGGCTTCCAACCCCTCTATTTCAGGCTTTCTGTGTAGTTCCATGGGGTTGTAGGTCCATGGAGGGAGCTTAAACCGCACCTTCTTATCACGACCTATCGGCTGCTCGCAAAGCGTGGTGTCATCTAGATAAAAAACGGAGTGGGTCGCTCGTGAAAATTGGGATAGCTGCCCCTTAGGAAAGGTGTATTTCTGAACCTCTTTGCCTTGAAAATTTACGACAGTAAAACGATTGCCTTGCGGACGATGCTCTTCTTGCAAGATGATCTGTTGTGCCAAATAGTCGATGGCCTTCACGACTCGCGTGTTAAAAGCAGTCTTGGCGTAGGAGAATGTGAAACTGTTTAAAAAGGATCCATCCGTCCTAGAAAAGCGAGCACAAGTGGCATCCTTGGTGCCGGCCGGATGCGCCATAAGAAAGAGCTCGCTAGCTGTAAGGTAGGATAGGATAAAAGTGCGAGGAGAGGAAAAAGGACTCTTGGAAAGGTCGGGCTTACAGATCAGCTTGCCGCTGAAATCATATGCTTCACATTGGGTGAAGGGGGCGTCCAGCATGAAGGGGATGTCCGGCAGCTTTGACATCTCAAAATTCGTGACAAAGCAGTTAGAAACAGGATGTGTGTGGGCCGTGCTAATTGGCAGATAGATGGATTGCAAGGAGGTGTCAACGCGGGTACGATCTTTGTCCAAATTAAATTCACGGATTGAAAACTGACCCTTCCGGATGTTCTCTTGAACGGTTTGATGTAGCTCTTTGAATTTCGCCTTATTGTCTGACACTTTGGTGAGATCGACTTCGGGAAAGTTCTGCTGGATAAACTGTCTCCAGACATGTTCGCAATTTAAATTGTGATTGAGGCTACGGCAAACGTGCCTTACACTTAAAATTTCCTGTACGCCGAGAAATCCGGCAATTGTTGCTTGAATGCCAAAGGAAAGGTTTTGTGGCTTACCACTCTCCTGAGGAGGAGGGGTGCTCGCAGCATTATGCGGCTCTGTTCTCTGTCTTTTTACTGGATGTGCCATAATTTGAGTGAAAAAGATAGCAGAGCCTACCTTTTTAGGTAAACTATTCCCGATGAGAGCATTTCCCGTTGTGGCTGATTTTGATTTTTGTTTAAAACTAAACCCTTACTAGTGCCTCTAGAGACATGTCGGGTTCCACGCCACTTCGTGTGCGCGTCCCCCGCGACCCCTCTTGAGTTTCAATCTGCTTTGATAAATCGCATCCTCGTCGGAGGGGCGTGTATAACACGGCCCCCCACGCGCTTCGCGCTCTCCTGTGGGTGCAATTTCTCTGTGCAGCTTGAAACCGTTGGCTGCTCGTGCGCTCACTTCCCGCCGGACTTACGTCTCGGGGCGGGTCCCTTCTCGCGTCGTGTCGCAGAGCTATTCTCGAAGAGTAATCACAGCAGTTCGAAGTAAAACAACTCGTCAGCGCCTCTTCAAGAACACCGCGATTCTCGCGGTGTTGAAAAAGAATGGGCACTGCGACACGACGTGAGAAAGGGGCCCCGCCCGAGACGTAAGTCCGCGGGGAGACGAACGCGCGAGCAGCCAATCGACTCAGATCGCACAGCAAAATCGTACCACAGGAGAGTGCAAAGCACGTTCGGGGCTGTGTTATACACGCCCCGACTCCGAGGACACGATTTGGCAAAGTGAGGTGAGTCGCAAAGGGGCCAGCAGGGGGTGCGGAAAGGGACACGAAGTGCTCTCCCGTACTCCCGACATGTCTCTAGAGGCACTATGTAAAGTCTTAGTTTTGAACAACAATCAAAATCAGCCACACTGGGAATGGCTCTTTTTGGTAAACACTCTTGACAGGCTGTTCTTTTCCGGCTATACGTGTGTTGTGAACAGGATCTTGCTTTTCATCATCCTCTTCGCTCTGCCTGTCTGTAGCAGAGCGGAACTAGACGATCTCCCCTCTCACTTCGAGCTATCTTTAGCCCCTCCTGCCTCGCCTTTGGAAAATGTGCGCATCATTTGCACCAAAGTCTCGGAAAAAGCCTTCTTTTACAGCATAGCAACCCTATTTAAATCGGCATCCATTTTCTCTAGGGTCGCCGGCACCATTTGCCCCCCGTTTGCAAAAGAGTGCCTCATGCTGAGCGAGCTTTGTGACGCTATTGCCAAACACTCTTTTGTCCAGATATTGAAAACTTCTGCCTCTGCTCTGGCACCCTATCAATCTTGGCATCTCAACAAAAGGCTCCTCTCCCAGATTCGTGCAAATTCGCCAGAAGAAAAAGAGCTGCTCCATTTTCTCGAGAAGCGCTGGCTTGCCAAGAGCTCTGGAATCCACTCTTGGCTGATCGACTGGATCTTTCCTAGTTTCGGCATCTCTGTTCAAGCACATCCGGAGACGGGCGACTATTACGCAAGAATCCCTGCCTCTCACGTCTCTGATACTTATAAAAAGCGGATGCTAGCGTGGAAAGAGAGGCTGCCTCAGCCACTCGACTTTCCCCTGATGTTAACTCGGCCCTACCAGTTACAAGATTATCTGCCTTCTTGCATTGAGGTGGCAAAAGAGGAGAGATGTGAAGAGAGTGCTGCAAGATGTCTTGCAAAACTGCAAGAGACGGACACAAAAGTGTTTGTCGATTTAACTGCTGTTTTGCCTCCGGATAGAGCGGAGCGCACAGAGTGGCGAGAGGCGTGGAAAAACTTTCAAACCTCTTTTGCCCAAGCTTGGAAAGGCCCCGCTCTCAACTTAAATGATCTTCTCTTTGTGCAACGCATGGAGCAGGAAGGGATTGGGGGGATCCGTCTTCTTCCCATGGACTCTTGTTCATCCCAAGAGCGCTATCTCCAAGAACAATTTCTATTAGAGTGGGTCTCTCGGTTTGGGCTATCTGTCAACCGCGTAGAGCTCGATCACGGCCTCATAGAAGCCTCCTCTTCTACAGGAAATGTCGCGTTCCCTCCACTCCCCTATGCAGTGAAAAAAGAGTTTGCCTCGTTTCTCAACTCTGTCGATGAGAGGGCTTTTGCTCACCACCCTCAAAAGCATCTGATGTTGAAGGGGACAATCAAGTTGCTGCATGGGTTGTTAGACCTCATTTCGAAAAAAGAGTGGAAGGGCATTACAAGCTCTCTTACAAAATCGACCCTCATTCAGCTCTCTTTTTTTAAAATTAAGCAGCAGCTTGAGCTTTTACAAAAGCAGGGAAACAAGCTCTCCTTTTTCGATGTTGCCTCGCATATCGAACTCATACACGCAGACCTAACGGCCCTGCTAGAGATCTTCTCCCCGTTTGAGCACAAAGATTTTGCTTCCATTTACGAACGCATTGTCACTTTTATTCCCACAAGTTTAAAACCACTTACCTCTTACACGCTCCACTCCTCCGGCATGACAAGTCTTGCAGGAGTTTTTAAAGCTGTGGAAAAAAGCGTGGGTAAAACTCCACGCATCCTCTTTGGAGAGAACACCTACTACGAGTGTATCAACACCTCGCTTGCAATCGGAAACAGCTCTTCGGTCGAAGAGGCAAGGGATGAGGATTACAAAGAGGTCGATCTTCTTTTAGTGCAATTCAACCCTGTTCTGAAAAGAATCACTAAAGAGCCTACCAACTATCAGTTGGAAAAGGTAGCTGACACCTTGCATAGATGTTTAAATGCAAAAAGAGAGAAGCCTCTCACTGTCGCGATCGATTGCACGATCGACTTTATCCAATCCCCTCACGTCAAAAAGCTGCTGAGTGAGTTTGCACCCGAGATAGAAAAGGGTCTCTTCAACATCATCTGCTACAGAAGCGGCCTGAAATATGACCTCTTTGGCATGGACAACTACTGCGGCGCCCCCTTTTTTATGATTCACAATGAAGATTCTAAATGGAACTCTTTTGATTCGCTTTTATACAACTCCTTACTTCAGACAGATCGGTTAAGCGCCAACTGGTTTTGTCTCGCTTATCAACATGCCAGCTCCGAGCTGGATCTCTACCGCAAAGAGATCTTCGACAATACACGAGCTCTCTTAGATAAACTCTCGGATAAACTCGTACGTAGAGATGGCTCGTGCTATTACATCGTTCCGATCAAAGCAGATGCGCAGGCAGGTTTTGTCGACTTTAAGATCGAAGGGCCTTTACATTATGAGCGCGGATGCGCGTTTGTGATGGGATCTCTTTTGTTGAAATGCTTAGCAGCAGGACACCCGATCTTTTGTAGATCAAGCCTCGGTTTTTATCACTCTAATTTCACCGTGCTTCCGGGAGAAAAATACACCACCGTACGACTGACGTTGGGATTAGACCCGGCTGAGGTTCAGGTCATTGCCGACTGCTTCCAAGGCATCGACACCTTGAATTAGAGCGGCGTAAAGCTCTTTGAGCGCATGGTCATCTTGCGCATAGGCAAGCGCAGCTTGGACCAAGCTCTCCACCTCATTTCGCGAAATGGCGATGCGGCTCCCGGTCTGAAAAATCGCATCATTTCCTTCTGCGAGCTTCAAAGTCGCAACTGCCATCAGAAGAGGGATCAAAAGAAAGAGCCGAATAGAGCGCAGTTCAGAAGAGACCGCAAACACATACTGCATGGCATCATCCAAGCTTGTGTAAGCAAGATGAAAGAGGGGCTGAAGTCTTTCGTGAGCAAGCTCCGGCTGGCAATTAAAGACACCTAAAGAGCGCGGAATAAAGGAGTAGCCGCTTGCACGGTCTTTTGCAAGATCCTTCAAAATGTTGACAAGCTGGAGAGCAACGCCAAATGCCTCAGCATGGCGCTCTAAAATAGGAGCTGCCTCTTGTAAAAGATCGGGATGCTCTAAAAGAAAGAGCTCGGTCAATAGATGGCCCACGGTTCCTGCAACAAAGTAGCAGTAGCGATTAAGATCGTTTAAGTCGATAAGCGCACGGATACCGTCTACACCTTTGGGCCGCACACTGTATAGCTGCATGCCCATGCACATCTCTTGCACCCATCTTTTGCAAGCCTCCTGCATATTTATTGGCAGCTCTTTAAGGACACATAAAACCTGCGCCATCCCGTGTGCTAGCTCTCTTTCGCTCTCGCTTCCTTCCAGGGGTGCGACCTCGTGAGCCCAAGCAACTTCTGAGATCTTGTCATGCAAAAAAGCTAAAAAGGCTCGAAAGAGAGAGTCTCGCCTTTCTTGCGACAGCGCACGATCATCTTCGATCGTATCGACAATGCGGCAAAGAAGATAAGCGCACGTGACACTTTTGCGCACGTCCCCCTCAAGCATCGAAATCGGAAGCGAAAAGGAGCGCGAGACCCCCTCCAAACACTTCACACAAAATTGCCACTCGTCTTGCATTCTTAATCCTTCGTTAATCTGAGCGGCTAGTATACAGAAGAGGCAGCAAAACGCTTTACATTTTTAAGGCAGTGTGTCAAATAAAAATTAAAATCACCCGGGGAGGGTTTTTCTATGAAGAAGCTTGGAGTTGTTGTATTTATCATCGGTGTGGCGATGCTTTTGGGATCATTCTACATCAAAACACAGGTATTGGAAGGCAGGAAACAGATTTCAAGTGCGCAAAAGAGCGTGGACCAAAGTAAAGGCCTCTTTTCTTTAAGCCCCTACACTAAAGATGTCGGCGGTATGATTGCAGGAAGTGCCGAAAACAAGATCAAAGCAGGATCTGCCGAAGCTGATCGCTATGAAAAAATAGCTGGTGGGCTACAAATCGGTGGCGGCGCTTTAATAATCTTAGGCATCGTTCTACTGGTCATTCGCAAAAAGAGATAGACCCTTTTGCTCCCACCCCTCTTTTAAGTGAGGAAGTGCGAACTCCAAAAATGAGTCGGGGTCGGGATGTTGAGAGGTTAGAATTAACGAGCGCTTCTCTAGGAGCGCTCCATTTGCTTTGAAGAAAAAGCTCATCAGCTGCTTTAGCTTATTTACTCTGACTTTTAAAGAGGCTTGCTCTGGAATTTCTGCCATGTAGATCTCAAAATAGCGCAGAACGTCCGCCCATTGCGGCTTGTACTCTATTTTAGAAAAGTGGGCGCGAATCTGGTGAAAGATAAACGGGTTGATCACGCTCCCCCTTCCGATCATAAGCGCATCGCAGCGCGTCATCTCAAGCATCTTAAGTGCGTCGTGCACATTGAGAATGTCTCCATTACCCACGAGCGGAATTTTCAGAACCGACTTTGCTTCGGCGATTAGATCCCAGCGCGCCGGCGGCCCATACCCATCGACTTTTGTGCGCGGGTGGAGGGTGATATACCGTGCGCCGCTCTCTTCTGCTGCCAGCAGATTCTCTTTGAATAAAGAGATATCCTCATATCCCGAGCGCATCTTTATCGTGACCGGAATAGCGACAGCCTGCACAACCGCTTTAGCCACCTGATAAAGGAACCGCGGCTCTTTGAGGAGGCTTGATCCCGCTCCTCTTCCAGTCACCGTATTGGAGGGGCAGCCGCAATTGATATCGATTCGATTTGCGCCTCTTGCCACCATCTCTTTGGCCATATCAGCCATGAGATCCGGATCCGATCCCATCAGCTGTGCTACAAGTGGAATGGGGGCTAGCTCATCGGCTTGATAGACAAGAGCTAGGCTCTTAACATGCGCATTTTTCGGGACTCGCAGAAAGTCTCTTACCGCCTCATCAAATCCGCCGATCGAAGCCATCGCCTTACGAAAACAGCGGTCCCCGACCCCCTCCATGGGAGCAAGAATAAGAAAGGGACAGCCGCTCGGATCTTTTGGGAGAAGTGAATGGGTCATAAATGATATTAATTAAAACATGGGAAAAGTAGTGTGGGAAGTATACATCATTGAGACAGCGTCGGGCAAGCTCTATACAGGGATTACGACCAACCTGGATCGCCGTTTTGCTGCCCACTTAAACGGAAAAAAAGGGGCGCGCTTCTTTCGCTTCTCCAAACCTCGCTCTATCCTCTTCCGCGAGAAGCACCCCAATCGCTCGAAAGCGACCAAACGCGAGATTGCAATCAAAAAGATGACCCGCCAGGAAAAGCTTAAACTTATTTCGCAGAACTGCTAAAGGAAAAATATGATGAATGATCAATTTCTTTGGCAGGATATTTTTACGCTTGCCTCCGTTCACAGGCCTGCCGCCTATTTAAAAGCGATGAGCATTCTTTGGGATGTTCCTGTTCGTAGCATTGTAGAGATCGGGGTCTTTCGAGGCACGACATCCCAATTCTTCCGAGCTCTCTTTCCTGAAGCGACTCTCTATCTGGTGGACCCCTGGCAGCTTTCGGATGAGTACCTGACAAAAGAAGCAGGTCCCATTGCCCTCTCTCAAGCAACTTATGAGAAGGCCTATCAGGAGGTGCTCGCCCATTTTGCAAGCGACCCCAAGACACACGTTGTTCGCAAAACCTCAGTCGAAGCAGCAGCCGAGCTTCCCAATGGCCTCGATCTGGTCTTTATCGACGCCAACCACAGCTACCCCTTTGTCAAAGAGGATATCGCCGCCTGGCTGCCCAAGATGCAAAAAAGAGGCATATTCTCGGGCCACGACTATAATTTAGAGGGCTTTCCCGGAGTCGTGCGAGCGGTCGACGAGTGCTTCCCAGACCAGATCCTCATCGGTCCTGGGCGCACCTGGATTAAAAAAATTTCTTAAGCATACTAATAAAACTTATTTTAAATATTGAGATATTAATAATTATATATTAAAATTGTCGCATTAATTTGAGGTTTTATGACTACAAAAGCAAATCTAGATGCGGGTACAGTAAATGGGCTTGGATTACTCCCGCCTCCACAGAAAGACTCTCGCACCAAATTGGAAAGGCTGCCCGCTATCTTACACGCCTATGCTGCCAGCTTCCTTGAGCCTAAAGATATCCTGTCTGCGTGCACAAGCTGTAAAACGCTAAATACAAACTTAAGTACCGACCGCGTCTGGAGATGCGTCCTCCCCCAGCTGGGCGCTCCTGCTACCTGCACAACAAAAGCCGAATTCCTTCAATTCCAGAGGAACATTGCAGACGTCGCCTTCTCCACAAAAGAGCTCTCCTATGGAACTGATCATATGGGAGGCTACTCCTCCGCGCACGAGCACGTCGTCTCTAACTGCTTTTTAGCTGTTGCTGAAGATACTCGGTATTGGAATGCCTTTGACTTAAGTGGCAATTTTGTCTGCAAGGTCGATCTCGACCAGGTAAATATAGGATATAAGTTCATTATACACCGCATACAGATTGCACTTGCTCATCTCACAAAAGCGGAACTATTTCTCGTTTTCGACGAAAACACTAGGAGATCCTTCGCTGTGTTTTCACGCAAAGACGGATCGTTGTTGCGTACATTTGATCTTCTCTCAAGAGACACCGAAGTAGAGGCGATTTATGAAGATACCAGCCAAATCGTGCTCTTTGAAAACCGCTATGGTTTCGGTGAAAAAGAGGTGTTCGTATTAGACTTTATCGGAAAAGAGGTCGCAAAGCATACTTTCGGTCCATTACAGTTACCCTATTTTTCTAAAGAAACGCGCTCTATTTTCTTTCTCGATGATAAAACAGTTTGTGAACAACCTTTATGTGGAAAACCAAAAGAGCGCTTTGCCATGCCCGTATCTACTTACAATCCCCTCAACTTCCGTAAAGCTCCTGCTACACTCGATTTAAAGGGAAATGCACACGTCATCTCCAGCTATTCCTACTATGGAGAGATACGCATATGGGATTATGCAACGGGAGCGCCTCTTTCTACTATCACTCCCGGCTACAGTAGAATGGAGGGTAGAAACGCCGTTACTTGCATGCAACTCTTTCAAGACAAAGTGTGTATTCATTTTGGAAGTGAGTTTACAAAAGACAAATACTCATATTCTTCCGATAATCCATCGCAGATTCTCTATGATAAAGAGGGCAATGAGCTTCTATTTTTTAATCAAGCCATCGCCCTTGATCGCTCAAAAGGCCCTGCGGATATTTTTCCCGTACTTGGCAACCGTTTTCTATACAGATACGCCTATAGCGATCAGTGGTTTCTCTGCAGCAGCCGAGGTAGAGAGTTAGGCAGATTTACAGCTTCCAAACCATTATCCTCTCTGCAAAAGCAGCTAAACTCCGCTCCAGGCCAGATCGCCATCCCTGGAGAAAAGGGCGTGCAAATCTTGGACTTTAACCCAAAAAATAAGTAGCTCTATCCAAGTGTAATTGTGCTAAAAAGAAGGGAGTGATCGGATAGTACGTCCGGGAAAAACTCCGAGCTCTCAAAGGGTTGGTTCAGAATTTTTGTGGAGATTGCACGCACCAGCCCCGCTGTGTAGGTATAGTCTAAGACAAGTGGACCAGAAGCTGGTTTATCCATCAGTTTTGCGCACCACTTATCTCCCATCCAAGTAGACGACTCTTGAATGTATGAGTCGCATTTGAGCAAGAGCGGATCCAAAATGGGATGCATCTTCACTTGCTCCTCATTTTCCATGTTCAAATCGCCTGTGAAGATCACATTGCGATTCTCTTCTATTTTTTGCTGTATCAATTTAGCGATTCTTTTCATTTGCAAGAAGCGAGCTTTCACCTCATCGGGTTCGGGCTTGGCAGGAATCTCTGAATGCTGCAAATGTGTCGAGATCACGGTGGCAAAAGAGCTTTTCGCGCCTTGGCTTCGGATATCGAAAGACAGGTACCCCTTCTCTGACCATTGTGCTCGTCCAGTAAGCTCTGTTCCCTTCTCGAAAGGGACAAATGCTACCGAACTCTGGACGATCTCATATTTGCTTGCCACGTACATCATGGAAGAGGGGCCGATTGCCCTTACTCCAGCAACAGGGATAACAAAGGGATACTCGGGCAATTGAGAGGAGATGTAAGAAGCATCGCAGATATCCGGCACCTCGTAGAGACAGACTAGGTCGGGATTTAATGCTTTGATCTGGGCAATATTGGCATCTATTCTCTCTATATATGAGGGAGGTAGCACCTGTCCATCGGTGATCGCATAACCAGCGGGCATGCAGCAGACGTTGTGCGACGCAAGGGTGATCTTGCGATCTTGAGGAAGCACCTTCCCTGCTTTCGGATCTCCCAAATAAATGAAGGGTTCGGATTCAAGCGACGCGACAAGCCCGCGCAAACCTACGCCTAGCGGCGCAGTAAATGGAGTCAAGAGAGTACACACGATGATCCCTAAAGTGAGTAGAACGACCTGCGTCACTTTTTCTGCAGTTGTCTCACAAATCTCGTCCAAGATGTAAAAAGTGTAGAAATACTCGCGCACTTTGCACACAGGCCCATTGAGGTAGGAAGCCAGTGTGAGAGCTGCCATTTTCGCTAACGTCCCGTAATCACAGCAGCAGCTTGTAGCCGCCTCGTTTTCCACTACTGCTACTTGAACAGCAGTTCTACTGACTGCAATTTCTTGAATGCTCATATAAATCCTTTGTTTTAAGTGGAAACAGGATACCAGTTGCGCGATATATTCTTGAAGGCTAGAAACTTTAATGTTAAATGAAATTTTTCTCCGTACTGGACAAAAAATTAATACAGAAGAATTTCTACAGATGACAGGATAAGCAAGAACAAGAGTTAAAACAGGATGGCAGGATCAGCAGGATGGGAAAGAAAAGAAGAAAAAATACAGCTTAAGATTCTTTCTTCATCCTGCTTATCCTGCCCATCCTGTTTTAACTCTTCCTCTTGTCTTGCTCATCCTGTAAATCCTGTTCACCCTGTTTTAACTCTTGACTTCCAATTTTTTTCAAGCACATAGGAGATTGTTAGCTAACGATCAAGAATCAGGGTAACAGGCCCGTCATTGACTAAAGAGACCTTCATCTCGGCCCCGAAAACCCCTGTTTCGACGGGAATTCCGGTTTTACGGATCTCCTCCACAAACTGCTCGTAGAGAGGCTTGGAAATGTCAGGCGGTGCTGCTTGAGTAAAAGAGGGTCTGCGTCCCTCTGAGCAATCGGCGTAGAGGGTGAACTGAGAAACGATGAGAGCCGATCCTTTGCGCTCAAGAAGCGACTGATTGAGCTTGCCGTGCGCATCCTCAAAAATGCGCAAACCCACGAGCTTATTTGCAAGCCACGTAGCCTGTGCCGCCGTATCGCTATGAGTGATGCCGACAAAGACGAGCACCCCCTCGCTGATCGCCCCTACGATTTTTCCTTCTACTTCCACGCTTGCAAGCGATACACGCTGCACGACAATTTTCATACGGCTCGCAATGATATCAAATGCGCGATTCCGGTTTGACAAGAAAATCTAACAAGACTAGGTTGCAGAAAAAACAGAGGGGGAAAGTTATGTTATATTGGGCTCTTCTATTTCTAATCGTAGCAATTGTAGCTGGAATCTTTGGATTCAGAGACGTTGAAGGCATTGCGACTCAGATCGCAAAAGTTCTCTTTTTCATCTTTGTGGTAGTCTTTTTGATCTCTTTGATCACGCACTTTGTGCGCTCACAATAGAGCTACACGTTCAAAAAACTCCTGCTTTTGAAGCAGGAGTTCTTCAGATTATCTTCTTTTACTACGGACGCGGATAAGCCCAAATCCACCCACCATCAGAACAATTCCTCCGATGAAGTACCACATGGTCCCACTTGTAAAGTGACCTGTGATTGTTTCGACCACTTTCTCACTTGCTCTTTGAGTTGCCAAGACACCAAAAATCAGCAATATAATGCCTAGTGCAAATAGCGCAAATCCTGAAACACGATATAAATTCATAACACCCCTTGTTTAAACCTCTAATTTTCTTCCATAGCACAATGGAAATATCGTGTCGCGGCTAAAAGGCAAGCCTCTCCCTAAATTTAACGTGCCCGTGCCCGCGTGCGTGCCCGAAAGAAAGTCGGCGTGTTGCAACTTATCACCTCTCCTCTTATACAGATTATAAATCACATCTTTAGAAGGAGAGCTCATCTATGAGAAAAATGCGAGCAGTTCAAGTTCCGGGACCCAATAAGCCTTTTGAGCTTATAGAAAAAGAGATCCCCTCCCCCAAAAGAGGAACCGTGCGCGTTAAAGTCCAAGCTTGCGGCGTTTGCCATAGCGACTCTTTCACCAAAGAGGGGCTCTTTCCAGGCATTCAATACCCAAGAGTTCCCGGACATGAAATTGCAGGCGTAATCGATGCAATAGGCGAGGACGCCGCAAATTGGAAAGTGGGCCAGAGGGTCGGCATCGGATGGCATGGGGGACACTGCAAAGTGTGCAACTCCTGCCGAAGAGGAGATTTTATGACCTGTTCCTATCTTCAAATCCCGGGCATCACATACGACGGGGGCTATGCAGATTATGTCATCGTGCCAATCGAAGCTTTAGCTCTCGTTCCGGAGAACCTCTCGCCGGTAGAAGTCGGTCCCTTGATGTGCGCAGGCATCACCACCTTCAATGCTCTAAGAAATAGCGGTGCCATTGCCGGAGACACTGTCGCGATTTTAGGAATTGGGGGTCTTGGACATCTAGCCGTACAATTTGCTGTCAAAATGGGATTTCGTACGGTCGCTATCGCAAGAGGCAAAGACAAACAGAGCCTCGCTCAAAAACTCGGAGCACATCTATACATCGACAGCACGAGCCAGAAGGTGGCCGAAGAGCTTCAAAAACTGGGCGGCGCAAAAGTCATCCTATCAACAGTGACGAGCAGCAAAGCAGTCGATGATGCGGTCGAAGGACTGTCTGCAAATGGAAAACTTCTCATCGTGGGCGCAGCAGGCGATCCCCTATCAATTTCTGCTGTCTCTCTCATACTACGCCGTCTGACCATTGCAGGCTGGCCTTGCGGCACCTCGATCAACTCCGAAGACACGATGTCTTTCAGCGCCCTCACTGGCGTGCGTTCAATGAACGAAACATTTCCTCTCGAAAAAGCAGCCGAAGCCTACGAGCGCATGATGAGCGGTAAAGCCCGCTTCCGCGTGGTCCTTACAACCGGCCTATAAGCTATCGATTACTTATAAAAATATTTTTACTATCAAATAATAAACAATTAAGCATTTTATTATTAATAATGATAAAATAGATGCATAATTTAAAATAAATCATTTATGGCAAACACAGCAAGTCTAAGTTTTTTGAGTACGGCTGAAAAATTGACTCTGATTGCATACGATGCTCCCAGAGAATTTTCCGTGCTCGCTTCGGAAACTATCAGCCGCATAGCAGCCGCAAGCCTTCTATCCACAGCCGCAGCTCTAGATATCGCCGCACACTCCCTGCTTGTGTTGCCAACTTTCATATATGTGATTGGGCGATCTTTTTATCTCGGGGAGAAGGCCGATTTTAATCTTCCGTGGCAGCATATTCAGAGAGTTTGCAACGCTGTAGCCCCGCTATTCCTGGGAAGCGCTCTGGGGATTTTACACCCTTTTGCCGGGATCGCTGTAAGCGAACCCTCAGATAAACACATAGCTCTTGGCATTCTCTCATCAAACACCAATCAACACTTCACAACTCCCTGTAGTCCTGTGCATAGTTTATCTATGATAGAACAGTTAGGAGCCAGCCATCCATATGCGGAACATCAGGGAGTCCGAAGAGAAATATTTTCTAGAGAACATTTAGAGCTAATCGGCACGGCGAGAAGCTTTGAGGAGTCTTTAGAAGCCTTACAATCACAAGAGTATATTCACAAGATTGCAAACACTACCTTGTACGTGATGGCTCTAATTTTGACATGCATTAAAAAAGCAGACTTGGACTGTTTTAGCAAGGAGCTATTGATAAGGTTATCCGGTCTTCTTGTCCCCGTACTGGCAATTGTAGATGTTACGATCGCACTCATCGCTCAGGCATTTTTTTTAGCTACCGGCCTGATCCGCATAATATCTGGAAGCGGGCCAATTTACACCGAAGTAACAACCAACCCATTAATGCACCTCTCTTTTTTCATCCAAAATATCTTAAAAGCGTTGGGTAATTTACTTGGCACATGCATCTGGTTCGTAGACCCTATGACAGGGTTTCAAGTTAGCCTTTTACCTGCTGCGATGTTTTTCAAGATACAAATGTGCATACTGATGTTAAAAATCGAATGGCAGATCTATTTTGCAGAAGATCGCAGTCGATTTGCCCTGCCGATCGTATTTGGAAATGGCGAGTGCCCTACTCTTTCCTTTCCAACTGATACCATGCACAAGACCTATCTCATCGTAGAAAAGAATGGTGAAATGTTTAATTTATATTGGGTCAATCGTCCAAATATCACCATGAAAAGAGAGCTAACTAAAGACGTTGCTTTAACACAAATCAGATCGATGCTCGATGAACGCTTTCCTTTTATGGACATGCTAAAACTCATGGACTACCCCGTTAAAAGTAGCCAGCCCGAATTTTCAAACTCGGTAAATTTTGCTACGATCGGTGTACAGGGCAACTCTACCAACTGCGTCGTATCGAATCTATTTGGAATGTTAGAAGCATTGGACAGAATCACAGGAGCAGATGCTGAAACAACTCGATTACGCTATAAAACTGTGAGAGAGTCTTTAATGGATAGCTACCGCTTTTATGCAGATGACTTTTCACCATTCACTCAAGACTACTCGATTGGTAATGTGTCCTACCGATTTAGAGATTATCCCGAAGCTTCAGTTTGATAAAGATTGAGAGCAGCTCCCCTCATAGCGAAGAGCCACAATCACGATTTTTGTTTCGTTTTATTTTCAGAGGCGTAAAATCTTCGGACAAAAACGGAGTTTTTTCCCATGAGTCTACAAGTCGCACTGCAGCCGAAAGACATTTTTAACCTTAAATATTTAACTGCAACGCTGAATCAAATGATCGATTGCGAAGAATGTTTCGACTCAGCTTCCAAGTCGTCGATTTTTCTTGGTATTTCTATCAAGAAGGTAGAGGCAGTTCTCAATCGATTGATCTCTATTGCAGCACGGGCTCATATCGGTAAAAGTGAAGAGGTGCGGACTTATATCGAAATGCTCATACGTACAGACTATTGTTGCACATTGGATGTCGTGAAACCAGAAAAGCCTTCTCCGCAAAACCCCTGCCGATTACCAGGTAATCCTCATCAATACATTACGACCAAAGCTTTATGGACCTTTAACATAGGCACCCACATCACAACAGCCTCTAGCCCCTATTCATCTCTTCGCGGGCTTGTAGAGCAAATTAACAAGTCAAACGTGGGGTCTTGCACCCGTCCAAGAGTTGAAGTCAATTTTAAGCAGCTAATACCCAAACAGGTGCCTTACATGCGATCGCTAGCACCACAGCAAGAGTATCCGTTACCTAAAACTGCCTTAGAATTAGTTTTGGAATATGCGTTAATGCCCAAAGGCGAAGAGGTACTTAAGGTAGAACATAGCTTCCAGATAGTGTCCCCTAGCAAATATGCGACGTTTGTTAATGTCTCTTTTTGTTATTCATCTCTTGCGAAACGTTTGGAGGAAATCGCAAATATTGGCAATTGGCTAGATAAACATTATCACTTTGAAGAATCAATCGCCTCCGCGCTTATCGCAAAGGTCGCGTCTACTACGTACCATTATTCTAAAAAGGGTGTAAAATTTGAAAATACCAACGCCCATCGCTTCGACGGGAAAAATAGAGCGTATTGGGATCTACACGTCGCTAGCAGCATACCTCAGGCAAGCACAAACAAAGAGGGCAGCATGAAACCTGATGTGATAAAAATGCGCCTTCTCTTTGAGAAGTACTGCATTTAGAAAAAAGCAAGGGATTTAGCATCCCTTGCCTTTGAAAAAGATGAAGAAAATTAAAGAGTTGACACTTCGGTAGCTTCGGGACCTTTGCGTCCAGGAGCTTCTACATACTCAACTTTTTGTCCTTCGCGCAAATCTTGTGCATCGCCTTGGACATTATTCTTGTGAACAAAAAGATCTTTGCCGCCGTCATCTGGTGTGATGAAGCCAAAGCCTTTTTGCATATTGAAAAACTTGATTGTTCCTGTTGATTTTGCCACGATTATTTCCTTTGTTTGTGGGTTATCTATAGAATCTACTGCTTAAAAAGAATTGAATTGTATAGATCTGAGCCCTTTTACGCCAGTTTTATCGTTTGGGCATCAGAAATAATACTATTTTTGAACCTATCCAACTAGTTGGATGGGTTCCCGAGGTCCCTTGCAACGGTTTCAACGATTGTATCGATGATTTTGTAGGTGACTTGAGGGAGGGTGATGATATGGGCGATCTCCTTCTCGACTGCGAGCTGCCATTTGTTGCGGGTACTTTCTGAGGGGCGAGGGAAGATTACGATGATCGAATTCTCATTGCGCCAGGCATTGATCTTGTATTTGTGAAACTTCTTCACGGCGTAGACCGCTTTCTTGATACACTCTTGTGCGAGCTTTTCCATAACATGCCTTTTTTCTCGCCAGATCATTTCGTACCACAAGAGAAGGGGGGTAAATCCGTTGCGTGAGCCAGTAATCGTGCTGTCTCTACTGCCGGTGTATTCGATATCGCGTACGATTAGGTCCTTGTGAGATTTTTTTGTAAGGACGACTCCGCAGGGAATTGGCATGCCGATCATCTTGTGGCCACTGATAGCAAGACTGTCGATTCCAGAGCGAAAATCAAAAGCCTGGGAATGGAGAGGCGGGAGAAAGGGAAGGAGCATACCGAAAAGTGCAGCGTCACAATGGATGTAATAGCGCTCGATTTTAAGGTCATGCAAAATTTGAAGAATGTGGGTGATATTGTCTACCGCGCCCTTCATGGTTGTTCCAATATTTGCCACGATAATGGGGGGAACATTGTGATTAGCAATCAAGGCGTCTTGGAGTTTGCGATAATTGATTTCTCCATTGGGAAGAGCTTCGATTTTTATTGAGGGCATCCGAAGGAGATGGGTGTTTTTGAAGATGCTGTAATGGGTATCGTCCGAGCAGTAGACAATGCCCTCCGGTAAAAGATCTCTTGCACAATAGAGGCCAAATAAATTGCCTTCGCTTCCGCCGTTCGTGACATAGCCCCAGTACTCGTTTTTGGGGGCGTGGAAAATATGGGCAAACTCATCGATCACCTCTTTTTCAAAGTCATGCGTATGCAAGCGATAGGTGCTTCCCTTATCAAAGGGATCTCCGACATTGTTGATAGAAAATTTTAAGAAGCGAGAAAACTTGGAATAGTTAAAAATCTGGTTCTCTGGATACCCAGCCATCTCTTTGGCCGCCTGCTTGAGATGGAGATATAAATCATCCAGTCGATCAGAATAATAAAGTTGTCGTTTCTCTTTTGACATATCTTTAAAACTACACCAGATGCTCATTTTCTTCTTTAATTTTAAAAAAAGCAAAAAGCGATATTAAAGCACTAACGAACACCATCCAATAGCAAATAGTCTCATTTTGGGCGCGGCTTAGAAAATATAGAGCAAGCGCAGGACTAAATCCCCCTAAGATGCCATCAACCAGGTTATAGCTGACGCCCACGCACGTGTATCTAACAGGTGTGGGAAAAAGGGCTGCAAATCGATAAGGAATGAGAGCAGTTAGGCAAGTAAAAGCAAGAATAAATATGATTGCTGTGATCAAAGATAGAACGGATTTATCACTCGCGATAGATAGATAAAGAGGATAGAGCAAAGCGATCATGACAAGAGAAGATCCGATCAGAATTTTTTTATTGCTGAATCGATCGCCGAGCATGCCAATAAAAGGAAGAGGTATCGTCGTAAGGATCAGAATACACAAGCTAATTAGAATGTTTTTATCGTAACGAATGTTCAAGATCGTCGAAAAATAGACTGGAAAAAGCACAGAAATGAGATAAAACCCTACAGAATTCGACAGGCAGAAGAAAATCCCCATAAGGATGTTTTTCTTGTAGTGGTTCACGACTTTTAGAATGGGCTGCCTTACAACATGATGGTGCCTTTCCATGTCTCTGTAGAGCGGGGTCTCGTACAATCGATATCTTAAGAAAAAACCAAATAGCGCAATCACCCCTCCTAGCATAAAGGAAAGACGCCATCCCCAAGAGATCAGCTGCTCAGGAGTCAAAAATTGTTCGAGAAGGTAGCATTCGAACATGCTAATGATGATGCCGACCTGGTTGCCAACTGCACCCCAGCTCGTCATATATCTTCGATGGTGCATGTGTGTACTTTCATAAAGATAGCAGAATGCACCAGGTAGTTCTCCGCCGGCAGGGAGCGCTTGGAGTAGGCGCGTGATTCCAAAGATGAGCGGCGCTGCAAGGCCGATCTTTTCGTAGGTAGGGAGCATTCCCATCACAAAAGAAGGGATAGCAAGTACCACGATGGAAAGAATGAGCGATTTTTTCCTTCCGAAGAGGTCGCCGATGCGCCCAAAAATGATTCCGCCAAAAGGTCTTGCCAAAAACCCGACCGCAAAGAGCAGAAAGGTGCCGATTAAATTGACCATTTCCGATGGATGATTAAAAAGGAGCTTGGAAAGGATCGGAGACCAGAAAACATAGAGGTAGATTTCATACCATTCTAAAATACTGCCGATAGTGACAGCAAGGATGATGGAATGTTCTCTTTTTTCAGAAAAAATTGTCATTGCTACCTTCTTTTTTGATATATAAGGCATATGAGCAATTTGGAGGTATAGCATGTTTGATGAGGAGGAAGTGAATATGAGTTACACAGAAAATCCCCTTCCAGAGGAAGTAGATCTGATCCGCCGCGGGGTTTTGGAAGAGGCTAGAGCCGCCGGAATGGGAGATACGATTCCTTTTGCCTTCACAATAAAAGATCGCAATTCTCATATTCTTGCTGGAGTAACAGGCTGCACGATGTACGGATTTCTCTTTATCGAATGGCTGTGGGTGAAGTCGGATCATCGCCACAAAAAGTGGGGTAGCAAGTTACTGAAAGCAACAGAAGAACTTGGGAAAAAGCGCAATTGCCCAACTTCTTGCCTTCTCACAATGTCATGGGAAGCACTTGCGTTTTACCAAAAACACGGTTATGAGATTGAATTTACGCGGGAAGGATTTGAGAAAAACGCAAAAATGTACATGCTTCGCAAGTCTTTATGCTAGCGTTTTGCGCGCGCGGCTAGTGCAAAGCGTAAGAAGTATCTATCGAGATCTTCAAGAGATGTTCCATACATGTTGCTTCCGCATACAGCAGCGCAGAACAGTTCGCGTGCGCGCGTAAGCTCTTTCAGACGCTTTCGCCATCTAGGATCGCTGATGGTCAACTCGAACAGCTCAAGTGCACGCATGACAGCACCATTAAAACGCTTTTCATCCCCGCGCGCACGGATCGTGCGACTCACTTCGCTACCAATATTGCCCAATTGTTCAGCAAGAGTAAAATTGAACCATCTTCCTGCCGCCAGTGATTGATGTTGCATCATGATTCTTGCACCAGCTGGCTCACAATTTTTATGATTTTTTGACGGGCTTCAGGATCACACACATCACGCGAGAAGTTCCCTTGAGAAGGTCTTAAATTAATCATGGAATCAAACTCAATCCACCCCTCATCGGTTTTCTCTGGATAGATGTTGATGCCCCACAAATCTCGCTGCTCCGAACCCTGCTCTAACAGAAGAGCCTCTTCGTCGGAATGTAACTCTGCACCCACAATCATCACACCACGCTTTACGTCTACTACAGCCTTGACCATGTCTCCGAATCGCTCTTTAGAGATTTCTGCAAGTTCCGATCTTGTAATTTTTCCTTCTACGAGTGTTATAGGCATAAATCAACCATTGTTAACTTACCACAGCTTAATCAGACAGATTCTTTGCGTCTATGGAAATTGAGGGTGGTGTGACTCGAACACACAGAGATTCCCGCAGATGCTGCAATGATTTTAGCGTATTGGTAAAAAATCAGATCCTGGATGTTCTTAACAATGGGAGGCGGCATAATTACATTAATCTCGATCGGCACACTTTTAGAGCAGGATTTTCTGATATCTAATTAACGAGCGAACATATCTTGACTTTTCTTGTTTAACTGAAGAGTTCTTCCTGCAAGGTTCGCAACTTTCAATCGTTCTAATCACATCTTTTTCAACTTCCGTCCAAAATACTAAGGCTTTCTCTTTGGATAGAGTTCGTGTTGCGGGAATTAATAAATTAACCAAGTTTTCTGCATAAAGCTCTACAAGATAAGCAAGAACGGCAGGGCAATCTCCTCTTCCAAATCTTCCCAATTCTTGCCTGACATTCTTTTGATATTCTCTTTTGGCAATGGCGTTCGCATTATAATAAGCTTCATGAGCAAATCTTACAATTTGCTCACTGTGATTCGCCGCAGGAATAGTTGCAGCCGCTTGGATTGGCACCACAGCAGCAGTAGCGAGTGTTAGCATTGAAAAAACACCTACAATGTTAAACCCGTTCAGAAATCGCGCCATGTTTACCTTATCCAACAGTGATTAAAAAACTCTGCAGCTGAAACATTCCCATCAGAAGAAAGCATTTCTAAATAGTAGATGTTTTTAGAAGTCACAATGATTCGACCTTTGAAAAAGACCAGGTGCTGAGAGTTTCCACCATCTAAATCAACTAGCCATTGATTATTGACCTTAGATTTTTTCAATCCTTGGACCTCTGTACTGGACAAAAAATAAATTGATGACAAAGGCTCGCTGAAGAGCGATCATATCTCGTTGGTATTCAAGCATCGAGGTACAATGAAACACATCAGCGAGTTGCAAGAAACTTTATCCGATTTTTTCGATTGGCACAAGTCCCGTCTTAATTGCCTAGTTCAGATTCTTCAAGCTCTTTTCGCCGTAAGAACGGTCAATCTTACCCAAATTGCTGCAGCCTTCAAGACCTCTGTGAAGGAGGAGTCTTCTTACCGTAGAGTCTGTCGATTTTTCACCGGATTTTCATTCGACATAAGCTCTATCGTTTTATTGGTTTTGCGTCTGTTTCCTCTCGGAGATAAATACACCCTCATTCTCGATCGCACAAACTGGAAGTGGGGAAAGAGTCCCATCAATATTCTTGTGCTTTCAGTCGCCTATTTAGGCATCAGTATTCCCATCTTTTGGGCTGTGCTAGATCTCGAGGGATCTTCTTGTCTTGAAGATCGGGTTGCGATCTTAAAACGAGCGATTCAGCAATTGGGTGCCGAAAAAATTGAAGTTCTCCTCGCCGACCGGGAGTTTATTGGGACAGAATGGTTCGAATTTCTGATTGTGAACAAGATCCCTTTTATCATCAGAATCAAACAGAACTCCCATCTGAAAACCAAAGAAGGGCTCACAATTCAAGCAGGGATGTTGCGCAACTACCTCGGACGTAAAAAGGTTGTCAATTACCCCATTATTCTGTGGGGTCATTCTCTCTATGTTTCCGTCGAACGAAGAAGAGGCGCCAAGGAGCAGATGATCGTTGTCTCTAATATCGAGTTCGAGAATCCATTGATGCTGTATCGAAGACGTTGGGAAATCGAAACTCTGTTCGGGTGTCTAAAGAGTCGAGGATTCCGCATGGAGGACACGCACATGATAGACGCAGATAAAATCGAAAAACTACTGTTTGTACTTGTCATCGGGTTTTGCTGGGCATACCGAACCGGGGATATCAACGCTCGAGAAGGTCCCATAGAGGTGAAGGCCCATGGAAGAAAGGCCAGGAGTTTATTTCGAGATGGGTTGAACCGGATACGGAGAGCAATTTTTGGAGAGATGAGTTTGAGAGAATTTAGACGGCTGTTGAGGTGTTTTATGTATTCACAACCAAGGACTTGCACCTCATGAAATCATTTTTTGTCCAGTACAGAGTCCTTGGACGTACCCGCCATTATTTTGGATAATTGCACTTACCATGGAAATCGCTTGATCGACACTAACACCGGCTCTAGGTGGATTAGTTGTGCACACGGAATATTGTATATTCCCGATCGTGCTGACCACACTAATTAGAGGTCCTTGTTGTAAAACTTGAGAATTCGCTGGCATTTCTAGATGAACTGTTTCGCCATTAGAAATATATTCTAACGCCGTCCAGCCACTTCGATGATTTTCAGTGCTTTTTACAAAAGAAGGCGAAAAAATTAACAGAAAGAAAAATAAAACTTTTACAATGGATGATCTTCTCATTGATAACCTCGGGTTAGAATCGGAAGATTGTTAATACAACCCGAAGTTTTGGTCACCAAAAATGATTATTTGATATAGAGAGCCTTTTTCTCTATTTCCGAAGGTGAGCGTCCTGAGCTGTAAACGAACAGAGAAACGTTTCCTCATCTTATTCCATCCACCCCATTTTTTCCTGGAGACTTTCATGCATGAATTTTATCGAGTTGTATAAACATTAAACGTTTTTTGTGTGTTGGATGCTTGGTCAATAAGAGTCATAGTAAATGTTGACTGATACTCATTCACTGGGACGAAGATTATTTTGTTAAAATGCGAGTGTGGTTGGATTGTCTGATCCATTGCCGTTTTAGAAGAAAAATCATTATCCAATGCTTCATTAGCTTGAGAAGATTTAACTCCATCTACAACAGCAGGAATTGCGAAGAGTCCACATGTAAAGAATGCGGCTGCGCCGTATCCAGCTGCTCTTCCTGCAGTTGACGTATGGACTTTTTCAGCAACTTCTTCGGGTCTAGCACAAGAGAGGCTAATTCGGCTCAAAGAAAATGAGTAATTCTTATCGGAATTGTTCTGAATGTATAACTGAATTGGTTGGTACCCTTTCGCTATCACATCTCTATCGAGATATCGTTTGCAATCACCTTTGCTAAATGCTTTAGCAGCGATGACTATATCGTTCTTTTCTGCAGAAGATGAAGACTGTATCATCTGTGAAGAAAGACTGTTTAACGGTGCTGCATTGTAGCTAGCGCACCCGGACAAAAGCACAACAGAGAATGCTATAACAGGTAAAATGACTTTGCTCATAAATATCTCCAATTTGACAAACTGAGATATTTTCATTTTCCCGAGCAATTAATTCAATTAAACTAAATATTTTCACAAATTAAATACAATATTTGATTTAAGAACATTTATTAAAACGGAAAGACTTCCTTGCTTTGCTTGATAAGGAGGGTTGGTGTGCCCCCTCGCGCCTATTGCGGCTACGGGGGCCCCTAGCCTGCAGGCCCTTCTCCTCTTTCAATGGAAGAATATTCGGTAGGACCTGGAAAAAATCGTAAAATAAGCGTCCCTTTAAATTCTTTTAGACCTTTCTTTCATTTTTGCCAGATGGTTTAACATTTCATCTTCTCCACTTTTCTCAACAAACCAAAATTCCACTACTTTTCTAACAGCTCCAATTACAAAGACAGCCGGCTCCTTTTCAACCAATAATAGTTCACCGCTAGCAAAATCTTCCTTTAGATGAGCCCCAAAATTCCCAAAGCCACGAACTCCATCCAATATTTTGAAAATTGTCTTAGGCAAAAGAGGTGCGGAGTTCATAATTAATTCTTCGAGATCTTTTCCCTTTAGATCAAGATATTTTCGAAGCATTCTCTCAAGAGCGCGCCGGGCCAAATTAGCCGCCGCATCTGGGGATATATCAATGATTGAATTCGCATTATTTAAATCATTTTTGATTTCCAGAGGAATTTTCGCATCTAAACAGATCGCCTTTTTGCGCGGAAAAATTATTTCCCATTCAGAATATTTCTTTTCCATTTTTATCCCTCCCATAGGTTGAGGTTTGGGTTCATGTAAGCATTGTCTTATTTCAACTACAACTTCCCCACAACTCGGACATATGGATTCTTGGATCTCCTGCGAAGATATTTTGCGCGGATCTGAAAAGTTAAAATGTGCATAAATAAGACAGTGCGGACATTCCATATTTTTAGCTCTTCCAACTCTTTTTAATTTTTCCGCCAAACTAGATTTATTATCTATATTTTCCATGTATACTCCCGATTTTCTAATGCCAGTCGTCTGATTTTTATTAAAAGCACACAAAAAAAAGATTAAAATCTTAATTTAGCAGGACCAACGAATTGAAAACAGCACAATTCAAATACACTAAGTTTGAAGACAGGAATTTATAGTCGGAATCTTATTAGGAATTGCCGCAAACTGGATCACATCAGTTCAATCAAAGACGGAAAGCGGATCGAATTCTACTGACTTGCGCCCTTTTAGCAAGTTTTATGTGGCCGAGTGCGTAAAATTTGCGTAAAAGCACACGATGAGAACAGCCCTTCAAAGGCCACTAGTCAATCAAATATTCCAGCAATAATCTATGCATATCTCTGTTGTTGCTCGCTAACTGAAGTATGCTTACTTGACCTCCATATCCCCAATGCTTGCGTGAGCTTCGTGTTTCAAACCAATTGAAATAACTTGTATTGCCATTTGGATCAGCACCTGCATCAAGCAATAGTCTAGCAAAATCAATATCTTTATATTGAATTGCGACTCCAAGAGGAGTTGCATAGCATGAAAAATAAGGCCAAGCTTGCTCTACATCTGGATTAAAGGGAGTAAAAGGCATCCACTTACTGTGGATATCAGGTTTAAGTCCATTGGCTAGAAGAAAGTTGATCATATCTCTTGCTTCAGCTTTTGTTGTCCCTTGAGTAGCATACATATTATGAAGCAAAGCATGCCAAATATACTCAGTCTTCTGTGTATTGTCTAAATGTACATTTTGTTTTGTCCAAACGTCATAAAACCAATAGCTATTTTTCACATTTGCCCCGCGCTCGACAAGAAATTTAACTATTTCGATTTTCGGGATTTTTATGGACGTTTTACTGTAATGCATTTGTCTAGCTTGATCAAATTCGTGTTCAGCATATTGGGATTCATGAAAGGCTTCGAAAATAATCGTGGGTGGTAATTTGTAACCTTTTGACAAAAGAAAATCGATCATCTCAAAATTAGGTGTTTCACATCGAACGTGATAACTAAAATGCTCACGGGTTGGTAAAATTTGTCTATTTTCCATGAGATATTTCGTTAATTCGATATTTCCACTCCTGCATGCTGAATCTGCAATGTTCCAAGGTTTCTTGCCGTAGACAGGTTCTATTGTATTTGTGCTGGGTTGGAATCCGTAATCTAAGAGTTTTATGACTGAATCTTTATCGCCAGCCTGAGCCGCACTAAAAATAACTAAAGCGGGGTCACCACCATATTTCAAAAGAATCTCAATTATTTCTTCTCTTTCCCTAGAGTCTAATTCAAGAAGGAAATCATTGCCGATGATCTGTTTACAAGCTGCCCTTTCACGATGGAATGACTGATGATTGTTTTTGTATTTAGGTTGGTTGTGTTCTTTGAAACTCATGCTCAATTTCCCATTTCAATTGCAGCATTTTGACATTCCCTGTTAATTGATCGCTTCGAACCACTGCCATCAATACATGCCCTGCTCCTTCTAAGTAATTGCCTTTTTGAAGTTCCGAGGATGAGTGGTAAAGACCAGTTAGAATCTGGAGGGCAAGTGAAGCGATTGCAAATTCTAGTCCGCCATCAAGGAAAAGAACAAAATAGAAAGCATTATTGGCAATACTGAGGCAGTTCTCGAGTGCATTCCGATATTCTCCGGCATACAAATTTGGGATGAGTTGCGAGAGTTCAATAATTAGATCATGCCCTGTGGTAATAAGCATCCCAATGGGGTGAGCAAAGATCGTACCGGCCAGTGCAATGACAGCTATTGATGTTTGCAGCAGTGCATACCCGATTTCATTTGTCGTTCCCTTTTCCAGACTGGCCAGAAAATGAGTAAGACAAGTCCAAGTACGCAGCCCGCCCATTGCAAGTGAAAGAGGAAAACTCAATGGCTTATAGAGGCTTAAAAAAGGAAGAGCGACTGTCCCAACTCGTTGACATGTGCCTAGCCACGAATTGTCTTCCGCGGGCTTACCAATATCGTTTTGATATTCACGATGGTAGTAAATAGGCTCTGAAATACCGATCTGATTTGCTTGAACTGACATATAATCCCCAAATTAATTGCGGAGATTATACAGAAGATCGATAATTTATTAATATTAATTAAATAATATAAATAAAGCCAACTTTTATTTTTAACAAGATGTATTAAATATCATGAATGCTTAATGACAGAATAATGACATTGAAACAATCATAACCAAGTTACAAGCAAGCAGATGCTCATAACAACTGACCACCTTGTTTCTTAAGCCTTGATCTTGTTCCACTAGACGAAGACCTTCTCAGTGGAACAGCATTCTGTGCCGGCCAACTTGCTTGGAATCTAAAATCGCATAGTCAGACGCAGTTCTAAGCTGCCGGTATCAACTCTCGCGCCAGTACAAAGGCGAAAGTCCCGATGATGGACAATATTTTAGTTAGATTCTTATTGAGTCGCTCTGCGGAAGAGTTTCCTTCCCAAGTCTGTATCTCCCAGCCAAGCGCACCCAGTACAGAACCCCAACTGACATAACCGAAATATTCGCATATTCTTATGCAAACAAAGGGTAAGGGATAAAATATATTCATGGTGTAGGCGGTCACTATTGCTACAACCACTATCCCAATACTGTACAGAAACATGCGCATGTATGAAAACAGGACTGTTTTTCTTGAAGGTTGTTGAATATTTATGGTCATTCTTTTCCTTTAGTTTAAAGTTTAGAGGTTGTGCGACTTCCCTCGCGGCACTATTGCGCCTCCGGGGTGGCAGTCTCGGCCGGTTTGCGGAGCAAACATCGGCCTCAACTCGAGTCACACGCGGAAGCCCCCCCGATGTGACCTCTTTCGGCGCTTCGCGTCCTGCAGAGCGCCCAGTCTCGGGCCTGCAGGCCCTTCGACTCGAGTCACACGCGGAAGCCCCCCCATGTGACCTCTTTCGGCGCTTCGCGTCCTGCAGAGCGCCCAGTCTCGGGCCTGCAGGCCCTTCGACTCGAGTCACACGCGGAAGCCAAACTTTTGGCTTCCTCGCCCCCAAATAAAAAAACCCCGCTTTTGCGGGGTTTTATTTGGGGGCGGTGTGACTCGAACACACGAAGTCCGAAGACGGGGGATTTACAGTCCCCTGCAATTGCCGCTATGCGACACCCCCATGAGATGGGTCAAAATATGCTGGCGAAAGGAATTGAACCCTCAACCGTCCGATTACAAGTCGGGTGCTCTACCAATTGAGCTACACCAGCACAAAGATCAGGTAGTTATATCAAACGAAATCTTTTCCTCTCAAGAGATTTAGATCAGAGGGGTGGAGTGTCTTGAGGCGGATGATCTTCCGGAGGGCGATGGGGCGACTTGGGTTGGACGGTGCGTTGGAAAAAGCTTGTCGAGAGCTTGGACGCCTTATCGGTCGATGGGGCGGTTTGCTCTTTGGACAGGTGCTGAGCTTCAAACTTTTTGTGTTTGATCTTCTCTTCGCAGCACTTTTTGTACTTCTTTCCTGAACCACAGGAACAGGGATCGTTGCGTCCTATCTTTTCCATAGTTACCTAAAAATATGATCTCGTGAGATTATAGGGCTCAAAAACAGATAAAGTCTATTTAAAATTATGAGTATACCAGTGGCAAAACCTCCTTGGACAAAGCTCGGCAAGCGCCTCGAGAGCATGTGCCGTAAGGCTCTTTTTGAGTTTAATCTGCTGGAAGGAGTCTCTCGCATAGGTGTTGCGTTGAGCGGGGGTAAAGATAGTTTGGCTCTTCTCTTTTTGCTTAAAGCCATTTCGGGACATGGCTTTCCTCATTTTGATCTGCAGGCTTTTCATGTGACGGGCGAGTTCTCTTGCGGTGCATCGGTAAGCGAAAGCTATTTGCAGGGTGTGTGTAAAGAGATAGGAGTACCACTTCATGTGCGCGCATCCTCTCAAAAAAGAGAGAGCCTTGAATGTTACAGCTGCTCGCGCGAAAGAAGGCGTCTCTTGTTTGAAATGGCAAAAGAGCAAGAGATCTTCACGATTGCCTTTGGACACCACCGCGATGACAGCATCCAGACGCTTCTCATGAATCTTCTGCACAAGGCGGAGTTTGCAGCAAACCTGCCTAAGGTGCATATGCACGACTATGGTGTGACAATCATCCGCCCTCTCATCTACGTCGCCGAAGAGGAGATCCGCGAGTTTGCTAAATTACATGGCTTTCAGAGGATTGTCTGTAGATGTCCTGTGGGACAAGATTCGATGCGCAAAAAAACTGGTGAGCTACTTGAAGAGATCGAACGGCTCTTTCCTAACGCAAAAGAGAACCTGGCTCAAGCAGGTCTTGTTTTTGGCTCTCAGAAAGCAGCTTCTAAGACTTCACGTGTCACAGAAAAACACTCAGCCATGCCCATGTCTTCATGCATAACCAATCGACCTTGTGAGTAATCGCGAGCAAATAGAAAACTCAAGAAATACTGCTTTTGGTCCCAGCTCTTACTTTGCCCTCCCAATACTACGCATCCTGATTCATCTTCTTCGACAACACTGTTATATGTATTTCTCTCGCCCGCATGTACTTCAAGAGCATCTCGTGTACGAGTAAAAATCCAGTTACCCGCAATGCCATCAACACCTGGATGCGGCCCCAAAAGATAGGTCGTTCTTGGATAATAGAGCGCGCCAACCACACTTACGGCTACTTCCAATGCACTACCTAAGCGATAACCTATCGTATGCCTGCACGTTGATCCTTTAGTCCGCGTGGGCACCTCTTTTTCCATGAGAAGCCAGCGAGCATTTCCTATGGGCTGCTCACCAAATTTTCTGAAAATCTGTGGCCAATGCTCATCGCTAAATCGCACGGGCAAACCTTCTCTAGGGGTAGCAAGCTGCTTTCGGAAATGACTCAGAGTAAAAGGAGCTCCATTCAATGTGGCAGGACAAAAAGTTAAAACGTATTTGTTTTTAATTTTAGGATTGGCAAGAAAGCGATGGATATTTGTGGGAAGGCGTGGGAGATCTTCTCCGGGATTTCCCAAGAATCTCACCCATTCTTTCGGTCCAAAAGCCATCTCGGGATAGGGGTATGCAAATGCATCTTTGTGCTTTCCACTCTCCGGCGTATAGGACACTTTTTGAAGATCACACTGACTTTTCCAGATGCGTTCCCCCATTGGAGCTTTTATTGCGGGAGAGACTCCTTCTAAATGCGCCACATCCTCCGGCTCTAAATATTGCGTTATCTTAAAGAATGGATCTGGCCCGCATTGAGATAGAGAGTTTGCAACAAAATCTTTGCGTGTGCTTGTGCTTTGCACAAAAAGAGAGAAGGTAGCATGCCCACTCGCAAATATACGAATAAATGGCATTCCAAATCGCTTGTATACGCTCAAAGCAAGAGCTATCTTCCGGAAGTGATACGGGAGGAAGAGAGGTGCGTGGAGCTGATGCAAATATTTTTATCATGCGACGAGTTTACCATCTGCAGGGGTTGATTTAAAGCAGAAGATCGCTTGTTAAGTAAAGGTTTTAATTGCCCTAGTTTGCGAGAAAATCTCTCTTGTCGTGGCCCTTGCCCCTGCCGTGCCCTTGCCCGAATTAACCCGAAAAAAATAAGAGAAAAAGAAGATCCGGCAAGGCACGGGCAGGGCAAGGGCACTGTTTTTCCACCTCGAGACACTAGAACTAAAAAAAGGTTATCTTTATCATCCTCGTCATGCATTTTTATGAGCTTTCAGCGATTGTTGTCTATATAGCCATCCTTTTCGCCATCGGCTATTTCTCCTATCGCAAGCATATCTCTGCGCAAGACTTTTTGATCGGCAGCCGCTCGCTGGGCTACTGGCTGACGGCTCTTGCTGCGCACGCAAGCGACATGAGCAGCTGGATGTTCATGGGCTACCCTGCTGCAGTCTATTTAGGCGGATATATAAGTGCGTGGACAATGGTGGGTCTGGTACTCTTTATGTATCTTAACTGGCAGCTGGTCGCTCCCAAAATCCGCGTAGCAACCGAAAAATTCGGAAGCCTCACTTTCTCCTCGCTTTTTTGAAAGCAGGCTTGCTGACACCTCGGGAATCATTCGCATCTTACTGCAGTGATGTCCCTCTTTCTTTTACACGATCTATATTTCGGCAGGTTTGGTAGGTCTTGGCATCTTGATCAACACACTTTTTGGAATCAATTATGAGATCGGAATCCTGATCGGGATCCTGGTAGTCGTCCCCTATGTATTTATCGGTGGTTATCTCACCTTAGCCTGGCTCGATCTCTTTCAAGGACTTTTCCTTATGGGGGTGATCCTCTTTGTCCCCCTCTACCTTTTGCCTCAAATCGGCGGCTTTCAAGGGATCCAAGAAGCGATCTCTACAAAGCAGCTAGTATGCGCATTTCTTCCCGACTGCTCACCTCCGACGCTTTGGAAAATTTTCCTGATGCTAGGCGGTTTTGGGCTCGGTTATTTTGGCCAACCGCATATCGTGACAAAATTCATGGGTATCAAGCATGTGGAGGAGATCTCTAAATCAAAACTAGTAGGGATGAGCTGGATGGTGGTCGCACAATTGCAGCTGCAACACTTGTAGGTCTTGTCGCCATCGCCTACT
The DNA here is from genome assembly GCA_963804085.1 of Chlamydiia bacterium. Classification (GTDB taxonomy): domain Bacteria; phylum Chlamydiota; class Chlamydiia; order Chlamydiales; family Rhabdochlamydiaceae; genus CAWDOQ01. Next base: position 200,785 of record CAWDOQ010000019.1, on the reverse strand, counting down.
TCCCCAATGGACTACAAGATGCGCAGCTGGTCTTCATCCAGATGGTCACGCAAAATTTCCATCCTCTGCTCATCGGCTTCTTTCTCTGTGCCATATTAGCTGCGACGATTAATGCGACGAGTTCGCAAGTACTCGTCCTCTCCACAACGCTCACAGAAGATTTCTACAAGCGTATCTTCCGCAAGAATGCCTCCTCTAGAGAGCTCTTGTTTGCCTCGCGCTTAGGAGTGGTAGTTGTGGCGCTTGTCGCTTTTCTCATCGCCTATCTAAAGATAAGCACGATCTACTCTCTTGTGCAGTACGCCTGGTCGGGCTTAGGCGCCTCCTTCGGCCCACTTCTCCTTCTCTCCCTATATTGGAAGGGTGTTACAAAATATGGGGCCTGGGCGGGCATTCTAGTGGGCGGAGGCTTATCCGCGATCTGGCCCTATTTCAATACGACTGTCCCTCCTCTCATCCCTGGCTTTTTCGGCAGCCTTTTTGCAATAATTATTTGCTCTTTACTCTCAAATAATTATTTCCGTGAAGGCATATTCGGCCGCAGGTATACTAGGGACAAATGAAGAAAAGACCTCGTATTCTAATAACAAACGATGACGGTATCTATGCAATGGGCATCCGCCACCTATGGCATGCGCTCAAAGACGTAGCAGACCTTTCCATTGTCGCTCCCGTCTCAGAAAAATCGGGATCCGGCTTAGGCATCACCATCCAAGACCCTCTCCACATCCACGCTGTCGAATGGGAAAACAAAACTCCTGCATGGAAGGTCTCCGGCACACCAGCCGACTGTATCCGTCTGGCTCTTTCTGTTATTTTAACCGAGAAGCCCGACCTGATAGTTTCTGGGATCAACCGCGGGGCCAATTCTGGAAGAAACGTGCTTTATAGCGGAACTGTTGGCGGCGTTATCGAGGGAGTGCTCCGCAATGTCCCCGGCGTTGCCTTCTCATGCGCCGATTTTGATAAACCCGACTATCTCTTAGCAGAAAAATATGTCGCTCCTCTCGTGCACTATGTGCTCGAACATCCCCTGACTCCGGGCACACTGCTCAATGTCAACATACCCACGGTAGCCTCTGTAAAAGGAGTAAGACTCGCTGCGCAAGGCCGCGGCTACTGGATCGAAAGCCCCGATCAACGGATGCACCCCGAAGGGCGTCCCTACTACTGGCTGGGTGGCAAATGGAATGACGTGGAAGAAGACAGCGAGAGCGACGTCGCTCTTTTAAAAGAGGGCTATGTGACCGCTGTGCCGATCCATGTCCACGAGCTTACCGACCACGCTCTCCTAAAAAGCCGCAAGACAGCTTTCGACAAACATTTCACTTAATCTTCTGCTTCTCTTTTTGCAAGGAGTGCAAGTAGCCATCGAAACGGATGAGCGCCTCTCTCTGTGTTCTTTCGACCATCTCTCTTCCCCCTTCGATGCGATAGATGCGTTTTAGCTCTTCTAAAAGAGCTTCGCCATGCGGGTGATCATAGTGAAGGACGTCGACCTCCTCCTCTTGAGGATGCTTGCGCTGAAACTCTTTGGCCTCAATCATGAGATCAACAAGGGCATTAAATTTCTTTTTTAAAAGAGCCTCCGACCTGTTTAGATCTTCGCTTCTTTGAATTTTTTTTAAGTCTTTAACGAGCGACCTTGCGAACGCCTCCCCCTCGTACTGATAGTCCTCTAAAGACCCCGGTGAGCAGCCACAGAAAAAGAGCAAAAGAGCGCAAAAATAGAAAATCTTCATAACTTCAGATTAACTCAAGAAATGGTGAAAAGTCAAAATGACTCTCAAAACCACTTGTGAAAAATCCCTCTACAACTTATCTTTTTGTATCTTTAGAAGGGCGTATAGCTCAGTTGGTAGAGCGCCTGTCTTACACACAGGTGGTCATAGGTTCGAGTCCTGTTGCGCCCATGTTAGTTTTTACTCCTTGCGGGAGTAGTTCAATTGGTTAGAGCACCGCCCTGTCACGGCGGAAGTTACGGGTTCGAGCCCCGTCTCCCGCGCACTTTTCAAACCCTCTTCTCACCCTTTTTCACGTGCCCGCTTCCGCGCCCGCGTGCGCGCCCGAAACTCGCCAACTCAGCGTTTGAGGAGATTCAACGCAAAGGCGCAAGGCGCAAAAGACGCAAAGCAAAAATATCTGCCCGATATTTTTGACTCTATGGAAGGAATGCAAAAGTAAATAGAGGTATTGCTACCCAAATCTTTGTACCACAAAGTGGTAAATTGTTTTCCTGTTGGGTTCATAGATGGTCAGAAAAAGCGATTGAGCAACAAATTACGTTTAACTAATGTGACAATTGCGGGGGAAGCTGACCACGCATAGACTAACAAGAAAAATCAAGGACAAAGCCATGGCAAAGAAACCCCAAGACTTTGAAAAATTTCGCGCAAAAATTATCGCGCGTGCGTGGAAAGACCCGCAATACAAACAAAAACTGTTGAAAAATCCAAAAGCTGCATTCAAAGAGATGGGATATGATCTCCAAGGACAGTTTGAAGTGCGCGTCGTTGAAGATACACAAAAGATCCACACGTTTATCCTACCAGTCTGTGTGGCTCGCTCAGAAGAAATGTCGGACCAAGAACTGGAAAAATTCGCGGCTGGCGCAGGTAATGCCACAGACATGGCCCATACCGCACCGTGTTGGACTTGGACCCAAGCGCATCTTTGCCAGTAAACGTGCCCATGCCCATGCCCGTGCCTTTGCCCGATCCGGATTAATTCGGGCACGCACGGGCATACTGTTACCCATAAGTTTCGCAGCTTGTCACCACTTCCTGGTTAAAATCCTCTCTTCCTTCTTTTGCATTCCTTCCAGGAAGTCAAAAATATCGGGCAGATATTTTTGCTTTGCGTCTTTTGCACCTCTGCACCTTTGCGTTGAATAAAAACTTATGCAAAGTTTCTCGCATAAAGAGCGCCCACTTTTCAATAAAAAATTGACATGCAGTTATTCTCTAAAATGCTGTAAATTATTCGTCGGAAATCTTATGGCAATTTTAACAAAATTAACTGCGGACAACTTCAAGGTCGTTGCGGAATTTTCAGGCGAGGCGTATGGCTTTGAGCGCACATCTAAGAGCTGCAAGCAGATCGCCTTTGATCTCTTTTATCCTGCTATTTTTAGATCCATTGCAAAAGAGCCTATACTTAAAAAGTATGCGATACAGATGCATGAACTGCCTAATGATGCGGCTCGCGTCCGTGCTATTTGCACCCTCGTTTTCACTGAGTTTAAGAAAATATGGGTTCGAACTCCGCTCTGGCCGCGCACAGCTCTTTTAGACCCTTTCGAATTAGTGTTGCTCGCATTCTATGTCGATGCGGAAAAGTTCTACAGGGATACGCAAGTACGAGCATGGTTCGATAACGGGTGTAAGGGTGAATTGCCCGACTTTGAAAATACCATCCCCATTTACGCAAAAGAACTAAAGGATCAAATCCCTCAGAACATTGGTGCATTATATAAAGCGCATCGATCAAAGAAGTTGATGGAGCAATTGGGTCCGCCGGGCGCATCGGTTCCATCCGAGCCTTCTTGCTGGGAGCAAATGCTAGATTCGTTCTGTAGCTTCTGGGTGTGGATCTGGCAAACTATTACGTCTCCTTTTTCTTAAACGTGCCCGTGTGCGTGCCCGTGCCTGTGCCCGATCCGGATTAATTCCGGAAAAACTGAAAAGAAAAAATCGGGCACGCACGCGGGCACGGGCACGGGCACGTTAAAAAAAATCGCGCTATGAGTTTTTCGTTCATTTTTTTAGGGCGATATTCTATCTTAAGCGAATATGCCAGGACATAGCTCGCAGTTAAAGTCTAAGGTTCATCACGGGATGAGCTTCTTTTGGATCGTGGTCGGCGCCTTTTTGGCGGCTCTTTCGATCCGTGTGTTCTTGTTGCCCAATCAGCTGATTGACGGCGGGATTGTGGGTATTGCACTGATCTTGGCGCGCTTGTTTGGCGACTACTACCTGTCCTACTTCCTCGTGCTTCTCAACATTCCGTTTCTTTATTTGGCTTACACGTCGATCAGGCGCACATTTGTAATCCACATGCTAGTCGCGGTTCTGGTCTTTGCGGGCTTTCTTATCGTTCTGGAATATGCGCCAAGTTTTATCGGAGATCCGCTCGAGATCATTGTCTTTGGCGGCGCCACTTTGGGTATTGGGGTTGGTCTGATCATCCGCAACGGAGGGTGTCTGGACGGCACAGAAATTTTAGCTATCTTGATCAACCGCAGAAAGGGATTTACAGTTGGCCAGGTCGTGCTAGTGATCAACGTGTTTATCTTCACAGCTTATGGCTGGATCTTTCAGGATTGGCACATCGCTCTTAGATCGCTTATGACCTACATCGTCGCCTTCAAGATGATCGACCTTGTGATCGTGGGTCTTGATGAGCTTAAATCGGTGCTTATCATCTCCTCTAAACCAAAAGAGCTTGCTGAAGTGATCACAAAAGAGCTTGGCTTGGGACTGACCATCATGCATGGACGGGGTGGTTTTTCAGGAGCTGCGCGCGAGATTCTCTTCATCATCGTCGAGCGCTTGGATCTTGCTGAACTCAAAGATATCGTCTTGCGAGAGGATCCTACGGCCTTCATGGCGATCGAGAACTTGCACGAAGTTGTCTATGGCAAGCAGGCTCTCAGCCCTTACAAGAAAAAGGCTCGCGGAAAATTCTTCTAACGTACCCGTTCCGCGTGCATACACCCTAATTAATCAAAGAATTGACGCAAAGACGCAGAGACGCGGAGACTAAAAATCCGCAAAGAAATATCTGCAGCTGCAGATATTTTTGCCTTTGGAAGGAATACAAAAGTTAGGATAAAACTCTTCTCTCAGCTCGCCTTCTTCTCTTCTTCCCTTTCTTTTGCATCCCTTCAGTAATGTCAAAAAAATCTGCAGCTGCGTCAGCAGATGACAGATATTTTTGCTTTGCGTCTGCATTGCGTCTCAGCGTCTTTGCGTGAATTCTTCAATTAATTCAGGCACGGGCACGTTGGAAGAATGGGTTAGACGGCTGACTTCTGCCGCGCAACCTGAGTGAGGTAAGCACCATACTCGTTTGCTTGGAGCTCTTTTGCGAGCTTGAGTAGCTGCTTCTCATCGATAAATCCCATCTGGTAGGCGATCTCTTCGATACAAGCGATCTTTATCCCCTGTCTCTCTTGGATCGTCTGAACATAAACAGATGCTTTTTGTAGGGCATCGTGCGTACCGGTATCGAGCCAAGCAAAGCCTCTATCGAGAAGCTTGAGTTGAAGGGCTCCTTTTTGCAGATAGTATGAATTGATATCGGTGATCTCGAGTTCTCCTCGTGCCGACGGCTTGAGATGGCGCGCCACCTCTATTACGCTATTGTCGTAAAAGTAGAGGCCGGTCACTGCATAAGAGGACTTGGGTGTTTTTGGTTTCTCGACGATCTTTGTCACACGGAGATGGCTATCAAATTCTATCACGCCATATCTTTCGGGATCTTTGACTTCGTAACCGAAGATGACTGCTCCTTTTTTGATCTTGGAGGCTTGAACCAGGAGTGCTCCCAGATCATGCCCATAAAAGATATTGTCTCCCAAAATAAGAGCCACATTATCGTTTTTGATGAAGGGAGCTCCAATGATAAACGCTTCTGCAATACCGTTCGGCTTTGCCTGCTCTTTGTACGAGATGGAGAGGCCAAGCTTAGACCCATCTCCAAAAAGATGGCGAAAGCGTGGAAGATCTTCGGGAGTCGATATGATGAGAATCTCGCGAATCCCTGCCATCATGAGAACAGAGAGCGGGTAGTAGATCATCGGCTTATCGAAAACAGGAAGGAGCTGCTTGCAGGTAGCTAAGGTGACGGGATAGAGGCGGGTGCCCTTGCCTCCAGCTAAAATGATCCCTTTCATGTCTTAGTTTTCTCTCCGATGGTAAATGTGCAGCCATCTAACATGAGCTGGTCGACATAGCTGATAAAGTAGTCCGATTCTAAAAAGCGCGGATCTTGGAGCATGTAGAGATGAAAAGGAATGGTGGAGTGTACGCCGCCGATATGGAACTCTTTGAGGGCGCGCTTAGCGACGGCGATTGCTTCTTTGCGATCTTTGCCGCGCACGATTAGTTTAGCGATCATTGAATCGTAATTGGGCGGGATGCGGTAGCCTGAGTAGCAGGCGCTATCTACACGCACGTGAGGTCCGCCTGGCGGAATGTAATACTCCAAGTTGCCGGGAGATGGGGCAAAGTTGTTCGTCGGATCTTCTGCATTAATCCTGAGCTGGATCACATGGCCATTGATATTGACATCTTTCTGCTTGAGAGTGAGCTTCTCTCCCATCGCAATGCGGATCTGCTCTTTGACTAGATCGGTGCCTGTGAGCTCTTCTGTTACAGTGTGCTCGACCTGAATGCGCGTGTTGACTTCCATGAAGTAGAAGTGGTCGTTTTCATCGAGAAGAAACTCTACGGTGCCTGCCGAATGGTAGTGTGCAGCTTTAGCAATATCTACTGCTGCCTCTCCAATTTTTTTTCTAAGCGCTGGCGTAAGACGGGGGCTTGGCGCCTCCTCGATCAGTTTTTGGCGTCTTCTTTGAATTGTGCAATCGCGCTCTCCCAAATAGATGCAGTTGCCATGTTTGTCAGCTAAGATCTGTATCTCGATATGGCGCGGATTAACGATCATCTTCTCGAGATAGACATCAGGATTGCCAAAACTCACTTCGGCTTCTGTGCGCGCTGCTGCAAATTGACGCACAAATTCATCTTGATCATGGGCAATGCGGATCCCTTTGCCACCGCCTCCGGCTGATGCTTTAATGAAGATCGGAAAGCCTAAACGTTTGGCCTCTTTTAATCCGACTTTAACATCTTCAACAACACCATCTGATCCGGGGATGATCGGGCATTTGACGCTTTTGGCCGTAGCTTTTGCTTTTGCTTTGTCGCCTAAAAGCGCGATGGTCTGAGGAGAGGGCCCAATAAAATTAAGACCGCAGCTTTCGCAGATCGAAGCAAAATTTGCGTTTTCGCTTAAAAAACCATAGCCGGGATGGATCGCATCTGAGCTTGTGATCTCGCAAGCGGATAAAATGTTGGCGATCTTTAAGTAGGACTTTTGTGAAGAGGGTTCACCAATGCAGATCGCCTCGTCGGCATGCAAGACGTGTAAAGACTCGGCATCTGCCTGCGAATAGACGGCGACAGTTTGAAGACCCATGTCATGGCAAGCGCGTATGATACGTACCGCGATCTCTCCACGATTGGCGATTAATACTTTTTGCAGGGGCTTAAAGTTTTTTTTCATCTATACGATGCGGAAAAGTTTCGTTCCGAATTCCACAGGCTGGGCATTGTCGGCAAGAACTTCTGCAATTGTACCGCTTGTGCCAGCTTTTACTTCATTCATCACCTTCATCGCTTCAATGATGCAGACGACGGTATGCTCGTCGACATGGTCGCCTACTTTGACAAAAACAGGATCGTCGGGAGAAGGAGAGCTGTAAAATGTGCCTACCATGGGAGAGGTGACATGTTTGCCCTCTACTTTCTCCTCTTTTTTACCCTCGCCTTTACCATCGCGCGTGGTAGCATGAGGTGTTGTGTGCATCCGTGGATACTCACTATCTTTGTGTGGATGTGCAATAGGTGCTGTATGGTAGCTTGCTCCATGATGGGGGCAGGTCTCATCTTGGCGTTCGAGTTCCAGTTCAAATCCGGTCTTCTCTTTGATGCTGATCCTTTTCATACCAGCACGCTCCATCGCCGTCATGAGCTCTTTAATCTGCTTTAATTCCATTAACAGCCTCCGTTTACACGCGTTGGACGAATTCTCTAGTGTGTGTGTCTACTTTAATGATATCGCCTGTTTCGACAAAGAGCGGCACATCGATCTTCGCTCCTGTCTCCAAAATTGCTGTTTTTGTCGCGCTTGCAGCAGAAGAGGCAGATTCGCTGGGCTCGGTTTTAACCACCATGAGCTCCAAAAATTGAGGGAGTTCTACCGAGAAGATCGAATTGCCGTAGAACATTGCCTTGAGCTCTATCCCTTCTTTGAGATAGTGCACCTTGTCGCCAATGACGCTTGCGGGGACGAGCACCTGTTCCAGGTTGCCCACATCGAGAAATAGGTAGTCTTTGCCTTCCAAATAGAGAAACTCGAGACGCCTTTCGGCTAAAGAGACCTCATCGACCGGCTGGCCGACTTTGAAATTCTTTTCCACAAGCTCATCTGTCATCAGATTTTTGAGCTTGGTTTTGACGAAGGGAACGCCTTTGGCAACGGTCACTTTGACTGCTGATTCTACGCGGTAGATCTTACCATCGACAGAAAGGATCATGCCGGGGGTAATCTGGTTGCTGTTGGTCGTACGTGCTTTATCCGTTGCTTGCATTTTTTATAATTTCTGTAATTTCGTTTAGTTGAGAGATAGTATAATCCACATCGCTCTTTGCTCCTGCACTAGAGAGTCCCCTTCCCCACCGCATGTGCACGGTTTTAAAGCCGAGCTCTTTCGCCGGTGTAAGATCGGTTGCAATGCGGTCTCCACAGACCAGAACATCGCGGGGAGCAAAACCCAGCTCTTCAACAAGAGTTTGGTAATGCGTTTTTTTAATCCGCTCCTCGGAAACGACGATCTTACTAAAAAGTGTACTATCGATTCCAGCTTTTTTCATCTTCTGGAGCTGTTGCTCTCGCTTACCGATGGTCACAAGCGCCAGCTGGTGGAGGGCGCTGAGTTCATTTAGCACTAAAAGAGCGTTATCTAAGGGAAAAACGGGCATATCTAAAGATATGTTTTCATAGACCTCTTTCACCCCGATTTGTAAATATTTTTGATCTGCTCCGCATATTTCTAAAAATTCTGCGAGTGTCTGGCGGGCGCTTTCTGCCGACTCATCCAGTCTTTTGATCATCTCTTTAGCTTCAGACATATCCGGCAGAGCAAGACCCGCCTCTTTCATACGGACAAGCGCATCTTCGAGTTTGATGGGTGTGATGCAGCCCGACGTGTCGATAAGCGTGTCGTCCAGATCAAAGATTATTAACAACTTTCATCAGCTCCTGTGCTAATTTTTTGGAGTCGTGGCGGATCAGATTGCGCTTGATCAGGTCTTTTTTCATTCCCTTTTTTACTTCGCCTAAAAGCTGCGCAGAGAGAATTCTCTCATCTTTTAAATCATTCATAACAAGATCCCCTTCTTCCGCGTAGACTTCGATCAGTTCCTGCGGAGGCATCTGTTCGTTGACCATGATAAAATGAAAAATATCGGCGCCGATGAAACGGATCATCTCTTGTAAGTAGTGGCTGACCATGAAGCCCGTTGTCTGACCTTTGCGATTCATCAAATTAGCAATGAACATCTTTTTGGCAGAGCTCTTTCGCAGAGCCTCGCTCACGCCATCCACTAACAAGTTGGGGATAAGCGAAGTATGCAGTCCGCCAGGACCTAAGACGATGAGATCCGCTTGTTCGATCTCTTGGAGCGCATGCGGATTGGCTTTGGGATAGGGTTCTAGATAGATGCTCTTGTAACCTTGGTCGATCTCCTGCGATAGGTAGATCTCCTTTTCCCCTTCTAAAACTTGGCGATTGTTCAGGATCATCTTGAGGCGCACCTGGTGCGTCGTAACAGGAATCACTTTGCCTTTGATAAAGAGAATCTTTCCTACCTCATCGACCGCCTTTTCAAAGCTGCCTGTCACCTTTTCTAAAGCAGATAGCAGCAAGTTGCCGAAGCTGTGTCCTCCCAACCCTCCGTTTTCAAACCTGTAGTTCATTAAGCTTCGCATGAGTCTTGAAGAGTTAGAAAGAGCGACTAAACACTGGCGCACATCTCCCGGAGGAAGAACCCCGAGCTCATCGCGCAAGATCCCTGTGCTGCCTCCATCGTCTGCCATCGAAACGATCGCTGTGATATCGACGTCATAATTTTTAAGGCCGTTCAATACGGCAAAGTTTCCTGTTCCGCCGCCGATTACGACAATTTTTTTTACCATGGTTTGTAAGGGGTGAGTATTTTGATTGGAAGGTTTGGATTAAAAAGACCCGAACAGAAGCTCAAGTTTGACTCTGTTCGGAGAAGATAATTGGAGCGAGAGAGAAGAAGGCAATCGACAACGGCTTCTTCGCCCGTTTTGTAAGAATGGGAATGAGCAAAATGGACAGCACGACCATCGGAAGAGCGCCGTGCATCAGAAAAGATCACGCGCTCCTTGAATTCTCTTTTTATCTCTTGGAGAAACCTCTCTTCGTCTGTTGCAACAAAGATTTTGTAATCTTTTGTGGGCAGTTCTGAGATAAGAGAGCGGATCTCTTGAAAAACTTGCTCGAAGGGGACGGGTTTAGCCTCTCTTTTGACCTTGTCTGTCCCTCTAAAGTGGACACCGATCACAAAATGGCCTTTAAAGTTCTTTTCCACAAATGCCGAGATCTTCTTCTCTAGAACAGGCTTAATTTTAATGTGCTTTTGCACAATACGGCTTGCCTCTTCGCGCGAAAGAATGCGATCGCCTGTCCTATTAAATCTATGGATCTGCCTATGGGCGATCTTTCTTTCTTGCGCCTCCTCATTGCTCCCCAAAACAACCGGCTCAAAGTAGTACTCCCACCAGTTGGATCCTCTTTGAGGATCATAATAGAGTCCCTTCTCCCGAAAATCGATCTTAGCCCCCGCCCACCCCTCCTCCTCATAAAAATGCAAAAACCCCAAAGCCGTAATAAAAACACTAAACATCCCCGAAGCCTCCCCAGGCGAAGGCAAAGTACAATAAGTGCCTTCTTCCGAATAGCAATCCAAACAGCGTGCTTGCAAAGAGAAGGAAAAGAAAAGAAAGGAGAGACTAAGAAAGAGCTTTAGTGGACGCTGGACGAAGTGGACGTTGTGGACTAAGTGGACGAGGTGGACAAAGCCGAAGAACACAACTAAAATTGGGTCCGTCCACTTAGTCCACTTCGTCCACCCCTCTTCATTGTCCACTGCGTCCACTGGACCCTGTCCACTGATTCCGTCCCCCGACTTGTGTATGGGAAGCTCTAGACTATTTCCCATCCACACTCCTCATCTTAACAATTGCTTCTTTCATGTTGGGGGCTTTGAATAAATATGTGCCTGATACTAGGATATTTGCTCCGGCTTCGATGCACTGCTTGGCGGTTTTGTTGTCTATGCCGCCGTCTACTTGGATGTCGAAGGGGGGAAGATTGTCTTGGCCCGCAGGCAGCGCAACGCCTCCTTGGCGGATGTTGAGCTTGTCGCACACTTCTCTTACAAAGGTAATCTTTTCGAGAACCTCCGGGATAAATGCTTGCCCGCCAAATCCTGGGTTCACTGTCATCAGCAGAATCATGTCGCACTTGTCGAGATATTTTGTCACAAGCGAATAAGAGGTCTCGGGATTGAAGGCAAGACCTGCTTTGACATTGCATGTGCGTATGTAGGTGAGCACATCCTCGACATTTTCGGTCGCTTCAAAATGGAAGGTGATCCGATCGGCTCCAGCTTCCACAAACCGTTCCACATAATCAAACGGGTTGTAGATCATCATGTGTACATCTAAAAAAAGGTCGGTTGCGCGATTGATTGCCGAGACAGCCTTTGGACCCAAAGTTAGATTGGGCACAAAATGTCCGTCCATGATGTCGATATGCAGAGCGTCGGCTCCTGCATCCGCGACTCTTTTTGCTTCCTCTGCAATATGTCCAAAATCACCGGACAAAATTGAGGGGGCCACTTGAATGGGCCATTTTTTCTTTGCTGCTTTAGGAATAAACCGCTCCTCCTACATCTTCTAATTTATCTTCGGAGAAGCAAATATAGCCTAAATAAAGAGTTTCAGACAGCTGTAAATTCAATAAACACCCTCTTTTTCAAAGAAAACAGGTGCGCCCTCTTGTCTAGAGCGTGTCCCTTGAATCAGAGTACCGGGTGCTTTCAGCCTCTCCGGATCGAAAAAGGAGAGCACATGCAGCGGCAGATGGTTGCTTTCAGCAAGAAGTATCGAACGCGGCTGGAGCACCTTGGCTCCCTTGCAGACGATCTCCAAAGCCTGTTCGTAAGAGAGGATGGGCAGCACCTGCGCTTCGGGATTGTTTTTCGGATCCTCGGTGCATATACCCGGAACATCTTTGTAAAATTCTACCTTGTCCGCTCCCAGTGCGACGCCAAGAGCAACGGCCGATGTATCCGACCCTCCTCTGCCCAGTGTCGTGATCTCACCTTGCCGGCTCACCCCTTGAAAACCCGCTACAATGACTACTTTTCCCTGATCCAGATGGGGCAAGAGACGAAAAGGACGCACATCGACAATGCGGGCGTCGGCATGGTTCGAGCAGGTGATGATACCCGACTGGCTGCCGGTAAAGCTCATCGCTTCTTTATTTTTAAGGGCAAGCGCCATAGCCAAAAGAGAGATGCTGATCCTCTCGCCAACAGATATGAGCATGTCGAGCTCGCGCCTGGGCGGGTTCTCATTCACCTTTTTTGCAAGGGAGTGGAGCTGATTGGTCGTATCTCCCATCGCACTGACCACAACTACAATACGCGGGTACTTTTGCGCTCGCAGTAAGATAATGTCTGCAATCTTTTGAAACTGTTCAGGGGTGGCTACCGCCGCTCCCCCAAACTTCATCACTAATGTATCTTTTTTTAAAGACATACCCAAAACAGATAAAGGATTTAAGATTTGATTGTAAACCTTTAACCGTTCTTGCCCGTGCCTCTGCCTGTGCCTCTGCCCGTGCCTGAATTAATCCGGATCGGGCAAGGGCACGGGCAGGGGCAGGGGCAAGTAAAAGAATGTATTTACCACTCGCTAGGTTTTCCTTGCATGGATAACTAAAGATTTGTTAGGATTTTCGCATTAACTGGACACTAGTCCTTTTAGATGCCGAGTCTTGCTACCTGCGCCTCCCCTTTTCATTTAAGGAGCACACAGTAAAACCCGCATACCGAAAGGAGTGCGCGTTCAGTAAATCGAGCACGTGTATAGGCACGTGCGCGAAATTAAACCCTTAGGAGAAACCCTTAACATATGCTCAAAACCCCCAAACACGACTGGAACGAAAGCAACGTTATCGACGATGTCGATTTTCACGAAGATGATGCTAAGCTATTTAAAAAGTTACTGAACCACAAAGAAGAATCCGCGGGAGAGGGCTCTGTCTCTTCCATGAGTTCAGGCCAAGTACTAAAAGGCAGAATAGTTGAGATCACAAAAGACTTTGTCGTCGTAGACGTCGGTTTAAAATCTGAAGGCTTAGTACCAATCAACGAGTTTAACGACTCTTCCGAACTAATTTTGGGCAATGACGTAGAGGTTCTCTTAGATCAAGCTGAAGGCTCTGACGGACAGATCGTCCTGTCGCGCGATAAAGCACAGCGCTTAAGACAGTGGGAGTATATCGTCAACCACTGCAAAGAGGGCTCGATCGTTAAAGGTAAAGTCATCCGTAAAGTCAAAGGCGGCCTGATGGTCGACATCGGCATGGAAGCCTTCCTGCCCGGTTCGCAAATTGACAACAAACGCATTAAGAATCTCGATGAGTACATCGATCAAGTATTCGACTTCAAAATTCTCAAGATCAACATGGAACGCAAGAATATTGTCGTCTCCCGCCGTGAGCTGCTAGAAGAAGAGCGCATCTCGAAGAAAGCGGAGATGCTCGAGCATATCCACGAAGGCGAGCTCATGAGAGGCGTTGTTAAAAACATCACCGACTTTGGCGTCTTCCTAGACTTAGAGGGAATCGATGGCCTGCTCCACATCACAGACATGACATGGAAGAGGATCAAGCATCCTTCTGAAATGGTCCATCTCGGAGAAGAACTCGAAGTGATGATCCTCCATGTCGATAAAGAGAAGGGCAGAGTCGCTCTCGGCATGAAGCAAAAAGAGTCCAATCCTTGGGAAGAGATTGAGGGCAGATACCCTCCCGGAACACGCATCCGCGGTAAAATCGTCAATCTAGTTCCCTATGGCGCCTTTATCGAAATTGAGCCCGGAATTGAAGGTCTTATCCACGTCTCCGAAATGTCTTGGACACGCAATGTGACCGACCCGAGCGAAGTCGTGAAAAAAGGAGACGAGGTTGAAGCGATCGTTCTCTCCGTACAAAAAGAAGAAGGCAAAATCTCTCTCGGACTCAAACAGACCGAGAAGAACCCATGGGAAGATGTCGAACACAAATATCCTATCGGCTCAAACGTGCAAGCAGAGATCCGCAATCTCACTAACTACGGCGCTTTTGTCGAACTAGAACCTGGCATCGATGGCCTGATCCACATCTCCGATTTGAGCTGGATCAAAAAGGTCTCTCACCCCTCAGAAGTATTGAAAAAGGGTGATAAGGTAGACGCTGTAATTCTCTCTGTAGACAAAGAGAGCAAAAAGATCACGCTAGGCTTGAAACAGCTCGGAAACAATCCTTGGGAATCTATCGAAAAGACGATGCCTGTAGGATCTCTTGTAAAAGGTACAGTTTCTAAGATCACTGCATTTGGAGCCTTCATAGAACTACCTAACGGAATTGAAGCGCTTGTGCACGTGACCGAACTCTCTGATCAACCTTTTGGAAAGGTCGAAGATGTGATCCAAAAAGGCGATGAGATCACCGCTAAAGTGATCAAAATCGATCCGGAACACAAGAAGATCGCTCTTTCGATCAAAGAACACCTGGTCGACCAGAACAAACATAACAGCGACGACATCGTGGTAGGAACTGCAAAACCACGCGCTGCTGCAAAGAAGACGAAGAAGAAGAGCGCATCGGAAGAAAAAGAGGAAAAAGATGAATAAAGATCTCGTTGCAATTTTCGAGTATTTGGAGCGCGAAAAAGGAATCAAAAGAGATGTGATCATCTCTGCGATCGAAGAGTCTTTGCGCGCCGCTGCCCGAAAGAGCATTAAGGGACATATTAACGTCTCAACCCACGTCAATCCTAAAACCGGAACGATCGACGTCATCGCGCAAAAAGAGGTCGTAGACAAGGTGACGATCCCTGATGAAGAGATCTCTCTTGAAGACGCGAAGGTGATCAATCCTTATGCAGAACTCGGCCAGTGGATCGACATCACCGTGACGCCGCAAGACTTCGGCCGTATCGCTGCCCAGACAGCGCGCCAAGTTATTGCACAGAAATTAAAAAGTGCAGAGCGTGACGTGATTTATGAAGAGTACCGTCACCGCGCAAATGAGATCGTCTCGGGAGCAGTCAAAAGAGTTGTACGTGGCGCTACTTTAATTGTCGACTTAGGTAAAGTTGAAGCCATTCTGCCTGATCGCTTCTACCCGAAGACAGAAAAGTATAATGTGGGCGACCGTGTCCAAGCGCTTCTTTTTGAAGTGCGCGATACAGAAAACGGAGGCGCTGAAGTGATCTTGTCACGCAGCCATCCAGAATTTGTAGCCCAGCTCTTTATCCAAGAAGTCCCAGAATTAAACGATGGAACAGTTGTAATCGAAAGGATCGTGCGCGATGCGGGATACCGCACCAAACTCGCCGTCCGTTCATTAGATGCTAAGGTCGACCCGGTAGGGGCGTGCGTAGGGATTCGCGGGACACGTGTAAAAAACGTCATCCGCGAGCTCAACAACGAGAAGATCGACATCATCCCCTTCTCAGAAGATCCCGTACAGCTCTTGCAGAATGCTCTGCAGCCCATCGACATCAAAAAGATTAGCGTGAGCGAAGATGGCTCCCTGATCTCCATTGTCGTAGAAGATGAGAACTATGCGAGCGTGCTCGGCAAACGCGGTATGAATGCGCGCTTAAACGGACAGCTAGTCGGCGTCGAGCTCGAAGTCCAAAAGATGAGCGACTACCAGGCTGCAATGACCATCGAAAGAGCCGAACTTGCACAAGAAGCGGATCCCACACTGGATGAGGAGCTACGCATAGAGGGAATGAGCAGCCTAATCGTAGGAAGCTTAATCAGTGCAGGCATAGACACACGACGCAAACTATTAATGGCCACCCCCGAGCAGCTTGCTGCCATTCCGGAGATCAGTGCGGAAATGGCTATCAAGATCTTGGATCAAATCCGTAAAAAGAGGACTTAACCTAGCTTGGCCAAAAATCTAAAATTAAACGTAAAAAATGCGCAGCTTGCTGAAGCGCTGAAAATAGGAAAGGTTACAAAACCTATCGCTCCTTCCAAAAAAAAGAAGGAGGAGCCAGCAAAAGAAGAGGAGGTAAAAACAGCCGCCCCTTCTCCTCCTATTGTTCATGCCAAAAAGGAAGAAGCGCCCTCTATAAAAGAGGTTGTTAAAGAGACGCCAGCAAAAGAATTGAAAGAGGAACCGGATGTAGAAACTCCCCCTCCTCCTGCTTCTCCTCCTCCGCGCACCTCATACGAACGGCCTGCTGCAAGACCTCATGCTGCCCCCTCCACTTACCGCACTCCTCAACCCTCAGCTCCCTACAGATCTACAGGACCGCGACCTCCTTACAGAAGCCAAGGTCCGGGTGGACCAGGTGCTCCTTACAGAAGCCAGGGTCCAGGTGGACCGGGCGCACGACCTCCATATAGACCAGGCGGACCACCGGGAACAGGACAAGGAGCCGGCGCAGGTGCTGGCGGACCACGCCGCGAATATCGCACCTATGAGCCTCGCAGACCCTTTACTCCCAGACCTCTACTTCCGAGACAAGCACCGGCTGCAGCGCCTCCCGCATCTCCCAAAGGGGGAAAAGAGGAAAAGCCGCGCAAGGCCCCTTTTAAAGAATACCGTGATGTAAAGCCTCAGAAAAAGCTTGAGCAAGGAAAAGCCTTCGACTCGCGCGACCGTCAGGGACTACGCGTTTCAGACGATGAAGCATGGCGCAAAAGAAGACCTTCGAACAAAATGCGAACGCAAGAGGAAGAAGAGGCGATCATCCGCCCCAAAACACTCAGCGTACGCCTTCCTATCAGCGTTAAAGATCTCGCTTCGGCGATGAAACTAAAAGCCTCTCAGCTAATCTCTAAACTTTTCATGCAAGGCCTCGTGATCACGCTTAACGACCTTTTAGCCGATGAGACCACAGTGCAGCTTCTCGGTCAGGAGTTTGAGTGCAACATCACTATCGACAAGACAGAAGAGGAAAGAATCCGCATTACCGATAAGACGATTAAGCAAGAGGTCCAAGAGACACCTCCTGCTTCGCTCATCTTACGTCCTCCTGTCGTCACCTTCATGGGCCACGTCGACCATGGTAAAACCAGCTTGATCGACACGATCCGCAAAACCAATTTAGCTGCTGGCGAAGCTGGGGCAATCACCCAACACATCGGCGCATTTAAATGCCACACAGCGGTCGGTGATATCACTATCTTGGACACACCCGGCCACGAAGCCTTCTCTGCAATGCGCACACGCGGTGCTGAAGTGACAGATATCGTCGTTCTTGTTATCGCAGGCGATGAAGGAATGCGCACACAGACGCTCGAAGCGATCGAGCAGGCGCGTGCTGCAAATGTACCGATCGTAGTTGCGATCAACAAAGCAGATAAGCCCAACTTCAATGCAGACAACATCTACAAGCAGCTGGCCGAACAGAACCTTCTTCCGGAAGTCTGGGGCGGCACAACGATCACAGTGAACTGCTCTGCAGTCACAAAAGCTGGCATCAAAGAACTGCTCGAAATGCTCGCCTTGCAAGCTGAAATCTTAGAATTAAAAGCCAATCCCCATACACGCGCACGCGGAACTGTCATCGAATCTGAGATGCACAAAGGGATGGGCCATGTCGCCACACTGCTCGTCCAAAACGGAACGCTGCGTTTGGGCGACGCACTCGTCTTTGACCAGCAATGGGCACGTGTCAAAACCATGCAAGATGAACATGGCAAAGAGATGAGCGAAGCGGGTCCCTCTTCACCTGTAAAGATCACCGGCCTTTCCGGCCTTACGGAAGCTGGCAGCGAATATATCGCTGTCAAAAATGAAAAAGAAGCGCGCGAAGTCTCTTACGAGCGTACCGAAGGGAAACGTCACGCCCTTCTCCATGCTAAGCGCGGTCCTCTCGAAGGCTTACTCCAAAAAGACAAAGAACGCAAAGAGAAGAAGATTCTGCCTCTTATTTTGCGCGCCGACGTACAAGGCTCGCTCGATGCGCTTAAAAATTCTCTGTTAAAAATCCCATCGACAAAAGTCGAGATCAACGTCATCTCTTCCGACGTAGGCGATATTTCCGAATCGGATATTGAACTTGCAGCCGCATCAAAAGCGACGATCCTCGGCTTCCATACGAAGATTGCCAGCCATGCGGAGCCTCTAATTAAACAGACAAAGGTCCGAGTAAAAGTCCACGATATCATCTACCACGCAGTCGACGACGTGAAAGAGCTGATGTTAGGACTCCTCGATAAGATCCCGCAAGAGACAGATACCGGCAGCGCCCTTGTAAAAGCCACCTTCAAAGCCTCTCAGCTCGGTCTCATCGCAGGCTGTCAAGTCATTGAGGGGACGATCAAGAGGAACAACCACATCCGTGTCATGCGAAACGGCGAACAGGTTTGGAAAGGCCCGATCGCCTCTTTGAAACGCGTAAAAGAAGATGTGCGCGAAGTGACCAAAGGCATCGAGTGCGGCATTCTGATTCATAATTTTAACGATGTCAAAGAAGGAGACGTGCTCCAGGCCTTTGAAATCACCTACCTGCAGCAGCAGCTATAAAGCCATGCAGAAAAACAGAGTAGACCGTCTAAATTCTCTTTTGAAAGAGGTGATCACCGAGGTAATACGAGGCGATGTGCGTAATCCGCGCGTCGCAAAACTCATAAGTGTTACGCAGGTCGACATCACCCGCGATTTACAACACGCCAAAGTGTATATCAGCGTAATCGGTACAGACAAAGAAAAGGCAGACACGCTAGAAGCGCTGCAAGAAGCAGCTGGCTTTATCGCAATCAAAGCTTCTAAAAAAGTGGTTATGCGCTACTTTCCCGTCCTCACCTTTAAACTCGATCAGACTGTCGAACAGCAGCTGCGTGTCGATGAGCTCTTAGGCAAAATCCATGAAGAGCAAAAGACACGCAAACCCACTACAGACAACAATGTTAACTGAAGGCTTACTCCTTTTAGACAAGCCCAAAGGCCAGACCTCTTTTAGCCTGGTCTCTACACTGCGTAGGCTTTCTAAAATCCAAAAAATTGGCCATGCAGGCACGCTCGATCCAATAGCTACAGGCGTTATGGTCATGCTAATAGGACGCTCCTACACACGCCTCTCCAACCAATTTCTATCACAAGAGAAAGAGTATCTAGCCCAGTTGCGGCTTGGGATCTCAACAGATACATTTGATGCTGAGGGAAGACAGCTGGACTTTTCTGACAAGGTACCCACTCAAAGCGAGATCGAAAATGCGCTAGAGAAGTTTCAAGGCGCTATCATGCAAACGCCTCCCATGTTCTCTGCAAAAAAGGTGCAAGGGAAAAAGCTCTATAATTTAGCGAGAAAAGGAGTGACCATCGAACGGACACCCGTGCAAGTGCATCTTAAGACAGAACTTCTCGCTTACGCCTATCCCCATCTCACTTTAAAAATCACCTGCTCTAAAGGCACCTATGTGCGCGCGCTTGCGCACGATTTAGGGGTGATGCTTGGATGTTTTGCACACCTTTCCGATTTAAGACGCACACGCTCTGGCACTTTTTCTATCGAACAGTGTATAGGTTGGAATGAACTACTGGCACCCGGCTTTAACATCTTTTCCGTACTAGTATGCAAATAGTGACCAACTTAGAAGATATCCCTCACCTGCCCGCTCCCGTAGGACTTACTTTGGGTAGTTTCGATGGAGTGCACTTGGGCCATCAGCTCCTGCTCAAACGCCTCCGTGCACGTGTGGGTGCGCATGGCACTGTGGCTGTACTCATCTTTTCGCCACACCCCTCTCAAGTTTTGAAAAATCGACCCCCTGTCAAAGAGATCACAACAATCGATGCAAGGAAAAAACTTTTAGAAAAGGCGGGCGTCAATCTTCTCTTGATACTCCCCTTCACAATTGCTTTTGCGCAAGAGAGCTACGACCAATTTTTAAAAACGATAAAAGAGAAGCTCCCCTTCTCCTATCTCGTGTTGGGAGAGGGCGCCACTTTTGGACGAGCAAAAGCCGGGGATGAGGCGCATGTGAAAAAGTTGGAAAAGAATTTAGAGTTTCAAACCGAGTATCTGCAAAAGATCAAAGTAGATGGCGAGGAGGTCTCCTCAGGGCGCATCCGTCTTGCCATCGAGCAAGGCGATCTGGCTTTAGCTTCTAAACTCCTCGGCTGGAATTATGCTTAATCGTGTCTGTGCACGATATTGCGTGCCAGGCTATCGCCGCCTGTAACACTTCTGATAAACTTATAGAAACCACATTGTCTGTGAGAATTTACAATCTGCTGGGCTTTGGATTTTTCCGGATTTGGCTTGGGCAGCGACTCAGCTACGTTAGACCAGTACCAAGATTTGAGTGATTTGTAGCAGCATTCGCCACAAAGCCTAGAGAAAAAATAACAAGGCACATCTGAGAGGGCTCCTCCTGCAATTTCTCCCATATTCCTTTTCGCACAAACTAGGTTGTAACCGGCATAACGCAGGCACTTTTTTGTAGGCTCTAACCCATAGAAGCATGCCCCGGGCAGCGTGGCAAGTGCTCCCAGCAAAGAGAGCCCGAAAAGAGCCGTGCGGCCAACGAGCCCTATAGGGTTGCCTGTGACACGACTAGCTGCTTCTGCATAGAGTTTAGAGAGTTTTAACAGCGCCTTAGCACGCACGAGATTTTTGGGAAAGCAACAGTAGGTGATAGCTCCGATTATCCCCATGGCAACAGCTGCAACCAAACAGGCGGTAGCAGCGACTGCTGCAAGACAAAATCCAATGGGTCTTACAATTGCGATCTCTGCAAGGCCATAGAAAAATCTACCGGCCGCTGCAGCTACTTTCCAACCAAGACCCCCCTTTTCCCACTCACCCATATGTTCATCGATCCAAGATGGCTGGTCACAAAGACTTCTCGTAGAGACAGAAAGCCCGCCCAGCGTCACCGATTTGCGTGGCTGCCAAACATGCTTTGGCTTTTGAGGCGACTCACTAGAATTAGAAGAGGAAGTAGATGGGCGAGTAGGAGAATGAGCAAGCGACTCAAGCGCCTTGTTTGCGACAACACTTGAACGCTTCTTACCCTGAGGCGAGCCCGAGCTCGTCCCTGAACTATCGCCTACCTCTCCGGGAGCGATTCTTACTACTTTTGTCATCTCTACTACTCTTACTGCCTTTACGCTCATATTATCCTTATATTTTAGTGTTTTGTAAAATAAATTGTACTACATTTTATAATTAGTATCAATTAATTTTTTTACTCTATTTAACTCGTAAACGCTTTGTTTTTAGTGACTTATAAATCTTTAGAAGCCTGACCCTCATTTCTTTAACGTGCCTGTGCCCGTGTGCGTGCCCGTGCCCGATCCGGATTATTGAAGAGAAAAGAGAAGAAAGATCGGGCAAAGGCACGGGCAGGGGCACGGGCACGTTAAAGAATTATGCAAATAAGTCTTTTCTGCCTATAATACCCCACCATATGTCAGGACTATCTTGTGGAATAGTAGGGCTGCCCAATGTGGGCAAATCTACCCTTTTTAATGCGCTCACCCGTAAAGCGGCGGCAGCTGCAAACTACCCTTTTTGCACGATCGATCCCAATGTCGGAATCGTCGATGTACCCGATCCGCGTCTGGCGATCCTTTCTGCGATTTCAGGAAGCAAAAAGCTCCTGCCTGCCCCTATCACCTTTGTGGATATCGCAGGGCTAGTCGAAGGAGCCTCTCAAGGCGCAGGTCTCGGCAACCAGTTTTTAACCAATATCCGCGAGACTGACGCGATTGTACATGTAGTCCGCTGCTTTGAAAATGATGATGTGATCCACGTTT
Source organism: Chlamydiia bacterium (assembly GCA_963804085.1). Classification (GTDB taxonomy): domain Bacteria; phylum Chlamydiota; class Chlamydiia; order Chlamydiales; family Rhabdochlamydiaceae; genus CAWDOQ01. Next base: position 178,905 of record CAWDOQ010000019.1, on the reverse strand, counting down.
CCGGCCGTGTTGATCCGATCGCCGATATCGAGGTGATCAACCTAGAGCTTATCTTGTCCGATCTTCAAATGGCAGAAAACATCATCCAAAAGATGGAAAAGCAGGTGAAATCTAAAAAGGAGCTCCTCCCTCTCTTCGAGACACTGCAAAAAGCTGTCAAACACCTCAATGAAAATAAGATGCTTCGCACGCTTGTTGTGACATCTGAAGAGAAATTGCATCTCGCCTCCTATCCGTTTCTGACCGACAAAAAGGTGGTCTATGCAGCAAACGTCGCAGAAAGCGATCTTCCCTCTATGGAAAATGAGCTGGTAGCACGTGTGCGCGCCTATGCAGAGAAAGAGGGCAACCGCGTGATCCCAATCTGTGCCAAACTCGAAGAAGAGATAGCACAGCTATCAGAGCAAGAGAGCACAGAATTTATACAGACTTTAGGACTTCAAGAGACCGGTCTCAATCGTCTGATTAAAGAAAGCTTTAGAACACTCGATCTCATCACCTTCCTTACAACAGGCGAGATGGAGACCCGCGCCTGGACGATCCACAAGGGATCCACCGCACCAGAAGCTGCCGGCAAGATCCACACCGATATACAAAAAGGGTTTATCCGCGCTGAAGTGATCTCCTACGACGACTTTGTGAAATACAATGGAAGAGTCGGCGCAAGAGATGTTGGTAAAGCGCGCTCCGAGGGTAAAGACTATATTGTGCAGGATGGCGATGTCATACTCTTCTTCCATAACTAACATTTTTGTCACCTGTCCTCCAGGGTTGGAGGACCTTCTTGCCAAAGAGCTCACCTCGCTTGGTTTAAAAGCATTGAGCCATGGCTATGGAGGCGTCTTTGTTAAAAAAGAGATGCGCGCGATCTACAGAATCAATTACGGTTCGCGTCTTGCTACACGCGTACTTTTGCCGCTAGCAAACTTTCCCTGTGCAGATAGACAAGCCCTCTACGAATACGCCTGCAAAATCGACTGGCTCTCCTACATGAGCCTCGATAAGACCTTTGCCATCGATGCAAACGTCTCCCACCCGGCTCTTAAACATAGTTTATATGCAGCACAAGTCGTAAAAGATGCGATCTGCGACACATTTCGCAACAAAAAAGGGGCAAGACCCTCCGTATCACTTACCTCTCCCGATGTGCAGCTCAACCTCTTTATCCAAAATGGAAGAGCCACCATTAGCTTAGACACCTCCGGCACCCCACTATTCAAACGCGGCTGGCGCAAACATAGTGCACAGGCCCCTTTGCAAGAGTCCCTTGCTGCGACCATCCTTCTCTTAGCTGGCTATTCGGTCCAAGAGATTCTCTGTGATCCTTTTTGCGGATCGGGCACCCTTCTGGTAGAAGCCGCACTGATGGCGACCAACACCCCTCCGGGGTTTTTTAGAACCCACTGGGGATTTTTCCATCTTCCTAACTTCTCATCCCAAGAGTGGGAAGAGGAAAAAAGAGAGCTGCAAAGCAGAAGAATCCCCCTGGAAAAAGGAAGAATCTTCGGCTCCGACAAGGACCCAGTTGTGATCTCCAAATGCCGAGAAAATCTTGAGCAGGTTGGTTTTGCCGGCCAGATCGAACTTGAGACAAAAGATATACGCTCCTACTTCCCCTCCTCTCGACCTACCCTCATCACCTGCAATCCTCCCTATGGAAAACGACTTCAATCCTCAATAGACGCCTATAGCGCTCTCGGTGAATTTTTAAGATCGAGATGCGCTCCCTCTCGTAGAGCCTTTTTCGTCTGCCCTAGCACCGAAGAAGCCCATGCTACAAAACTTCACGCAAAAGAGCGCTCCTCCTTTCTAAACGGTGGGCTGCCTGTTACTCTTTTTTCTGTGTAGAAATTGCCTGAACTTTTCTTAAAGACGTGCCCGCGTGCGTGCCCGTGCCCGATCCGGATTAATTCGGGCAAGGGCACGGGCACGTTAAAGAAGTGTGCAACAATAAGTTGCCTGGGTAGACTAGGGAAGTATGGCTGAAAAAACCGAAAAGGCGACCCCGAAGAAGCTGCGCGATGCGCGCAAAAAGGGGCAGGTCGCCAAAGCCCAAGACTTTCCGGCAGCATTGACCTTCATCGTTTCGATTTCGGCGATGATTCTCTCATCTGGGTATATCTACCAGCAGCTTTCAGGCTATCTCATTACGACGTTTAGACGCTCTTCGTCTACAATCGACCTCGCTAATCGTGCGGGCGGCTTTCTAGAAGAAGCTATGAATGTGATTCTGAACTGCAGCATACCTATCGTTGTGATCACTGTCTGCGTGGGAGTGCTTACCAATTTTCTTCTCGTGGGGCCGATGTTCTCCACAGAAGCGTTTAAGCTAGACCTTAAGCGGCTAAATCCTGTGACCAATATTAAAAACCTCTTTAAGTTTAAGACGCTATTTGAGCTTTTAAAGTCGGTCTTCAAAATCACCGGCGCTATCATTCTAATTTATACTGCGGTGTGGAACAGCTTACCGGAGATCATCGCAACAGCTGCCTTGCCTATAATCGGGAGCGCTGCAGTGTTCAGTAGTTTCCTTCTCAAGGTCGTGATCCGCGTGGGAATCTTCTTTCTTGCGGTGGCTATCGCCGACCTGGTCTTCCAGAGAAGAAACTTCGCCAAAGAGATGAAGATGGAAAAGTTTGAGGTGAAGCAGGAGTATAAAGACACGGAAGGCGACCCTCATATCAAAGGCAAACGCCGCCAGCAGGCACAAGAGCTGGCTTACCAAGAGGGTCCGCGGGCAGCAAGACGCGCCAAAGCGATCATCACCAACCCGATCCATCTGGCAGTGGCAGTCGACTACGAAGAGGAGCAGGAACCCGCTCCCCGCATTGTGACAATGGGTCAGGGCTCGGTCGCCGACCTGATTATCAAAGTGGGTCAAGAGAACAATATTCCCATCATGCGCAATGTCCCTCTTGCACATACCCTTTTCGAAAAAGGCAAAATCGGCGAGTATATACCTGAAGAGACCTATCAGGCCGTAGCGGAGATTCTCAAGTGGCTGGAAGGTCTCGAAGCGCACGAAGTGATCGGAGCCGAAATCTTTAAGAAGCAAGAATGAAAAAGTTTATCACGTCATTAGCAAGATATCTCGGCAGCGAAAAAGCGCTTAACGTCATTGGGCAATCCAGCGATATTATCTTAGCGTTTTTCATCATCATTATCATCATGATGATCATCATCCCGGTATCTCCCACCATACTGGATAATTTGATCGCTATCAACATGATGGTCTCGATCGCCCTGCTCATGGTTGCACTCTACATTCCCAAAGCGGTCAACTTGTCGATGTTCCCTTCGCTGCTTCTGATCACGACTCTTTTCCGCTTAGGTATCGAAATTTCTGCAACACGACAGATTCTCTTGCACGCGTATGCGGGCCACATCATTTACGCATTCGGTAATTTCGTAGTCGGTGGAAACTTTGTCGTCGGCGGTATCATCTTTTTAATTATCACCATCGTCCAATTCATCGTGGTGACAAAGGGTGCCGAGCGCGTAGCCGAAGTGGCTGCACGCTTCACCTTGGACGCTATGCCCGGTAAACAGATGAGCATCGATGCGGACATGCGCTCCGGCATCATCGATGCGAATCAAGCACGCGACTTAAGACTTGCTCTTGCCAGAGAGAGCCAACTCTACGGAGCCATGGACGGCGCGATGAAGTTCGTCAAGGGAGACGTGATCGCAGGTATCGTTATCGCCATCATCAACATCATCGGCGGTCTTATCATCGGCGTCGCGATGCACAATATGACGGCTTTACGAGCGGCGCAGGTCTATACCCTTCTTTCGATTGGCGGCGGCTTAGTCGCCCAGATCCCCTCGCTCCTCATCTCGATGACAGCCGGTATCGTGACCACGCGCGTTTCGAGCGATAAGAAGGATTCGCACTTAGGAAAAGAGATCTCCTCTCAGCTCCTCGGACAGCCCAAAGCGATTATGATCGCAGCCGTTGTGCTTTTTGCGATGGGCTGGATAAAAGGCTTCCCTACCACCATTTTCATGATCCTCTCTGTGCTCTTGGGAGGAGTCGGGCTGACCACCTGGTATAACATGAAGAAAAAGACAGCGAAAGCTGCAGCCGGGATCAGCTCTGCCAGAGTCGAAACCGATGTGGAAGGACATGCCGTTGTCCGCGGCCCCGGCGACGACTACGCCCTCACTCTTCCTGTTATTTTAGAGGTGGGCAAAAATTTATCGAACACGATTAAAAAAGAGCGCCAAGGCCAGACATTTATCGAAGATATGATCCCTAAGATGCGTCACGCGCTCTATCAAGATTTGGGCGTCCGCTTCCCCGGCGTGCACGTCCGTACAGAGTCTCCCTCGCTTGAACCAGACGAGTATTCGATCTTCTTAAACGAGGTGCCGATCGTCCGCGGAAAAATCTTGGAAAACCATCTCCTCACCAACGAAAATCCTGATAATTTACGCAGATATAACCTTCCCTTTACAACCACGAAAAACACCCTCGGCCAGCCTTCGATTTGGGTCGATGCCAAGTACCAAGAGATCTTGCAAAAAGCAGGAATTAAGTTTTGGAAGCCCCTCGATGTGATCATCCTCCACCTCTCCTACTTCTATAAGCAGTACGCAAGCGAGTTCATCGGCATCCAAGAGATCCGCGGGATCTTAGAGTTCATCGAAAAGTCGTATCCTGATCTCGTAAAAGAGGTGACAAGACTCGTTCCCTTGCAAAAGCTGACCGAAATTTTCAAGCGGCTTGTCCAGGAGCAGATCTCGATTAAAGACTTGAGAACCATCTTAGAGGCACTCAGCGAATGGGGACAGACAGAAAAGGACACCGTGCTTCTTACCGAGTATGTCCGCTCCTCACTTAAGCGCTACATCAGCTACAAGTACTCGCAAGGACAGTCGATCCTCTCCGTCTACCTGCTCGATCCCGAAATTGAAGATATGGTGCGCGGCGCAATCAAACAGACCTCTGCCGGATCCTACCTCGCGCTCGACCCCGATTCGGTCCAGCTCATCTTGCACGCCATGCGCTCCGTCATCGTCCCGACCCCTGCCGGCGGCCAACCCCCGGTCCTCCTCACAGCCATCGACGTGCGTAGATTTGTGCGCAAGCTAATCGAAGGCGAATTCCCCGAACTTGCCGTCGTCTCCTACCAAGAGATCGTCCCCGAAATCCGCATCCAGCCCCTCGGCCGCGTCCAACTTACTTAATCTCCGCTTATTCTTTTACGCGCCCGCATCCGCGCCCGCGTGCGCGCCCGATCCGGATTAATTCGGGCGCGCATGCGGGCACGATTTAAGAAATTGAATGTTAACGCTTTAAAACTATATGCGGAGAATAAAAGAGCTAATCTCCGCATTTTTGCGGAGATTAGCCTTGCCGATGCGGAGATTAAATGTTAGGATGTGAGGAATGACGAGATATATCTGGGCACTTAAAAATTGGCCCAATTTCACATTGGATCAGAAGCATCTTTCTGAACTACTCATTCAACTCCGCCATAAGCAAGGACGTTTGCTGGGAGGCATGGAATCGATTGGATTTCATAAAGAGAAAGAAGCCATCCTAGAAACCTTGACTCGGGATGTCATTAAATCGAGCGAAATTGAAGGCGAGATCTTAGATCATTCGCAAGTGCGCTCTTCTGTCGCTCGCCATCTGGGTATGGATGTTGGGGCAGATGTCGCTGATAAAAACATAGAAGGCGTCGTCGAAATGATCCTCGATGCAACTCAAAACTATGATAAGCCCCTTACCAAAGAAAGGTTATTAAATTGGCATGCATCCTTATTTCCCGCAGGGCGTAGTGGCTTTACCAAGATAAAAGTCGGAGTGTGGCGTACGGGCCCTGTCGAAGTGGTTTCAGGAAAAATGGGCGATGAAAAAGTTCACTTCGAAGGACCACCTGCAGATCGAGTCGAGCATGAAATGACGCTCTTTTTGAACTGGTTCAATAAAAAAACTCAGATAGATCCAGTTTTGAAAGCAGCTATTGCCCATCTCTGGTTTGTCACCATTCACCCATTTGATGATGGCAACGGACGCATTGCGCGAGCAATAGGAGATCTTATGCTCGCACGCTCTGAAAATAGCTCTCACCGCTTCTACAGCCTCTCTGCACAAATACAAAAAGAGAGAAAAGGCTATTACGCTATTTTGGAAAAAACACAAAAAGGCAGCTTAGATATTACCCCTTGGATAGAGTGGTTTTTTAGTTGCCTATCTAGAGCAATGGAAGATGCTCTTTCGACTCTTAATACTATTCTTCATAAGGCTTTAGTTTGGGAAAATCTTGCTGATGTTCCGCTCAATGAAAGACAGCGGAAAATAATTAACCGTCTGCTCGATGGCTTTGAAGGTAAATTAACCACATCCAAATGGGCTAAGATCACAAAGTGTTCTCAGGACACCGCCTATCGAGACATCCTCGATCTTATCGATCGAGGAATCTTGCAAAAAAATCCCGAAGGCGGCCGCAGCACAAGTTATTCTTTAACCTTATGAACTGCTTCCGAGCTCGATCTTGCGCGGAAGCATTAGCCTCTAATAGGCATTAGGCTTGGACTGTTCGATAGAAGAAGGAATGGGAGGGTTTAAAAACCTGATCATCCCTGCTCCGTTGCTCACTATACAGCTAACAAAGCTTTGGAACGCTTCATGGCCCAAAGCGGGAGAAACAGCTCCTACAAAACTAATACCCAAAGATGCAATAGATGCTCCTGTAACCAATAGGTACATTTTAGCCTTAAAGAATGTCTCGTCATGTTGCCCTAGGGTCACAGCCGTGCAAATCGCAAAGAAAAGAGTCATAACAAGGTTGTGAATACAACCGACAATTGAGGTAAAAGCAGCTTCGACGTAGTAGGCGCGCGAAGTCAACACTGCGGGAGTGAAGCAAGCATTCCAATCTAGAAGATAGTCCATATTCTTAAGAGAGGCTAAACCCACGCTGATGAGTGCAATTGGCTCAGCTGATGCAAACGCGGTTCTCACAATGGCCCACATAAGTTTTTCTCGAGCCACTTTATCGCGCTGCGGTACGTTCTTTATCAACGCTTCTAATCCCTCACCGAATGCTTCAAAACTTTGTGTAAATTTGGCTTCATCAAAAACAGACATCCCTCTCTCAATACCCAAATCAGCAAATGACATAACTACTCCTTTAATATTAATTAATTCACAAATATTATACGTTTTTTATTAGTTTAATAGAATTAAATTAATATTTTTATATATTGTTTTCTTGAACTACTTGCTGGGTAAAAATTGTAAGACAAAGCTTTGAACAGGATGGGCAGGATAAGCAGGATGAAGAAAGAATCCTGTTATTTTCTTTCTTATTCTCTTTCTTTCCCATCCTGCTCATCCTGTCCATCCTGTTCTAACTCTTTTTCCTTCTTCAATCGCGGGCGCGTATAAGAGAGAATTGTGCAACAAAGTCTGTTTTTGGTACGAGTATGAGTATGAGTGATGATTTAAGTGCAGGCCGGATATCGCCCCTTGAGCCGGAAGGGACAAAGTCGCGCGAGACCTCAGGTGCAGAAGAGGCGAAAAAATACGCAGTCCAGCAAGAGGGGTTTGCAGAAGCCTTCAACGAGTGGTCCGAGCTTGCTGCTTTCAATCCGCTTGCCATGGCCCGTAGGTTTGAGACGCTAGAGACACGCACAAAAAAGCGTGGGCGCGAAGAGGAAACTGAGAAGACCGACAAAGAAAAAAAGGTCTTCGAGGTAAAGCGTTTGGAAGAGGTCTCAGAACAGTTCGAGCGCAAGAACCAAGAGCTGCATGCGCGCACGCTCCTGCTTCTTCGCGCGCGCATCAGCATCAAAGACAGCCGCGAGACGATCCTAAAAAAAGTGCTCGAGATCTACTCCGACTATTCGCTTGCAGACGACGCTCTCGACTTTCTCATCGAAACGTCCGAAGGCGAGCTCACCAATCTTGTACGCCAGGCAAAAGAAGATCTCAACACCCTCTATGGACGCGAGGTCAGAGCCGGAAGAAATATGGCGGAGCAGGCGCGCGCCTTTTCGCAGCAGGGGCTGGGCAGCCCGACATCACTGCGCGATATGTACCGCGACATTACGGGCAATCCACGCGACGCCCAGACGCTTTTTCAAGAGCTATCGACCAATTTTAACTACGACAAGATGAAGACGGTGATCGACTTCATCCTCCATTCGCTCGGTGCGGATCTAAAAGCAAAAGGCCCCTCCATTTCACGCGGAGAGCTCCACAGGTTTATGACTGAGGCGCGTTCTTTACAAGCGATCTTAGGCGTCTACCGCTTCTTTAAAACACGTATGAGTCTCGTCCTCTCTGCATTCGAGCGCGGGGGCCAGACTCTCTCCTCACGCATCACTTTTGAGACACTCGCCCGGCTTTTTATGAAATATCTGCAAGAGCGCTACCCCTCGGCCGACAAGGTATTGCAGCTTGCAGCACAACTGGGCATCTCCGAAGAACTTCTTGCACAAATTATCCTCTACACACAGATGCGCGATGCAATCCGTCAGATTGCGCCCAAGCTATTTAGATCGGAGCAGCACAAGCAAGATGTACTGATGTCATTTATCGAAGCGTTAGAAGATTTAGAAGAGGAGCTCGAAGAGAAAGAGGAAAAAGAGCAAGAAGAGGAGGAAGAGAAATAATATGGACCGCTTTATGCAGCTTCTAGATGACTTGGGCCATATTTTGAATATCCCTCTTTATACCGACAAAAAAAGGGCGTGCCGACTAAACATCAATAACACCCTCTATGTTCAGTTAGAAAGCGAAGATGACAAAGAGCGCATTCTGATCGCCACTTTTATCCACGACATCCCTCCCGGAAAGTACCGAGAGAACACGCTGAAAGAAGCGCTAAAAGCCGATGGGCGCTACCCGCGCATAGGCACCTTCGCCTACTCGGAGAGAAACAACCAGCTCGCTCTTTTTGAGTATGTCCCCATGCCGGAGCTGAGAGCAGAAAAGCTAGCAGATATTCTAGCTAATATAATCGAAAAGGCAACTGCGTGGCGAGCTACAATCGAAAGAGGAGTGCTTCCACTTGCGCGCGAAGGCGAGCAGAAAGTCGACCGTTCAATCTTTAACTTAAAACTCTAGATGGCATATCAAACGCTTTTAGAGTCCGCCACGGGCCATCTATGGAAGAGGATCGGGACCTTTCCCCACCATGGGATCGATCTTCCTCTCTCTGCGCTCCACAGCAAAAACAGCTGTGGCATCGGTGAGTTTCTAGATCTTCTCCCCCTGATCGACTGGTGCAAGTCTCTCAAACTGGATGTGATCCAGCTACTACCTCTAAATGACACAGGCGATGATCCAAGTCCCTACAACGCCCTCTCCTCTTGTGCGTTTAATCCGATCTATCTGTCGCTTCATGCTCTTCCCTACCTCGATACTCTGCCCGAACTGGAAAAAAAGCTAAAAGAGCTACAGGTAATGACCGGCACGCAAAGAGTGATGTACAACGAGGTAAAAGTTCAAAAGATCTATTGGCTGAGGCTCTACTTCGAAGCGGTCGGCAGCCGCCTGCAAAATAGCGATGCCTTTCAAAAATTTGTCGAACAAAACCCTTGGGCTGTCCCCTATGCGCTTTTCAAAGTCTTAAAAGATGAATTGGACCACAGCTTTTGGAAGCTCTGGCCCGAAGAGCTTCAAAATCTAAAAAAGCCAGACTACAAAGAGCTGCTGGCGCGCCACGAAAAAGAGTGCTCTTTCTACCTACTTGTGCAGTTCTTAGCCTTTACGCAACTGAAGATCGTACGCGACCATGCCGTCGCAGCGGGTATTCTTTTAAAAGGAGATATCCCGATCCTCATCAGTCCCGACAGTGTCGACGTCTGGCACCATTCGGAATTTTTCGATATGACTCTTGCTGCGGGCGCTCCCCCGAACGACCCTTACACAGGCGATGATCAGCAATATTGGGGCTTTCCCCTCTATAAGTGGGATGTTCTGAAACAGTCTAGCCACACCTGGTGGAGGCAGAGGTTAAAGGTGGCAAGCGAGCTCTACGACATGTACCGGATCGATCATGCTGTCGGCCTCTTTCGCATCTGGGCGATTCCGATTGGACATCCTGAAATTTTAGGAATATTCATTCCGGAAGACCCACACCTTTGGATCCCTCAAGGAAAGGAGATTCTCGAGATGATGGTCGACGCCTCTCCCATGTTGCCGATTGCAGAAGATTTGGGCTTCGTCCCTCCTGTCGTGCGCAAATGTTTAGCAGAGCTCGGCATCCCCGGAACCAAAGTGATGCGCTGGGAAAGACTTTGGGAGACGGATAAGAGCTTTATCCCCTATCACGCCTATCCTATGATCAGCATGACATGCATCTCCACACACGACTCCCCCACTCTGACTCAATGGTGGAGGGACTATCCTAAGGAGGTAGAGGCCTTTTGCGCATTTAAAGGATGGAAATATCGTAGCGACCTCACTCAACAGCAGCGCAAAGAAATTCTTTGGGATAGCCACCACACAACCAGCCTCTTTCACATCAATTTACTGCAGGAGTATCTGGCCCTCTTTCCAGAGCTCATCTGGCCTAATCCCGACGATGAGAGGATTAACATCCCCGGTAAAGTCCTCCCCACCAACTGGACCTACCGCTTCAAACCCAGCATCGAGACCCTCACCTCTCATAAAGGCCTGCAGGGAGAGATCTCGCAGCTTCTTGAGGATAATATTAGCTGGAAAACGGCTAGTTGATTTAGAGTTTTGCTCATGATCATCCCCCTTCTAATCGCTCTTATTTTGCCTCTCGGAGCCTATACTGCCGAGAACCCCTCCCTTAAAACTCTTTATAATAGCTTAGATCCTCTCTCGATCTCGCAGCACCTAGCATTTTACGAGCTCTATCCGGATACACCTTATGGCGAAAAAGCCCTCAAAAAATCTTGGGAGCTTTTGAACCAAGAAAAAAACATATCCACCCTACCTGAATGGACGCTTCCGAAGTTCGATGTTCAGGCGATCATCTCGCTTGTCACAAGACAGTCATTCGATCCTCCCGTTACACTGACAGAGGAGCAGCTCGCTGTCATCGAAAAGTTGGGAGAGAAGCTCGGCAACCGCAAGTTAAAAGGCCATCAAGTCTGGACGGAACAAGAGCTCATCGCACTACCGTCTGAGGAGATCGACTTAGGGCGTGCGCTTCTCATCAGTCAATCTCCAGACGCAAAACATGCAGCCCGCCAATATGAGGCAAGCCTCGATCTTATGGCGCTTCAGATACGCGTGCGCCTCTCCAATCATGCAACGCATGAGGAGAAGATCCGCGAGATCTCGAGATTTATCTTCCAAGAGATGCAGTTTCGCTTTCCTCCCCACTCTCTTTATGCAAAAGATATCGACCTCTACACCTTTCTGCCTTCCGTCTTGGACAGCCGCCAGGGCGTTTGCTTAGGCGTCTCTATTCTTTATCTTGCGCTGGCTCAACGCCTCGAGCTTCCTTTAGAGATCATCACACCTCCTGGCCACATCTATGTGCGTTATGTCAAAGATGGGCAGGAGACAAACATAGAAACAACTGCGCGTGGCATCCACCTCCCTTCCGAAACTTATCTGGGAATAGACACCCGCTCGCTGCAAAAGAGAACGATGAAAGAGGTAATTGGCCTCGCCTTCATCAACCAAGCCTCTGTCTTCTGGAGCAAGGGAGACTTTGCCACAACCGTCTCTCTTTATGAGAAGGCGCGCCCCTACCTTCAAGACGACCAGCTCCTCAAACTCTTTTTAGGTTTAAACTACCTCTTCACAGGCAAAAAAACAGAGGGGAAAAAACTTCTAGAAGAGATACGCAAGCTGACCTTTGACTACGCCGTCTCTCCAGAGACGATCCCCGAAGATTTTTTGAACAGAAAAGTCGATGCAGAAGGGATCAAAGTCATCTTTCTTCCCGTCGACGAGACGCGCGCTTCGATCATCGAAAAACAGAAGAAGCTGCAAAAAGTACTCAAGCGCTACCCTCAGTTTCGTGCAGGCCTCCTGCAGCTCGCCATCACCTGGCTACAACTCGGGCGCGGCAGCGAAGCACTAGAAGTCTTAGAAAAGCACCATGTGATCGACCCGAACAACGCTGTCGTCGAATACTACCTCTCGGTCCTTTGCCTGCAACGATATGACTACCTGCGCGCCTGGAAATTCTTAAGAAGCACCGAAGCGATCCTCGCCTCTCGCAACCATGCCCCCAAAGCACTCAAAGGCGTGAAGAGCACCCTCAAAACCAAAGCCAAAGATTAGAAGACCCCTAGTGGACGAAGTGGACAGGCGCAAAGAAGGTGGACTTGGTGGACGATGTGGACTAAGTGGACAGCGCCAAGAAAAAGAGTCCGAAAAGATCCCCGTCCACTCTAGTCCACCGCTCTTCATCTTTAGTCCACTTCGTCCACTAGGGGGTCTATGGAGAAGATTTCTAAAGGCCCGAAGGGCTGCAATACCATAGCCCAGGTCGAAGCGAAGCGGAGGCCTGGGTAATTTCGAAAACGTATCTTGAGTCCTGTAAAAGCCACTTGGAAAAATCTCTGCCCCAGAAAAATCGAAGATTTTGAGTCAGTTTGCCGGGGCTGCAAACAGTCTAACCCCCGCCATCGGGACATACTCGATGAGAGTAGGACCCGATGGCGGGACGGCAAAATGGCTCAAAAGGGCGATTTTGCTGCGGCGGGGATTTTTGCAAGTGGCTCTGTGAGGACGGCATTTCTAATCCCGTAGATATTTTTCATCATATGCGACTTGTGCACGTTGCAATATAGCTAGAAATTTATCTTTAAAGGACATCTTCTGATGATGCTCCTTCTGCTTCGAGATATACTCTATGACGCCTTGAAAATGCCGTCCTTACAGGACTCCACACGGATCTTTTGTTACCCAGGCCTCCGCTTCGCTTCGACCTGGGCTATGATATTACAGCCCTTCGGGCCTAAAAAACAGGAACCTTTTCCGCCCAACGGGGAGCTAATTTAAGAAAATTCTTAGCTTCTTCTAATCAAAAATTCTGTACACGTCTCTCCCCCCTCCAATCTAAATGCCCTAGCTGTTAATGTATTCGATTCATAAAATTGGGCCATGTCTGCCATTGGTTCTCTTCGACAATTAGTGCAAGAAAGTCCTATTGTACGACTTTTCATTTTGGGTTACTTCGCTATCACCATTTTAGGCTGGCTACTCTTACTGTTCCCGCCTTGTCAAAATACCGTTATTTCAGGAATAGATACTCTATTTACCGCTGCCTCGGGCGTTTCTACAACAGGCTTAGCAACAGTAGATATTGGAAAATCATTTACATTTCTTGGCCAATTGGTCCTTTTGCTTTTAGTCCAATTAGGCGGCATTGGATATATGGTATTCAGTTCTTTTGTCATCCTGGCTTTAAGAGAAAAAATACCCCTCTTTTGCAAAATAAATCTCATGTCCTCATCTTCTGTTTCACACCACCCAATTTTCAAATTAGTCAAAGAGGTAATAGCCTTTACGGTGATCTGCGAAACGTGCGGCTTCATGGCCCTATATTTCTTTTTTCTGTTTGAAGGAGTAGAAAACACATTTTGGAGTGCGCTTTTTCATAGCGTTTCCGCTTTTTGCACTGCCGGATTCAGCCTCTTCTCTAATAATTTTGAAGGGTACAAGCATCATTTTGGGATCAACGCAATTCTTTCCCTTCTCAGCCTCCTAGGAGCTTTTGGATTTTTTCTGTGGATCGATTTTTTTAATAGGATTACAGAACAAAAAGCATTGCTCGAGTTGGTTACTAGGGTGCTCAAACCCTTTGCTGCCGCTGCAATTCCGATTGCTGCATTTTTCTATTTCTTGATGGCAGCTTTCCCAATAGATAGCCCTGGGTTAGTGAAGCTGATCATCTCATTTTTTCAGATAACATCTGTTATTACGACCACGGGGTTTAACACGGTTGATATCGGAACATTGCCGCTCTTCATCCATCTATTGCTTATTTTTTTAATGCTTCTCGGCGTCACCCTTACAGGCAATGGGATTCATATGAGAGGCACTTCATTTACTGTTTTGTTAAAGCTTATGGCAAATGTGATCAAAAACAGGAAAACAAACTCTTTTCGAAATCAAAAGACTTTCCTTAAAAGAACGCAAATTGCTTTTTCTTCTTTTGCCAGCTACCTATTAGTTTTTTTGGTTTCAGTTTTACTGCTTTATCTGGTTGAAACAAAGCCTCTCCTGCCTCTTTTCTTTGAAACTGCTTCTGCCTTGTGTACAGTAGGGCTTAGCACGGGTATTACCGCTGACTTGTCCTCTCTTGGCAAAATCCTCATCGTTCTCTTCATGTTAGTCGGCCGCATTGGGATTCTGATTATGGGGTTTGCCTTTCTGTCGGGCCCCTCATTGAGGAAAAGGAAAAGAGGCAAGAACCAGTCTTTTGAGCAAATCTATTCAGTCAGAATGCGATACGCAATAGCGCAACTATTCGGAATTTCCGAATAGTTCTATAAGCGTCCGAAAGACTTTGCTTTGCTATTCATGGCCACACGGCAGCAGAATTAATTCTTAGCCGAGCAGATAGAAGATTTTCTAAAGGCCTGAAGGGCTGCAATACCCTAGCCCAGGTCGAAGCGAAGCGGAGGCCTGGGTAATTTCGAATTTCTTACAGGCTTAAAAAAGCTCTTTTCTTTTTTCTGTGCCCAAGTTAGAAAGAGGTTATGCGCACCTTAATGTCACTTGTACTTGTACTCTCCTTTCTCTCTGGCTGCAGCGATGCCTCTCTTGAGGCGGCTGACGCAGATGAGACGGAAGAGAGCGCCACGCAGCTCTACCTCTCTGTGAACATCGAGAGTGGAAAAAGCTGCTCTTGAGCGACAACTCGCTCTATGAAGTTGCGCCAAGCGACGTCAAAACCGCTTCGGCCTGGCTCACACCTTTCCCAATCAAAATCGAACAAAGCGGCGACACGACCTATCCCCTCAAGTTAACCAATATGACCTCCGGCGCCTCCATCAAAGCCCGCTCCGTCGCTCCCGCCCAATAGATCTTAAACGTGCCTGTGCCCGTGCCCCTGCCTGTGCCCGATCTTCAGCGGCGTTAGCCGCAGGGAATTTTTAATTCAGGCACAGGCACGGGCAGGGGCACGTTCTAAGAATTCTGGAACATGTCTTTGAATTGGGATTGGATGGAGGAGGGCACGACCTCTTCCATGCCGGCTTTGTCGTACATTAGGAAGTAGGTGCAGGCGATCATGATGCCGAAGGCTGGAGAGAAGAGGGCGACGAGGAGCGAGAGTGCGCAAACAAGTGAGCGCTTAATCGAGGTCCACATCTTGCGTGCAAAAGCTTTCGTGATCGAGAGCTTGCCACATGTAAGAAGTGTGAGAACAGAAGAGAGGCTGAAGAGAGTGACAGCGTAAGCTGCCCAAAAGATATCGGCGATGAGCAGCAAGAAAAAGAAGAGGCGCGAAGCGATCGAGGAGAAGAGCCGGTCGCGCATGAGTGTTTGCACCTCGTCGCGCACTTCTTGCTTGCTCGCTGCTTTTTCTTCGGCTGGTTTTTCTGCTTCGAAGATGTCGTAGATCGCCATATTATTATTTTCCTATCTCTTATTTCTTATGTTTGACTTTGTTAAACCCGTTTAGCGCTGCGATGCGATACCCTTCTGCATAGGTCGGATAGTTGAAAACCTGATCGATAAAGTAATCGATGCGCGCATTAAAACTCATAGCGACTTGGCCAATATGAATCAACTCTGTCGCAGCTCTTCCTATGATATGTATTCCTAAAATCTCAAGCGTCTCCGCGTGGAACAAGATCTTAAACATCCCCGGATCATTTCCCACGATGAGATTGCGCGCAATTTCGTAGTAGTAAGCTCTTCCAATTTCGTAGTGAAAGCCTAAATCTTTCAACTGTTTTTCAGTATAGCCACACGAAGAAATTTCGGGAATCGTATAAATTCCGATCGGATAAAAAGTGGGAAAGTGGTGCGTTGCAGCACCGAACGCGTGTCTTGCGACAAGCCTTCCTTGTTCCATGCTTGTCGAAGCGAGCGCAGGTCCTCCGATCACATCGCCTGCAGCATAAATGTGCGGCTGCACTGTTTGGAAAAGTGCGTTCACAGGAATGTATCCATTTTTATCTGTCGCGATCTCGGCCTTTTCGATATGAAGCTGATCAACATCCGCCTCTCTTCCGAGCGCGTAGAGAAGTAGATCTGCTTTGAGCTCTGTTCCATCTCGGCATTTGACTTCGACATGATTATTTTTGCGCGCGACTTGGCTTAGCTCCAAGTTGCCGAGCACTTTTAATCCAAGCGAACTCAGCGCCTTTTGCAGATGCAGTCCTATCTCCTCGTCCAAAAGTGGAAGGAGATGACTTCTTTTGTCCACAACTGTCACCTCTGTTCCAAGTGCTGCAAAGAAGCTTGCGTACTCAGCGCCAATGATACCGCCTCCCAAAACTAAAAGACTTTTCGGCAGACTGTCGATCGCAAGCAGGCGCGTCGAATCCAAAATCTTTTCGTTATCGAATGGGATGTTGAGCGGATTGCGCGGCTTCGATCCCGTCGCTATTAATATGTAGTCCGCCTTGATCTTGCACTTTACTTTCTTCTCCTTATCTACTACAGCCAGCAAGTGGAAATCTTCAAAGCGTGCAGAACCCTCCACCAGTTGTATCTTGTTCTTCTCAAACTGGCGCAGCAGCATCTTTCTCTGTTCTTCTAAGACTTTGCCGAGCCGGTAGTTTAAATCGTTGATTGATACCTGAACAGGAGCTGCCTCCTCCTTGCCATAAAAACTGCGCTTGTAAAAGTCGGTGAGATCTAAGATCGCTTCCCGCAAAGACTTGGAGGGGATCGTCCCCGAGTTTAAAGAGGCGCCTCCGATCATCTCCTTTTCGATTACGATGACACTTCTTCCCAATTTTGCCGCTTGAATAGCCGCCTTTTGTCCCGCAGGACCCGACCCGATCACGGCAAAATCACAATAGAGCTCTTGCACTTCCGGCCATCCTTGGTGTTAAAAAAATATATTTACACCTCCAAATATTCTTGTTCAATAAGAAATAAACTGCTACGATCCTATCCATAAATTTTGTCAGGTGTAATCATGTCTAAGAGATGTCAAGTTACTGGTAAGGTTCCGATGCGCGGCAATAGCTACGCGCTACGCGGAATTGCAAAAAAGAAAAAAGGGATCGGCCTTAAAGTCACCGGAATCAAAAAACGTAGATTCCTCCCCAACCTCATGAAAAAGAGGTTCTGGTTTGCAGATGAAAATCGCTTCGTAAAGATCCGTCTTTGTGCAAAAGCGATGCGTACGATCGATAAGAACGGCTTAAGCACTGTCATCCGCAAGATGCGTGCCCAAGGTGAACGTGTTTAGTGAACGCGTTTAACAGACCCGCTTGCTTTGCTTTTTTTTCTTAATTTCTTCCTCTGTGGCCTCTGTGCTCTCTAGCGAGCTTGCGAAGCGGGTGGTTAAAATTCTTTTCTTTTGTTTCATAATTCGGATTAAGATTTTAACCACCCGTTCTCTGGCGCTCTCTAGAGAGCACAGAGACCACAGAGGAAGAAAGAAGGAACTCTGCACATATTTTGCATCTGCTCTCATTCTTTGATCGTAGGCATAAGCTTCTGGTTTATCTCACTTGCTACAACCATGACTCTGCCAAACGCTAATCAAGCGCTTCTATTTTACTCCAATCAGACGCGCCAAGATTTAAAACTTCTCTTTAGCCACGCCTTTAAAAAAGCCCAAGAGTCGATCTATATGGCGATGTATGCGCTGACAGATAGACATCTGATCACTCTTTTAAATGAGCGAGCAAAAGGCGGCATCGCGACTACCATTCTCTACGATCCCTCTGCCACTTCTGCGCTTGAAAACAACCATTTTTATGCCTACCCCGTCCACCTTTCGGGTGCCTTGATGCACAGAAAAATTGTCGTGATAGATGGCGCCCAAGTCTTCTTAGGCTCGGCCAACCTGACCACCCAGTCGCTCAAAATGCACGACAACTTGGTGGTCGGCTTCCATCACCAAGAGCTTGCTCGCTTTCTTAAAACCTGTCCCGCCCCCTCCTTCTCCTTTACTATCGGCAAGCAGGAGGGTGAGCTCTGGCTGCTTCCCGATTTAGAGGGCGCTGCCCTTCAAAGAGTTCTCAACCTCATCCAAAACGCCAAAAAAAATATCTTTCTTGCCCTCTTCACACTGACTCATCCCGCTCTTACAGAAGCGCTTATCGCCGCGCATCAAAAAGGCATCGATGTGCGCATCGCCATCGATTTTTACACGGCAAGGGGCGCCAGTCTTCAAGCTCTAAAACGGCTTGAGCAAGCAGGAATCCCCTTCTACTCCAGCCAGGGGCAGCAGCTGCTCCACCATAAGTGGGCATGGATCGATGGCTCCACTCTTGTATTTGGGTCGGCAAACTGGACGCAGGCCGCCTTTACACATAACGAGGACTACTTTATGATACTGCGTCATCTTTCGCATAAACAGAAACGCCAGTTAAAAAAGATCTGGAATGTGATTGAAAAAGAATCTATATAGATAATTTATGGATAGTTGGTTAACAGTATTCTCCCTAGCGTTTTCTCTCTTTCTGCTCATGGACCCCTTGGGCAATGTCCCTCTTTTTATCGCACTGCTAAAAGAGTTAAAACCCGCAAGACAGCGCGTGATCATCTTAAGAGAGATGGTGATCGCCCTTTTAGTGATTATCCTCTTTAGTTTTATTGGAGACCTTCTGCTCGACCTTCTCAAGGTGCAATACTATACGATCATGATCTCCGGAGGCATCATCCTCTTTCTGATCGCGATACGGATGGTCTTTCCCCAGCCCAAAGAGAAAAATGGAACAGACTATGGGAAAGAGCCTCTCGTTGTGCCTCTGGCCATCCCTCTTGTAGCAGGTCCTGCAGTCTTGGCCGCCGTGATTCTCTATTCGCATAAGTATGAGGCTCTGACTAGCGTTCTGGGCATTGTCATCGCTTGGATCTTCTCGACGCTCATTCTTTTGAGCGCTACCTCTCTTAAACGCGTACTCGGCCCGCGCGGTATTCTCGCCTGCGAACGCCTGATGGGACTCCTTCTAACCTTGATCGCCGTCCAGCTCTTCATGGAAGGAATGACCGCTTATCTCGCCTCTCCTTAACCCATGAAAAATATTAAGCTACTCGTTGCCTATGAAGGCACCTCCTACTTCGGTTGGCAAAAGACCAAAATGGGACCCAGCATCGAAGAATGTTTGGAAAAAGTCCTTGCTCAAATCCTACAAGAAGATGTCGCTCTGCAAGCTGCCAGCCGCACCGATAGAGGCGTGCATGCAGAGGGCCAAGTGGTCAACTTTCTCACAACGAAATTAGACCTGGATTTAAGCCGCCTGCAACATGGCCTGAATGGACTTCTTCCTGATGATATCTCTATCCGAGAAGTCGAACAAGCGGCCATGGATTTCCATCCGACACTCCAGACAAAAGGCAAGGAGTACCACTACCAGATCTGCAATGCACATCTGCAACTCCCCTTCTTCCGCCACATCTCCTGGCACTACCATCTACCTCTTGCACTCGATGAGATGAGGCTCGCAGCAGTGGATCTGATTGGAGAGCACGACTTTTCCACCTTTTGCAACGAGCTTGCCCTATCGACTGCCGACCAGATCTGCACCCTTTCGCGTATCGATATTCAGCCTCTTGAGCAGGAGCGCCTGCTCATCTCTATCACCGGCGACCACTTTCTCTACAAGATGGTGCGCAACATCGTCGGCACACTCGTCTACGTTGGAGCCGGTAAGATCCCCGCTTCCGCCCTCTCCATGATCCTAAAAAGTCGAGACCGGAAGCAAGCGGGCATAACCGCTCCCGCCCATGGTCTCAGCTTAAAACAGGTCTTTTACTAAAAGCTTCGAATTTCATAAGCACAGAGAAAAAGTCTGAGACGCTAAGACACTGAGAAATCAGTGAGCGAATAGAAAGCATGGAAGCCCAATCGTCCCTTTTGAACGAAGTTCAAACACTAGAGGAGGGAAAAGTTTTTCAAGAAAGCAAGGAAATTCAATAGTTAGCACGGATGATTAGCTTCCTTGCTTTCTTGAAAAACTTTTCCCTCCTCTAGTGTTTACTATGTAAAAGGGACGATCTCAGCGTCTCAGCGTCTCGGGGCTTTTCTCTGCGTTTATGAAATTGAAGAACCTCTGTCGAAAGAGGTCTATTGAAGCAAAACGCACTCTCTCATAAGATTATCGTATGATTTCACGTAATGATCCTTGTTGGTGTGGCAGCGGCGAAAAGTGGAAAAAGTGCCACTACCCGGAAGCTCCTCCCAAAGATAGCGCCTATCTTGCCTCTGACTACTTTAAGCAGTATGGCATCATCCTAAAAACTAAGGAGCAGATCGCTGGGATCAAAAGAGCGTGCAAACTCGCCGCCTCGATCTTAAAAAAGACTTGCGAGAAGGCAAAAGAGGGTGTGACTACGAATGAGCTCAATGACTTTGCCCACAAGCTCCATCTGGATGCGGGCGCGATCCCTGCGCCTCTGGGTTACGGCTCTCCTCCCTATCCCAAGAGCATCTGCACCTCGCTAAACGAGGTGATCTGCCACGGCATCCCCGACGATCTTCCTCTAAAAGAGGGGGATATCATGAACATCGATATCTCTTGCATCTTAGACGGCTACTTCGGTGATTGCAGCGCTATGGTCTGCATTGGCGAGGTAAGTGAAGAGAAAAAACGCGTAGTCGACGTCTCATACGCCACTCTCATGCGCTCGATTGCCATCTTAAAGCCCGGTCTTCTGATCCAAGAGATCGGCGAGGTGATCGAGACCTACGCGCGCGCGCATAAGTGCAGCGTCGTCAACCAGTTCGCAGGACATGGGATCGGCATCGCCTTCCATGAGCCTCCCCAAATCCCCCACCACTTCAACCAAGTAAAAATTCCACTTGTCGAGGGAATGACCTTCACCATCGAACCGATGATCAATGCCGGCGTGCGAGGGGCTGTAGTTGACGCGCGCGACGGCTGGACGGCACGCACGGCAGACAGCAAGCCTAGTGCGCAGTGGGAGCATACCCTTCTTATTACTGCGAATGGACATGAGATTCTAACAAGCTAAATCCCCCTCTTTTTCGCGCCCGATCTTCTCTCCCCTCGCGCCCGCTTCCGCGCCCGCATGCGCGCCCGATCTTTTCTTTCTTATTCTTATCTCCTCGGGTTTGCCTGCACATCCGAAATTAATCCGGATCGGGCGCGCATGCGGGCGCGGAAGCGGGCGCGAGGGGGAGTGGAAGAGGGGAAAAAGTTAAGCAGAACGCCTACTAAACTTTTTACTTGTTCTATATGAATTTCTCTCCTGCTTTTTAACAAGATCCGATCTATAATATCCGGCTAAACAAGGAGATATTTTATGAGCATAAAGACACCCGAGTGCAATAGCCTAGCAGAGATCATCACCTACCCGTGGTCGCTAGCCGTTGACCATTGCGAAAAGGCCGCCCAGCAAGCCGATTACCAGTGGGTGCACTACACGCTGGCAGCTCTGGAATACATCCCTGTTATCGGTGCCCTTGTTGCACTGGTCGAACTGGTCGCGCTCTCTATCCTAAGCTGCTTCCTGACCGCCTCCGCCACCCCCGCATCTACTCAACCTAAGCGCCCCTGGAAGTTTGTTCCCTCCCTCCCGCTCTGCTCCTGCCGCTCCTGCTACCAGCACAGCTGCCGTTCCCACAGGAACCGACACGGCAATCTCAGCCCCGGCGGTTGCCAAACCAGAAAACAAATCACCCGAAGAGTCTAAAAGCGACGAGTCATCAGATTCTGATGCGGAAGATGCAACACCTGCACAGTCTGCTCCCACTGCAGTAGTTCCCGGTGACAAGCTCGAACAGCCCGAACAACCAGCAGCGCCTGCAGAAGCACATCGACCACCTCGATACCTGAAAAGAGCGCGAGGAGGAGGAGGAGGTCCAGCAGGAGGAGTTGATTATGCAGCAAGAAGAGCTGCTTTTGAAGAGGTATTTGCTGGTAAATTCCAAGCAAGGCACACCCTGCGCGCACTCGAAATTCTCCCTCACTCTCTTGTGAATATCATCGAAGCTTACCTCTCCTCTGTCCCTTCCAGACAAAGACCGGAGCCAAAGGCGATCGAAGATTTACAGCTGCTTTTGCAAGTCTTCTATAACACAACTACTGCTGGTTACATCGGCTTTGACATCTCGATTCAGATCCGAGAAGGCGCAGCAAGACAAAATGTGCCCGGCCCGACACCCAACCTAGTGTATGCGTTAGATGTGAGCGGCAGCATGAGTGGCACTGGAATCACCACATTAAAACAATCGATCCCGGCTGCTGTTCGCGCCTTCCCCGATGATGGAAGACAAGCTGTCTATACATTTGCAAAAGACCATCGAGAGGATTTTCCATTAAAACTGCGTGAAGCGAAAGAAAAAGAGCATATGGCGACTACTATCGATACGGGTAATGTCCTTGAAACAAGAGGAGGCACAGAGCTAAAGCCGAGCACCCAAGCGGCGATCTGCGCACTCACTGAAGCGAGCATCCAAGACAGAATCGACAATGTGGAAGCCCCCTCCTTCTTTATCCCTTGTACCGATGGAGAGAATGAAACTCCTTGGAGCGAAGGCGAAGTCTCTGAGATGTTTGACGTGGTGGATAAATACGCCCCGGAAGTTGGCGATAACATCCGCATCTTCCCTGTGGGAATGGGCGGCGGGATCAAGTACCAAGAGCTCCGCACGCTGGCCACAAGCCGCGGCGAGGTGAGCAGCGTACAGATGGGACACCCAGAGCAGCTTACTGCGGTGATTAACCGGATCCTTCTGCAAAGAGGCATCCTGCTCAACCAAGGCTTTATTACAATTGAGGCCCCTAACGGTTGCATGGTTACAAGTATCGAAGGGTATCAGATTAGAGAAGGAGAGAGCGTGTGTCTTCCAATTGTCGCCATGCTAGATGGAGACACTGTACGCCTAACAGGAAAAATGAGAGGCGCTGTCGATCCTTCTAAATCTCTTAAAATCTCATTCGTTGGGTTTGACCAGATCGCAAGAAGAGAGCTGAAAAAAACTTTCCAGCAGCCGCTTGCTCAAGGAAACAACCCTCATGTTGCAGCACTCCTTGGCCAGACCAATTACTACCGAGAGACGCTAGAAGCGCTCCTTAAATGCGATAAAGCAGCCGCTGTTAAGCTGATTCAAGAGGCGATCTTACGCATCCATCTCTACCATTCCGACTGGATCACCAAACTGATGAGCATCTCTTCAGAGATCACCACTGCTGAAAAGCCGGATGAAGCCGTGAAAAAAGTAGAGAGCACCATTCAAGATGCACTGGAAAGACTGCCCAACTCGGGCAAGACCAAGCGCACAAGACACTGCGGTGCTACCATCGACACAGCGTTAGAACTAGAAAGACGCGGCTTATTTAGACGTGTCACGCGCGATCAGGTAGCGGAGATCTTTAAAACAGATAAAAGTATTAAGTTCTTCTTCCGCTTCCCCTCATCATCCGATCGTCACCTGGTACTCTGCTGGCCCAACCCTGAAAAAGAGAATGAGCCTCACGAACAGCTTCTAAAAGTAGAAGCGCCGATAGATGGAAGCGCACCCCGCTTTATCCACGACAATGACAAGATGCAGGTGACGAATGAACTCGCTTTCACCTCGCTCGATGCTCTCTTAAACGGCTTGGATAGGTATATGGCCGATTCAACAAGAGGAATATAACCTTCTTTTTACGTGCCCGCTTCCGCGCCCGCATGCGCGCCCGAAAATCCGGATCGGGCGCGCATGCGGGCGCGGAAGCGGGCGCGAAAAGAAAGAGATTTAATGATTCGTGATCTGCTCTTCTAAAAAGGGAAGGAGCGCCTGCTCGAGCTCTACCTTCCTTTTTTTTACACTTGGCTTTTTGCCATCTTCAAAAACTGCAAGATTTTCAAGAATGCCTATCTCTTCCTCAAGCTCGGCGATCCTCTTTTGCTGCGAGTGAAGACAAGCGATAAGCGCATGCTCCTCTTCTAAAAGCCTCTCGTGCATCTCCTTCTCTTTTGCGAAAAGATGGGTATCGCTACAAAAGAGCTCTCTTCGTACGGTATAGAGCGCTTGCTTCTTCTCTTCAAACTGTTCGCGAAGTAGAGCAAGCCCTCTTTCTGGAACAACCGGCGGCTTATCTCTCTTCTTTTTAAATGCTAAAAGTGTGACGAACCAGCTAACAAAAAGTGTCAGCTCAAAAAGAGACCACCAGAGCCAGTCGCCGGAGAATTTAAGCAGCGCGGCTCCAAAGGCAAGCAGCGAAAAGAGTGGACCTATGTAGATCCAAGGCTTCATGATGCCTCCAGCTGGCGTAAGATGTTTCCGATGATGAGAAACCCTTGCTCGAATCTATCCCATCCAAAGTGCTCGTTGGGTGCATGGATGTTGTCATCTGCAAGGCCGACTCCGATCAGCGCGGCCTCGGCTCTTGAGGCATTCACAAGATCTGTCACAATCGGTACAGAGGCGCCGCAGAGCTGGTAGCGCGCGCGCCCTCCAAGCACCTCTTCGAAAGCTTTTGCAGCAATCTTTGTAACCTGTGCATCGAAAGAGGCACGAAAAGGCTTAGCTCCTTGGAGATAGTCGATCTTAAGATCTACGCATTGAGGGGCTTTTGCTTTTAAAAACTGGGTGATGCTCGCTGCTACTTTATCGGGATCTTGATCGGGAACTAACCTGCAAGTGATTTTTGCTTCCGCCTGCTTGGGGATCACAGTCTTGACCCCTTCGCCCGTATAACCTCCCGACATCCCATTTATTTCGAGCGAGGGACGCAGCCAGTTGGATTCCACTGCAGAAAACCCCTCTTCCATCGCAAAGGCTTTTACGCCAAAATCGCTCTGGTACTTCTGCCTATCAAACTGCGTGTAGAGCTTAGCGAGCCCTTCAGGTTCAAGATTTTTTACCACATCATAGAAACCGGGGATAGCAACTCTTCCCTTTGCATCCCAGAGCTGGGCGAGCATCTGCACAAGCGCGCGGTTGGGGTTCAGTGCGATCCCTCCGTGCATGCCGGAATGAAGATCGGTCTTTGCATTTTTTAAAAGAACGTTGAGTGCGAGAATGCCACGCATTCCAAGAGTAATACCGGGAACATTTGCCTCAGGCATATCAAAATCGACGACCAACAGATGGTCTGCTTTTAGCTCTTTTTGCTTCTCTTTTAGTAGCGCGGCTGTGCCTCTTCCTCCCGACTCCTCTTCCCCTTCGATGAAGAGCTTGATGTTGATGTTCAGCTTTTGGGAGAGCTCTAAAAGCGCTTTCAGCGCTTGGATGACATAGAAACATTGTCCCTTGTTATCAACTGCACCGCGCGCATAGATCTGGTTACCTCTCACCTCGGGCTGAAAAGGAGGCGAGTGCCAGAGATCGAGCGGGTCAACAGGCTGCACATCAAAATGGTTGTAGATGAGAACTGTCGGACGGCTCGGCCCTGCTTTCATGTGCGTTGCAAAAACGGCAGGATGACCGGGCGACTGCCAGACGCTCGCCTCCATGCCAATCTTCTGTAAGTACTCTTTTAGCCAGATCGCTGTCTTTTGGATGTCGGACGCATGACGCGGATCGGTGCTGATGCTGGGAAAACTTAAAAAAGTGAAGAAATCTTTCTGAATCTCGCTTGCATGCTCTTTGTACCAGTTCTTCAAAACGTCAAGAGTCATGAATCTCTACTCCTCTTTTTCGATAAAGCCTTGGGCACTTTCGATCAGATAAGCCGCAAGACACGCATCTCCTTCGTAGCGCATCTCCACCTCCATCTCGCCATCTTTGGACGGCTGTCCGCATGTGATGAGGATGTAGCACGCGTTCTCTTTTGCAAGATCGCACAACAGGCTCTTTTTCGGCTCAGCACCCTTCAAAAGTAGGTTTAACACTTTGCGCATATTTTGCGTGAGATACATGTCATAAACAAGATTTTCGATGCAAACGAAAACATTTATTACATCCGAATGAAGACGTGTCCCATCCTCTCTTTAATCGTGCCCGCTTCCGCGCCCGCATGCGCGCCCGATCTTCTTGTTCTTTCTCTCACGTTTGTATGCATATTGAAATTAATCCGGATCGGGCGCGCATGCGGGCGCGGAAGCGGGCGCGTAAAAAAATCTTTCAACTCCCCCCCCTTGACCAAACCACAAATTTGTGGTTTAATTGCGACTATGAAACTAGCAAAACGCATCTTTTTATTTTTAGTGATCAACGCGCTTGTCGTGGTGACACTCTCCATCATCCTCAATCTACTCAACGTCCGTCCTTATCTCACTGCTTACGGGCTGGATTACAAATCGCTCATGATCTTCTGTCTCGTGTGGGGAATGGGTGGAGCGCTCATCTCGCTCTCTCTTTCGCGCATCATGGCCAAATGGCTGATGAGCGTTAAGGTGATCGACCCGAAGAGAGCGGAAGGAGATGAGATACGCCTACTTCAAATCGTCGCAAAGCTCGCAAAAGAGGCCGATCTTATTGCAATGCCCCAAGTCGGCATCTATGAATCTAAAGAGGTCAATGCCTTTGCCACAGGCCCTTCACAAAGACGCTCCCTTGTCGCCGTCTCACGCGGCCTTTTAGAAAAGATGGGAAATGAGGAGATCGAAGGGGTCCTCGCACACGAGATCACCCACATCGCCAACGGTGATATGGTGACGATGACACTCCTACAAGGAATCATCAACGCGTTTGTCATGTTCCTCGCACGTATCCTAGCTTTTGCCGTCTCAGGCCTTGGCAAGAGCCGCGAGAGCTCATCCTCCGGTTCCTACTCCTCCTACATCATGTTTGTCTTTCTCTTCGAGATGGTCTTTATGGCGCTCGGCATGCTTGTCGTTGCGGCTTACTCTCGCGTAAGAGAGTTCCGCGCAGATGCGGGCGGTGCAAAACTCGCCGGCAAAGAAAAAATGATCCAAGCGCTTACAGCTCTACGCGCCACCCAGCGCATCCACGGCACTCTTGCCGAAAAACCCGCCATCCAAGCCTTCAAGATCTCCACCCGCCCCAAACACGGCATCCTCTCTCTGTTTGCCACTCATCCTCCCCTTGAAGAGCGCATCAAAAGACTACAAGAACTTTAATAATTCTTTTTCGTGCCTGTGCCCGTGCCTCTGCCTGTGCCCGAATTAATCCGGATCGGGCACGGGCAGAGGCACGGGCACAGGCACGTAATAAGAAGTGTGAGCATTTGTAGAGGTACTTGAGATTATCTGGGCGGGTGGTATAATGCGGCTTCCATGGAGGTAAACTATGTCACGACTTTTCACTGCTGTTATTGTGTGTGCTGCCACTTGCATGGCCCTGCCTCTTGTTAAGACTCCTGTGTTTGCGCAGGATGCTTCAACGCTGGCCCAAACTTCGAAAGCCTTTACTCAGGTCGCAAAAAAATGTATCCCTGCGGTCGTCTTCATCAAAGTCGAAAGCTCCGGCTCCGATGAACAGATGGAGGGCTACCAGCAGAACCCGTTCGACTCCTTTGGCGACGACTTTTTTAACCGCTTCTTTGGCGCACCGCGCGGAAGAGCGCCTCTACCTCCCCAACTCAGCCAAGGATCCGGCTTTTTAGTCAGCGCCGATGGCTACATCATGACCAATGCACACGTCGTAAAAGGCGCAGACAAGATCACTGCTGTGCTCAACGATGGACGCGAACTCGATGCGAATTTAGTCGGCTCCGATCCCCACACAGATATCGCCATGATTAAAATCGAAGGAAAAGATCTTCCCTTTCTCACATTCGGAGACTCTGACGAGATGGATATCGGCGAATGGGTCGTTGCGATCGGCAGCCCTTTCCAGCTCGAAGCCTCTTTAACTGTCGGCGTGATTAGCGCAAAAGGCCGTCAAAACTTGCGCATCACCGACCTAGAAGACTTCATTCAGACGGATGCGGCGATCAATCCCGGTAACTCGGGCGGCCCGCTGCTCAACTTAAATAGCGAAGTGATCGGCATCAACACAGCGATCGTCTCGCGTTCAGGCGGCTACATGGGAATCGGCTTTGCTATCCCCAGCAACATGGCAAAAAATATCATGTCTCAAATTCTCGATACGGGCACCGTGACGCGCGGCTTCCTCGGCGTCTCTCTGCAGCCTGTCGACAAAGATATCGCAGATGCGTTTGGTTTGGACAAACCGGAGGGCGCGCTTGTCTCCGAGGTGGTCAAAGACTCTCCTGCGGACAAAGCGGGCTTGAAACAGGGCGACATCATCATGGAGTATGATGGCAAGACTGTAAAATCTCTCGGCAGCTTTAGAAATGAGATCTCTCTTATGGCTCCCGGCGCTAAGATCACCCTGAAAGTCAATCGCAAGGGCAAGATGATCACTCTGCCGGTCATACTCGGCTGCTCGTCCGATGATCAGCTCTCTACGGGAGGCATCGTCCAAGCGCTGGGTCTAGAGGTAGAGACTCTCACCGCAGAGACTGCCAAGCAGCTCGGCTATACCAAAACAGAAGAAGGGGTCGTGATCACCAAGATCAAGCCAGGTTCTGTGAGTGCACGCGCAGGTCTACGTCCCGGTTACATTATCCAAGGGATCAACCATAAGAAGATCTCCAATGTCGACGACTTCAACGAAGCGTTAAATGAGCTCGGCACCAAAGGAAGAGTGCTTCTCTTGGTCCGCCAAGGCAATGCGACACGCTTCTATTCGTTGAAAATCGACTAAAATGAAAATACATAAATTAGAAGCACAGGGAGGAAGGGCAGAAGCTCTTCCTCTTTTTTCTAGCACCGTCCCCGCAGGTTTTGCATCGCCCTCTGAAGGCGATATTGAACAGAATCTCGACTTAAACGACCTTCTGCTCTCCCACCCTGCCGCTACTTTTTTTGTGCGCGTGGAGGGAAGTTCGATGGAAGGGGCGAACATCTTTTCCGGAGATATCTTGATTATCGACCGCGCACTTGAGCCCTCCGATGGCAAGATTGTCCTTGCGATCCTAGATGGCGCGTTTACGGTAAAACGCATACGCATGAAAGGCAAAAAGATATTTCTGGCTGCAGAAAACCCCGCCTTTCCGCCGTTAGAGATCGCTCCCGAAAGAGATTTTCAAGTTTGGGGCCTTGTCACCTACATCATCCATAAAGCTCTGTGAATGTACTACTTGCTTGTCGATTGCAACCAGTTCTTCGTCTCGTGCGAGCAGCTCTTCAACCCGCGCCTTTTAAAAAAGCCGGTCGTCGTTCTCTCCAGCAACGATGGGTGCATCGTTGCTCGTTCCAAAGAGGCTAAAGCGCTCGGCATTCCCATTGGAGCTCCCGCCTACCAGTATGCGGCTCTTTTCAAAGAGAAGGGCGTGCATCTCCTCTCCTCCAACTTCGCTCTGTATGCCGATATCTCGTGTAGAGTTATGCAGGTGCTGCACGATCTTTCGCCGCATGTCGAGGAGTATTCGGTGGACGAAGCCTTTCTTATCGCAGATGGTAAAGATCCGGTTGAAGAAGCACTCAAGATCCAGAAGAGGGTTGTGCAGTGGACCGGCATCCCCGTCTCGATCGGCATCGGTCCCACCAAGACGCTTGCTAAAGTTGCAGGTGACCTTGCCAAAACTGCTCCCTCGGGAGTTCTTGCCCTTATGGACGAAAAGATCATCGATGAGACATTGAAAAATCTAGCTCCCTCCGATATCTGGGGGATCGGAAGCCGCCTCAACCTCGCTCTCAAAAGCCACGGCATCTTCACCGCATACGACCTGAAGCAAGCGTCTGAGCTTTGGCTAAAAACCCACTTCTCTGTTTTTGTGATGCGCACGGTGCTCGAACTAAAAGGCACCGCCTGCTTCAGCTTGGAGGAGATCCCCACCACACGCCAGTCGCTTACCTGCTCGCGCTCATTTGGGACGCGCGTGACTGAGCTTGCAGATCTAGAGGAGGCTCTCTCCACTTATGTTGCAAGCGCGGCCGTTAAGCTCCGCAGAGAGGGTCTTCTCGCTTCCCACCTCTCCGTATTTATCACTACATCGCCCTTCCTCACACACTCGCGCTACTCCAATGTACTCACAATCAATTTGACTGAGCCCACCAGCTACACCCCTCAGCTCATCCAAGCTGCAAAAAGTGCGCTTGCCCCCCTCTTCCGCAAAGGCTACCTCTACAAAAAGGTGGGTGTGATCTTTGGCGACCTTGTCTCTAAAGAGACCTACCAAAGAGACCTCTTCTCCTCCCCCTCCCTTTCCAATGAGAAAGGCAAAAAAGCGATGGCCATACTCGACCAGATCAACCGGACTCTCGAGGGTGGCAAGGTGCGCTTTGCCGCAGAGGGCTTCGAGAAAAAGTGGCAGAGAAAACGAGAAAACGCCTCCCCCCGCTACACCACAAGTTGGCAAGAGCTCCTCACTGTTGAGATCTGAGCAGGGTCTCTGACGTATTCATGGTTTCGAATTTCCTAAACACAGAGAAAACGCCCGAGACACCAAGACGCTGAGAAATCTGGAGAATTATCTGAATGTATAGAAGCCCAATCGTCCCTTTTGAACGAAGTTCAAACAGTAGAAGAAGGAAATATTTTCACGAAAGCAAGGAAACTAATTAGCGCATAAACCAATGAACTTCCTTGCTTTCGTGAAAATATTTCCTTCTTCTACTGTTTACTATGTAAAAGGGACGATCTCAGCGTTTTAGCGCCTCGTTTCTCTCCCTCTGTGTTTATGAAATTTGGGGCTTTCTTCCCAAGGTTGAGTTATAGAGGCTTGTTCTATAACTCATTTTATGGCATAAATATGAGTTATAGAAAGGAGTGCTATAACTCATGCGCTGGAACTGGCAGCTAGGCAGCTGGCCCAAATTTAAATATGATCCTGTTCGACTCATTCCCCTTGAGAGAAAATTTCTTTTGGCCATCGGCAAAGCCTCCGCCTATATAAAAACCATAGAGGATCAGGAGTATAAGTGGTTTGTCGTTGAAATTCTCACAGACGAGGGGCAAGAGAGCTCCAAGATTGAGGGAGAGCTCCTCGACCGCGAGAGTTTGCAATCCTCGATCAAGAAGCACTTTGGGCTCCCTACAAGCCGCACAAAAAAGACAAACAAGGAAGCAGCTATGGCCGACCTTCTTTGCGATGTCTATGACACATTCGAAAAACCGCTCACAGACAAGATGCTCTTTCGCTGGCATACAATGCTCTTTAAAGAGCGATCCGACATTGAAGATAGGGGCAAATACCGCTCGCATGCAGAACCCATGCAGATTATCTCGAACCGTTTAAGAAAAGTTGTTTTTGAAGCGCCCCCTTCAAAAAAAGTGTCCCAAGAGATGAGCACATTCATTCGCTGGTTTAATTCTACCAAGAGTTCCAAATCAATTCTGGAACGCGCAGCTCTTGTGCATATCTATTTTGAGAGCATCCATCCTTTTGAAGATGGCAATGGACGAATAGGGAGAGCTTTAGTAGAAAAAACCCTATCACAGGCGATCGGACAGCCGATACTCATCGCCGCTTCTAAAATATTGGAGAAGCGTAAAAAGGAGTATTATGCAGCTTTAGAAAGATGCAATCGAACGCTTGACATTCAGCACTGGATGGAGTTTTTTTCTGATGTGATCATCCAAGCGCACGCAGAATCGATGCGCCTACTCACCTTTCTAATCCAAAAGTCTAAGATGCTAAGTGCTCTTGGTGACCAGATCAATCCCCGGCAAATGAAAGCACTAGTCAGAATGTTCCAAGAGGGCCCCGAAGGTTTTATAGGAGGCCTTAGTGCGGAGAAGTATATCTCTATCACAAAAACCACGCGAGCTACCGCCACGCGTGATTTGACAGATCTAGTGGAAAAAGGCGCTCTGATGAAAACCGGAGAGCTCCGCCACACGCGCTACTGGCTAAAAATAGACACTTGAGGTAGAAGACAAGATATGCCTATTTCGCCTATACAACCCTCATCGAGTGGCTGGCAGCCTCCTCCCGATCCCATTGTGGATCGATTTAACACTCTTTGGAATCAGTGGTATAACTATCCTACAGAAAAAAGTGCGCATGCTCTTCTCGATTACATGAAGCAAAACTATAGCCACTTTGCCGAGCTTGCCGACCGCAAGCCTCTGCCTCTTCCTGATGTGTCTTTCGAACATTCCTTTACCGCCGCCATCAATGATCTGCAGGGCTGGATCGATCATGGATGCAATCGCGATGCCAGAGCTGCTCCTTCGGAATTTATTGCCGATCTCGCTAAGTGGATCAATTACGCCATTTGATGCAATAAAGACGCGGAGACTAGATGCTTTCCTTCAGAATGGAAATCATTTCGAGGAAGTGCTGGTGGGCAATATCTACACGCTCTTCCCAGTTTAAAAAGCCGTGGACCATGCCGCTGTAGCACTTGTATTGGACGGGCACACCCGCCGACTTGAGCTTCTTTGCGTAGCTATCGCCCTCGTCTAGAAGCGGGTCCAGCTCTGCGGTCGCGATGAAAGCAGGCGCAAGACGCTTAAACTCTTTGGCTTTTAGCGGACAGGCGTAGGGGTTGTTTTTATCTTGTTGGTTGGGGGCGTAGAGATCCCAAAAGTAGACCATCGCATCTCTTTCTAAAAAGTAGCCTTTGCCATTTCTCTTGTAGGAAGATGTATCAAAATCGGTGTCGAGCACAGGATAAAGAAGCCACTGAAAAGAAAGCTTGGGCCCCTTTTTATCGCGTGTCATTTGCGCGACTGCTGCAGCGACATTACCGCCAGAACTCTCTCCGCCTACTGCAATGCGGCTTGTGTCTCCTCCCCATTCCCCTGCATGCGCGTAAGCCCACTTGAGAGCTGCAAAACCATCTTCCACTGCTGCCGGAAAGGGATGCTCAGGTGCGAGCCTGTAGTGAACCGAGAGAACGATGCAACCTGCGTGATTAGCAATAGTCCGGCATCTTGCCTCGCATGTCTCCAGATCTCCCATCGCCCAGCCGCCTCCATGAAAAAAAAGAAGAACGGGAAAATCTCCTGCTGCCTCAGGCGCATAGATGCGAATCAGAAGCGAGTGGTCGACTACAGGAACGCGCACCTCTTCGACCTTGGCTACTCTTTCAACAGGTTTTATCCTCTGCAAAAGATGGGCCATTATTTTGCGCACATCTTTGATCGGCATTGTTTGCACAGGCTGCGTGCGCGCTTTGCGTATCTCTTCTAAAACGGGTAGTAGTTCCGGGTGTACAGGCATATCATCTGATTAGTGGAAACTGTGATTTTTACTCAAGCAAAGAGAGAAGAGAGCCAGCTGCAGAACCACTGAAACGCATCCATGCAGCTCGTCCACAAACGACCAGCAGGAGAGCTCGGATGGTGCAGGCGGAACTGGAAGCGGAGGATTAAAACCATGAAAGTTGCAAAGGGTAGAGCCAGATGCTCGAACTCCACTGCCCACCTCTGACCATTCGCCATGTGCAAAATGCGAGGCGAGAGTGTGCAGCCCAGGTCTTGGATAAGAGGCGACATGCGCGCGCGTCTCCAAATTGTAAACACGAAAAACCTTGTCAGCCCACTCAAACGCATGAGGGCCAAAGCAGGACCAGGCGCTAACTTGGGCCCTTCGATCGTTGTACGGTTGCACACCACCCGCGTCATCTATCTCTTTTGAATGTGGGATTTTCCAACAAGTAGGGGTAACAGTCTCAGAAGTCAAGTCGATCTCTAGGAAAGCTGATTTCTCTGAAACCGCAAAGAGCCGATCTTTAAATATAAAAAGATCTTCGATCTTGGTTTTTGAATCAAAACCCGTGACGTTTAAAAGCTTCTCCCTTTGCAAAGTCTGTAGATTGAGCTGCTCTAGAACAGAAGGAGAAGAATAATCGAAGAGAGCGACAAAGAGACGATTGCCTGGCGCCACTAGAACCGCCGATATGTCTCTATCAAACTGCTTCTCGCGCATCTTCCCTAAAAGATCGACAAGAATCAGCTTATCACGTTTCACACGCACGAGTTCTTCGCCTGAGCCATCGAGCCATCTATCTACTGCTGCATCGAGATGATTTATTCCTTGCAAAAATTTATTCCGGAGCTGTTTAGAAGGAAGATCCCATATAAAAACTTCACCGCCTCGCCAATAATTGAAGATGCCGATCAGTTTATCTTCTTTCACAAAAAATTGATCGCTGAACGCATTCTCAGGGAGGGGAAAAAAAGCTTCATGCGTTAGGGCATCTACCCCTTCTCGTCGTATCGGATAAAGTGCCATACCCTTTTTAAATCTTATGAGCATCTTATCTCTCCAACGGATGGCAGGATCCCAATCGGAACGCTCATTACAACCT
Source organism: Chlamydiia bacterium (assembly GCA_963804085.1). Classification (GTDB taxonomy): domain Bacteria; phylum Chlamydiota; class Chlamydiia; order Chlamydiales; family Rhabdochlamydiaceae; genus CAWDOQ01. Next base: position 144,692 of record CAWDOQ010000019.1, on the reverse strand, counting down.
GGAGGATTCTTAACACGAAAGGCTCTCTTCTCATGCTGCCTTTCTACAAGCCTCTCTGTAATCCCTTTGAGTCTTTCTAAACACTGTTCCTTCAAACTCCCACATCCTGCTACTGGAGTAAACGTGTAGAGCTTCTGCTTGCGGATCCTCTCCCAGAGCTTATCCTCAGACGCCTCTTTCCAGCGTTTGCAGACTGATGTGCATGCAAGCAAGTACTCTTTGGGGATGCGCGCATCTTCCGGACCGCCCAAAAAGGAGAAAATTAATCTTTGCAGATCAAAAGAAATATTTTGTGTCATGCGAAGATTATACCAAAAATTATCAATAAAATCTGGATATAGAATTATTTTGAACTAGAGGAGATAAACTCGATGAAGAGGGGCTCTTGGCGGATCTTGTCGAATGTGGTGTCTTGCAGGATCTCATTCAGATTTTCAAGACCTTCTTTGATGGCGGTCTCGAGCCAACCGACTGCGGGCTCAACTTGTGCAAGAGCAGCAGAGGCATAAGCATTTCTAAGTGCGGTCTCGACGGAGGGCCACATCTGGAAGCATTCGCCGCCAACTCGAGGCGGCAAGAGGATAATCTTTCTCATCAAAGGCGGCTTTATGCAGAAGTAAAACCGCATCGGAGGAGAGCTTTTCGCGGATCGAGAGAAGCAGCTTGTACGCGATAGCCGAATCTCCCTGCTCATACTTCAAATAAGCGAGGTATTGAGTGGCTAAGATAAAGATCATCCCCTCTTTGGACTCATCGCGAATCCTTTCAAATAGCCGGGTTGCTTCCTCTTTTTTTCCCTCATGCAAAAGTAGTTCTGCCTCTTCGAGCTCCTGTTTGAGAGGCTCGCTTCTGTCTTGTTCTTTCAAGAGGCGTCCTTTTCTCCAGGTGTCATAGCTTTGGAAGGCGAGCAAGAAAAAGAGCGCACCGATCAGAAAGGATTGATAGAGAAAGAAGATAAGGCTGATGATTGCGCCAATCACCATGCTCGCAAAAAGCGCATACTTGACTCCGCGCACACCCCATACGCCTTCGAGCACGACGCGCAGAAGCTGGCCGCCATCGAGCGGCATGACGGGAAGAAGATTTAGGAGGGTCCAAAAGAGGTTCACCCAGCGGAAGGTGTCGACCGTGGTGAGCAAGTAGGCATTAGTCGGGGGAACAAACTTCAAGATAGCAGCTGCCGCAAGATAGAGAAAAAAACCAAAGAGAGGACCATTAAAGACGATCAAAAACTGCTTCCAGATCGGAAGCTGATCTCCATCGTGATAGGTCAGCCCACCAAAAGCAACTAGCTCGATGCGCGGTTCTCTTCCAAAAAGAGCGGCAGTAAGAGCATGGCCATACTCATGGATGAGCACCGAGAAAAAGATGATTCCTACCCAGATGAGTGTGCCACCCAGAGTCAAGCTATTGACATAGCCGATCAGAGCCGCAAAGATCCAAAAGGTGGGATAGATAGCAACAGGAATGCGGCCGGGAATGCGGATCATCGTTTTTTCCCGATTGCTTCTTTGACAGCTTGTCCCATGAGCGCGGGCGATTCTGTCACGTGCACGCCTGCAGCTCTTAGTGCGTCCATTTTGCTCGTGGCCGTTCCTTTGCCGCCGGAGATGATCGCACCGGCGTGTCCCATACGTCTTCCGGGAGGAGCCGTCACTCCCGCGATAAAGGCGGCGACCGGTTTTGTGCAGTGGGCTTTAATCCATGCGGCAGCTTCCTCTTCTGCATTGCCGCCGATCTCACCGATGAGCAGGATCGCTTTGGTCTCGGGATCTTTTTCGAATAGCTGTAGCACATCAATAAAGTTGGTCCCGTTTAGCGGATCGCCACCAATTCCTACGCAAGAGGATTGGCCAAGACCTAAAAGTGTTGTCTGCCAGACTGCTTCATAAGTCAGCGTCCCCGATCGCGAGACGATGCCAACTGAACCGCGCTTGTGGATGTAGCCCGGCATGATACCGATCTTGCACTCGTCCGGCGTAATCACACCGGGACAGTTCGGGCCGATCAGCCTACTTTTTTTGCTCGCGCGCATCACACGGCTCACCTCTAACATATCGCGAACAGGAATCCCCTCGGTGATACAGACGATCAGAGCAATGCCCGCATCCTCTGCTTCCAAAATCGCATCTGCTGCATAGGGAGCAGGAACAAAAATAACCGATGCATCGCACTTGACCGCTTTTTTTGCTTCATAGACCGTATCAAAGACAGGCAAGCCTAAAATCTCCTGCCCCTTTTTCCCCGGCGTGACCCCGCCAACAAACTGCGAACCATAGAGAAGACACTGCTCGGTATGAAACCGCCCTGCCTTCCCCGAAATCCCCTGCGTAATGACACGCGTCTTTTTATTTATTAAAATCGCCATATTATTTCTTTTTTAACGCCCCCACAACCTTCTCCGCAGCCTCTTGCAAGCTATCTGCCGTCGTGATCGGCAAGCCCGACTGCTTGAGGAGCTTCTTTCCCTCTTCCACGTAGGTCCCTTCCATGCGTACAACGAGCGGCACTTTAAGCGTTAGCTCCTTTGCTGCCGCGATAATCCCTTCGGCAAGCGTTGCACAATTCATGATTCCGCCAAAGATGTTGACCAGGATCGCTTTTACTTTGGGGTCGTTTAAAAGAATCTTAAACCCTTCAGCTACCTTCTCTTTGGAAGCGCCTCCGCCCACATCGAGGAAGTTGGCAGGTTTCTTTCCGTAGTAGTGGATGATGTCCATCGTAGCCATCGCAAGACCCGCGCCATTGACCATGCAGCCGATCTCGCCATCGAGCGCGATGTAGGCAAGATCATGCTGCTTGGCATCGACCTCATTCTTGGATATCTGTGTGGGATCGAAAAAGCTCGAGATCTCAGACTGGCGAAAAAGAGCGTTATCATCGACTGAGAGTTTAGCGTCGAGCGCCCAGATCTTGCCGTCGGGAGACTCCACGAGCGGATTGATCTCGAGTAGTGAAGCGTCGCACTCGATGAAAGCCTGCGCAAGTTTAGCAGCAATCATCATCCCCGCCTCTTTCTGCTCCTTCTCCCATCCCATGAAGTTGGCGAGGCGCAAAAGATGGTAGTATTTCATTCTGCCGTCTAAGCCGATTGGAAGAGTGAGGATCTTTTCCGGATGTTTTTCAGCTACCTCTTCAATATCCATGCCTCCCTCGGGAGAGGCGATGAGAAGCGGCAGCGCCTTTTCGCGGTCGATGATGGCGCCGAGATAGTACTCCTTTTTGATATCGACAGGCTGCGAGATTAAAACCTTGTGCGCGACAACCCCCTCGGGACCCGTCTGCGCATTCACCATCTTCATACCGATCAGATGGAGCGCGACCGAGAGGATCTCCTCCGGGCTTTTTGCAAATTTCACGCCGCCCGCTTTACCCCTTCCCCCTGCATGGACCTGGATCTTGACGACCCCATTTTTAAGATTAAGAGAGTGGATAACGTGCTCCACCTCCTGCTTTTTGGAGGCAACGCCAAACGGTGGGATAGGAATCCCATAGCGGGCAAGAACCTGTTTAGCCTGGTACTCATGTGTGTTCATATCAAAATTCCTTATCTGATAGAATGCGATTTCTATCAACTGTAAAGCTAATGTTAAATTTTTTAAAAAGCGGTTACCAGAAAATCAAGAGCGCCCTCTCCAAGACGCGCTCGCTACTCAGCAGCAAGCTCCAAGCGCTCTTTACAAAGCCTTGGGATGAAGCCACTTTTGAGGAGTTGGAGCAGATACTCTACGAAGCAGATTTAGGGTCGGCTGCCGCTTCCGACTTTGTCCAAGAGATCCGAAAGTTTTTGCATAAAAAACCGGATGCGACGCGCGAAGAGATTTTAAAAGCCTTTCAAGCGCATGCTCTTGCCCTTCTCCATACCGCTCCCCCCATTCCCTATAAGCATCCTCATGTCATTCTGATCGTCGGCGTCAATGGGAGCGGCAAGACCACTTCTATTGCAAAGCTTGCCCATATCTTGCAAAAAGAGGGTAAGAAGGTACTGCTGGCTGCAGGCGACACCTTCCGAGCAGCGGCAATCGATCAGCTCTCGCTCTGGGCAGAAAAATTGGGCTGCGAGATTGTAAAGTCCAAACCGGGAAGTGATCCTGCAGCTGTTGCCTTCGATGCACTCACCGCGGCCAAGGCACGTGGTGTGGATGTTGTTCTCCTGGACACCGCAGGCAGGTTGCAGAACAAAAAAGAGTTGATGCAAGAGCTAGAGAAGATCCGCCGCACATGCAGCAAGGTGATCCCTGACGCGCCACATGAAACACTGCTTGTCCTCGATGCAACGACCGGACAAAACGCGCTCGATCAGGCGGCTACTTTCCATGCATGCACTCCCCTTTCCGGCATCCTGCTCGCCAAACTCGACGGCTCTGCCAAGGGGGGCATCATCCTTTCTATTTACAAACAGCTTGGCATCCCTGTACGATGGGTCGGCGTGGGGGAAAAGATAGAAGACCTTCTCCCCTTCGATCCCGAAAGCTACGTCCAAGCGCTCTTTGAAGGATAAGCGATGAAAGAAAAAGTCAAAGCACTTGTAAGCGATACAATCCAGACGCTAAAAGAGACGCTCCCTCCAGGAAAAACGCTTTTAGTCGGCCCGGAGAGCGCCTCCTTTTTTGCTATCAAGAGCGCAATACAAAAGAGCTTTCCTCAGATCCCGCTCACAGAAAAGATCCCGGATGACACTCTTGCCAAAGAGAATGAAAATCAGTGGAAAAAATATCAGACGAGCGCCGAGGTGATCCTCCTCTCTTTTCAAGAAAATGAAGCTGATCTCCTCTTTTTAAAGAATCTGGCTAAAGCCATTCACACAAACCTTAGACCCACAAAGATTTTAGAAGGGGCACGCCTGGAAAAAGAGAAGAAGTGGGAGCTCTTTTTTGAGATCAACACACCCAGACTCATTTTATCCTCAGAAAAAGCTTTGCAAAACACAGTCGAACTGAAAAAATTGTACAAGCCGGCGACCCTCACCTCTTCGCCTCTTTTAGGTTCGACCCCCCTTCTACTCTTACAAGAGCCCGCAAGCTATGCACAAGATAAGGCGCTTAAAGCCCAGCTCTGGAACGCGCTATGTCAAATCCTGAAAAAGTAAGGTTTGCGTCCGTCCTTTTAGACAACGCTCTCGATCGCCCTCTCGACTATGAGATCCCGGAAGAGTTCCTCTCTCAAATTGCGCCTGGCATGCGCATCGAAGTCCCCGTAAGAGGCCATCTCAAAAAAGGCACGGTGATCGCCCTAAAAAGCACACCCGAGGTCGCCTCCGTACAAAAACTGGCATCTCTTCTCTCTGAAAAGCCGCTCCTCACTCCCCCTCTTTTCAAATTGGCCGAATGGATGGCAAGCTACTACTGCACCTCTTTGAGACGCGCGCTCAAGTGCTTCTTGCCCGCACCTGTTCGCGGCAAGACAAAACATAAAGAGCAGCTGCTCATCTCCAGCCTCCTTTCGCAAAATGCGCTGGCATCCACATGCGAGGAGCTCCGCTTAAAGCTACCCGGCCAAGCTGCTGTGCTCGATATCATTCTTCAGCATCCTAAAGGCGTTCTGCTCACCGAGCTTCTTGAACAATCCACTAGAAGTCCTATAGATACACTCATCAAAAAGAAGATCCTCTTTTCCGAAAAAGTGCAGATCGACCGCTCCCCTCTTCAAGATGCAACCTACTTTCCTACAAAAGCCAAAACGTTAAACGAGGAGCAGAAGAGCTCCCTTGCAAAAATTGAAGAGACGGTGGCCAAAAGTGAATTTGCCGCACACCTACTCTTTGGTGTGACAGGCAGCGGAAAAACCGAGGTCTATCTTCAAGCGATCGACACCGCACTCAAAATGCAAAAAGGGGTGATCTTTCTCGTCCCCGAGATCATGCTGACTGCACAAACTGTCGAGCGGCTGCATGGAAGATTTCAAGAGAACGTCGCCATCTTGCACCACCGTTTGAGCGAAGGCGAAAGGCATGACAGCTGGCATAAGATTTTAGAAGGCAAAGTACGCATCGTGATCGGGGCGCGCTCTGCCCTCTTTTGCCCCGTTGCAAACCTCGGCCTTATCATCGTCGACGAGGAGCACGAGGGCTCCTACAAGCAGGGCGAAGAGGCGCCCGCCTATCAAGCGCGCGATGTCGCCGTGATGCGCGCCAAAATGGAGAATGCCACGGTAGTGCTCGGAAGCGCGACACCCTCCCTTGAGAGCTATCACAACGCCCAAATCGGCAAATACAACCTGCTCTCTTTGCAAAAGCGAGTAGGCGGCGCCGATCTTGCCCCCGTCACACTCATCGACATGCGCCTGGAGTTTGCAAAGTCCAAAGGATTCACCCTCTTTTCCGATGAGCTGATCACCCGCATTAAAAAACGGATAGAGCTCGGAGAGCAGACCCTCCTCTTTTTAAACCGGCGTGGCTACCACACATCCTCTTTATGCAGCGCATGCGGACATGTGATCCAGTGTCCCCATTGCGATGTAAGCCTCACCTTCCATCTAGGTGAAAACATTCTCGCCTGCCACCTGTGCGACTTTCGGCTGATGCCTCCCAGGAGCTGTCCCCAGTGCCAAAAAGATGGCCCTCTAAAATACAAAGGCGCCGGAACAGAGATGTGCGAGCGAGCGCTTCATGCCATCTTGCCGGGTGTGCGCACCCTGCGCCTCGACGCAGACACAACGCGCCACAAAGGCAGCCACGATCAGATCTTTAAGCAGTTTCGTTCCGGAAAAGCCGATGTATTGATAGGTACCCAGATGGTAGCAAAGGGACTCCACTTTCCCACGGTCACCTTGGTCGGCGTGCTAAATGCCGATGCAACGCTTAACATCCCCGACTTCCGCGCAACAGAAAACGCCTTTCAGCTCATCACACAAGTCGCAGGAAGATCGGGTAGAGGCGCACTTGCCGGCGAAGTGATCGTACAGACCCATCTACCCGACCATGAGATGCTATTATTTGCAGCAAGACAAGACTTTGAAGGCTTCTTTCGCCAAGAGATTGAAGTGAGAAAACTCTTCGACTATCCCCCTTTCACTCACTTGGCTAAGCTCCTCTTTTCGGGCCCCTCAGAACAAGAGACCTTGCAGACAACGAAGCACTTTCGAAGCGCTCTCATGCAAAAGCTCCCTTCCAACTTCGAGCTCATGCCCGCCATCCCATGCGGCCACACGAAAATTAAAGACAACTTCCGCTTCCAGTTTCTAATCAAAGGAAAGAGCATCCCGCTGCTCTCGAAAAAGATCCAAGAGCTCCAAAGAGAGCTGCCCCTTCCCTCGAAGGTGCGCCTCTTCGTCGACATCGACCCCCAATCGACCTACTAGACCACATCTTCCAACAATTCGGACGCTTTAATTGACAAGGGCTTGTTGCTCTCTTTTGCTTCTGTCAATGTTTCTGGTGTGATATCTTTAAAAATAGCGTTAATTTCCCTATCCACAAGCATCGATGAAAAACGCATACGAATATAAATCTCTTGCACTAGACTCATCTTGCTTTGCTCCTTCTCCCACTTAACTACAGCAGCATGCGTTACACCTACCATCTTGCCGAGATCTTCTGTCGTTAAATCCATGAATTTCCTCATGAATCGCATCTCTTTTCCAGTGAGTGGTGATGACTTATGAATAAGCCCTTTGAATACGGAAAGCTGGAGGGCGTTTAAATTAATATCGATTACCCATTCTCCAATTACCTTCTTCATCGGACAATCGATCAGCCGGATAGGGAACCCAAGCCCATTAAACATGAATGTTTCTTTTTTCCTTTCCATATTTACAACTCCATAACGGTAATGATTAGCATCTCCTCAACAAACGCAACGATGACTCTAACCTTCCTTGCTTCCTTAGTCCTTATATTTTGTAATATATTCACAAAATATACACACGAAAATATTATAAACCGTTTAACATCAAACAGTTGATAAATTTTATTTTTTCTTAAGTTTCAAGAAATACACCTTTGATACCATTGGTCTGTGGGCATCCTCTTTAGATCTTGACGACCAATCCTTGCATCAAGATAGATTCCGCCGTTTTTTAGCTTTAAAACGGCAGAATCCTCATTTTAAAGGCAGATTCTGCCACTTTGCCCCTTAAAACCGGCAGAATCTCAAATAATGCACTTTATGTCCGCTGATCTTATCTTCTAGCGGATGCTCTCCGAGCACAACTGAAGTGAAGAGGTCGCAATCGACTTACTAAAGCTGAGAATCGAAGAGTAAGCCAAGGGTTTTTCTTTGGAGAGCTTTAGGCAGGTCCGTCCACTCAGATGAGGGGTGCCTCTGATCCAAAACAAGATGAACGAGTTTACTTGCAAATTTCAGGAGATCACTCTTACCTAAAGGAGCCAGGGCTGATGTAAAATTCATGTCTTGTTTTACCGGCAACAAAAGAACGCGTAAAATGCATGCCTTGGCAAGGGTTTCCATCAAGATAATCGAACACCACTCCTCTTGCTTATCCAAGTTGGGGATAATCGGAAAGAGCATTCCCAATTGTTTATCTAAGATATTTTCGATCTGGATTGCAAACGACCGTACGGCATCTCCAAATTGCGACTCTATCTGTTCCATGAACATAGCGAGCATCTCCTCAGAGACTGCATCCACTTCCTGCAGAGCACGAATGAGTTGTTTCTCCAAACTTTTCCACTCGATAGAACCATTTCCTTGATTTAGTGCCTGCAGGTTCGTGTTTTTGACGCTTTCTTTCGTCTTTACAAGGAAGGCAGAAGCTATTTTAGCAACATCCGGGGCATTAAAACGCGTCAGAATGCTATCAACAGCTTTTACTAACAAAGAGACCGGGCAATAGGGAATTTTCTTTCTGAATTCGACGAGAGCCTCTTCTAGCTCCAAAGTTGGAGTAAAAGTTACTTGCGGCATTTGCTCCATAAATGCACTCGAAAGGTAATAGGCAAGCACGCTTGTTCCAAAGGTTGGATTAAAATTTAGCTCTGCCATGCGGTCTATGACTGTTTCTGAAACCGTGCTCAAGACATATTGGGTAAGCGCTCTTCTTGCTCCAGCTACCTCTTGAGAATAAACCAAGCTTCGGCCTGCTTCCATATCAGTCAATTGACGTATTGACCTTCCTCTAAGAATGGTCTGATAGAGATCAAAATTATAAGCGACATGAGAGAGGTAAAAGGAGATAGCAAATGTAGCGCAACTATTCATGCCCGCTTGCTGAAGCACCCACCCGGTACTATTACCGACGAGCGTCGAGGGCATCATTTTTCTTGCGTAATCCGGAAGATTCTCACCTGATCCAAAGACACGCATGCCTACGTAGTTGGAGACTAGTCCGACAGTGTAAAAAGAGAAATCGCCCATCTGATTGCCGATGAACTCTTTAAAAGAGTTAGAGACAGGGTTGAGATTATAATATTCCAGAAGAATGAGAGATAATATAAGCGATCCTTGGACTGCCCTCCGCGTATTCTTAGAAACACCCTTAAGTAGTTTTCCGACTAGAAAGTAGGCAGCTGTTGCGCTTGTAAAAAGCCCCGCTAATCTGCCAATCGGCACACCCACACGAGTTTTGACAGCAGTTGCTGCAATGCTAGCAGGATTGTAGGCATCAGGTAGAAGAAAACCCTCTTCAACCAACTTACCACCGATAGCCTCTCCTAAATTTTCAAGAGTCGCATCTTTAGCCAAGCAATAGAGTAAATTTTGAGAGAGCGCTCGCTGAAAATGCGCGATATCTTCCTCGGAAATCCCCCTTTGTTTGAGGGCTCGCAGTTCCTGAGGAAGATGCAGGATTTTTTCACATTCTCTAAGAGCCTTTTGCGCCTCTAATGCCTTAGTGAGTGGCGTAGCCTCATTTTCCCAAAGCGCTTGCAGCTGCTGTTTTAAGCTTGCAATCCCTTGCAAGCTTGGGATTTCCCCTATCAGCACAGGTTTATTAAAAATCTTTGTGCAGGATTGGGAAAGAGAACCAAGACTCTCTTTGATTTTCGCATTTAAGGCACGTAGTTCAGGACGAAACGATTTAAGAAACTGATCGGTCTGTTCGGGCTGGTTCCGCTTCAAGATGCGGTTCTTAACTGCCACTGCCTTCACAATACCCTGTTTCGCCGTGCGTGCAACGAAAGCGACCGGATAGCTAACCAAATTCCCCAAAGCCCTTTTTGAGGCTTCCAAAGGCCTTTTAATGTAGTTGCTTAAACGAGAAGCACCAGCTTCAAGGCCTTCGAAACCTTGAATATAAGCACCATGCAAGCAATTAGCTGTTTTAACTAAACCATTTAAAATCTGTGACATAATTAAATATTATACTATAAATTTTAATATAATACAATTAATTATTTGAATTCACAGATGTATAACTAACTCGCTGATAGCTAGTTAGTTATGCTTATTCGTGGCAAAGATATCGTTAGCTGACGCTAGACGCTCTTTTCTGAGCAAGCAGGAGCGCGCCCTCGAAGGCGGCACCGGCTAAGCCTGCAGACATAAAGGAGCGAGAATAGTGGATGTTGGGCATCGGTCTATCCAATTGAATAATGGGAAAACGAATGGTTGCCAGTGCAGTGCCTGCAAGAGCTCCTGCTACAAAGCCGTTGTTTATCTTGAGGAGTGGAGGGAGCTTGCCATTTCCCTTTTCCAACATATGACGCGTTAAAGCATAGGTAGAAAAAAAGAGAGAGCTTCTCGCAGCCGAGCGAAAATAAGCTGATAATGGAGAGGTTCTTCGAGTAAAAACCGAGCCTTCCGGGATTTTTTTTGCTTGCTGATAGGTCATCCCCACCAATGAGGAGGAGAAGAGGGTGGTAAAAATTGAGTGCTGAGGAGCTAGTTTCTCAGCCTGTTTTTGGGTAAAGTGGGTGGCCGCAAGTACAACTCCATATTTTAATCCTTCTACTGCAATTGACATATCACTTCTCCTTTTTAATTATTTTGAGAGAAGCATAGTAATTATCAGATTATTTCGCGACTCTTAAAATTAAAAAACCCTGATTTTCATCAGGGTTTTTGGCGAAATGATAATAGAAAAATTTTTACTTAATCTTTCTATCTCCAAGGATCGTAGTCGGGCGCAAGACATGCATCTTCCGGCTCCGAACTCTCATCGTCCGAATCTGAATCCTCATCGACGGTAGACGTTGACGAGGGAGTTGAGTTGTCCTGGTCATTAGATACACTCATCAGTTCAAATGCATCGTTTGTGAAATAAGAAGAATTGAGCTGCGATCCATTGGATGAAACATCCTCGTCTTCAGATTCCACATTTAAAAACTCAGCAGGCGAAGTTTCAGGAATGACAGAATACATCACCATGCTAGTTTCCTTACTCATTTTTTGCCCATCTTGCACTTTTGGCGATTCGGATGTAGAAGAAGTAGACGCTGGCTCATTTGATGTAGAAACAGCATCTGATTTCTTTCCACCAAAAAGGCTCGCAAATCCACTCTTTATTCTGCTAAACAAGCCAGGCTTCTCCTGCTCTTTAGCAAGAGGTATAACCTGCCGTGTTGTGTAGCGCTCATAGACAATATTGATTCCCTCAGTCACCACACCAGCCATTGCACTGGCTGTTGCCATGCGTGTAGAAGTAAGAGCAAGCGTCTGCCAAGGCGCAGTCACCCCACGTCCGGCCAGAACTTTCATCGCCTCTATCGAAGAGATCTTAGATGCAGAGGTTGCTTGAATCACGCTCGCATTGTGCAAAGGAAGGCTTACAATAGTGCCCAAGCCTCCGGCCATAGCTCCAGCAGTAAATCCCATACCGAGTTTTAAGGCATTGTTAGGCTGATGCTGCCTATCAAAGCTGCCGCTGGTCAATACTTGCATAATGCAATCATAAGCAGGAAAGTAGACCATCGCATGCGATCCATTGCGCATAATCGTAGCTTCTACTCCTCGGTAGAGGGTGCGGACGATCTGTCCTTCCGGGATTTGACGCAGCATCTCTCTATACTTTATCCCCTCTGAGGTTTGAGCCTTTAAAGAGATATTGCTAAAGGGACGAGAGACAAGAGCTTGTGCGGTTCCAGACATTGCTCCCGTTGCCATTTTTGCCATTGTTGAACTAGCCAGAACCTCTGCGGCAACAGCCGACGCGAGCGGCTGAACACCGAAGAGAGCAGTGTAGTTCACCATGTTTCCCGCCAAATTCACGCCAACGCCTCGGAATGCTCCCCTAGAAAAAACTTGGTTCAAAGGGATGTGCCTTCCTTCTGTGACGCGCTTGGCATTCAAGCGATCAACCGGGGTTAAGACCGCAGTATTCAGCGCGCCGGTACCAGCACCTACTATCACGCCCTTTCCTTTGCCGCCACCATTTGAAACCCCTTCCACAGGAACAAACTCTGCGGGCAGCGCTTCTACAACAGGATCGACTCCTTCAACACCACGATTAGAATTAACATTATTTATCGACATAATTAAAACCTCACGTTTTATTTAATTAAGAAACAATATTATATATAATATTTAATTATATTTCAATAATAAATAATTAACTAGTAACGTATTAATTATTAGCAACTTAGAGATTTGTTGCTGTTTTATAACGATAAGGCGATAATTAGCAGCACTTTATGACAGAGCCTAGCTACCATCAGAACGAAGAGTTTCGCAATAGGAGCCAGAAGCTTGCCCAGATACGTGAGCTGGGGATAGACCCCTATCCCGCCAAGTTCCCCCATCCTGTTGTCCATATGGGGGTGCTTCTAGACAAATATAAGAACATCGAGACGGGCCATAGCGAAGATGCTGCAGCGGGTAAGACCGAGGCGGTCTCGATCGCCGGCAGGCTGATCCTCTTCCGCGCGATGGGAAAGAACGCTTTTGCCCATCTGCAGGATGAGACTGGGCGTTTGCAGATCATGCTCAATCGTGACCTTACGCAAGTTGTTGGGCTTAATGGCGGAGGCGAAGAGCTCACTCCTCTTAAGTTCATCGAAAAGAAGATCGATCTGGGAGATATTGTGGGCGTTCAGGGACACCTCTTTCGAACGCAAAAGGGAGAGCTTACCCTCTTTGCAAAAGAGGTAACGCTCCTTTGCAAATCGCTTTTACCTCTGCCCGACAAACATAGCGGCCTTTCCGACAAGGGGGTACGCTACCGCAAGCGCTGGCTCGACATGATCTCCGATCAAGATGTGCTCAAGCGCTTTCAGATGCGAAGCAGAATCACGCAATTCATCCGCCACTACTTCGAAGGGCAAGGATTTTTAGAGGTGGAGACACCCATTCTTCAGCATGTCTATGGCGGAGCGGAAGCGCGTCCTTTTCAGACCCATCTGCATGCTCTCCATCAAGATATGTTCCTGCGTATCTCGATCGAGATCTCATTAAAAAAGCTGCTCGTGGGCGGCATGGAGAAGATCTTCGAGATCGGCAAGGTCTTTCGCAACGAAGGAATCGACCGCACGCACAACCCCGAATTTACAATGCTCGAAGCGTATGCTGCCTATTGGGACTACCACGACATGATGACCTGCGTAGAACAGCTGTTCGAAAAGCTCGCCCTCTCTCTTTTTGGCTCTACCGAAGTCCCTATTCGTGATGAGGAAAAAGGAACAGAAATTGTAGTAAATATGAAAGCGCCTTGGAAAAGGCTGAGCATGCAAGAGAGCTTAAAGACCTATGGCGGAATCGATGTCGCCTCTCTATCAGATGAAGAGATGCGCAAGATATTAAAAGAAAAGACTCCTCTTGATCCAAAACAGATCGCCAAAGAGCCACGAGGAAAACTAATCGCCCATCTCTTTGCAGAGCTAGTCGAACCCCATCTGATCCAGCCCCATCATATCATCGACCATCCGATCGAGACAACGCCCCTTTGCAAGCTCCATCGCGACCCCAAACTGCGCATGGAAAGAATTGTCGAACGGTTTGAGAGTTTCATCCTAGGCAAAGAGATCTGCAACTCCTACAGCGAACTCAACGACCCCGAGCTGCAAAGAAAGCTACTGCTTGAGCAAGCAGAGAAAAAGCTCGCCGGCGACGAAGAGGCCCATCCCCTCGACGAAGAGTTCATCGAAGCGATCTGCCAAGGCATGCCCCCCACCGGCGGCATCGGCATCGGCATCGACCGCCTCGTCATGCTCTTCACCAGCGCCCCCACCATCAAAGACGTCCTCTTCTTTCCGATCATGCGTCCCGAAGACTCTTCATCTTGAAGAACTAATGGATAAATTATCCAAAAATTTCTAAAATGACAATTAAGTAGATATGGACAAAAGAAAAACCAACTACACGATTTCGTCGATTAAGAAAAAGGCATTGCCCATATTGAAGAGACATGCCGTAAAGCGAGCATCGATTTTTGGCTCCTTTGCACGGGGAACCGCAAAACCTAAAAGTGATGTTGATTTTCTGATCGAATATAAAGGAAAAAGCAACAGCCTCTTTGATCTCGTAGACCTAAAATCCGACTTAGAGCAGTCTCTTAATCGCAAAGTCGATGTTATCACCTACAATTCCATTTATTGGAGAATTCGCGACAGCATTCTCTCAGAGCAAATAGTAATCTTGTGAAGAAAGACCCTAAAGTATTCCTCGCTCATATTTTGGACTCCATCAGCCTAATTGAAGAGTATTCAAAGGGAGTGAAGGAAGAGAAGTTCCACAAAAAGCGCGAATTGCAAGATGCAATCATAAGACGCCTGGAGATCATCGGCGAGGCCGTTAAAAATTTGCCAGTCTCATTCAAGGCTAAATATTCGGATATCCCCTGGAAGCAAATTGCTGGCATGAGGGATATTTTAATCCATGAGTATTTCGACATAGACCTATTTCTCACCTGGAAAGTCGTTAAACAAGAGCTTCCACGAATCAAGAAAAAGCTAAAAGCAATCCTTTCTCAAGACTCCTAACAAACTTCTTCTGGCTCAATTTATCCATTTCTATTAAATGCATAAAAAGAGGAACACTCAATTAAGAGGATGTAAATATGGAAATTTCTGTTTTTTTAGCAAAATTGCTCGGGCTCTATTTTTTGATCGTCGGGCTTTTATGCGTATTTCGCCATCGTCAAATTAAAGCGATGGGCAAGGAGTTTGCCGCTTCGAGAATCACTCTTGCGGTATCGGCTGAACTCAGCCTGCTTTTTGGTTTAGTGATCGCTATCGATCATTCGATCTGGGAATGCAGCTGGAGAGGTCTTATCACTTTTTTAGGATATTTCATGATCCTGAGAGGAGTCGTGCGCTTTGGCTTCCCTTCTCGTGTGAAAGAGTGGGTTGCTAAAATGACGAGCAAGTGCTTTTGGGCGACTGTCGTGATCACAGTGCTTATCGGCGCCTATCTGACCTATTGTGGATTCACCTATCCAAACTAGGATGGGTTCCTAAAAGACCTAAGGGACCTAAACGACAGAGATGTCCTTTTCGTCGTTTGGGTCCTTTTTGTCATTTAGGTCGTTTCTTTCAAGGTGTTGATGAGACGCATCCCCTGTTCCGTAAGGTATATCTTGTTCTCATCATCGCCTTTTTTCACGAAGTTGGCTTGGGCCAGGTGGCGCACGATGTTGTCGATGCCGCGATCGTTTTGTCCTATCGCTTTTCCGACGGCGTAGCGGTCGACCTCTGTGAATACATCTCCACTGGCTGTTGCCATCTGAAAGAGTTTTAAAAGGAAGAGTTCGTCTTTGGTTGTTGCTTTTTGTCCCATGTTTCTCAAGTTCTCTGTTTTTTTAATCTGGCACCGCGCGGGGTGTCCTCGATTATGTAGCCTTGTGAGAGGATCTCTTGTCTGCACTTGTCAGCAAGGGTCCACTCTTTGTTAGCTCGCGCCTCTTCTCGTTTTCTTAAAAGTTCTTGCATCTCATGCGGAATTTCTTCCTCCTCTTCTTCCAGAGGTAAAATGCCAAGCACTGCATCCAGCTTTTGCAAAAAGGCGAGAAGGGCTTGCTTTTCTTCTTTTCCGACTTTGCCCGCATCGCAAAGAGCGTTAATCTCGCGCACCATGTCAAAAAGAGCGGCGAGCGCAGAGGAGATATTGAGATCGTCTGCAAGCGCACTTGTAAATTGAGCAAAAGTTTTATCTAACACTGGCTGCACATGCCCACTCTCGCTCTTCTCCTCTAAATTTTTTACGCGCTGCACAAAGTCGGAAAGCCTCTCAAGGCTTGCCACCATTCCATCCAATCCTTCAAAGGTAAAGTTGAGCTGGATTCTGTAGTGGGTGTGTAAAAGCATGTAGCGCACCTCTTTGCCGCTATAGCCTTTTGCAAGAAGATCGCGCAGGGTGTAAAAGTTGCCGAGCTTTTTGGACATCTTCTTGTGATCGACTAGCAGGTGCTCGCAGTGGATCCAGTGTTTGACAAAGCGTTTGGTTGTACACGCCTCGCACTGGGCGATCTCATTCTCATGATGGGGAAACATGTTGTCTATTCCGCCCACATGGATGTCGATTGTTTCGCCGAGTAGCTTCATCGCCATCGCGGAGCACTCGATATGCCAACCGGGACGGCCCCTACCAAACGGGCTCTCCCAGAAGGTGTTTCCGTCGCGTTCAGAGTCGTAGCTCTTCCAGAGAACAAAGTCGGCTACGTTCTCTTTTTCATACTCATCTGCGTAGAGCCTCTCAGAGGCTCCCGCCTTTAGCTCATCCATCTTCAAATGGGAGAGGCGGCCATACTCGGGGAAGTGAGAGATAGAAAAGTAGATGCTCCCATCGGCTCCGCGGTAAGCTACACCCTTCTCGAGCAGCTTTTCGATGATCTTTATCATTTCGGGAATGTAGTCGGTGGCATGCGGGTAGAACTCGACACGCTCGATATTTAATGCCTCTAAATCTTGAAAAAAGGCGTCGATATAGGGTTGCGTCAGCTCTTGAATGGAGATCTTTTTCTCAACCGCTGTTTTGATGATCTTATCCTCGACGTCGGTGAGGTTCATCGCCTGGATCACCTTGTGTCCGAAAAATTTAAGCGCGCGCCTCAAAAGATCTTCAAAGACGTAGGTGCGGAAATTGCCGATATGCGCAAAGTTATAGACGGTCGGCCCGCAGGTGTACATGCGCAGAGTGGGACCCACGACCTCTTGGAGCGCGCGCGTCTCTGTATTGAAAATTTTTAATGGAGGAAGTTTAGCTTTCATTACAAAACCATTTCATCCAGAAGACGATAATGGGTCTTGCCCGTCCCCGTCAAGGGAATCTCCTCTATGCGGCGCACCTCATGAATTTTTACAATCCGGCCAAATCCCCCCTCGCGCAGCGCAGAGTTTACCCTCTCTTTATCGACGGCGAAGGTGGTTACGAGGATGAGAAGGGGCTTATCTGCCTCCTTTTCGCGCACAGAGATCGCCAAAACGGGCTTATCATCTTCTTGTTCGAGCCAGCGCTTCTCTTTGGCAAGCTTCAAGATCTCCTCTTCTAAGCCGCTTAGGCTCACCATCTCTCCTCCGATCTTGATAAAGCGGCGCATTCTGCCGGACAGAATGAGATTTCCCTCTTTATCGAGATAGCCCCGATCGCCCGAGCAGTACCAGCGTTTGCCCTCAATCTCCACAAAGGGAGAGGTGGGATGGCCTAAGTAGCCTGCGAAGACGTTAGGGCCAAAGATGCAGATCTCCCCCTCTTCCCCTATCGGTAAAATTTTATCTAACGGATCTAAAATAGAGATCTCGACGCCAGGAACAGGACGGCCAACCCCAATGGGCGGGCGGTGGGGCGGAGTTAAGGTGACGACAGGCGCACATTCGGTGATCCCATACCCTTCCAACATCTCATGGTGAGCACCTAAATTTTTCACATACTGGAAGAGCTCTTGCGGGGCCTTTTCTGCGCCCGATACAAAGTAACGAATAGAACGTAGATCATTGGGGTTTGCCACACGAAAAAGCCCTTTGATAAAGCTTGGCGCGCAGCAAAAGAGTGTGGGTTTGTAGCGGGCGATCTCAAAGGCCAGGCCGTGGCTGTCGGTGGGATCGGGAGCGTACGCGACCTTCAGGCCTGCAAGAAGTGGCAAGAGACCCGTGATCGAAAACCCAAAAGAGTGGAATGGGGGCAAGACACCAAAGAAGAGATCCTCCTCAGTTAAATCGATTGAGGCGATTGCCGCACGCTGGTTTGTAAGCAGGTTGTTGTGCGAAAGAGGAACCGCTTTAGGCAGCGACTCGGTGCCACTTGTAAAAAGAATGACTGCCACATCCTCTTTCTTCACGGCTGTCAGTTTAAGTTTCTTGAGAAGGCGTTTGGGTGATAGCAAAGAAAGGAAAAGCCCGTGCAGCTTATCTTTCCAGGTAAGAGAGTCCTTCACATCTTCTAACAAGACGATCTTCTCGTCGACCTCTCCTAACTCGCCGATCTCGCGACGGCTTAAAAAACGACGCGAACTTAAAACAGTTTGAAGCTTTGTAAGGTGTGACGCGTGATTTAAAGAGCGGACGCCCGCTGTCCAGTTGAGCATCACAGGAATTTTCTTTGCAAGCAACGTGGCTAGCACGAGGGTGTAGGTAATAGTCGAGGCCGGAAGCATTATACCGATCTGCTCCCCCGGCAACCTGCGGATATAAAGAGATAAAACTAGCGCTGTTCTTTGCAATTTTTTATAGCTGAAAACGCCCGAAAGATCGTCTGCGCATGCGACTCTATCTTTCATCTTCTCGCAAATCATAAGAAAGGCCTCTTGCAGACTCTCTCCAACCGGCTGCATCGGCAAGGGTCTCATCTTCTCTTGCGGCCATGCAAACTTCTTCACTTTCTTGTCGCTAGATCTTTGATGCGCACTCTTCACGCCCGCGGCTGTTTGCAGAACATCTTGCACACTCTGGAGTGCGCCAAAGGGGATCTCCGTCACATCAAAACGCTCATCTAAGTAGGCGTACAGCTCTGCGACATCCAGAGAATCTAGGCCAAGATCTAAAGAGAGGCTCATCTCAGGCTTGATCTCACCCGGCGAACGGTTTGCCATCTGAGCAAGATGCAAGAAAATTTCGCGCTCCAATTCAGGCGAAACCTCCACCAGCATGTGTCTCTCTTTTTCTTGCTGCTCTCTTGCAACTTTTGGAAACCTCTTTTTCAGTAAACAGTCGGAGACGAGATAAAGCTTATCGGGAGAGCGGTTGTACCAGCTCTCTAAATACTGGTTCACTTCCAGGCGCGAGCCCTCGAAAGGAAAATCGGCCGGAGCAAACTCAAACTCCACCTTAATTTTGCGTCTGGGTGCAAAAACGATCCCATTGCGCAGAAGAATCTTAAAGCCGGTCCAGAGAGTTTTTCCAAAGTCGGGCACCTGACCGGTTAGCGCACGCGAAAAGTGGCTGCCCCAGAGCCCTGTCGTACGGACCAGCACAACCTGCGGCCTTGCGCTCGATTGAAGCAGTGTGTGGATAAACGAGGCGCCGCCGATCACCTCTTCTTCTTGCTGCTTAAGCTTCCCTGCAGGGTAGATGAGAAAGTTCTCCCCTGCTTGGATCGCATTTTGAATCTCCTTTACACGCTTCTCGACTTGCTTTGCTTTCCATGGATTGGGCGAAACATCTAAGGCAGGCAAAGGAAGCGAGCGCGTTATCCGCATAAAAAAGCGCAGCGCTTTTGCATAGTAGAAATGCTCAACTACAAGAGGGCGCACACTCAGGTGCATCTCCAAAAGTATCGAGACAATAGGCGGGTCGATCTCTGCGGGGTGGTTGGGAAGGAATAGAATGCCGCCGCGAGATGTGCGAGAGTCTTTCATCAGGGCATCCAGCCCCTCCACCCGTATCCGGTAGCGCAATGCGAGCAGCCGCCTTGCAATCCAAAAAATGACTATGTTCTTTTTCTTCATTTTCACTCCGATCTTCCTCTTTTTCTGCGATTTATGCAACGCCTCCTGTGTAAAACAAAAATTTATAAACTAATTGTTTTTGTTTACAGAAACAATATGAAAATGAGAAAATTGATGATCTTTTATTGATAAAGGTAATTATATGAGCGGACATATTTCATACATTCTTAATGCAGATTCTTGGAACCTAGTAGGCAACTATATGGGCCTTGCAGAGTGCGCCCTCAAGCTCGACAAAGTTTTAAACGATGATGTCAAAAGCGAAGGGTTCAAAGCACACGTTCAAAAATGGTCGCAAGAGCACGACCGCAACTTAAGAATATTTTGGAACTCTTTATGCCTCGCCTCGACCCATGACTATAACACCACACCCACTTTCCATGGAAAATTGCTAACGGCTATAGATGCGTATCCCCGATGGTTTGAAGCATCCGATATTGTTTTGTTAAAAGCGAATGGCGATAGAAACGATACCTCAGAAGCACTTGCGTGCATCCGAAGGATCATAAACAATCCGCGTGTAAAAGAACATCTATTCCCCAGCATAAAGAGACTCACCTACTGTGGCCGCCCAGACCACCTTGCAAATCCACTCCCTCCTGCAATCGAACTGCAGCCCTCTTATTTCATCCCCGAATTTGCTCTTCTTACCAATCTTAGTTCTATTACGCTCAACCAGATAGTCTATCATGACGGGATGGGCAACTTTATAACACCCATCGATTTTCAATATGTGCCGCATGTCTATAATTTCATCATAAAGCCACGCACCGATCTTCGCACCGAGGATCTAATCCTGGCTCATGACATCAACATTCGAAGCAAATGGGTGATAAGCGACTACGATGAGACAAGATGGTTTTTGAAACCTCTTGAGCTCCTGACACCAACACCTTCTCCTACATTTTGGGAGAGGATCGCTAGCTGCTTCCAGAACATCTTTGCTTGGCTCTGCAGCTGGTTTTAAGGAGAAAATACTATGACAGGAACAATTTCTAATCTCTTTCCGGCGCCTCTTTGGGACCTCATGGGCGACTACATGGGCGAAGCCGAGCGCACCGTTCGCCTCGACCAGCTTCTAGACGAGAACGTCAAAAGCGAAGGGTTCAAAACAAAGGTCCAAGCCGAATATGACCGCAATTTATGCTTGTTCTGGGACGCTTTACGATCTATTAACACTTACACAACTGATCACACCCATTTTTTTAGTAAGTTGTCGGTATTCGTTACCAATTACTCAGAAATGCTTGAGCCTGCTGATGTCATTTTTTGCCAGAACTCTATCGTTGCACCTGCAGCGCTACTCCCAACTCCAGAGACGGCAAGGCACATTCGTAGAGTCCTAGAAAATCCCCAGCTGCAAAAACATCTCTTTCCATTCCTCGAAAAGCTCAACTACTCTCTCCAATCTTCGCTACTCGTAAAAGAGATCAGCTATTTTCCAAATCTGAAAGAGGTCTCGTTCTATCAACCCATTCTAAGCGGCGGCTATGGAGGTTTTCTCACCCCGTTAGATCTCCGTGCTCTTCCCGGTTTGCAAACACTGCATATAGAACACACCAACGTGACCGACGAGGACCTTCAGCTTTCACACACCATCCGGATCGAAAGCAAATGGACTTTAGGCAACGCATACTCAGCAAGAGAGTTCTCGCCCCCGCTTACCACACTCAATGGCTGGATCGATTTTATCTGGAACATCCCGCACAAGCTCTGCCAGCTGTTTGAACGCTTCTTAAACTGGCTCTGCTACCTATGTTAATGGAGAAAATAATATGAGCACCCGTATTTCATTGCCTGCGCCCCTCTGGTGTAAAATTGGAGATTATCTAAATCCGCATGAGTGTGGTAAAACGCTCGACAAAGTATTAAATAAGAATCTCAAAAGCGAGCGCTTCAAACATAGAGTCAAAGTAGAAAACGACAAAAATTTAAGAGTCTTTTGGGACTCTTTACGCTTTAGCGCTTTTGGTCAAGACTACTGTCTCCTTCAATTGCCTAATTTTTTCAAAAAATTTGCCGATTGTTTAGATCCGGAAGATGTGGCTTTTGGTAGTAGCAAGGCTCCATTGCCAAAGGACTCTCCGGCTACCATGGATTCCATTCGTAAAATTATTCAAAATCCTATCGTGAAGCAAAACCTTTTTCCTGCGGTATACTCGATTCGATACGAAAGCGATCATGAAGGCCCGCCTTCCATGCTGGTAAAAGAGATGAATGAGCTTGTCAATCTAGACCGTTTTACGCTCAAGCGAACAGTGCTCACCGGTGGTCTTGGTACATTTGCTACTCCCTTGGATTTACGAGCTCTTCCGAATCTCCAGGGTATCGAGATTGAAAATACTAATATTCGCGATGAGGACCTTCTCCTCTCACATAGAATCTATGTCTGGGGCAGATGGTCTTTCAACGAAGAGCGTTCAGCCAAGGAGTTCTCGCTTCCTCTTACGACGCTTGCGGGCTGGAAGGATCTTTTCCTGTACCTTCCTCAAGATCTATGCGACCTAATCGGCCGTTTCTTTACCTGGCTCCGTGATTGCATCTGCTGTGATTAAAGATCTCTTAAAGCTTTATTAAATAATCGAAAAAGATAAAGAGGCAATTTTTGCCTCTTTTGTTTTTTTATTTGTTAAAAAGAGTGTGGGTTTATATATGTTACTTCTAATACAACGTGCCCGTGTGCGTGCCCGTGCCCCTGCCCGAATTGAAAATTCACAGCGGCTAACGCCGCTAAGATCGGGCACGGGCACGGGCAAGGGCACGGGCACGTTGAGAGATTCGCAAAACCTTAAAGGAGGTTTATTATGGGCAAAATTAGACCAACTAGCAGCGGAGCTGTTCCTCTCCCTTACCGAGAGCTGAAACGACATGCGCAAATGGAGAGTGTAGCGGCGCAACGCGGAATTAACGCATTGCGTGGTAAACGCTGGGATAAAGATCACGAAGTAGAAGTACTAAAGCGTCCGACTAAAGAAGCCAAACATACAAATAAGATCGCTTTAAAAGCCTTAAGCAAAAAACTTAAGTGACTTGAGTCCGCGTAAGCAAAAGACGATCTTCAGCGAATCTCCCGCAATAAAGGGGAGAAGTCCCAAAAGAACAGCCTTGTTCATGCCGATGAAGCCTGCCAGCCAAGGAAGTCCAAAGAGATAGATAGCAACATTACCCGCAAGCAGCGCGAGCATCGCTCGCCCTGTTGTGCGCACTTTCGCATTTTCCAATATAAGTCCTGTGACGTAAGCTGCCACAACGTAACCGACCAGATAGCCTCCTCTTGGTCCTGCTAAGTGCAGGAGCCCTGTTGTTCCTCCAGCAAAAACGGGCAGTCCGACTGCTCCTTGAAAAAGGAAGGCAAGAACCGCAAGCGAGCCTCTTTTGCTACCGAGAAGAGCTGCTAAAAAGAGCACTACGTGCGCTTGAAAAGCGATAGGTATAGGCGTGAAAGGAAGACGGATGGAGACGGGCGCAAAGAGGCCGATGATGATACTCGCACCTAAGATGAGCATTAGGTTGCGTAAACCTTTAGACTCTTGACCTACCTGATCTAAAATAAAGCTTGCTTGTACCATAAACTCCTCCGGAATTTAGCTTTTTATGAACGATACCACCGGGTCTCATTTTTAATACATTATAAATTTTTTTCACCCCTGCCCGTGCCTGTGCCTGTGCCTCTTGCCTGTGCCTTTGCCTGTAGTCAGGATTAAAACTCACTACGGCTAACGCCGCTAAGATCGGCCACGGGCACGGGCAGAGGCACGGGCACGTACGGAAAATCATAGATTTTCCCAAGCAATGCAAGGAGAAGCAAATTCGATTTCGGTGTGGGTAGCCCATCCCGGAATAGGCGAAATCAGGCGCGCGCCCATCTCTCGAAGTTTGCAGAATTTATCGTGGTCGGCGGAGATCTTGCGCCCCTCTGAAAAAGCGCGGTGGATAGGAAGATGTTCTTTTAAAGTAGTAAATCGCATCGCATAGGTGTTTGTGGTAGAAGGTGTTGTTCGCCAGTGCGCGCTCTTTGTGTGAAAAAGCTGTGCGTTGAGATCGGCGTAGAGCGGCAAAAAGTATTTATCTTTATGGTCGTACAGGGTGACGTAATCGACCTCTGGCAGGGAGAAGCCCTCCAAAAGAATATCTACCCAGCCTGCGCGGTGGATATAGTCATCTTCTAAAAAGTAGATAATTGTTTCAGGGGAGAACTTTTTGGAAACAACATGATCGAGCATTTTCAAAAAGGAGCCGGTCTCTGTTCCCTCGGAGATCTCTAACACGGGATAGCGCGTCTGTTTTTTTACAAAGTGGGTCTCCTTCATCGGATGAAAGGTGTCGAGCAAGATCGTCACATTCACACGTTTTGGATCTAGCGTAGAGAGGAGGTTTTCAAAGCAGCGCTCGCGCGACCAGTTCGAGAGACGCTTCTTATGCTGAGAGATATCAGAGAAGTGGCAATGGCGGACAAAGAGTTCGATTTTTGGCTTTTTAAAGAAGATCATAATAGCTTCATCAATTGCTCGCAGATAGAGCGGGCTTCTTTAAAGGTGAGGACGCGAAGTGCCTCGGGCAGCGACACCCACTTCCCCTCTTGGATCTCCTCGACTTGAAGCTTCTCTTTGCCTTTTACAATTGCAGGGAAGTAGGAGACCTTTTTGTGGATCAGATCGCCTTTGCGTTTGAACTGGTACTCCTCGGTAAGAGGCGTCTCTCTTAAAAACTTTTCGACCTCTAAGCCTGTCTCTTCGTGGAGTTCGCGACTTGCCGCCTCTTGTGCATTTTCTCCGGGGTTGGCATGTCCTTTGGGAAAGCCCCAATGCTTACCGGGCTTGTGCAAAATGAGAAAAACCCTCCACTCACCTTTTACTTGGGATAATGGAATGATGCCAAAAGATTCATCGTACATAAGGAGCAAATAAGAGTGATGAGTTGTGGCCGCCAAAACCAAACGAGTTGGACAGCGCTACTTTTACCTTATGCGCTTTTGCAATATTTGGCACCACATCGATTCCCTCAAGTGCTTCTTCGGGCTCATCCAAGTTGATCGTCGGATGGAGCATATCTGTTAAAATCGCTTTGATCGTTGCGATCGCTTCAATACCGCCGGCTGCACCTAAGCAGTGGCCGATCATCGACTTGGTCGCATTCATTTTGATGTTGCGCATATGAGGGCCAAACACCTTTTTCAAGGCGTTTACCTCGCAGAGATCCCCGGCAGGAGTGGAGGTGGCGTGAGCGTTGATATAGTTGATATCCTCTTTAGAGATGCCCGCCTCTTTTATCGCGTTTTCAATGCACAATGCGACACCGAGCCCATCTTGCCTCGGATCGGTCATATGGTGCGCATCGCAGGAGATAGAACCTCCGATGTATTCTGCTAAAATAGGAGCGCCTCTTGCGAGGGCATGCTCTAAACTCTCTAAAAGAAGGACGCCGGCTCCCTCTCCCATGACAAAGCCATCTCGCTTCTTATCCCAAGGACGCGAAGCCTTAGTCGGCTCCTCATTTCTTTCTGAGAGCGCTTTACAAGCGACAAAGCCTGAAAGACCGATAGGTCCGATAGGCGATTCTGTACCGCCGCAGAGCATGACGTCAGCTTCGCCGTTTTGAATGTGTTTAGCTGCCGCATAGATGCAATAGTTGGATGTTGCGCACGCTGTCGAAATGGAGTAGTTAGGTCCCATGAAGCCGATGTCGATGGCAAGTAGAGCACCCCCCATGTTCGTGATGATGTAGGGGATAAAAAAGGGAGTGATGCGCTTAAAGCCCTTGTTCAAAAGAGTGTCTACGCCGTCATAAAAAACAGACATTCCGCCCATTCCCGAACCGATAAGAACGCCTGCGCGCTCTTTGTTGAGCTTCTCCAGATTCTCTCCTGTCAGTCCGCCCATCTCTAGCGCCTTTTTACCGGCAACGGCTGTGTAGCGGATAAACGGGTCGACTCGGCGCGCCTGCTTCTTGTCCAGGTAGATGCCGGTATCAAAGTTGCGGATGACGCCTGCAAAACGAGTGGGGTAGTC
This sequence comes from Chlamydiia bacterium, assembly GCA_963804085.1. GTDB lineage: Bacteria > Chlamydiota > Chlamydiia > Chlamydiales > Rhabdochlamydiaceae > CAWDOQ01. Next base: position 118,977 of record CAWDOQ010000019.1, on the reverse strand, counting down.
TTGACAAGGAAATTCTTCAATAGGGACTATGCCGCTTTCGCCTGCGAGCAGTTTGTCGTAAAAAGCATCGATATCGGTTCCAAAACAGGAGACGAGTCCCATGCCTGTGACGACTATACGCTTTTTTTGAGTCATAGTTCTCCAATAATAAATGATCCCTATAGGGTAATAAAAATAGATAAATTGTGCAATAAAGATACGTGCCCGTGTGCGTGCCCGTGCCCCTGCCCGATCTTAGCGGCGTTAGCCGTTGTAATTTTTTAATTCGGGCAAGGGCACAGGCAAGGGCACGGGCAAGTTTTAAGAAGGGCAAAAGCTATACTAAATTATTTTCTTGTGACTTGAGTGGTATATCAATCTTCAAATCCACAATCTCCCCCTGCCTCCAAAGGTCTTCCAGGTGATACTTTTCCCTGACACCGGGCATAAAGATATGGACCATGATATTTAGGTAGTCGATCACGACCCAGTCCCCCGCTTCGCGCCCTTCCACGTGTATGGGCCTCTCTCCGATCTTTTCGAGCGCATCTATCACGGCATTTGCGATTCCAACCACGTGTCGATCGACGTTTCCTTCGGCGATCACAGTATAATCGGTGATCGTGGAAAAGGCACGGACATCGAGCGCTAAAATATTGCTCCCCTTCTTATCAAAAATAGTCTGCGCGATCAGATTCAATATCTCTTGCGAGTCATGTTTCATGATGAATAGAGGTTGTGTTTATAAATATATTCTAAAACTTCTTGAGGGAGGAGATGGCCGCAGTATTTACCCTCTTTTAATCTCTTGCGAATCTCCGTGCTGCTGATGGGAAGAAGCCTATCTCCGACCAAGGGCGGAGCAAGTTTTAAAAGCGCATCCGCCTCTTTCCACTTCGAAATGTGAGCAAAGGTGTCCTCGCCCAAGATGAGACGATAGGTTGCCTTTGGATCTCTTTTTATTAAAAATCTTATCGTGTCGATGGTGTAGGACGGGGTCTCTCGCTCCACCTCCCAATCCAATAAGCTGAACAGAGGAATCGGTTTGATGGCAAGCTTGCACATTTTAAGCCGATCTTTTTTGGATGCAAGGGGTGGCGCGCTCTTTTTAAAAGGCGAGATGCCGGCTGGGCAAAAAATAACCTCGTCGACCTTTCTTCTTTCGATTAAAGAAAGAGCAAGCTGGATATGTCCATTGTGAATAGGATCAAAGCTTCCGCCAAAAAAACCTACGATCTTTTTCTTTTTCCTCATGAGATATTGAGCAATTCCCGGTATTTAGGAAGAGGCCAGAGGTGATCGGCGACAAGCGACTCGAGGTCATCAACAGATTTACGCAGCGATCTGCATTGCGGATCTATATCTTCGGAAAAGGCGCGGCCGCGCTCCTCCCAATCATGGGAGAAGGCTTTTTCTCGAGAGGTCTCAAGAATATTTACCTTTTTCATCGCCTCATCGATCGTCTTTGAAAGTCTTTTTAAAAGTGCGACCTGCTCATTCGGGTTAACTCCGCAATTTTGCACACGCTCGATCGTTTTGCAAAGCTGTCTCTGGTATTTTAGTGCAGCAGGAAGAAGCTGGGTGCGGAACATGTCGATCATCAGCTTGGCTTCGACATTCATCACTTTACTGTAATGGTCTGTCATCGCTTCTCTACGAGCTACCAACTCCTGCAGAGAGAGCACCCCTTCGAAAGTTTTGATGAAACGTTTTTCTGTTAAAGCAGAAAAGGCGTCGAACGACTTTTTAATCATCGGAAGCTTCCGTCTTTTCGCCTCTTTTTCCCACTCTTTGGAGTAGTTATCCCCCGTAAAACGGATCGGGCGCGAAAGTTTAAGATATTTGCGGATGATCGGCATCGCTGCCTTTTTAAACTCTTTTTGCTTGCCCAGATTTTTTTCGATCTCATCAATGATGCGATTTAGGCTGCTTGCCACGATCACATTGAGCACAGTCATCGGAAGCGCGCAGTTTGCGGGAGCCCCGACTGCACGGAACTCAAACTTGTTACCAGTAAAAGCAAAAGGAGAGGTTCTATTGCGATCTGTTGCATCTTTGGCAAGTTCGGGAAGCATGGGAATCCCGAGATCGAGTGTGATGGAAGCTGTGCGCTTTCCTTCGACATCTTTTTCAATGTTATCGAGCAGCTTTTCAAGCGACTCTCCTAAATAAACAGAGATGATAACAGGAGGCGCTTCGTGGCCGCCCAGGCGATGGTCATTTCCAGCGGATGCGATCGCAGCGCGCATAAGAGGAGCGTGCTCGTGGACAGCAGTAAGAACCGCTGTCACCATGATTAAAAAGAGAAGGCTGTTTTCTGGAGTAGATGTAGGGTCGAGCAGGTTGAGTCCTTTATCTGATGCAAGCGACCAGTTGTTATGCTTGCCCGAACCATTGATCCCATGAAAAGGCTTCTCGTGGAAGAGGCAGGCCAGGTCGTGCCGAATAGCCGTCTGACGCATCAGCTCCATGAGGAGAATGTTGTGATCGACAGCAACGGAGGCTCTTTCAAAAATGGGAGCCACCTCATGCTGGGCCGGCGCCACCTCATTGTGACGGGTTTTAAGCGCAATCCCGAGATGAAAAGCGCTATCTTCAAAATCTTTCATGTAAGCGATCACCCGCTCCTTCAAAATACCAAAGTAGTGGTCTTCGAGCTCTTGTGATTTGGGTGAAGGGGCGCCAAAAACAGTTCTTCCATTCATGAGAAGGTCGGGTCTAAGAGCAAAAAGTGCGCGATCGATCAGAAAATACTCCTGCTCACAGCCGAGCGTCGAAAAGACATTCTCTGCATCGATCCCCAAATGGTTGAGGAGGCGCAGAGCAGCTTGATTAATTTTAGCATCGGAGCGAAGAAGCGGGATCTTCATATCGAGAGCCTTTCCCGTCCATGAGAAGAAAAGAGAAGGTATGCAGAGCACAGTGGCTCCACCTGATTGCCACAAAAAGGCAGGAGACGAGGGGTCCCACGTGGTGTAGCCGCGTGCTGCATAAGTGCTTCTAAGACCGCCCGAAGGAAAAGAGGAGGCGTCAGGCTCGCCGCGCACTAGATGCTTTCCGCTAAATTTTTCGATCACCGCGTCTTCACTCTTCCAGTCGATAAAGGCATCTTGTTTTTCCGCAGCATAGCCTGTCATCGGCTGAAACCAGTGGCAGAAGTGGGTTGCGCCTAAACTGATCGCCCAATCTTGTATTGCAAGAGCAATCGCATCTGCAAATTCCGGATTGATCTTTGTCTTTCCGTCCATCGCATGCAAAAGATTGGTCGCGATTTTTTTAGGAAGAACCTTCTCGATAACTGTGCGATTAAAAGTAAGACGTCCAAACTCATCGACAGTGCGCCTCTTCTCTTGAAAAGAGACACGTGTCCGTCTACTCGCAGCATCCCTTACAGCCTGCTCCCTTGCATGCATAAGCTCCTCCCCCGTTTTGCCTCATCATAAGTAGTTGCCTTTGAATAAGTCAATTAGGGCGCCCACGTACGCACTTTTCTCTTCATCGCGCCCGCTTCCGCGCCCGCATGCGCGCCCGATCCGGATTAATTCGGGCGCGCATGCGGGCGCGGAAGCGGGCGCGATAACAAAATTAAGATCGGGCACAGGCAGAGGCACGGGTTTATTAAGAGGAGATTTCGCTGATTTTTTCTTCGATTTCAATGATGGCAGCGTCTGTTTTCTCTAGACGCTCTTTTTCTGATTCCATCATCTCTTGCATGGTCATCGCCTTTTCGAAGTCGAGGTTTGAGCCGCCTAAAGTCTTGCGGTACTGCTCGAGAAGTCCTTTGATCTCTTGGCGCTCGACACGTGTTTCTTCTAAAAGAGCTTCCAATTTTTCGATCGCATCCAGGTCATCTTTGGAAAGAGAAAGAAGAGCTTTCCCTTTTTTTTCTGTGATCAGGTCTTTGATCTGCTTGAAGAGACGGTCGAAGAGCTGGCGCTCTATTTTAGAAAGCGTGAGAGTAGCGTACTCCTGTTTAAGCGCTTCGCTTTTTTCAGCAATTTGCTCTGCATCGAGTTCGTTTGTGCTGTCTAGTATTGTCTGAAGTCCTGATTTTACAAGATTAATTTTTTCGCGAAAGGCACGCTCTTTAGCGAGCTCTTTTTCGCGTTCTTGCTTTACGATCTCTCTTTTCTCGGCGATCTCTTTTTTACGTTCGCCCTCTTCTTCTTTTAGCTTATCCCAGCAGCTGCTCAATTTGAGACGTGTCTCAGTAAAAACAGCCGTGTTGAGTGTAAGCTCTTTTGCAAAGGCTTGCATCATCTTGATCTCTTCACGCAGAGCAAACGAAGGAGCGCCGCTTTGCTCTCCTTCGCCAAAATGGGCTAAAACAAAATTCTCCACATCGAGCTTAAACTCGTCTGAGATATTTTGTATGAGCTCTTTTCTGCGAGGAAAGACCTTATCGCCTGCAGCCGAAAGCCTAGAAAAAAGTTTGTTCTTGTCGCGGATACGCATCTCTGTTTTCATCAGCTCTTTTCGGAGCGCTTGGATGCGCATCGCAAGCGTGCCGAGCAAGGTGAGCTCGCGCTGTAGTCCGCTGTAGAGATCTCTTTTGGAAGAAAGGGTACGGCACTCGCGCGGGAAAAAGAGATCAGGCATCTCTTCGATCCGCTCCTGATAGTGCTCCAGCTCCTCTTCAACCGCTTTTAATGCGAGGTCGATCTGCTCTACTGCAAAAGAGGACTGGTCATCTAAAATTTCTTTAATCCGGCGTGCTTCGTTCGATAATTCGTGATATTCTGCCCATAAAAGAGAGCGGGCTTTAGGAGATAAATTTTCTTTAAATAGAGGAAGCGCCACTCGTTTGGCTTCCCAAAAATCTTTAAACCTTGGTGTACTGCTCTGAGAAAGACTTTCACGCATAAAGTCGAGAGCCAGGCGCAATTTTCTTTCTGCGCTAGACTCCTTCTCCAACAGCGTTAGAAATTCTTGAAAAGGAGAGGTGGTTTGAGGTTCTGTATTCATCTATGCTCTATAAAAGATCACGGTAGTATACAGAACCATTCTTTTATTAGAAACTAAGTTCGTAATCTTGGATGATCATCTCTATGGCGGTCTCCTTCGAGATGGTGTCCAAACTGAGCCAGCGGAAGAGGGGTTCTTTGCGAAACCATGTAAATTGTCTTTTGGCATATCTGCGCGTGGCCTGCTTGAAGGCACTCATAAAACGGTCGAGATCTTCTTGAGATTGAGGGGTGCGCAAAAACTCGAGGCACTGGCGGTAGCCTATCGCATTCGACGCGCTCTGATTCTTGCCAAGCCCCTCCCCTTCCAGCTGACGCACCTCGTCAACAAAGCCTAGCTGCACCATCTTTTCACATCTTGCATCGAGCTTGGCGTAGAGTGTCTCTTTGGGCAGATAGAGAAACCAGCAGCGAAAGTCATAATTCTCCTGCCCCGCAGACTCCGGTTTCAAGGAGGAGACCTTGCCACCTGTTAGTGTGATGATCTCTAAAGCGCGGATGATCTTATGGCGGTCGCGCATTGTGATCGTCTCCGCGTAGTCGGGATCTTTTTCACGCAGTCTCTCATATAGGACGAGCGCCCCCTTCTCTCCCATCTCCTTTTCAAGAGCGTCGCGGACGGAGGCAACAGAAGGTGGACCGCTAGGAGGCCCATAGAGAAGAGCGTGTATGTAAAATCCGGTTCCACCAACGACGATAGGGACGTGTCCGCGGAGCAAAATCTCCTGGACGTGGCGCATAGCTTCCGTATGAAAATCCTTCACATTAAAACTCTCTTGAATAGAGCGGATATCGATTATGTGGTGGGGAACCTCGGCGCGCTCTTTTTCGTGCAATTTCGCCGTGCCAATATTCATCCCACGGTAGATCTGCATCGAATCGGCGGAGATGATCTCTCCCCCCATCACTTTAGCTATGATGAGCGCCATCTCGCTCTTTCCTACTCCGGTGGGACCGGAAATCACCATCACCTTTTTTTTCTTGATATGCGAAGGAATCTTCTGTTTAAGAGGAAGTTCGAAGTTGTGGATCAGTGCTTGGATCTCTTTATCGTCTAAAAGCGTATTCACGTCGAAAGAACCTATCTTTCTAAAGCTTTAAGCGCCTCTGCCTCGGTGGAGTAGATAGATAAGATGCGTTCAAATCCTGCCATTTTGATGATCTCCATCACATCCTCATGCATGCTGCAAAAGAGACATTTACCGCCGTGGGCTTTGAGCTTTTTTGGAGGCAGAAAGAAGGAGGCGCATCCCTGCACTGCTGAGATAGTCCACTTTGGAAAAATCGATTAACACCAACTGCTTCTGCTTTTCCAAGAGCGGCGCTATCTTCTTTTCTAAAATAGGCGTAGAGGTGGCATCGATGCGTCCATCTAACCGGACGATCTTTTTGCTCTGATGCTCCTCAATCGAAATAGTAAGGCCAATTGACATAACTATTCAGGATCGTATCAGAATATTTTTTTTGAGCCAATTGTAAAAGACCCCAGTGGCGCAAAGAGGGTGGACTAAGTGGACTGGCGCAAATTCGTGGACTGAGTGGACTGAGTGGACGATGTGGACTTTAGTGGACAGCGCCAAGAAGAAGAGTCCGAAGAGATCCCCGTCCACTTCGTCCACTTTAGTCCACAACTCTTCTGTCCACTTAGTCCACTTGGGGTTGGGGAGGAGGGGTGTCTTGGATGACTTCTAGGCGGACGCGGCGGTTGAAGCGCGCTCCTACTGTCATGCCAATGGTGCGGAGCGCTTTAATCGTCCTGCCTTGACGGCCGACGACTTTGGCAATATCGTTCGAAGCGACACGAATCTCTACAACTGTCCCTTGTTGTCCATCAATGACCTGGATATCCACAGATTCAGGGTGATCGACCAAGTTTTTTATGATGTAAGCGATAAACTCTTTCATAAGGCTGAACGTTAGCATCTTCTGAGAATTTGCTCAACAGCAAAAATGTCAGCGAGAATTAATTAAAAATAAATTATATAAACTTAAAATGATAATTATATATAATAAAGATTAGAAAATTAATTACGAGAATATATGAACTCGCATTTTTCATTTGGCCCTGGCCAACTATTATTTCAGCACGCAGAACTCTTTGCAGAGGAGTTTTACCTCTGGCTGCTCTCGCACGCCTCTGGCCACCATTTGCATACCCGCACAAGGCTATTGTTCTCTATTGTCATGAGCATCGCCGATGTCTCGCGCCTAGGCGGAGCCTTCTTAAGCGAAAAAGAAGAGAAGCTTGCAATAGAGAAGATCCTCTTGCTCAAACAGGGATTCTCTGAAGGAGAGATTAAACATCTGGAGCTTCCGGTAGAGCTCGATCTCTTGATCCAAAATTTAACGATCGACAATGCAAAAGCAAAACTGGTCGCTCGCACAACAGAGCTTGAATATCTCTTTTGCTTACAACCGATTCAGAAACACTCTCAAGAGACGCGCACGCGCTTTCAGAGAGTGCTCAAGCGAATCAATTCACATATCACTCCCCACTTTCCAGATTATAAAGCGCAAGCGCTCGCTCAGGGACTTTCAGTGATTATGAAAAATCCTATCACGGCAGAAGATCCTCTATTCTCTCTCAATCTTGCGATCGAAGGATGGATTTAGTTTTGCGAGCGACCTCGTGCGTTCATAGATCAGTAGGCGTTATACCTCTGGTATAAAAAGCGGTACTAGCTGCAATCGCTTTGAGATCTATGCACGCTTTTTTATTTGAGATTTTTGCAAGTTCTGTGCCATGCTGCTCCTGTTTTTAAACGCGGGAGAAAAGTTATGACAAATGTTATAGACGCAATGCCACCTCATACAGATGAGTTTCAATTTGTCCCCGCCCCAGATCACTCTCCAAATCCAGAAGGCGTAAGGCAGCTGTTTGAACTTGCACATAGGGACAAATCTGGCGAAGGAACTGTGCAAGCAACTATACCAGGAACTATACCGGGAATTGTACTAGGAGCCGTTGAGCAAGCGACTGCTCGAGCCGTGTTGCCAGTGTTAAAACGACAAGATTCTCAGGTTTGCGCTCCGCTCGCTCCCCCAGATACCCCCGGCTTTAATTGCGATACCTTCATCTACTACTGGTCTGTGGTACAGCTGCATATCGACAAGTTTGTGGTTCAGTACCCAGAGATTGCGATGATCTCGACGTTCGCTTTGACCATGTTAGGTCTCTCCTTTTGTCTGCCTCAATCTCTCGTTACTCTTCTGGTCGGCGTTCCTTTAATGGGAGTCGGTGGCACGATCGCTTACACGATCTACGAAAACCACGAAGAATTCTTGGAAAACTTTAGAAAATCAGTAAATAAGCATATACAAGAAGTAGGCCAAGAGGGTTTGGAAAATTGGGCTCTCATCCTTTTTAATGACGCTCCGGAAAATTTTGGCTGCAACATCGAAACTGCGCAGTACTTTGTGAAGAAGATTCAGCAAAAAATCAAAGACTTCGTGATCGCCTACCCCGAAATGTCACTCATTACCGCCATCGTCTGTCTGATTTTGGGGCTCTCTTTCTTTCTACCCAGTCTCATGGTGCTCATCATCACAGGTGTACCGGTAACTGCCCTTGGCATCACCATTGGCTATAGCATCTATCAGCAGTATGAGAAGTTTATGGAAAGCTTCTCTCGCTCTCTTGCTCGCCATGCAAGAGCTGCAATCCAAGAATCGATGAAGAAGAACTAGACCCCTATTAAATCAACCGCAATACGGCATTATGGTGCAACCTTTGGCATCGGTCACACCACCTGCCGCTCCTACTACTTTTTCTAGTTCCTGATCAGACATCTGTTTTGATTCTGCTACAGGTGCAGGCAACACAAAAGTAAAGGTATCTGGTTTGTCTTCGATGATTTTGATCTGAACTGTTTCAGGGATATCGGCTCCCATCTCTTTAAAGGCAGCTCTTGGTGTTTTTAAGAGCTTTTCTTTAAAGCGAGGATCCTTCCATGCTCGGACGATGATTTTCGCTTTAAGATTACCAGCATTCTTAGGTTGATTGGCCATATTTATCCTTTGGTTGCTTGTAATACGTTCTCTACACGCTAAAGGATTTATCTGTCTACTCAATGAACGCCAGCTGAGAGATGCGAAGGTCTATTGTCTTCTCCGGAAGCAGCACAATGCCTGGTTTTGCTTCTCTCAATAGTTCGCTCTCCTCGCTCAGCATCTTTTCACGCAACTTTAAATAGTTACCGAGCTCTTGTGGGTAGTTCTTTGTAGTAAGTCTCAAGAGGCGAGGAAACACGTAGACAGTCTCTTCTCCTTTTTTGCCGCGTATAACCTGATCTTCGGTCATAACGACAATCTCCCTCTTACCTAAGCTATCTTCAAAGGCATAAGAAACATCGATACTCTTAACCAAGAAGAAGTCTCTGTAAGTGGGCTCAGTCAAAAGTTCGAGTAGACGGAGCGCGAGCTCAAAATAACGATCATATAGAGCACTGCCCCAATAGGTTTTCTGCATACCTCTAGAGTGCAAACCAAGGTAGATGCGCGGCAAATTTTTAGGGGTGAAGAAGGGGTTCATAGGAAAGAGGCGCCCCTCTTTATCGACTCCGCCATTTTCGATATCGGCAACCCATGCGAGCGGCTGACGCACGGTATAATCGACATAAAGAGTATCGCTTCCCACCACCTTCACCTCTGCACTCTGAATCACGGGCGACTCTAGAAGCTGTTTTTTGGCTCGCTCCTTATCAAAGCTATCGGTTGCAATGGGGCGATCTGCGGATAGGCCGATTAGCTCGGCTAAGTAAGCCGTTTTTAGCGCCTCCTTCTGAGGGCCTGTCTGGATGATGATCTTGAGAAATGGCACATGAGCATGCCGCTCTTTTTTATGGTTTTTGACGTAGCTTTTCAAAACCAGATGAGCGCTGCTTGAGACGAGCAGCATCGAGCCTACGATCCACAAAAGTGCGGTGACAATAGGAACCACGTCACTCCTCAACTCTTTAATTGTTCAAGCAGTTCGGGTCCCAGTTTTGTGATATCACCGGCTCCCATCGTCACAAATACATCTTTGGGACGTAAAATGGTAGATGCAAAGTGGGCGAGCTCGGGCCGCGCGTGGTAGTAGATCTCTGCGTGGCATCTGCCTTGAAGCTTTTTTAAAAGCGCTTCTGTGTTTACGCCGGGAAGTGGCTTTTCTCCTGCAGAGTAGATGTCTGTGAGAAGCAAAAGATCTGCATGCTCGAATGCTTCGGCAAACAGGTCCATGCAATCTTTTGTGCGTGTGTAGCGGTGAGGCTGAAAAGCGACGACAAGGCGCCTCTGTCCAATCGCTGTCTTGATAGCGCGCAAGGTAGCAAAGATCTCCGTGGGATGGTGTGCGTAATCATCGTAGATCGCGATCTCTTTGCACTCCCCTTTCATCTCGGCTCTTCGTCCAACTCCCTCGAAACTCTTTAGCGCAGAACGGATAGCTGCCTCGTTTACGCCCAGTCTTAAAGAGAGGCCAAAGACTGCAGCGGCATTCAGAACATTGTGGCCACCAATCATTGGAATTTCGATATCTATGTAATCGACTCCATCAAAGTGGATGTCGAAAATGTTCTTCCAAGCCTCTTGGCGGTAGCATGTCACTTGGAGCTCTGCCCCCTCATCGAATCCGTAGCTCACCCCTTTTATCTTTAGCGCTTTTAGCCGCTCATCATCGCCACAGAAAAATAGATGATCGGTTGAACTCACCTGCGAAGCGAACTGCTTAAATCCCTTTTCTAGCCTCTCTTCTGTCTGCCAAAAATTCAGGTGGTCGTTGTCAATATTGGTGAGGATCGCTCCGAAGCTTGCGTATTTGAGGAAGGTGCCATCGCTCTCATCCGCCTCAGCGACAAAATAGGTTCCTTTCCCTGCTCCTCCATTACTTCCTAAGCTGCGTACAATGCCGCCAATAGCATAAGAGGGATCGAGCCCCACTTTTACAAGAGTGTGGGCAAGAAGCGACGAGCTGGTCGTCTTGCCATGAGTTCCGCTCACGAGGAGTGGAGAGGAGCCTTCCATTAGCTTTTTTAACAGGTCGGATCTATGCCAGATCTGGTATCCCCTTTTTTTCGCCTCTACATACTCGGGGTTCTCTAGAGGAATATCGCTGTTGTAAACGACAGTGACAGGCCGTGAAATGAGTGAGGCGCTATGGCCAATAAAGATCTCTGCGCCTAGCTGCTTGAGCTCCTCTGTGATCACGGAAGCGTTTTTGTCGCTTCCCGAAACATGCACTCCGCGCTGCAGCAAGATGCGGGCAAGAGCGCTCATCCCAATTCCGCCAATTCCAATAAAATGGTAATCATCCATTACTTTCTAACAGCTCCAAAACAACACTTTTTAGATCTTTTTTCGTTTTTTCCTGCTGCTTAAAAAGCTTAATCGAGGAGCGCATCGCATCCAATTTTTTCGATTGGGGATCGAGGAGTGGCACTATGCTTTTAAACAGCTGCTCTTTTGTCAAATCGGACTCTAAGAGAGTGACAGCTCCTTTAACCGTCTTCTCCATAAATTCTGCATTTTTTCTCTGGTGGTCTTCAGAGGCTCTAGGAAAGGGTATGAGTATAGCAGGAACTTCAAAGATAACAAGCTCGGCAAGCGTTGCAGCCCCCGATCTGCAGATGACCAGATCTGCCGCCCTCCACGCAAACGCCATCTCCTCTTCAAACCCTTTGACGCACACGGGGATGTCTAAAGAGGCATAAGAGGCATAAGAGGCATAGGCGGTTTTTACACTCTCCTCGTTTTTGCTGCCGGCAATGTGGACCACCTGAAATTTATGTCCCTCTTTGGCAAGAAGCGCAGCAAACTCGACAACGACGCGGTTGATCGACGCAGCTCCCTGCGATCCTCCAAAAACGAGAAGCGTAAAGAGGTCGGGTTGCAAGCCAAAGTAGCTTCGCGCCTCCTCTTTTGTGGGTGCTCTCTTTTGCTCTCTTACCCAAAATGGCATGGAGACTTCGACGGTGGGTCCTAAGAGTCTCTCTTGCGCTTCGGCAAACTGTGCACAAGACAAGATAGAGAAGTGCGAAAAAAGGCGGTTGACTCTTCCCGGTATCACGTTAGATTCAAAAATAAGTATGGGTACTCTTTTGCAGACCGCTGCCACGAGAAGTGGGAAGGAGTGAAAGCTCCCAAAGCCGACAACTAGATCGGGCTTAAAACGTCCCAAGATCTGCAAACTCTTCTGCACACCTTTTAAGATGAGCCAACAAACAGATAAGAGCTGAGCCGCTCTTCCTCGAAAGGGTGAGGAGCTAGAGACCTCTTCAAAAGAGAAGATCTCTCTATGAAAATAACGGTTTGTCGCAAGACCTGCACCTGCAAAGAGAACCTGCACACTCTTTTTACTAGAGACAATTTCTTTGGCAAGCGCTTGAGCAGGAAATAGGTGTCCGCCCGTACCCCCGGCTGCAATAAGTATCTTCTTTTCTTTTTTATCAACCTTTAACATCTTCCCTTTTGGCATAAAATGAGACGTTTAAAATTAGACAAACGGCCATAAAATTAGCAAGAAGAGAGGAGCCGCCGTGGCTAAAAAAGGGAAGGTTGGTCCCCTTGCTCGGCAAAAGCCCGGAGACAACTCCTAAATTGAGAAAGGCCTGAAAACAGATTAAAAAAGTGAAGATCGTGATGAGATAAAATCCGGGCATATCTTCGACTCTGGTAGCAAGTGAAAACCCCCAAAAGCCGATCAGCATGTAAACCAGGATAAGGCTGAGCATGCCGACAAATCCAAACTCCTCTGCAAAAATCGCTGCGATATAGTCGCTTCTGGCCTCCGGAAGGTAATCGAGCTTTTGCAAGCTCTCGCCTATTCCCTTTCCCCAGAGCTTGCCCGACCCTGCCGCGATTTTGGCTTGATAGGGCTGATGGCCTTTACCTTTGATATCTAGTTCCGGGTGAAGATAGATGCGGATTCTATCGGGCACGTGCTCCATCTGAGAAGCGGCGATGCCTCCGCAGAGCACCAGAATAGCAAAGGGCAATGCCCAATAGACCCATTTTATGCGTGTTAAAATAAAGAGTGCGGCAAGAGTGATAAGAATAATCGCAACAGTACCGTTATCCGGCTCGATTAGAATAAGTGCTATCGGAAGCGAGATCTTGGCTAAATATTTGAGAAAGGCACGGAGGACAAGCGTCTCCTTCATCTCGCAAAAGTGGTGGATCGTGTAAAGAGGGATGAGATACTTAACAAACTCGGAGGGCTGAAAGGAGGTGCCCAAAACGTGGAGCCATCTACTTGCGCCATTGATCTGTTGTCCGATCCCGGGCACAAAGACCAAAATGAGAAGCAGTGTGAAAACAAAAAGAAGCAGACCGCTCGCTTTGAGTAGGGTACGATAGCCCACTTTCCATACAACCAGAGCAAGACAGGCGCCTGCAACGCCATACAAAAGCTGCTTGAAAACAGCATGGTGGGTGCTTCTATCCAGTCCTCGGTCCAGAACCTCTGCCGAGGTGGTATCAAACACCATGACAAGGCCCATCGCAAAGAGTAGAAGCACCGCAAACAGAAGAGCAAGCGCTGATTTATTCATCAGCTTAACGGATGCGCAATTGATCGCCGGGCTTCAAGCGCTTCGCTTTCTCTTGATCTAGCTCATTTAGCTTGAGAAGATCTTCGAGTTTCATGTGGTTCTTCATCGCGATCGTCCAAGGATTGTCCCCGTTTTTAACAGTGTAATACTCGGGTGACGCCTCTTTTACCGGTAGAGATGCGGGAGTAGAAGCAAAGCTTGTAGGTTCGCTCTTAGGGGCTAAAGATACAGCTCCCTTTTTTTCTGGGATTTTAAGGGTCTGGCCAATTTTGAGATTGGTAGAGGTGAGGTTATTGGCGCGCATCAGCTCGTTTACAGAGACCTGGTGTCTTCTGGCGATCTTCTCAAGCATATCCCCTTTTTTCACTTTCACTTCGGAAGCTGCAGCTGGAGCTGCGTGTTCTACGTGAGCTGCATTGATATCTGGCATCGTGATCGCTTTAAGATCATCAGCAAAGCTAGGAATTGGAGCAATAGATATGGCAGAAGGACCGCTAGAAGGAGTAATAGGCTGCACACTTATTTGGCCAGAAGGGTTAGATGCATATTGGCTAAGCACCTGGTCGACCTCATCGCCTAAAGTAGAGGCGCTCTTATCTTTGCCGATCCCGAGCTCATGAGCAGAGGGAAGCGGCATTGTAGGAGCCGATGAGACCTCCTCATGCGCACCATCAGATTTTAGTGCGGAAACACACAGTACGATTAAAAGGCCGGCATTGACTAGCACAGCTACGATAATTAAATCTCTACGCTTCATTTTTTTCTCCTCTTACAGAACGTTTAAACTCTTCGCCTCGATGGGCATAGTCGCGAAACATATCAAAACTCGAACATCCAGGAGAGAGAAGAACTGCATCTCCCCTTGTGGCTAATTGTTTTGCAAGCTGGACCGCATCATCTAACGTGGCTACTATTTTTACATCAAATGCGCCCTTAAGTTCACGCTGAATCTTTTCGGCCGCTTGTCCGATAGCTACCACCTGTTTGACCTTTCCTGCAAATGCTGGGATCCAAGGCGCATAAGAGGCTCCCTTATCTACGCCGCCTGCGATCAAGATGACAGCTCCTTTCATCGTTTTTACTGCGCAGATAGTCGCATCGATATTGGTCCCCTTGCTGTCGTCGAAATAAAAGACCCCATTCTCTTCTTGGACAAATTCGATGCGATGGGCAGGTTTCTTGAAGGTCTCAAGAGCATGGGTAAACTCTTTTTCCGACACACCCATTTGCCTTACCAGCGCCCAAGCTGCCATCACATTCTCCCGGTCATGCTCGCCCCCTTCTCTATAGCTCAGGGGCAAAATGGGTGCAATCTTTTCCGGCTCCGAATTAAATATCTTAAATGGCCCTATGGAACAGAGAGGCGCATACTCTTTTGCCACAGATTCTTGCACATAAAAGGAACAACCCGGTTTTAGACAGGATTGCAGCCGCCATTTGGCTTTTGCATACTCTAGCATAGAGCTGTAGCGGTCGAGATGATCGGGCGTGATGTTTAGAAGAACAGCTGCGTCGAAAACAGGAGCCGAAAGCGTCTCGAGCTGATAGGAGCTGAGTTCTATAACGAGGATCTCTTCAGGGTCCGGATGCAAAAAATAGGGAGCAAGAGGCTCTCCGATGTTGCCGAGCGAACGGGCTCTTCTTCCGCTCTCGTTTAAAATATGCGTGACGAGTAGTGTGACGGTCGTTTTGCCATTTGTCCCCGTGATCGCAAGACAGGGTTGCCTCACTTCGCGAAGCGCAAGTTCAATCTCTCCAACTATTGCAATGCCTTTATGAACAGCTGTTTGATAGAGCGGATGCATTTGAGGGATGCCAGGAGAAGGGACGAAAAGTGTGACCTGATTAAGAGCTGATGGGTCGCTTTCAGAAAAGATTAACAAACCCTTCTTGCATAGGCGTTTAAGTTCCTCTTTATCTTTGAGCTGATTCCAATTCTTATCGACGCCTCGCACCTCGTAGCCGCGAGCAAGAAGAAATTCTGCTGCTGCCTGACCACTTACCCCCAAACCTAAAATAAGTGCGATCTTCATTGAAATTTGAGTGACATGATTCCGATGACTGCCAGAATAAAGCCCCAGATCCAAAAACGCAAGACCACTTTTGTCTCTGGCCAACCCTTATACTCAAAATGGTGGTGTAGAGGCGCGCATAAAAAGACGCGCTTCTTATTGCGCAATTTGTAACTTCCTACCTGTAAAATGACTGAGACAGCTTCGGCCACAAAGACACCACCGACAATCCCCAAAAGCAGCTCCTTGCGCAAGAGGATCGCTGAGACACCGAGCACACCGCCTAAAGCCAAAGAGCCCGTATCTCCCATGAAGACCTGCGCGGGATAGCCATTATACCAGAGAAAACCCAAACAGGCTCCGACGAGAGCACACAGATAGACGGCGATCTCGCTGCTCCCTTCGATGTAGAGGATATTCAAGTAGCGCGCCATTTCAAAGTTGTTGGACAAAAAGGCGACAAGAGCAAAGACAAGCGAGGCCATCACGAGCGTTCCCGCAGCCAGTCCATCTAGCCCATCGGTTAAATTGACTGCATTGGAGCTACCCACCAGCACAAGAATCGTAAAGATAAAGCCAAAAAAGAGAAGAGCTCCTTGCAGAGTCACGAGAGGATCTTTCATAAAGGGCAGGTAATATCTGCCTGCATACTCTTGCGTCGAGAGCATATAAATCCCCACAAGAGCTGCAAATAGCGTCTGTAAGAGGAACTTCTTTTTCGCCGACATCCCCTTAGAATTTTTGTATTTCAACTTGAGATAGTCATCATAGCCGCCCAAAGCTCCCAGGTAGAGCGTCGTAAAGAAAAGGATCCAGGTGAATGAGCTTCTTAAATCCATCCATAGAAGAAGAGCAAAAAGCATCGAAGCTAGGATAAGAACGCCTCCCATCGTCGGCGTATCTTTTTTCTTCTCATGCAGCTCGGCGAGCATCGGACAATCCTCTACGCGGATCGATTGGCCCGTCTTGAGTTCGTAAAGCTTTTTGATCACGAGCGGTCCTAAAAAAATATTTAAAAGAAGCGTGGTGATGGCCGCAAGCAGCATGCGGGTCGAGGAGTAAGTAAAGACTGCAGGAACTTTCATTCCGAGCCCCGTAAGAAATTGTAAGAGAATTAGTAACATATAACCCCATCTTACAGAAAGAAATTGAAAAAAAGCAAACAAGACAAAATTTTCAATGTACGAAGAGTTTGGAAGACAAAGAGTTAAAAACAGGATGGGCAGGATAGACAGGATGAAGAAAGAATTCTGTTTTTTTAGATCACTCTCTTTCTTATCCTGCTTATCCTGTCCATCCTGTTTTTAACTCTTTTTCTTTCTATTCTTCCTATCCTGCCGCTTGTGATTCTGTCATCATGTTCTTCAATATTATTTTTTTGAAAAAGACAAATTGCAATAAACGTCATGTAATTATAAAATGTTTTCACAAACAAAAAGGAATAAAAATGACTCCAGTAGTTGCAAGAATTCCCGATAGTGCTGTTCTAAGAGAACCCGGCTGCATGTCTTGCGTAGTTGACGCAATGGAGTGGGGTTGGGGCGAACAGTCGTGCCTCATCACTAAAATTATCACCTATGTGGTCGTCTTCTTTGTCACTGTAATCGCGATCTTCACTCTTATCGGCATCCCCTTTGTCTTTTGCACGATTTATGAGTATGCGAGCCGCAATACCGCAGAGAACGTCAGTAAAGTAGTACGCGATAGAATCACGGAACTCACTGTTGCCAACGATAAGAAACAGGAAAAAATCGCTGTCAAAAATACTCGCATTGGTGAGCTTAGGGAAGTGCGCGATAAGAGAGCTAAGGAGATCACAGCTCTTAACAGTCAAATCAAAACCCTTCAACAAACAGTCTCAGCGTTAGAAGTGGAGCTGAAGCAAGCGCAAGAGGCTCCAAAAGGTGGTACGCTTAAAATTGCGGATGTCCAACCTTTTCAACAGAAAATTAAATCCCTGCAAGCAGAAGTGGACAGGCTATCTCAAGAAAATGCCACACTTACTGTAGAGGTCAATGAAAAGAAGGGACAACAGTCACTTACCCAACAAGGAATGGCCATTGCAACTGCTCTCATGCACCTCAGTCGCTCTATTCCAAAAGCAAATAAGATTGACGCTATCGAATCTGCAATGCAAGCTTTAGCGCAGGGTTTTACAGAGCAAGAAAGGAGCATTTCCAGTGCCTGGCAACTTCTCCAACAAGCGCACGCAGGGAGCTCTAAATCTCACGGACAGGCGATCGATACCGCGATTAAAATCTTACAAGGCAAACGCGACGAGCTCCACCCTCATGAAGTCCCAGGACATAATAGCGACTCCGATGATGAGAGCCCCGACCTTGCATTGGATGGCAAAAAACCAGTAGGCTCCGATCCCGGTCCCTCCTCTGCAAAGGCCGAGCATAAGGAGTCTAAGATGCAGGCACCTCGAGCACCCGCCAAAGTGCCATCGAGTTTGATCCTTTAATCAACACCACATCCCCCGCTTTTAGATGCGAGAAGAGACGCGCGCGCAAAAGGTCGATGTCGAGAAAAAATTCGGCCGGCTTTTTAGAGCGTGAGAATGTCTCGACAATGGGCAGACTCTCCTTTCCAAAACAGAAGAGATGATCGAAAATGTTAAGAGCCTCCTCTCCAATCGCCCTATGGCTCGCTTCCGAATGCGCTCCCAGCTCTACCATCGTCCCAAGAACTCCTATCGTACGCCCTCCTGCCTTTGGTTTGGGAAGATTAGCAAATGCAGCGCGCATAGAGATCGGATTTGCGTTGTAGCAGTCGTTGATAAACACCACACCTTCTCGCTCCACTCTTTCGAAGCGCAGTTTATAGGGGGTAAGCTTTGTAGCCTGCTGGGCTATCTCCTCCCAGCTCATTCCCAAATAGCGGGCAACAGCAGCGGCACCCGCAAAATTTTCACACAGATGGGTGGCAGCAAAAGGAAGAGAAAAGGAAGGACTAATACCGCTTTTTTCTTGCATCAGATAACTTGGAGGATTCTCTTTTAACAAGTAGTCTGCGCTCTCTTGCGTAAGCTTTTCAAAGCCAAAGGTGCGCTTTTCACATCTTCCGGTATTCATAGCCGCGTCGAATGCTCTACACTGCACATTTAAAAAGCCCATCTTTGTATCTGGATGAGAGAAGATGGCAGCCTTTGCCCGCGCAATTCCTTCCAGTCCATCTTCAAAATAGGCGGCGTGCGCAAGTCCGATGCGTGTGATCAGGGCAACTTCCGGCGGTGCAATCTCGATAAGCTTTTCGATCTCTTTAGGCGCGGTCATTCCCGCCTCCATTACAAAGAGATCCCCCTCTTTTTCCATATTCAAGATGCTAGTAGGAAGCCCTGTCTGAGAGTTGGCATTTCCCGGTGTTTTTACAACGCGGAATTTCGCTTCTAAAAGCGTGGCTAAAAATTCTTTGGTCGTCGTTTTACCTACAGAACCTGTGATGGCAACCACTCTCCATCCCTTTTGTAATACCGCCTCTTTTGCCAAGTTATGGAGCGTTAAAAGCACATCGGGCACACCAATCAAAGGCAATCCAAAGCTCTCTCCTTTGTAATCTTGGGAGACTACGGCAGCGGACGCCCCTTTTGCCGCCGCATCTTTTAAATAGGCGTGGCCATCCACCTTCTGCCCCTTTAATGCAAAAAAGAGTTGTCCCGGCAAAATTTTACGAGTATCTGCCTCGACTCCTCTAATCTCTTTATCCCGCGGCAGGGACAAACCTACCCTCTTTGCCGCATCTAAAACTGTATTTGTCATTGACCGCATATCGATCCTTCCACATAATTTTAACATTTAGTAGGGTGGCATAGCCAAGTGGTAAGGCAGGAGCCTGCAAAGCTCCCATCCCCAGTTCAAATCTGGGTGCCACCTTTAATTTTTAACACGTGCCCGCTTCCGCGCCCGCGTGCGCGCCCGATCCGGATCCGGATTAAGAAATTCGGGCGCGCATGCGGGCGCGGAAGCGGGCACGTATAAGCTAACCACTAGCATCCCGTGCTTTTTTCCCATGTTATACCTGATCGCCACTCCTTTAGGCAACCTCGCTGATATCACTCTACGTGCTATAGACACGTTGAAGAGTGTGGACTACATCTTGTGCGAAGACACGCGCCATAGCCGCATCCTGCTCACCCATCATGGAATTAAAAAGCCGCTCAAAAGTTACCACAAGTTCAATGAAGAAAAAGAGCTCGCTTCCATTCTTGACGATTTAAAGAGCGGCACTGATATCGCTCTTATCTCAGATGCAGGAACTCCCGGCATCTCCGATCCCGGACACATCCTCCTTGCGCGCTGCATACAAGAGAAGATTCCGGTGACTGCTCTTCCGGGGCCGTGCGCGGCAGTACTTGCACTCACCCTCTCAGGGCTCTCTACAGAGAGATTTCAATTCGTCGGTTTTCTGCCAAAAAAAGCAAAAGAGCTTAACGACTGGTTGCAAGAGGTCTTAAGTTATAAAGGGACTACGATCGCCTACGAGAGTCCGCTCCGTCTGAAAAAGACACTAGAGCTGATCGCAACACTTGACCCTGAAAGAAAAATCGCTGTCGTGCGCGAGATGACAAAGAAGTTTGAAGAGTCCTTGCAAGGCACAGCTGCAGAGCTGCTCACCCACTTTAAAACCTCTCCTCTCAAAGGGGAGATCGTACTCCTCTTCGCAGGCGAGGAAAAAGAGGAGGATTTCAGCCATCTCTCTCTTCGCGAGCATGTCGAGCTGCTCCAAAAGGAGTACTCCTTGTCGCTCTCCGATGCGATCAAAACCGCCGCTCGCCTGCGCAAGCTTCCCAAAAGCCGGGTCTACAAAGAGATTCACAACTAGGAGGCCCCCAACGGACACACGGACTTTTACGGACAAAACACGGACGGCAATGGACGTAAACGGACGGGGGGCGACGGACAAATTGCTAGCTATTCTTTGGGGCCCTGTCCGTTTTAGTCCGTTGTTCGTCCGTGCAAGTCCGTTCTCTAGTCCGTGTGTCCGTGGGGGCCCGTCCGTTGTTTTCTTAGGCAGGGAATGCGGGAGCGACGCCCACGTCATTGTCTGGGTCGTTGTTGACAGAAATGTAGAAATCTGGTCGTTTAGAACACGAAAGGTATCCTACAGTCAAAAACCAATCGTCGAAAAGATGATCACATGTGCGGGTTGCAGCTGGCGACCCAGTTAGCTTAGTAAATAGTGTGGTTTTATTCTGAACATAGTCAGCAACTGCGCTCACAATAATCCAGAATGTTTTCCCAAGCTTATATCTTTCTTCTGCATCTTTTTGTGTTATCCCTAAAGTGTGAGGTTCTAGACCTTTTCGCATCCATATCCATAGAGACTTTTCCTGAGGCGCGTTTCGATCTTTCTCTTCTAACGTTGATCCAATTTCAATGTAAGCAACACCACTCACAATAGAGAGAAAAGTGTTTAAAGAGAAAGGCTGGTCATTCACAGTTTTGGGGACAAGCGTCAAGGTATGTGTATTTTTGCGTTGTGCAACTTGACTTTTGATATCAGCAGGAAGCGAAGGCATCGGGCCGGGTTCTCCCCAACCATGCTTCACCCACTCGCGCGGTCCAAAAGCCATTTTGGGCACTTTGCCTATCTCTTTATAAGTTCCGCTCTGAGGTAGGGAGGTCACGCCATAGTTTGCACAGCGAGCTTTCCATATTTTTTCGGGGATCTTCCAAAATTTACAGACCGTTTCACACCTAGCTACCTCTTTCGGCTCTAAGTAATTCAGGACATGATAGAAAGCACTGGCACTGCGCTGCGTAATGTCTCTTTGATTAACGATGGGTTTGTTGAAGAAAGAAGCAAAAAGCTCGCTTATCCAGGTGCAAATTGCATTCCAGATCGCGGCGATGCGTTCAAAAAGTTCTGCGTAGCAGGGCTTCTCTTCGGGAAGAGCTCTAAATTTTTCTACTGTGTTTAAAGTTATTGCTTGCGTCATAGACAAAAAACTTATCACAAGAGGAGCATTTTTTTGGAGAAAAAGAAAGATCGGGCATGGGCACGGGCACGGGCATGGGCACGGCGAAGAGCAGCTTGCGGAATTTATGCAAACTCTCTATAGTTTTTATTACTACAAGGAGACATTAATATGAGTACAGCCAAAGAACTTATTTTCGAAGAAGAAGCAAGAAATAAACTGCGTGAAGGGGTAGACAAACTTGCCGACGTGGTCGGTGTCACGCTAGGACCTAAAGGACGTAATGTCGGCTTGCAATCGAGCTGGGGTGCTCCTACCATCACAAACGACGGCAACAGCATCGTAAAAGATATCGAACTCAAAGACCAGTACGCCAACATGGGCGTCTCCATGGGTAAAGAAGTAGCTAGCAAGATGAAAGAGAAGTGCGGCGATGGTACAACTTCCAGCATCCTTCTCTTAAGAGCGCTTGTTCAAAACGGGATAAAAAATATCGCCTCCGGCTCCAGCCCGATCCATATCAAACGGGGCATGGAAAAAGCGGTAGAGTGCGTGGTAGAGGAGCTGGGAAAAGCTTCGATCACGTTAAAAAGCGAAAAAGAGACGAAGAACATCGCTATCGCATCCGCCTCCGGAAATACTGAAATTGGCGATCTGATCACCGAAGCGATCCAAAAGGTAGGAAAAGAGGGAGTGATCAGCATCGAAGAGGGCAAGAGCACCGAGACCACAATCGAGATGGTCGAAGGGATGCAGTTTGAGCGCGGCTACATCAGCGCCTATTTCTGCACAAATGCTGAAAAGCTCAACGTTGAAATGCACGATGCTTATGTGCTCATCACAGACAAAAAGATCTCCTCAATTCAAGAGATCCTTCCTATCTTACAAGGTCTTGCTTCCGCTGCAAAAGAGCTGCTTATCATCGCAGAAGATGTAGAGGGAGACGCACTTTCAACACTGGTCGTCAACAAGCTGCGCGGCACACTTAAAGTTTGCGCGGTTAAAGCTCCTGGCTTTGGCGACAGACGTAAATCTCTTTTAGAGGATCTTGCGATCTTGACGGGAGCCACTCTCGTTACAGAAGAGGCGGGAACCCTTTTAAAAGATGCAACGATGGAAGTTTTGGGGAAGGTAGAGAAGCTGGTCGTCACCAAAGACAAGGCCACGCTGATCAATGGCGCCGGAAAAAACAAAGATATCCAAGCGCGGATCAAACAGATCGACGCGGAGATCGCGCTTGCCACAAATAGTTATGACAAAGAGAAGCTCGAAGAGAGAAAAGCAAAGCTCGGCGGCGGAGTCGCCGTTATCCGTGTAGGCGCACCGACAGAACCCGAGATGAAGCAGAAAAAGCAGATGTTTGAAGATAGCTTAAACTCCACACGCGCAGCTCTCGAAGAGGGGATCGTGGCAGGAGGAGGCGTCGCTCTTTTAAAGGCAAGTGGCGCGATTGCAAACCTTGCTCTTTCAAGCGAAGAGAAGATAGGCGCAGACATTGTCGCACTCGCCTGTTTTGCTCCTTTCAAACAGATCGTACAAAACGCAGGGTTCGACAGCTCGGTCATTCTCGAAGAGGTACTGACAAAAGGAGCTAACATCGGCTTCAATGCGCAGACTGAAAAAGTAGAAGACCTTGTAAAAGCAGGCGTAGTCGATCCAGCCAAAGTTGTCAAAAACGCACTTAAATTTGCGGCATCGACAGCGGGAATCATTCTTCTGTCCGAGGTACTTATCGGTAATGCGCCAGAAGATGAGAAGGATGCTGGGTGAAGGCCCTCGTTCTTCCTGCAAAAGGGATTGGCGATACGCTCCTTATGATGATCGCATCGCACTCCCTTTTGAAGCAGGGGTATAGTGTCACTACCTGCCACCCGGCTCTTTTGCAGCTTCAAGACTGGTTTCCTCAGCACCGTTTTGTCTCTGAATTTTCTCCTGCTCTTTTAGAAGGCCAAGACCTTGTCCTAATTGAAAATGACAACGGACGGCGGGTAAAAGATCTTAAAGAGTTAAGAGATGCGGGAAAACTAGATACCTTAGGCGTCTTCTATCCCACCTACTTTCCCGTCAAAAATGGCCCTCTGCAAAAAAATGACCAGGTCTTCGACAGCATAAGACCGATGGCTGAGAATATCGCAGAGGCGATTTGCAAGCTCTTAAACCTAAAAGAAGCCTCTTTAGACAATGGTCTTGCCATCCCAAAAGATCTGGTGCATAGACGCTATAAAAAGCGGGTGCTCCTCCATCCGATGAGCAGCACGCCTAAAAAAAATTGGCTCCAAACAAAATATAGAGCTCTTGCCCGCTCTTTAGAAAGAGAGGGTTTTGACCCTGTCTTTATTTTATCTGAAAAAGAACAAGAGGAGTGGAAAGGTGTCATCAACAAAGAGAAGTTTCCTATCTTTAAAACACTCGATGCTCTTGCTCGCTACACCTACGAGTCGGGCTACCTGATCGGCAATGACTCCCTTCTTGGCCACCTCGCATCCAATCTGCGGCTGCCCACCCTCATCGTCGCACGGGAGATGGAGCAGATGCGCCTCTGGCGTCCCGGCTGGCTGAAAGGAGAAGTGGTAACAGCGCCCTCTTTTGCGCCCAAAAAATTTTGGCCCTACTTTCTTTCCAAACGCAAAGTCTTATCCGTCTTTAATAAGATCTCTAGCTCTCATTAAAGCCGCGTCGATATGAGGGAAGATATTTTCCGCGCCGATCAGCTCTTCTAGCCCAAACTTCTCGATGCTCTCTTTAGGTTCACCCTTGACTCCGGAGAGGAGAAGGGTGGTCTTCTCTTTTTTACATTTGGCATAAAAATCAGCAAGGGCATGCAGACCTGTTGCATCGAGCATGGGGACTTTACGCATACGCAAGATGAATACCTTCGGAGGATACTCCAAATTATGCAGCACACTTTTTAAACTATCTGCCACCCCAAAAAAGAATGGACCGTTGATCTCATAGACCTCCACACCACGCGGCACCTTCTTTTTCGAAATCGCATCTGCATCATGCTTTTCCGGAAACTCATCGGCCGTCTCTTCAAAAAGTTTAGCAGTCGAGATTACGTTGGAGGCATCACTCATCCGTTTCATGAATAAAAAGGCAGCGAGCACCATCCCTACCTCTACCGCAACAGTCAGGTCAACGAGTATGGTGAGTAGAAAGGTTGTGAGAAGAACCGCCACATCTCCCGGAGGTGCTCTCATCAGATGACGGAAGTGAGAAAGTTCGCTCATATTCCAAGCGACGATTACTAAAACTGCTGAAAGCGCACACAGCGGAATCTGGCTGACGAGCGGTGCAAAAGCAAAAACGACCAAAAAGAGAGTGAGAGCATGGACGATCCCCGCAACCGGCGTCTTGGCACCCGTTTTGATATTGGTCGCAGTGCGTGCAATCGCGCCTGTCGCTGGAATGCCGCCAAAGAGAACAGAGCCGATATTGCCGATCCCCTGTGCGACTAGTTCGCAATTGGATTTGTGCCTACCTCCCGTCATCCCATCTGCTACAACAGCAGAGAGAAGTGACTCGATGCCAGCTAGTAAGGCAATCACAATCACATCGGGAATGAGACTATGGAGCATCTGGAAGTTAAAGTGTGCAAAAGAAGGAAGTGCAGGTAGTGGCAGAGTGCGTGGAAGCTCGCCAAAACGGCTGGCAATTGTCTCAACAGGAAGCGCAAAGAAAGTGCTCACAAGAGTCGCCAGGACAATAGAGGCAATTCCCCAAGGAACAACGGGGAAAAATTTGCGCACAAGTAGGATGAAAAGAAGTGTCCCCGATGCAAGAGCAAAGGTAGTGGGATCGATGTCGGGTAGCGCATGGAAATAGGCTTGCCATTTAGGGATGAAGTCGGCCGGCAGCGTAGGCATATTAAGACCCAAAAACTCCTTAATCTGCGAAGAAAAGATGATCACCGCGATTCCGGTTGTAAAGCCCATGACAAGAGGGTATGGGATAAACTTGATCCATGTCCCCAGACGAAAAAGACCTAAGAGAATCAAGAGCAGGCCTGCAAGAAGAGTGGCAACCAGCAGCCCCTCATACCCTTGCCTCTGGATGATCTCGTAGACGATGACGACAAAGGCACCGGTCGGTCCGCCAATTTGGACGCGGCTCCCTCCCAAAAAGCGAGATTAAAAAACCGGCTATGATCGCCGTAAAAATCCCTTGCGCAGGAGTCACCCCCGATGCGATCCCAAAAGCCATCGCCAGTGGAAGGGCGACAATCCCCACCGTCACCCCGGCCAGAAGATCTTTCCTAAAAGTGGAAAAGGAGTAGCGATCTTTTAAACAGACCCACAGTTTGGGCGTAAACTCCGACCAGAAGTGTTTGGCTCGCCTACTTTGCATTGCAAATTAATTCCTTAAAAAATATGGTCCCCTAAAGAGAGATTTAACACAAAGAGGCATTATGTATCGAGGAAAGCGTCAGCTAACCCAAAAAGCTGCAAAGTCAATGGCCAAACAGCTCACACACACGGGCAAAGCTCATGTGATCTTTGCAGATGAGATGCCGATCCCCCCTCCTCGCAAGGTGCTCGAGAAGGCCAAAATGACCGTAAAAAATAAGGGCCTCGTCTTAAATACAAAAGAGCCAAAATTGCATAAAGGTTTTAACAAGCACTCTAAACGGACAAACGTAGGAGAGGTCCCCTCCGACTCGATGCCCGCACACGTCCATCCTGAGGGAAAACGCTGGATACAAAACCTTGCCAAACAAAATGTTGTCAAGAATAGAACTCTCGCAAAAAAACTATCAAAAAACCGCTGATTTAAATCGGTTATCACGCTATTCTCTAGACGCCAAAGTAACACGAGAGTTCGATGCGTCTTGCCCACATCTCCGATCTTCACTTCGCTAAAGCGACTTGCAACCCCTCTCAATTTTTTTCTAAACGCTGGCTGGGCAATCTCAATTTAATTCTATTTAGAAAACGG
Organism: Chlamydiia bacterium; assembly: GCA_963804085.1. GTDB lineage: Bacteria > Chlamydiota > Chlamydiia > Chlamydiales > Rhabdochlamydiaceae > CAWDOQ01. The sequence continues at coordinate 92,639 of CAWDOQ010000019.1, read as the reverse complement.
GAGTTTCTACCCGACCACCTCTTTTCCCTCCCCGCCCTTTTCAAACAGTTAAAAGTCGATCTCGTAATCATCACAGGAGATCTCACTACCACGTCACGATCGCAAGAGTTTGAAGCGGCTTTAAACTTTACACGCGAAATCGAGAAAGAAGGAATCAGCGTCCTCACACTTCCCGGCAACCATGACCAGTACACAAAAAGCGCCTACAAACAAAAGCTGTTTTACCAGTTTTTCCCCTCCGATTTAAAAGAACAAGGCGTATCGGTTAAACCTCTTGCGAACAAGTGGCAGATCATCTCGCTCGATATGGCTGTCGCAACAAGTCTTGCCTCCTCACGAGGACTTTTTTCTGAAGAGCTCGAAAAGAAGCTAGAAGAGACGCTTGCACGCATTCCGCAAGACGCCTCCCTCATCCTGACTGGCCACTTCCCCTTCTTTCATCCTGATAGCCCGAGAAGGGCTCTCATACGCGGAGAGGCTCTTGGCAAAATCATGCAACGCTTTCCTCAGATTAAGTTTTACCTCCATGGCCATACCCACCGTCACACTATCGCCGACCTGCGCTCCAGCGGGTTTCCGATTATTTTGGACAGCGGAAGTGCAACTCATGTACAAGTGGGAACGTGGAACTTAATCGATATCAATGATAAAGGGTGCGAAATAGAGATGTATAAAAGAGAAAACAGCGCTCCCTGGGAAGCATCTCAAAAGCTAGCATTTAAGTGGTGATATGGCTCTACCTTGGTATAAAAATGGTCTGCGTTTTGAATGTACGGGATGCGGACAGTGCTGCACAGGCGCCCCGGGTTATGTCTGGATCGATGAGAAAGAGATCGCAGAAATGGCCTCATTCCTGAAAATCTCCGAAGAGGAGTTTGTACGCAAGTACACCCGAAAAAAAGGAGAGCGCCTCTCTCTTATAGAACACCCCACAAATTACGACTGCGTCTTTTTAAAAGATAAGCGCTGCGGGGTTTATGGGGCTCGACCCAGACAGTGCAGAGTCTTTCCCTGGTGGCCCGAAAACCTAGAATCTAAAGAAGCTTGGAAAGAGGCGAAAAAGCGGTGTGAAGGAATCGATGCCGAAAACGCTCCTCTTATCTCCCTCCATGAGATCCAAAAACAGACGGATACATTATGAGCTTAAAAGTCCCCTTAGAACCAGAGATTCAGGCGCGTGTGCAAGAGTGGCTAGATGGCCCTTACGATGAGGCGACCAAAAAGGAGATTCGTCAGCTTGCCAAAACCAATCCTAAAGCTCTAGGCGACGCCTTTTACACCTACCTTGCATTCGGAACAGCGGGTCTTCGCAGCACAATGGGTGTCGGCACCAACCGCATCAATCAATACACGATTCAAATGGCAACGCAAGGACTTGCAAGCTACATACTCAAACAGCCAAAAAAGACAAAAGCCCCCTTTCGCGTCGTCATCGGCTTTGATTCGCGCCACCACTCAGACCTCTATGCAAAAGAGACCGCCCGTGTTTTAGCGGCCAATGGTATCGAGGCCCATCTCCTCAAAGAGCTGCGTCCCACGCCTTTCGTCTCTTTTTGCGTGCGCAAGCTCGGCTGCATCGCAGGCGTGATGATCACCGCTTCGCACAATCCCAAAGAGTACAATGGCTACAAAGTCTTCTGGAGTGATGGCGGACAAGTTGTCTCTCCGCATGATACCGGCATCATGGAGGAGGCTAATAGCCTCACATCGATCACACAAGTGAAGATCGCTCCTCTCAACTCCCCTCTTATTCATATGGAAGGCGAAGAGCTGGACCAGGCCTATCTCGACGCCATACGCCCCTTGCAACACTTTCCCAAAGAGAACAAGGCACACGGCAAAGAGTTAAAAGTCACCTACACCAGCTTGCACGGCACGGGAATCTCAATCGTTCCCAAAGCGCTTAACGACTGGGGCTTTACCACTATCGAATTTGTAGATGAGCAGATCAAACCCGATGGCGATTTTCCCACGGTTAAATTTCCCAATCCCGAGTTTAAAGAGGCGCTCGCGCTGGGCATCCAGCACCTTGTAAAAACAAAATCGGACATACTTCTAGCCAACGATCCCGACGCCGATCGAATGGGCGTTGTAGTCATGCACAAAAACGAGCCGCACATTTTAACGGGCAATGAGATCGGCTCTCTTTGTGTCCACTTCCTCTGTGAAATTTTAAAGAAGGTCGATAAAGGCGCCTTTGTAACGACGATCGTTTCTACCGAGCTTATCAAAACAATCGCAGATTCTTACGGAATCGCCTGCTTCGAGGTACTCACGGGATTTAAGTATATCGGCGATAAGATCCACGAGTGGGAGCAGAATAAAAATGGCTACAAGTTTCTCTTTGGCGCCGAAGAGTCGTACGGATTTCTACTCGGAACAGTTGCGCGCGACAAGGATGCGATCGTCACCTCCTGCTTTGTCTCAGAGATGGCCCTCTATTTTAAAAGGCAAGGAAAGACGCTTGTAGACTGCTTAAATGCGCTCTATCAAAAGTATGGGATCTTCAAAGAGAAGCAGTACTCTGTCCTCTTTACCTCAGGACGAGAGGAGGCCAGCCAGATGGCCGCCTTTCTTACAACGCTGCGCAAAAAGCCACCTACCAAAATCGCAGGCCAGAAAGTTGTCTGCATCGAAGATTATCTAAACCACGAACGCCACTTTTTAGATTCGGGTAAAAAAGAGCTGCTCACACTGCCCACATCCGACGTCCTCCTCTACCGCCTTGCAGACGAGAGCAAAATTGTGATCCGCCCCTCCGGCACAGAACCCAAAATCAAACTCTACGCAGCGGTCAGAGAAAAACAGTTCTCCACCATTGCAGAAGGAATGAAAAAATGCGAAACGCGCCTGGACAACCTTATCGCAACATTCAAGAAAGAGCTGAACCTAGCCTGAGCTACAAACTTGCACTAGTCACCGGCGCCAGCTCGGGTTTAGGAAGAGCGCTAGCATTTGCGCTCGCAAAACAGAACGTCCCGCTCATCTTGACCGGAAGAAACCGCGAAGCACTTGAAGAGATTAAGAAACAAGTGAACGTCGATACTACCCTGCATGTTTGCGATCTAGGAAACAGAAAAGAGCGACAAAGTCTTTTGGCCATCATCCGCGAAAGAGCCCCGGATTTAGTCATCAATAATGCAGGCTTTGGCTTCTATGGAGATGTCTTAACACATACCACACAAGAAGAGCTCGACATGCTCGAAGTCAACTGTCATGCACTACTCGAGATCTCGATCGAATCTGCCCGCACTCTGATAGATCAAAAAAAAAAGAGGAACGATTTTGAATATCGCCTCCTCTGCTAGCTACTTCAACTTCCCTCATTTTTGCACAACAGCTGCAACAAAAGGATTTGTCAGACAGTTTTCTCAAGGCTTTGACGCAGAAGTAAGAAGCCAAGGCGTACGCGTACTTGTCTCCTGCCCGGGCCAGATCCAGACAGATTTTCGTAGACGCGCCTCGCGCGGACTCTCCCCCAAGCCAAGCAGCATGAGCATGCCTCTTGAAACAGCCGTAAGACACATCTTCTACCAGCTTGAAAAAGAGAAGAGCGTCTACATCTTCAACTGGCGCACCCGCGCCCTCATCTTCCTTTCGCGCTTTTTCCCCGAGCGCCTCGTCCAAGCCTTCCTCAAAAAAGAGATCGCCTCCCGCATCAACCGATCTAATTAAATTAATATATACATTTAATATGCATTTCTGTATTATTTATCGAAATTAATTATGACTATTGAATTAAATTTACATTCTAAGGCTGCGGTTCCATCAAAAAGAGTGGCGCCGACGCTTACTAATCTTTCCATCAATCCTCAGCAGATCATAGCCTCCTTCCTCAAGCCCACGGAGATCCTTGCTGCAGGAAGAGCTTGCAAAACTTTGAATCAAAACTTGAGCATCGACAGCATCTGGAAGCAAGCCCTGCAGCGCGATTTTCCGCCTCGCGGTCTTAAAAAACAGGAATTTCTCCAGCTCCATCAAGACATCCAAAACGGACGGTTTAGAATAAAAGATCTCGATCTTGGGTCAAAAGTCCATTACATAAGCCGCGCTCATCTGGACAGCTGCTCCAACGCCTATATCCAAGTATCGAAAAAAAACGAGGATGAATGGAGCGTACACGACCAGTTCGGAGATTTTGTCTGTAAACCCGATATAATCGGAGCCAAAATGTATCGGACCTGCTGCAATACAGCTCTGCTTACGCAAGATACGCTGCTTCTTTGGTATACAACATTTCCAAAGCAGCATATTGCTCTATTTTCTCGAAAAGATGGCTCCTTTTTACACAGATGGTCCTCCCCTCTTCCAAATGAAAATCTGACATTAGAAGCGTTGTATCCAGAATCCAGACAGATGGTTCTTTGTAATCCTTGGGGCACAGGAATTTATCTTATCGACTTTGCAGGAAAATTGCTCGCCCAATACAAATTTACAGAAGATCAACTCCCCTGCTTTTCCAAAGAGGCGCGCTCTCTTTTCTATCTTTTAGATAACAAATTGTGGCAGCAGCCTTTAATCGGAAAAGCAATGGCGCGGTTCGAGACGCCCCCCTCTTACAGACCAAATAAGCTCCTGGCAAATGACCAGATCATCTCTACCTTTACTGAAGGGGGAGAGATCCGTATTTGGGATTATAAAACAGGTCAACCCTTGAGTGTAATCCCCGCACCGAATCCCGAATCCGGAAAACGTTTGAGAGAAGCATCTCTTGTGGGCGATAAACTCAGAGTCGTTTTAGATCTATTGCTAGAGGGTGTAGAGTCTATTCTTTATGACAAACATGGCAAGCAATTGATATGCATTCCTAAAGCTAAACTTCCCGTATGCATATTTTCTGTTCTAGAGCATCACCTCTTATGCCATAGAGATTTTTCTTATCATCTATACAACAGCACAGGCTTGTTTTTGCATGAGTATCCTCATCTTTACGATGTCGAGCCTTACGTCAAAAGCCTAAATCGCAATCAATTTGCTCTCTGCAGCAAAAACAGAGTGCGTCTAGTCGATTACCTTACCTCTACTCCAGATGAAGGGAAAAAGAACTAACTACAAGAGGAGCAGGATTTCTTTCAGTTTTCTTTGGACTTGATCACGATCAGTTTGGGCAAGAGAGCCGATACGACCAAGGATCAAGCGATGATCCAATGTAAATATCTTAAAACGGATGACAGAAGGGACTGGCAGTTTGGCAGACTGAAGATTACCTATTAAAACATCTGCCGGCCAAAGTTCTTGACCTGGCTTAACTGATGTGATCATTGCCATCACGCTATGGCCAATTTTTGCATTAAAATGTTTTGCAGATGACAAGATCAATGCAGGTCTGATTTTCGACATTTTAATGTCAGTAAAGGGAAAAGGAACCTTTACAACATCGTAAAGGTCAAAGGTTCTTGTAGGCTTGTTCATCTTCCTTGGATTCCCATTCACTGAGCGTCGCATTGAGAGCTTGATAGTAATCAAGATCAAGCGGCGAAGTCTTGCGAACCACTACAGTATTGTCAGGAAGCAGCTCGTATACAATGCGATCCCCGCTTTTAAGATGTAAATGCTTACGGATTTCTCTTGGTACTGTCGCTTGGTATTTCGATGTGAGTCTTGTCGAATAGGCAGCTCTCGTGCTTCTTCTCCTTCTTATTTTGGATACCATAGTGTTACCTCTCTAATAAACCCCATGGTAATACAGTATTACCTTAAATCCTAGACAAAAATAATTTTTAGGCGAGACAGCAGAGGCAGGCGACAAAGGGGCAAAAGAGGAGCGGATGGTAGGTGCGGACATAGGACTGGACCACAAGAGCTACGGGAGGAATTAAGGTTCCTATGTGCACCTCAAACTGCAAAAGAACAAAAGTGACAAGAGCTGCCGCTGCAATAGCCACAAAATGTGCGATTACAAAGCGTCCGATTCTACCCTCGGTAGACTGGCCAAAGACAGACTCCAGACAGTAGTTTACGGGATCAAACGTCAGCTTATGAACGGCTCCAAAGATCGCCCCTACGATAGGAGGGACGCCCCCTACCATCGCGCCCACCGTCCCAGCCGCTATTGAGCCGGCCATCTCCAGGGCATAGTCACGCCAAAAGGTATCTACAGGTTGAGCTACTACTGGTGTCGCGGTTGTCATATGGGTGCGATTATAATAGATAGGCGATTTCTAAAAAAATGTTTACTTTACATCGCTTATTATCAACGAGTTGCGACAATAATCAGCAATCGCACATAGCTTGAGTGCTAAATTTCTTGCCTTTTCTTTTAGGGGTTGCTATAATGCAACTTTATGAAAACAATTTTGCAAAAAAAACCGCCCAAAGACCAGCGCGAGAAGCTCGTTCTCCTAGGACTGGTCGAGCTCTACCTAAAAATGGGGAGCCCGATCGGATCTAACACCTTAAGGGAAAACGGCTTTGAGAACTTAAGCTCGGCCACCATCCGCAACTACTTTGTGCGTTTGGAGGAGGATGGCTTTCTCAAGCAGCAGCACTCCTCCGGCGGCAGGATCCCCACCTCCCAGGCTTTTAAGCTTTATGCAGACGCCCATTTAGCCTCTCCTAAAACAGAAGAAAAAGAGAACAAGCTTTTACGCGCTAAACTGCTTAAACAGAGCCGCGAGATTGCGCGCTATTTGCAAGAAGCTGCAGAGATCATCAGTGAAGCAACGCAGTGCGCCGTCTTTCTTTCTGCGCCCCGTTTCGATCAGGACTTTGTATTGGACATTAAGCTTGTTGGCATCGACTCTAACCGCTGCCTCTGCGTGCTTATCACCGACTTCGGAATCGTCCACACAGAGGTTCTCCACACAGAAAAAAAGCTCAGCAACTTTAGCTTAAAGCGGATTGAAGGCTACTTCCATTGGCGTATTACTGGAATGGACAAACCTAAATTGAGCGAAGAGGAGGAGAGCATCGCCTCCAACTTCTACCGCGAGATCATGCTGCGCCACATCGTGAACTACACCAACTTCACATCAGAAGACATCTACAAAACAGGCTTCTCTAAACTTTTGAACTACCCTGATTTTAACAACGCGGCGTCACTTGCTAGCGGCCTATCTCTCTTCGAGAGTTCTGAGACAATGCGTTCGCTTTTGAGCGCCTGCACAAAAGAGAATAAACTCTGTTGCTGGATCGGAGAGGATCTGCAGCAGCATGCAGCACACGTCTCCTCCTGCTCAGTGCTTGCTATCCCCTACAAGATCAACCAGACAACAGTCGGATCGATTGCAATCTTAGGACCTCACAGAATCCCCTATCGTAGATTGTTTGGAATTTTAGAAGCCGCCTCCACCTATATTTCTGAGGCGCTCACAAAGAGCATGTACAAATTTAAAATCACCTTCCGCCAGCCGCAAGCATCTTCTATCGACTTTAAGAACCAATCACACGCGATGCTGCTGGAAGATAAAAGTTAAAAAGGAGTTTAAAAAAAATGTCAGATGAACAACTACAGCCGCTAGAGCCGGAAAACAAGCTAGAAGAGGAGCTAAAGGAGTACAAAGATAAGTACCTCCGCTCGCTCGCTGAGATGGAAAACGCAAGAAAACGCATGCAAAAAGATAAGCAGGAGATGATCCGCTTTTCGATTGAAAATGCGCTTGCAGATCTACTGCCTCCTATAGACAACTTGGAAAATGCATTGAATGTTGCAGAGAACATGTCACAAGAGATACGCCATTGGGCAAAGGGCTTTGAGATGATCCTCGGACAATTTAAAGAGGTGCTCAGCACAAATGGAGTGCAAGCCTTCTCATCTGTTGGCGCTGCATTCGATCCAAACCTGCATCAGGCAATTGAGATCGAAGAGACCGATTTACAGCCGGAAGGGACGATCCTTCAAGAATTTGCAAAGGGATACAAGTGCGGCGAGCGCACCATACGCCCCGCACGCGTAAAGGTGGCAAAAGCCCCTGCCCTTAAAGAAGAAGAACAAAAGATTTAAAAAAAACAAAAAATACAAGGAGCCTAAACACTATGTCAGAAAGCAAAGCTAAAAAAGGAAGAATCATCGGAATCGACTTAGGGACAACCAACTCTTGCGTATCGATTATGGAAGGGGGAACACCCGTCGTAATCGCTAACGCAGAAGGTGCGCGTACAACTCCCTCTATCGTCGGTTTTAAAGGAAGCGAGCGCTTAGTCGGTATTCCTGCAAAGCGTCAAGCGATCACAAACCCCGAAAAGACAATCTATTCTGCTAAACGCTTTATCGGAAGAAAGTATTCCGAAGTGCAAGAAGAGATCAAAACAGTGCCCTACAAAGTCACAAAAAATGCTAACGGCGATGTAGTCTTTGAAATCGATGGCAAGATGCTCTCTCCGGAAGAGGTGGGCGCGCAAGTGCTCATCAAAATGAAAGAGACGGCAGAAGCCTATCTCGGAGAAAAAGTCACAGAGGCTGTGATCACCGTTCCTGCCTACTTCAACGACTCGCAAAGACAGTCGACAAAAGATGCAGGACGCATTGCAGGCCTGGATGTAAAACGTATTATCCCAGAGCCGACAGCTGCAGCTCTTGCCTATGGTTTGGACAAGCAGCAAGAGAAGAAGATTGCGGTCTTCGACTTAGGCGGCGGTACGTTTGATATCTCGATCCTAGAGATCGGCGACGGCGTCTTCGAAGTGCTCTCCACAAACGGAGACACCCACCTGGGAGGAGATGACTTTGATAACGCGATCTTACAATGGATGCTCGATGAGTTCAAAAAAGAGCATGGCATCGACCTCGCTAAAGACAAGATGGCGCTGCAACGTCTGCGCGACGCTGCTGAAAAAGCCAAAATCGAACTCTCGGGAACACAGACAACAGAGATCAACCAACCCTTCATCACAATGGATGCGACGGGCCCTAAACACTTAGCTCTCACGCTGTCGCGTGCAAAGCTCGAGTCTTTAGTCCACGCGCTCATCGAAAGGACCAAAGAGCCTTGTTTGAAAGCGCTCAAAGACTCTGGCTTAAGCGCCAGCCAGATCGACGAAGTAATTCTCGTCGGCGGTATGACACGTATGCCTGCTGTCGAGAAAAAGGTAATCGACATCTTCGGAAAAGAGCCGCATAAAGGCGTAAACCCCGACGAGGTCGTGGCAATCGGTGCTGCAATTCAAGGGGGCGTTCTAGCAGGTGAAGTTAAAGACGTTCTTCTCTTAGACGTCATCCCGCTCACACTCGGAATCGAGACCCTGGGCGGCGTGCTAACACCGCTCGTCGAGCGCAACACAACGATCCCAACCCAGAAGAAGCAGGTCTTCTCAACAGCTGCTGACAACCAGCCTGCTGTGACGATCGTGGTTCTCCAAGGGGAAAGAAAGATGGCCAAAGATAACAAAGAGATCGGCCGTTTTGACCTCACAGACATCCCACCTGCTCCTCGCGGCATGCCGCAAATCGAAGTCGCATTCGACATCGATGCAGACGGTATCTTGCACGTCTCTGCAAAAGACATGCAGTCGGGCAAGCAGCAGAAGATCCGCATCGAAGCCAAATCCGGCTTAAACGAAGCAGAGATCAAGCGCATGCTAAAAGATGCTGAAGAGCACGCAGAGGAAGATAAGGAGCGCAAAGAACAGGTGGAGATCCGCAACGAAGCAGACTCTTGCTCCTTCCGCGCCGAGAAGTCTTTGAAGGAGTACAAAGATAAGATCCCAGCAGATGTCGCAAGCGAGATCGAAGGGAAGATCGCAACACTCAAAAAGACGCTAGAAGGCCAAGACTCTTCTGCGATCAAAGCAGCGACTGACGATCTCAACCAAGCAATGCAAAAGATCGGCGAAGCAATGCAGAAGCAAGGCGCCGGCGCTGCCCAACAGCAGCCCCAAGGAGGCGAAGCCAAGCAAGGCAAGCCCGACATCGAGGACGCCGAAGTAGAAATCCTCGACGACGAAAAGAAGAGCTAAGCTTACAAAGCTAGCTCTCTTTTGGCTCACACTTAAGGCAAATGTGCCCCGGCACATTTGCCTTTTTGTCATAAAATAACGCAGCAGCACTCCTGGGCGAGCTGACGTTCGCCATTTTTGTAGATGTGTTCGATCTTTGGGGCCATTTTGAAAAGCGCCCTTGCAAGCTGATGCCACTTGTGTCATGTCTGATTTTCATATTTCCGAAAGCAACTGTTTGTTAAAAGAAAGATGAAGAGGACATGCGATGCAATTAGATGCAAAATTCATAATTGAAAAAACACTGCAGGATCTTCCGCTTGCTCTTGCAGGTAATGAATCCATCCAACGTTTACGAGAATTTCTCACTCATCTTCCGAAAATGAATTGCAATTTTTACGGCTATGAATGCCCACTGGATGGAGATGAATATTGGGTAGATCTTTCGATTAGAATGCCACTATTTGTAGCCGACTTATATTCTCTTCTCAAAAGCTTTCATAAAGGAGAAGTTTCTCATGAGATAAGCAAAAGCGAGCTATGGTCTCTTTATTTCGCGTTTTTGCAAAAGGCGCAAGAACACGATTTTTTTTGGCAAGAAAATATAGATTTCATGTGGACAGAATTTGATGTCGGGAGTTCCTCACAATGGCCTCCGGATCCTAATCTCTATTTTCCTGGACCACAAGTGAAAGATCTTGTGAAATGTTGCCGAGGATTTTTCTCACTCTTAAAAATTGACGCTGATCTACCAGCTGCTCTACTTTCAAAGGTGTGTGACGAATGTCTATCTAAAAATCTCAAAATCAACTTTGTTGGTTTTATGCTTCCCAGAACCCGACAGGGTGTGAGGCTCTGTGTTGACAGTTTGAGCACTTCTGGAAAGGCACTGGGAGATTTTTTAGATAAGGTTGGCTACCTGCACAAAAGAGAAGAATTGATCAACTTTATACAGAAGATAGCGCCATTTATATCGCATGTGGTCCTCCACATAGATCTTTCCGAACAAATCCAATCGAAACTGGGCATAGAATGCAGTTTTCTTTCAGACCTCACATTTTCAGAACGAAGAAAAAGATGGGAGGCCTTTTTGCAATTCCTGGTGCATGAAGGATTCACCACCCCGGAAAAACAAAAAGGAGCTCTCTCGTGGATCGGAGGTTTTTATGAATCACTGGATCAAAGTGTATTTTATCCAAACAGCGCTGTCTCAAGCAAAAATCCAACCTCTTATCTTCAAGTGATTAGAAACATTCACCATATCAAGTTCATATACAATCCAGAAAGCCATCAACAGATCAAAGCGAAGATCTACTTAGATGTGTCTTATGGACACCTGGCTATCGAAATGCCTGCACAAAAACCTCTACTTACTAAACCTATAAATGATCAGTCAAAAAAGACGCGAAATGACCCGATCTTACAGCTCTTTCCTTCTTCTTATATCGCAGAACGTTCAGAGAAAATAAGTGATTTTAGCGAATACCGTTCTTGTAGTGGATCTTTTTATGAAATTTTCCCAAAAAGCTGCAGTGATGTTTGCAAGATCATCTCGATGGCTTATCAACATAAACTTTCTCTGCGCATTCGTGGAAATGGACACTCTTGCAACGGATCTTCTCTTCCAAAAAAGGGCGAATTGTTAATACGTTCCGATCTTCTGAATAGCTATAGTTTTGAAGAGGCAGATACTGTGACTGTCGAAGCTGGTGTAAACGTCTGGGATTTAAATGAGCACCTTGCAAGATATGGTTATCGACTCACAGTATATAATGGCAGCTATTCAGCGCCTAGCCTCGGCGGATTCATTTCTGCGGGGGGTATTGGATTTGGCAGTGGTGATAATGCTTTTTGGAACATAGTTGAAGAGGTAGAATTTGTTACAGCAGAGGGCCAGGTTGTTTTGTGTAAAAAAGATGATCAGTTATTTCCTTGGCTATTTGGCTCTATGGGACAATTGGGATATTTTACTAAGGCTAAAATCAAGATTGTTCCTAGAGGTCAAGTGGTCTATCCACTGGGGACCAAGGGAAGAGTCAAAAACACACACCCCTTTCGGCTTAAAATGTGTTGGTTTTCTCTCATATCATCGATTAGCAAAGCAAGCTTAGCAGCATCTCTACTTAGAAAATATGAGAAGGAACACTTAGATGTATGGATCCCTTGTGAATTTTTCCGCGCTTCTTTCAAATGCACTGATTTCAATCCACCTCTTCTCTATCCGTCCACAGGGGATTTTGTTCTAAGTGCTGTTTGGGGATTGCCAAAAAAGCCTGAAGGATTCGATAGACAGGAGCTTTTAAATCTTGAGAAAGAGTTTCACAAGATCGTGCTGATAGACCCAAATTTCCGAAGATACATCCAAGCTGAAATTACTCCAGAAAACTTCGATTATCGCGCATATTTTGGCGAGAAGGTTTACGGGAAATTCCAAGAAATAAAAAGAACCCTAGACCCTCTCGGCCTGATCAATAGAGGCATTGTATTTTAAATGCGCTATTAGATGCACCCTCCTCCCCAGCTCACAGTTGTTGGAAGACAGTGTCCGCTGCCGGCAGCAATTTTTTCTAACTCCTCATCTGATAGCTCTTTGCGAGACGTATCTTTGTAAGGCCGTTTGGGCATGACTATATGAGTCACATTGTTCGTGTCTTCTACGATCCGATAACTTACATTCTCATCGTAGGGCAAACCATATTCACTAAAAACTGACTTTGGGTTGTTTTTTAGTCTTTGCAAGAAGAGTTCATCACCCCACGCTCTTGCTATGATTTTTTTTGCAATTTTATTGAAATCTTTTGGATTTTTCTTCGCCATAACTCCTCCTCCAAGTGTATTAACTTAAATCACCTTATTACGCATCAATATCAAATTGTCAAACCTAAAATGAGAGGCGCCTCGTCATTATAATGTTTACGCTTTCGCACGGACTCTGCGATAAGGTAAGCGATAATCGGCTCCCAATATTTATCATATTCTTGCTGAAGCTCAATCATAAGTTTTGGAAACTGAGCATTTAAGATAGCCTCCTGGAATCTTTGCAAAAAGGCACCAAAATATAACGATGATTCTAATGCAGTTTGGCAACCCAATTCTGTGGATGGATCAGCTGTTACCAGGGCATCACCTATGACTAAAATAAGGGAGCGGCCTAAGCAAAAACTGCAATGTTCCACCCTGTCTGATCCAATTTTGACTACTCTGCATGTTTTAATAGGGCGCCAGCCAAATAGATTAAGGGGGGTTCTTCCTCTAGAAAACACAAAGTGCAATAAACTTTTCACGCTTGAGTAACAGAGCACAAAATAAGCCCATTGTTTTGTAAAAGCTTGAAATTCATTTGGGTCATCGATTGCAGTTAATTTTTTGCTTGCCTTGCTGGAAAGGCAATAACCTAATAAATAGCGTCGACCAATCTTCAATATGTGTAAAGCTGCGATATGATGTTTAGGATTTAAAAAAACACCCGAAAACAGAAATCTACATGCAAAAGTTCCGTAGCAATAAAGGCTCATCACGCCGTTTCTTAATTTGACAAAAATCTGTTGGGAAAGAGAAAAAGCTCCTTGAGCAGAAGATAAATTATTTTCAAAGACTACAGAAACAGCAGGGATACGCGGAAGAAATTCGATACGTCTGTTTCTGAGTAGATCGTTGGTCTGACTATGGCTTCCCTCGGCATTAACAACTAGATCAACTTCGGAAAAGGCACCTTGTATTCCATTCTGTTCGACGGTGACGAGTTCGATCTTAGAGTGAGGATGTTCTATAATTTCTACAACATATGTGTGATGTTTGATGGTGGGCGTTTGTTCGAGCTCCGAGATTACCGCTTTCAATGCTCTTTCGAGATCAACAAGTGCTATGCAGTATTTATCATTTTGAGAAAGCATAATCAGACCATTTTCTTGCAAATAGGCCAGCGCACCATACTCTTGCAAAATTTCAATCGAACGATCTTTTAACATAACGGCGTAAGGTCTCCCTGAGCAATCCTGCGGCCGTTTTTCAAGTACAATAGGCTGCTGACCATTTAATAGTGCTACAATCGCATGGATGAGTCCAGCTGGGCCTGCACCTAGAATGATTAGTGAAAGCGACTTTCCTTGCTTTTCATTAATCTTCTTTTTTCTTATCTCTTTAAGTTCAGAGATTCGTTGACTAAATGTGCAAGATGGTGATTCTTGTCCCATAAGCCTCTCTATAACTCAACGAGCTATTAAAACGCACTAAGGTGAAGAACAAAACAGATGCAAATACTTAAAGAGATCATTTCTGCATCCCATCCAGCCCCCGTTCCTAAAACGATGCATAATCTTCCTTTTGTGGAAGGGTTTTGGCCCTGGCTAGAAGTAGCAAGAAGAAGGGTAAAGAAGAGGACGAAAAGGCAGCTTAAATATCTTTTCCCACAAGCAATCATCCAAATGGAGGCAGCACTTGTGCACAGGTGGGTCGATGTCGCAACCTCCACTTTTGCATTCGAGATGTCGTATTTAAAATCCCAAGGAAAACTCGCTGGCAAAACAGCGAAAGCACGCTATCTCAGTTTCATGCATCAAACCTTTTGGAACCAAAAGCGACTAAGGAAGTTTTTTTCTGAATATGAAGAACTGGGTCGCCTCATTACCATTCTTCTGGAGCTGTGGGTAGATCAAACGATAGAGTTTTTAAATCGACTGGAAGAGGATCTAAACCTTCTTGCAGAAACATTCAATGGAGGGGTCTCTCTTGGAAAAATCGTTAAAGCGACTCAAAACATGGGGGATTATCATCAGGGAGGACGCTCTGTCTATCATCTCCTTTTCGAGTGTGGCAAAGAGCTCTATTATAAACCAAAAAATCTTACGCTTGCCCGCTCTTTTCATGCTCTTTTAGAGGAGCTCAATCAATTAGGGCTTCCCTTAGATCTTAAAGGACATCGAATTCTTTCAAGAGCAGGGTATGGGTGGGAAGAGAAGGTGGAGCACAGGCATTGTCAAAATGAAAAGCAAGTAGCACGCTACTTTGAGCGGGCTGGAATGCTCCTATGTCTTCTTTATCTTTTTGATGGAACGGATATCCACCTTGAAAACATCATCGCAGCTGGTGAATATCCTATTTTGATCGATTTTGAAACTTTTTTTCATTCCGAGCTCACTCGCAAAGACAGACAGCTCGAAAAAGAGCTTATGAACCATTCTGTCTTAAAAACCGCACTCCTTCCCGTTTTTCTTGAGCGAGAAGGTGAACGTGGGCCTGACATCGGAGGATTGACAGGCGAAAATATCGCATATTCTGTTCTCAAATGGGGAAATCTGAGAACGGATGAATTATATAATTATCAAGAGATGGAAAAAAAGGAGTGGTTGTATCACCAAGTGGTATGTAATAACTCTCTTCGAGAAGCCCATGCTTATATCGAAGAGATCGTAAACGGCTTTAAATGCATGTATAGTTTCATCGCGCAAAAAACCTCGTTATTTACCCAAAAAGGAGGATGGATAGATCAATTCGCAAAATCTCCTGTGCGCATCGTCTTTCGCTCCACTCGCCTTTATGGATATTTACTCGATCAGCTTGCACTACCCCACGTAATTTTAGATAAAGAGATACAAAAAAAAAGAGCTCAAGCTGCTTGCCTCTTTGCTCATTGAACCAGGCTTAGAACATCTTGCTCCCTTAATCGAAGAAGAAAAACGAGCGCTTCTTCAAGGAGATGCGCCTCTCTTTTTCGGATTTCTAAAAGAGCAACACCTCTATTCTGGAAAAGAGTTTATCTTGTGCGATTGTCTTGAGAAGAACGGCTATAATTCGGCGATCGAACGGATTCAAAGCATGTCTGAGGATAAGTGCCAGCAGCAAGAGGCTTTCATTCGCAAATCTTTTTATGCGAGGGACGCGCAATTCCACACCCAAGAAAAGAGAAAAACAAAAAAATCTAAAGCTACCCCTATTCTTAAAGAGAATGTGGGCGATGAAGAAATTTTGCAAGAAGCAGAAAAAATAGGATATACTATTTTGCATGATGCCATACGCTCCAATGATGGTTCTCTAGGATGGATCCATTTGGAGCCCAATGTTGGATATAGTAGATATGAGCTGCGGGCTATAAGTGACTGTCTATATAGTGGCAAGGTGGGTATCGCCCTTTTCTTTTCTGCTCTTTATGCAACTACCCAGAACATAATATGGAAAGAGGCTACCTTAAGCACACTCAAAAGCATCCAAGATAAGATCCGAAAAGGCATGGGTAAAAGAATGGCGGATGCGATGGGCATTGGTGGCATGTCGGGTGTGGGGAGCATAATCTATGGATTTTCCAAAATCGGAAAGCTCATTCAAGAGCCAGCTCTTTTTAAAGAAGCAAGCTTGCTAGCTCATTCGATTCATGAGAAGCATTTCGATAATGACAAAATGTTTGATATCGTGATCGGGAGAGCAGGCCTGATACTCTCTCTTCTTTCCTTATGGAAAGACACAACCGAGGAACCGATCCTTGAACTGGCAAAAATGGCAGCGGAACAATTAAGAATGCATGCGCAAGAAGATGAGCAGGGCTCTCTTGCCTGGAAACATTGCAAAGGGTTTTGTTTTTTAGGGTTTTCTCATGGAATTGCGGGGATCACCTACTCTCTTCTCAAGTTAGGAAATGAGACAAAACAACCCAATTTTCTTGAAACAGTGAAAAGAGCGCTTGCTTTTGAACGCAGGCATTTTTGCTCAAAGAAAAAAAATTGGCCACGATTTAGCGATAAAAAAGAGCCCACTTTTCCTGTTCAATGGTGTCATGGTGCGGTTGGAGTAGGTTTTGGCCGATTAGCTTCTCTTCCTTTTTTGCAAGACGAAGAAATACACCAGGAAATCACAACTTCTGTCGAATTGACTCGAAAAACCCTGCTATCCAATGAAAACATCACACTTTGCTGTGGAGAATGTGGAAAATGGGAATTTTTGCGCTCAGCAAGTGTCATTTTGCCTGAATTAAAGGATCTTCTACGCCCTACAATCTCTTCGCTGATCCACCAGTATAAAAAACAAACTCGCCCCTATTTTGATCCTAGCTTTATGCAAGGTGCATCTGGTTTTGGCTATACCCTTTTAAGAGCCATTGACAAAGACAATATCCTGCCACAAGTGCTTCTCCTTGAGTGAAGAAAGGTTGTGTTAAAGAATAACGCAGCAGCACTCCTGGGCGAGCTGACGTTTGCCATTTTTGTAGATATGTTCGATCTTTGGGGCCATACCATCTCTTCCATCCCATATCCTACCGTTTTTGAAAGTCCCTTCGATAAAGTAGCTATCAGGTTTCCAGTATTTGCCCTTTCCTTCCCAGGCGCCATTTTGAAAAGCACCTTTGTACGTTGATCCGTCTCTGTATCGCATGATTCCTTCGCCTTGCGGCCAGCCGTTTACGAAATCTCCCTTATAATTAAACCGACCGGCTTGATGGTTTGAAGCATAGGTTATGGTGCCGATTCCGGTGATCTCACCTGCTTGCATTTGCCCTGTGTAACTTCCCCCCGCCTGAAACCTGACTGTTCCCGAGCCATTTGGTTGTCCACCTTCGAATTCCCCCTCGTAATCTAATCGAATATGGCCTGGGCGATATGTTAATGTCCCCCATCCTTTTGCTCTGCTAGTTCCTTGCTCAATGTCAACTTTAACTTGCCCGGTAAATTGACTTCCATCTTCGAGGACAAATGTTTCTCGCGTTTCACGCGTAAGTAACATGCGGTGGGAAGGTGGCGTAGGAACAAAAGGAGTGGGGCTTGGAGGTGCGCTCTCTAGCGTACTCACAGTTGATAGGGCAGAATCTTTTCTTTCTGTTACGGGTGTTCCTAAGGAGGGCGTGTTTGCATACGGGGAGATTGTCCCAGATCCATTCTCTATAAAAGGTACAACTGTCATACCACTCCTCCTGGTTAAGAAAAATTGATTAACGAAAGATATTAATAAAAAATTGATATTGAGCGCAAAAAAAATTTTTACAACGATTACTTCGTCAGGAGGCAGCAGTGGTAGATGTGGGGAGTGGAGGTGGGTTCGCTTGCGATCTGCCAGTGGGTGGAGAGTTTGGCTTGCCACCACTCCTTGGGTTTGATCGTGATGTGGAGGGGGTGGCCTAGGAAGTGTGCGCCGAAGAGATCTTCACAGAGGTGGATGCTGAAGTAGCCGCCTTTTTTTGTGCGCTCTGCCATGCCTGCTAGGACGGCGTCTAGGTGCTCTTCGGGAATATGCTCGAGTACATCGCAGCAGTAGATCCAATCGGCGGCGGGTAGTGTGTCGGGAAGGGTCCACAGGCAAACTTCTACAAAACGCACCTGCTCGAAGCAGAGCTGGGTGAGGAGGGCTACTTCTTCATCGAGGCAGTTATCGCAGAAGTCGACAAGTGTCAGAAAGAGGCCTTTTTCTAGAAAATGCTTGGCCGCTTTGCCTGTGCCGCAGCCGAAGTCGATGAGGGTCTCTTTTTCTTTTATCTCTTGTTCAAAGAAGGAGAGGAAATGCTCGATGTACATCTCGCCGGGACTATCTTTGCGATAGTCGGGCACATCTTTCCAAAGAGCGGTGTATTTGCGCTTTTCGCGCTCTAACGAGGTGTCCATGAGATGGGTAGTCTTCCTTTAAATGAGAGTTTACCAAAGAGGAGATCACTGACGGCTTGGCTTGCGTCGGGATCCTCTTCGTAGGCGACGATAATTACCGGAGCGTTAGGTGCGCGCTCTAAGTTGTAGGGCGATCCGAATAGAACAACGACATCGGGCTTGCAGTCGGGAATTTCTCCGTTTCCATAGAGTGCAAGAATCGTAAGATCTCCTTCTTCAGCGAGTGTGCAGTGGCGCTCAAGTGCTTGCACAAAGGAGGGGTCCTTTTTGTTTTGCAGAAGAACGACACTAGAGGCTTTAAGAGGTAAAGAGTGGTCTTTGTCTTGCACGAGTGTCGCTGCAGCCTCATAGAGTTCTCTTTTTAAACTCTCGGCATTACTGCTCTCGACCGGTTCCCGAAGCTGAATGAACCGCTCTTGATGCAGATTTAACTTCTCTTTGCATTTTAAGATTTTTAAGACGCTGCTATCGAGTTTTTCTAAAGAGATCTTGCCGTTTACAACCGCCTCTTTAATCGCATGAAAGGCGCGCGGGATCTCATCATTCAAGATTGCATCGACATTGGGTGCGATGTGATCGCCATAGAGCAGAAGATCATTTCCTGCTAAGAATGCACGCAGTGCGATCTCCTCTTTTGAAAAGTGGAGCGCGAGCGCCTGCATGTTGAGCGCATCGGAGATGACAAGGCCCTGAAAAGCCCATCTTGGTTTTCAGCAGGGTATCTGTGATGGGAAAAGAGAGAGAAGCTGGAGTATAAGTATCGTCCAAAGCAGGTACTACAAGATGTGCTGTCATGATGCAAGAGACACCTGCTTCGATCATTCTTTGAAAAGGAAAGAGCTCGACTTGTGCTAGATGCTCCGGGCCGTGAAAAACCGTGGGAAGATCGACGTGTGCATCGACTGACGCATCACCGTACCCAACAAAGTGTTTGGCACATGTCAAAATCCCACTCTCTTGCATGCCGAGCATGAGGGCAACCCCTCTTTTTGCTACTTCTTCTGGCTTCTCTCCAAAGGAGCGCATGTGGATGACTCGGTTCAGCGGGTTGCTATTTACATCGACGACCGGCGCCAAATTGACATGGATGCCGATCTGTTTGCACTCTTCTCCGATCTCTTTACCAAGCTGGTAAATAAGCTGCATATCTTGGATGGCGCCAAGCGTTAGATTTTTGGGAAAGCGAATGGTATTTTTAAGACGCATGCTAAGTCCCCATTCTGCATCTGCCACGCAAAGAAGAGGAAGTGTTGAGACGGCTTGCAAGCGATTCATTAGAGAGACATGGGTCTTAACATCGCCCTGTTTGGGGATGATGCCGCCGACTGGAAAGCGTGCAAGAAGCTGCGTGAGATCTTGCAGGTGTTTTTCTTCGCGCATGGGACATGCGGGGATAATGAAAAGCTGCCCTATCTTCTCTTCTAGGGTCATTGTCTGGAGGGTCTTCTCTGCCCATGGGCGTGGGCAAAAGAGCTGACTAAAATGAATAAAACACGAATAGTTGTACAAACATTCCACTTTTACGCGCCCGCGTCCGCGCCCGCATGCCCGCGCCCGATCCGGATTAATTCGGGCACGGGCAGGGGCACAGGCACGTATATTTTTCATTTAAAAGTATTTTGTGAAAATCCGCGATAAATCGTGATAGGTCAAAAAGACAAAAAGAGCGATCAAACCCACAATAAAGGGAAAGATAAGCCGCTCCATCGTCTTGGCTTTGATCGGTTTTTTTGTGACCATCTCAACGAGTGAAAAACAGATATGCCCTCCATCCAAAACCGGAATGGGCAACAGGTTTAAAATGCCAAGGTTAAGGCTGATCAGCCCCATCCAGAAGAGGGCTTCTTTCACCCCTACTCCCCAACTTTGTTGAATAACTGACACGATGCCAACAGGACCTGACATCCATTTGGGACTAAGCATCCCGGTGAAAAGAGAGGAGAGGGTGCGCCAGGCATCTTTTATAACATCGGAAAATAGCACCCAGGGAGCAGGGTTGTAGCTAACCTGCGCATCATAAAGGGCAATGCCTAATTTAAGCTGTTTTTCGCTGCTCTCTAGTTGCTCTAGGGCGCGCGCCTTCTCTTTCTGATCCTGGATTGCTTCAATCTGTTTTTTTATACTGCTCTCTCTTTCGGAGACTGATTTTTTTTGTTCTTCGGTTAAAGGAAGAGCTGACAGAGGTTTAGGCTCGATAGGCTCTAAAAGATAAAAGCTACCAGCATGCGAAACAGGAGATGCGCTTCCAAAAGCTGCAGTGATCTCTTGTATCTTTTCCCAGTCCAAAGATTTAGAAAAGTAGCTATCGGCATCTTTCCAAGACAAAGCAGGGAGATTCTCGTCTCTTTGAACAATGACACGGACATTTCTTGTCTGCAGCTTCTCGAGAAGGTCGATCGAAGAGGAGATCGGCACTCCATCGACTGCTAGGATCTTGTCTCCCGGAAGGAGGGGCAAGGAGAGAGGTGAACGATAAGCGGTAGAATAGACGCACTCTTTTGCGCTCTCGTCAAGATAGGTGTTTTGGCTCTCAACAGTCGCTCCGTGAGAGAGTATGTATGGGATAAAGAAGAGCTGCTCGACCTTATTTTTCAGATTAAGCTCATGCTGCCAGTCATCCAGTTCCGCTCTCTGCTCGGCGCTCATGCGGATATCTGAAATTTTCAAACGGGGAACACGAGAGAGAAAGGTCTGATCGCCACGCTTTACTGTAAGCAGTGCCTTTGGCTCATTTAACACAGCGCTTAAATGAGGAACGGAAAAGACAAACTCGCCATCGACCCACACAATGCGGTCTTTAGGCTGAATGCCGCTATTGTAGACGGGTGAGCCGGGCTTTAAATTTTCGGGTGTGGGCTGATAAAAGAGAAAGCTTGCGGGGCTCAAGATCCCTATCGTGGAGATGCCGCGAGTCACAGATTCCGGGTTTTGATAAGTGGACAGCTTGTAGAGAAAGGGCTCTTTATTTCCACCCATGTAGTCGATCTTATATCCTTGAATCGACGCTGTCTCTCCTGACATAACGGAGGCGTAGATGAGATCACGAAAACCTTGAAAAGGTCGCTTGTCATAGGAGACTAACTCATCGCCCGGTCTCACTCCATCTTGGTATAACTGGGAGCAGGGATCCATCCAGCCGATAAAATGGGTGTATTCAGAAAAGAACTTCTGTCTTCCGCCGCTCATCCAGATGGCAAAAAAAGCCAAAAAGGCAAAGACGATATTGGAGAGGGGTCCCATGCAGGCGACTTTTATGCGGTCGATCGGTCTTTTGCCAAAAAATCCATCGGGGATCTGGTGGGGTTCTACTCCCCCCTTCTTCTCCATTCCTTTGATGCGGACATATCCTCCGAAAGGGATCCAGCAGAGGTTCCACTTTACCCCTTTGTGTTCCCACGTAAAGATGGGTTTACCAAAGCCGATACCAAAAGCTTCGACAGTCATTCCGACATGTCTTGCCATAAAGTAGTGGCCGAGCTCGTGGATAAAAACCAGAAACCCTAACCCGAGTCCTGCAAGAATGAGATATAAAACACTTTGGATCATATATTACTACTGAGAGTAACCATTGATCCGTTTTTTCCACCAGACTCTTTTCACAAGTTGCACAACTATTCCTTGGCTAGGAGAGAAAAAGAGGGCTAAGAGAAAAAAGAGGGCGAGCAGAGCGACGACCAACCCTGCTGTCGAAAGGGAGATATGGTAGACAGAGAGGATATGGCGCGAGAGGGCCACCGCCCCAAATGAAGAGAGCGCCCCTATGCCGATCGCGCAAGGGATAAGGCGTGAAAGGTGATGCGTAAGAAGACGCGCCGTAAGGGTTGGCCCTACAAGAAGCGCTAAGACGAGAAGGACGCCAACTGCACGAAAAGCACCGATGCACGTGGCTGCCGTCATGACCATTAGAAGATAGTGATACACGGAGGGCGAGATCCCTAAAGTGGCAGCAAAAGAGGAGTCGAATGTGGTGATCTTAAACTCTTTAAATAAAAGAGTGACGAGCAGCAGGTTTCCTAAAGCGACAAAAGAGACCAGTTTCAGATCATGAGGATGTAGAGCATCGACATTTCCCATGACCGCCTCTACGCCGATATGAACGTTGCGCGTAAAGAGGGTGACCAAGACAATCCCCAATGCAAAGAGGGTGGTAAAGACGAGTCCGATACTCGCATCCTCTTGCAGCTTCATCTTTTGAGTGAGCAGTTGAGTGAGAAATGTGGTCACAACCCCTGTGATCAATGAAGCTATCAGAAGCACATGAAGGCTAATAGTGTCCGACCTTTCGGCGGAAAAAGAGAATGTTAAAAGATAGGCGGAGACGATCCCGAGCAAAATAGTATGCGAAAGGGAGTTGGCAAGCATGGTCATCCGCTTTAAAACTAGAAAGCTTCCGACTAGCGCTGCCGAGAAGGTTACAGCGAGAAGAACGAGCAGCTGGATCTCATCAGAGGCAAACTGATCAAAGCTAAGATCGCCGCGCACCCAAAGGAAGAGGCGGCTAAAAAAGAGAGAACAAAACTCTCCAAAACCTTTACCCCAATAGGGATTTAGTGCTGCAAAAAAACTATTCATACGTCCCCTCTCGGTATCGGCTGCAGGTGAGGGTCATGTTTAGGATCTTGCAAAAACTCTGTCAGTCTTCTCTCTAAATCGGGTGTGAGGATGTGCTCCATCTCTTCGGCGCTGTGGTGCACCTTTTCTACGCCTTGCCCCATGTGGACGAGATAGACCTCCCAGAGACGATGGAGGCGCACAATGTTAGCAGCACGGATTTTACCCTCTTGCGTTAGATGATACCCCTCATGAGTATCTCTTCTCACCCATCCTTGAAAAAGCATCCGTTTCAAAAGAAGCCAGGAGATGCCAAGCGTTCGTATCTCCTCTTTAGCTAAATGCCCCTCTTCGCGTCTTCTCCAGAAAGCTTTGAGCGCATTTTCAAAAGAGCACTTGTCGCGAAAACGGACGATACGCACATAGCGGCTCACCACTCCCCGACTCGGAGCAAATAGAAGAGCCAGCAAGCAAAATGAGGATGCAGTTAAAAGAATCATTGGCCCTGTGGGCAAAGAAAATGTGCGTGTTCCCTCACCGCTGCTAACTATTTGAGGTATGGTCATCGAGAGATAATTTCCTAAAAAGCCGCTGGCCACTCCAAAAAAGCCGGCTAAAATAAAAAGAGTGCTTAACCGGTTGGTGAATTGGCGAGCAGCAACTGCCGGCGCGATCAGCATGCCGGACATGAGGACAACTCCCACGCTGCGTATCCCGATGCAGATGGCTAAAACCAGAAGGAGAAAAAAGAGGGTGTCGATAAGCGACACATTTGCTCCTACACTTTTGGCGTATTCGCGATCAAAATTGACGATCTCGATCTGGCGATAGAGAAAATAGATCCCGAGAATAGTAAGCACTGCAAGTGAACCATACAGAAGGATATGTCCATCGGTCATTGTCGCTGCCTGGCCATATAAAAATGATTGAATCTGCTTAAACCAGAGCGCATGCGTGACCTGGACACGGCTTGCAATTAAAATTCCTAAACCAAAGAAAACAGAGAGGACGAAACAGAGTGCAGCGTCCTGCTTTATCCGAAGACGCCTTTCCAAAAGATCGACCACCCACAAACCGAGGAGTGCGGAGAGAAAAGCACCGACTAAAATTGCGACTGGCATTCCCTCTTCAAACTGAGGAAAAAACGTAGCGAAGAGAATGACACTGAGCACCACTCCAGGATATGCTGCGTGAGAAAGAGCCTCTCCTAGAAGAGAGCGCTTGCGGATAAAGACGATCACTCCGATGAGAGCAGAGGCAAGGCACATCAGCATACTTGCTAATGTAGGGGCGCGCAGAACAGGATCTGTGAAGTAGGAGAAAATAGAGTCTAACATCATCCTCCGAGACCGGAGGTTTTAGTTTGAGAGATTTTCACTGCTTCATCCAGAAGAGCGCTTCCATGGCTGTAGGTGCGCAAAATATTATCTTTGTGAAAGACCTCTTTTACTGGACCATATGCGACAAGGCAGGTATTTAAAAGAATCACCCAATCAAAATACTGTTCGACCGTATGCAGGTCGTGGTGGACGATAAAGAGCGTTTTACCCGCTTCTTTTAGCTTATTCAAAAGGAGTATTACCGCCTTCTCTGTCGCAGCATCGACCCCTGCAAAAGGCTCATCCATAAAATAGACATCCGCATCCTGAAATAGTGCCCGCGCGATGAAAACGCGCTGCTGCTCTCCTCCGGATAATTGTCGGATTTGCCTTTCAGAGAATGCGAGCATACCCACACGCTCTAAAGCGCGCTTTGCCCCCTCTCTATCTGCAAGAGTCGGCCTTTTAAAAAGTCCGAAATGTCCATAACGGCCCATCAGAACCAGATCGAGTACTGTAATAGGAAAATCCCAGTCCACAGAATTTCTCTGAGGTACGTAGGCAACTCTTTTACGCACCGATTTGAACGGCTTGTCAAAAAATTCCATCTTACCGGAGAGCGGACGAATCATGCCCAGCAGCGTTTTTACAAGCGTGCTTTTACCCGCCCCATTCGGCCCAATAATCCCCACCGAGATTCCCGCAGGAATAGCAAAATTAATATCCCACAAAACAGGAGTCTTGTCGTAATTCACTGTGAGCTGTTCTACTTTAAGTACCATAAGACTCCATGTCGATTTTCGTGCCCGTGCCCTTGCCCGTGCCCGTGCCCTTGCCCGTGCCCGTGCCCGATCTTAAAGGCGTTAGCCGTTGTGAATTTTAATTCCGAAAATTCGGGCACGGGCACGCACGCGGGCACGGGCACGATATTTTTCAAGAAATTGCACTGCATTATCACTCCTCAGTCCAAGCTTTTAAAAGGACGCGACTATTGTGTTCTTGCATCCCTAGGTAATCTGTGCCGCCCATCGCATCGCCATAGAGAGCATCTCGCGAGATGCGCACGATCAGCTCTTTTTGCACACACGCCGAGGCGATCTTTTTTAATGCATCTTTACTCACATTGGACTCTGGGAAGACCACATAGATCTTGTACTGGCAAAGATGATCGATCGTCTTCTGAATATCTGCCACGCTCAGCTGTCCTTCGGGAGCAAGCCCTTCGGGCGCTGCACACCGCTTCTGCCAGCTGCTCTCTTGAGGATCGGCGAGATAGGCACGCGTAAAATAATTAAAAGCGTCGTGACTTGTGACCAGATACCGCTTTTGAGAAGGAACTGAGGCAAACTGCTTCTTGATCTCCTCATGTTTAGTGCACATCTTTTTTTTCAGCGCCTCTCCCTTTTCTCGATAAAAGGGCGCGCCTTGAGGATCTTGTTGTGAAAGGGCCTCTACTATTGGATCTATCGCCTCGCGCCAAAGAGAGATATCCATCCAGATGTGCGGATCGATCTCGCCTTGAACGCGCAAGATCGCATCGGGCATCTTTTTTTGTATCTCATTTCCTAGCGCAGCTGCATGGGCGTGGTGCTCCAAGCAATAGCGCAAACTTGCCCCATGCTCCAATCCCAGACCATTATAAAAGACGAGCTGTGCAAAATTAAATTTTTCATCATCGCCTTTGACCAGTTCATAACTATGCGGATCGAGCTCTCCTTGAATGAGTGCGATATGATCCACCCTCTCTTGCCCTATCTGTCCCACCAGATCATCGATCATCGCTGTCGTGGAGAGCACCTTGACTCTGCCTGTATCCTCCATCCACACTTCTAAAGGGGAAGGGGTAGAGTCTTGGGAGCAACCGCAAAACAATAGAAATGAAAAAAGTAATGCTATCGATTTCATGGTTGTGATTTTAGCATCTCCGCATTGAATAGTAAAGGAGCTAAAAACATAAAAGAGCATAATATGTTGCACAAAAAGATCGTGATTTTATAAAATCCGATAATTGCGAAGAAAACCGTAACACCTATTCAACTCATTTGAGTGATATAAAGAGAGTGTTTTACAAAAAGAAAGAAAGGGAAATGATCTATGTCAAATAAAGAAGATGGACACGAATCCAAAAAAAACTGGAAAGAGATCGAAGATATAATTGCGAAAGCAATTAAAAAGGTGAATGGAAGAAAAGAGAACGATCTTTGCAAATATATTCCGATGACTTCTGGCGGGTATATGCACCATTTTACTTTGCGTAAAATGAAAATAAAACAACCTAGTGAACTCGGTTCGCTTATTGAAAAGTTTATTATTCATAACGACAGACCTCACAGCGTGCCTCCTAAACAGCGTGCTGCCCGTGGTTCTCGCAAACGCCGCGACCAGATCACCTTTACCCGCAACCAGCTCGAGCGCATGTTAAACATCGCCCGCCTTGCCGGAGATAAGGAGATGGTTTCTGTACTCAGCCCTAAAAAATCTTTAGCTACTAGCAAACGTGAGCTGATCGCTTCGATCCGCCATGGCAAAATAGAGGCAGAACTTTGGAACTCTTATGTTGAGTGCGTAAACGCTCAACAAGCCGCCAGCGATATGCTTTCTAGCGGACTTATAAGATAAATTTTAAGCGCATTTTTGACGTTTCAAAAATGCGCTTAACATAAACTTCTTAAAAAAATTTCTTTACTTGGCTTTTAAGGAAAATTGAAGTATACTGCTTTTTCTGTTTAACTATTTTGAGGAAAAATAAAATATGTCGCAAACAACGCAAACTGGATTTGGTAAATGGCGCTCCTTTTTTTGGCCCGTCCATAATTTTGAGCTGAAAAAGCTCCTCCCGATGTTCTTCTTATTCTTCTTTATTAATTTTAATTACACAATTTTACGTGATACTAAAGACGCTCTTATCGTAACTGCCCCAGGATCTGGAGCAGAAGCGATCCCCTTCTTAAAGGTCTGGGGAGTATTGCCCGCAGCGATCTTATTTATGATTCTTTACGCTAAGTTGAGTAACATTCTGAGCAAACCGAAGCTTTTCTATACGACAATAGCTTCGTTTATCGCTTTTTTTGGCCTCTTTGCTCTAGTTCTCTATCCTATGCACGACACTCTCCACCCAACAGTTGCGGCTGATCAGTTGCAAGCTTTCCTACCAAAGGGACTTGGTGGATTGGTCGCCCTCTTTAGAAACTGGACATATGCTCTGTTTTATATCATGTCAGAGCTCTGGGGTAGCGTTGCTATCTCCCTGCTTTTCTGGGGATTTGCAAACGATATCACACGCGTTTCTGAGTCAAAACGTTTTTATGCAATGTTCGGCTTAGGCGCCAACGCAGCTATGCTCTTTTCCGGGCCTGCAATCGTCTACTTCTCGGACATCCGCAGCAAGCTGCCACCTACAGCCGATGCTTGGGGGGTCTCTCTCAACTATATGCTTAGCATGGTTGTCCTCTCTGGCCTCGTCATCATGGGGATCTACTGGTGGATGAATAAAAACGTTCTTACTGACCCACGCTTCTTTGAAGCGACTGAAGTTAAAAAGACTAAGAAAGATAAGCCAAAAATGTCACTTAAAGAGAGCTTCCTCTACCTGGCTAAATCTAAATATATCGGCTGCTTGGCGATTCTCGTAATCGGCTACGGCATTGCGATCAACTTGGTTGAAGTCACCTGGAAGGGTCAGCTTAAACTGCAATACCCCAATCCTAACGAGTACAGCGCATTCATGGGATACTTCTCCACAATTACTGGAGCTGCAACTATCTTCATGATGCTGTTTGTGGGTGGTAACGTAATCCGCCGATTTGGCTGGGGAGTAGGCGCTCTTATTACGCCTGTTGTCCTTCTGATCACCGGGGTAGGATTCTTCTCCTTCGTGATCTTTAGAGACTCTCTGACAGCTATGATCAGCATGCTGGGTACAACCCCGCTTATGTTAGCTGTGATCTTCGGTACGGCTCAAAACATTATGAGCAAGTCTGCAAAGTACTCGCTCTTTGATCCGACTAAAGAGATGGCCTATATTCCTCTTGACCAAGAAGCTAAAGTTAAAGGAAAAGCTGCGATCGACGTGGTCGGCGCTCGCCTCGGAAAATCGGGCGGCTCGCTGGTACAACAAGGGCTTATCGTTGCATTTGGTTCACTTGCAGCGATCACGCCTTATGTCGCAGGCATTCTCTTCTTCATCATCTTTGCGTGGATCTATTCTGCTAAGTCGCTGAGCAAAAAGTTTGCCCAGCTCTCTGCAGAAAAAGAAGAACAAGCAAAGCAGCAAGAGAGCAGCAAGCAAGAAGCTATGGCAAAAAGCTCGGTTCGCTCCGAAGCTACCATCAGCTAATTGCTTTTCTCTAAAAGCTTAAAATAGCTTAAACCCCCATTTCTCAATGCAGAAATGGGGGTTTTTTATTAGACCCGTGCCTCTGCCTATGCCTGTGCCAGTGCCCGATCTTAATGACGTTAGCCATTGTAAATTATAATTCAGGCACAGACACAGGCAGAGGCACGGGATTTTGAAGGAAGTCTATTGTTTAAAATTGCTCGAAGGGGCATCTTTTAGCGCATGCACCCCTATAACCGTAAGAACATACGTAATTTTTCGATCATCGCCCACATCGACCATGGTAAGTCGACGATCGCAGACCGTCTTTTAGAGATCACACACACGATCTCCAAAAGAGAGATGCAAGAGCAGGTCTTAGACGCAATGGACCTAGAGCGCGAGCGCGGCATCACCATCAAAGCGCATCCGGTCTCGATGTTCTACGAGGCAGAAGATGGCAGCATCTATCAGATCAACTTCATCGACACACCTGGCCACGTCGACTTCTCCTATGAGGTATCACGTTCGCTCTCCGCATGCGAAGGGGCACTACTTGTCGTCGATGCAGTGCAAGGTGTACAGGCTCAGAGTTTGGCTAACGTCCACCTGGCTCTAGAACGCGGTTTAGAAATCGTACCGATCATCAATAAGATCGACCTTCCCTCAGCAAATCCAGAAGAGGTTAAACAGCAGATCGAAGATGTGATCGGTCTCGATACAACAAACGCCGTCCTATGTTCGGCAAAAATGGGGATCGGCATTAAAGAGATTTTAGAGAGAATTTTAATCGATGTGCCAGCACCTGCCGAACCTACAGATGATATTTTACGGGCTCTCCTTTTTGACTCGCACTACGATCCTTACCGCGGAGTGATGGTCTATATCCGCGTCATGAGCGGCGAGGTGAGAAAGGGCACGCTCATCAAGATGATGGCGACAGACAAAACTTTTGAAGTAATGGAAGCCGGCATCTTCGTTCCTAACGAACAGCCTGTTGAGGTCCTGCGGCCAGGAGAGGTAGGGTATCTTGCCTGCAACATCAAAAAGACCACCGATGTGAAGATCGGCGATACGATCACTTCGGCTAAAAACTCAGCGGACAAGCCGCTCCCCGGATTTCGTGTGATCTCCCCTGTCGTATTTGCTGGTATCTATCCAGTCGACTCCTCCGATTTCGAATCATTACGAGACGCTCTAGTCAAATTGCAGCTAAATGATTCGGCGCTCTATGTCGAACAGGAGAGCAGCTTGGCTTTAGGATTTGGCTTCCGCTGCGGTTTTTTAGGACTACTCCACCTCGAGATCGTCTTTGAAAGGCTCCAAAGAGAGTTTGATCTAGACATCATCACAACGGCACCAAGCGTCGTCTACAAGTTCACACTGACCGACGGCACCACGATTAATATCGACAACGTGGCTCACTACCCAGACCCCGCCCATATCGAATTTGTTGAAGAGCCCTGGGTCAAGTGCCACATCATGGCGCCGGCAGAGTATCTCGGTGTGATTATGAGCTTAGGGATGGACAAGAGAGGCGTTCTTGCAAAAACAGAGACGATGGATAGCAAAAGACTCCTTCTTACCTACCAGTTTCCTCTCAACGAGATCATCACCGACTTTAACGATAAATTAAAATCGGCCACACGCGGCTATGGTTCTTTTGACTACGAGTTTGAGAAGTATGAGATCGGCGATATCGTGAAGCTGGAGATCCGCGTAAATGAGGAGCCCGTCGACGCCTTCTCCTGCCTGGTCCACCGTGACAAGGCCGAAGGTCGCGGGCGCGCCATATGCAAGAAGCTTGTCGAAGTGATCCCGATGCAGCAGTTTAAAGTGCCGGTCCAAGCTGCCATTGGTGGAAAGATTATCGGGCGTGAGACGATCCGCGCGATCACCAAGAACGTAACGGCCAAGTGCTACGGCGGCGATATTACTCGTAAGCGCAAGCTTTGGGAGAAGCAGAAAAAGGGTAAGAAGAAGATGAAAGAGATCGG
The DNA here is from genome assembly GCA_963804085.1 of Chlamydiia bacterium. Classification (GTDB taxonomy): domain Bacteria; phylum Chlamydiota; class Chlamydiia; order Chlamydiales; family Rhabdochlamydiaceae; genus CAWDOQ01. Next base: position 62,002 of record CAWDOQ010000019.1, on the reverse strand, counting down.
CAAAGTTAATATCCCGCAGTCTGCTTTTATGGAAGTACTGAAAGCTGGGGATTAAGTTTGTCTCTTCCCTCTTCAATCGCGCCCGCTTCCGCGCCCGCATGCGCGCCCGATCTTCCTCTTTATTCCGGAAAAGTCATTACCGAAAAAATAGGAAGATCGGGCGCGCATGCGGGCGCGGAAGCGGGCGGAAAAGAAGAGTCCAGCCTCAAGTTATCACGCAATCTTCAGCAATAGGTGGAGTAGCATCAAAAGGCGGAAGCAAAAACTGCAGATCTTTGCAGCTCGCAGCTTCGCCCGTCGCTTTGTCAGTGCAATACTCAAAATCGATGTTGTGGTAGTTACCCCACTTCCAAGCAGCACTTTCTTGCAGCTCTAACTTTTCCACACTCTTATCGGTAGCGTAAGTCATGCCAGCTTCTGCAATCAGATCATCTTTAGGATGATAGACGACAAGTATGCGCTCTTTTATCTTCATGAGCGCAGCATGCGCATCAAACTTCCAGCTAAATTGCGCAAGGAGCCATTTGGCGAAAACTTTTATTATCTTATCCCACACGTAAACAAGAGGGTACATAAGCGTCTCCCAAAAGAGGGGACTATGGAGCTTTGTTGGCTGAACCATGCCCCCTTTATCGACCATGTCGTCAAGATTGGTAAAGGAAAGAGCATTCACAACTCTACCTCCTTCTGGATGGAGTGCCGCCACCTCTGTTCCCACTGCGCCGCCAAGCGAACGGCCAAAGATATGGATATGCTTCTCCGGAATCTTCAGATGATCGCTCAAGCACTGATAGACGCTATCGCCATCTAAAATCAACCTATCGGAGTTGGGTATACCTACGCTCTCTCCTGCACCCCGATAATCAAAGGCGACAACATGTGCCACACGACGGCCAACTGAATTAAGGAGCCAGTTATGCGTCTCCTGCTTACAAACGTTGCCGTTGGTATTGAAGTTGATGATTGTCGGAATGTTGTTGGAGTTCGTTGCATTGTTTTTATAAAATATGCCTTGAATGATCGCCCCATCAGGAGTGGTCACTTCCAAAGGAATCGGCACGAAAGGAAGCTGGCTTGTTTCCCATTTTTCTTTCCACTGCGTGTGGAAAGAGGCGTTATTTTCGTCAGAGTACATCTTAGAAGAGGGTAACACCAGAAACTGACAAGCAGGTTTTAGCCAGGCCATACACCGCTTGGGTCCATAAAAAATGACATCGGATACTGCCTGCCAAATTCGCTCGAGCAGCGTGCTTTCACCGGCAGGTTCCGGCTCTTTTTCTTTAAGATGGAGGTTGTGCGGCTTCCAGCTTGCTGTGTAAAGGATGGGTTTTATGGCCATGGCAAATAGAATACCATAAAACTGTCTTTAGCAAAATGGCATTAAAATTTTTATTAGACGTTATAAGAACCCGAGGTCACGCTACCTCCTGTTCCCGTCCAATTGGTGTGGAAAAACTTGCCACGCGGAGCATCGACCCTTTCGTAGGTGTGGGCGCCAAAGAAGTCGCGCTGTGCCTGCAGAAGGTTGGCCGGAAGGCGTGCGCAGCGGAATCCATCAAAGAAGGATAGGGCTGTTGAGAGGCAGGGCACAGGAATGCCGAACTGCGTGGCGTTTATTACGACACGTCTCCATCCGGATTCTGCTCCCGTGATCTCATTTTTAAAGAAGCTGTCAAAGAGAAGGCTGGAGAGCTCCTTCTCTTTTACAAATGCCTTTTTAATGTCGTTCAAAAATCTACTGCGGATGATGCATCCTGCGCGCCACATGAGGGCGATCGAGCCGTAATCTAAATGCCACTTCATCTCTTTAGCTGCAGCTTGCAGGAGCATAAAGCCTTGCGTGTAGCTGATGATTTTAGAGGCATAGAGAGCCTGGCGGATATCTTCGATAAAGGCTTTCTTATCGCCCGAAAAGGCCGCTTTCTTATCGCCGTAGAGCTTAGAGGCTTTTACACGCTCATCTTTAAGCGCAGAAAGGCAGCGAGCGAAGACCGCTTCGCCGATAAGTGTAACAGGCATGCCAAGATCGAGTGCGCTGATACCGGTCCACTTCCCCGTCCCCTTTTGTCCTGCAACGTCGAGTATCTTATCGACCACGGGCTTTCCATCTGTATCTTTTACACCGAAAATTTGGCTCGTGATTTCGACGAGATAGCTGTTGAGCACTCCTTTATTCCAACCGGCAAAAATGAGCTGTATTTCGCTCTCTGTGCACCCTACGACTGTTTTCAAAAGATGGTAGGCTTCGCACATGAGCTGCATGTCGCCATACTCGATCCCATTGTGCACCATTTTGACATAGTGGCCCGCTCCCCCTTCGCCTACCCAGTCGCAACAGGGAAGTCCATCTTCGGTCGCCTTCGCTGCAATCGCTTGAAAAATCGGTTTAATAAAGGGCCAACCATCTGCATTTCCACCGGGCATAATCGAAGGGCCATGGCGCGCGCCCTCTTCCCCGCCGGAGATGCCGGCGCCCATAAAGATGATCCCTTTTTCTTTTAAAAATTTTTCGCGCCTTTCTGAATCTGGGTAGTGGCTGTTGCCGCCATCGATAACAATATCCCCTTTTTCTAAAAACGGGAGGCACTCTTCGATGAGAGCATCCACAGCATCCCCCGCTTTGACCATAAACATCACTTTGCGCGGTTTTTTGAGAGCTTGAAAAAATTCTTGTAACGTATGCGCGCCGATCACCCGCGTGTTTTTAGCAGGACCCGCTAGGAAGTCGTCGACTTTTGAAACCGTGCGGTTAAAAACCGCAACGCGATAGCCATGGTCGTTCATATTGAGGACCAGGTTTTGTCCCATGACCGCGAGACCAATTAGTCCGATATCTGCATCTCTTGCCATACAAACTTCCTTTAGGTTAAACTCTTTGTCTTTTGTCCTCGTAGCTCAGAGGATAGAGCGGTTGCCTCCTAAGCAACAGGTCGCGCGTTCAATTCGCGCCGAGGACGAATTTTTTTTGTTTTTAGGACTTAAAGTACTTGTCCACGCCCAGTGCTATCCCTTGCGCAATTCTACCCAAATATTCGCGGTTGCGCAAAAGCGAGCGCTCCTCTCCATTTGTGACAAAGCCGCCTTCGACAAGCACTGCGGGCATCTGCGTTTCGCGGATCACATGGAAATTGCCGCCCTTCACCCCACGGGAATGCGCCTCTGTTTGATCGACTAGTTCATAGAGGATGCAATCGGCAAGGCGTCTAGATGCGCGCACTCTCCACTTCTCTTTTGAATCGCAGAAATAGACCTCTACTCCCTTTGCTTGAGAGCTCTGTGCCGCGTTAAAGTGGATGCTGACAAAGAGTGCTCCTTTCATCTTATTTGCAATTGAAACACGTCTTGCAAGCGAAATGTAAGCATCGCGGCTGCGCGTCAAAATCACTCTGTAGCCTCGCTCCTCTAAATATTTTTTAGCGAGAATTGCAGTAGTGAGCGTGATCCTCTTTTCCATAAACGAGTGCACGCGTGCGCCCTCATCCGTGCCGCCGTGGCCTGCGTCTAAAATAATAAGCGGATCGGCAGGATAGTTAGCAGAAAGAAAATTGGATTGCTTGGAGACTGGTTGTGTGAATGAAAAAGTCTCTCCCTGTCCCGTTCCTCGGTGGGTCTGTCTGGTGGAGGAGCAGGAGGTAGTTAAAAGAATCAATGCAAAAATAAAACTGAAGAGTGGCCGAAGGCGAGGAAGACTAAACATGTGTTTTTCCGATAGATTGTTTTTAGACGACAATACTGTTTTTAACAACTTTGTGCAAGATCTACACTTTCTTTTGCAACAACTCGATCATCAAAATGCAGGGTCTGGTGCGCAAAAATTTGGTAGGTCTCATGTCCTTTTCCTGCGATGAGAACTAGGTCATCAGCGTCTGCCATCTTGATTGCGGACAAGATCGCCTCTTTTCGATCGAGACAAACGAGAGGAGCTCTTGGATTTTTAAAGCCGCTTAAAATCTGATTTAAAATCTCCTGCGGCTCTTCGCTGCGAGGATTGTCAGATGTGACGATGCAGATGTCAGAGAGCGCTTCGGCAACAGCGCCCATCTTAGGTCTTTTGCCCTGATCGCGATTTCCACCGCATCCAAACACAGTGATTATGCGTCCTTTTTTAATTTCTCGGAGGGTCTCAAGCACATTCTTGAGTGCATCGGGAGTGTGCGCATAGTCGACAAAAATGTTGAGCGCGCGTGCATTCATCACTCGCTCCAAACGGCCTGGAACGCGTTTAAATTTCTGTAAAATCTCTACGCACTTCGCTAATGAGATATTGAGTGAGAGGCCAGCCCCGATCGCTGCGAGCAGATTATACACATTAAATCGTCCGATCAGGGCAGATTCAAAAGCCAGCTTTTTATCCTGATAGTTCACAATAAACCGCATCCCTTTTGGCGAAAGGCGAATCTCCGTAGCAAATAGATCCGCAGGCTTATCGATCCCATAGGTGAGCACAGGAGCTCGGCTGCTCTTTATCATCAGGCCGCTCCAAGGACAATCGATATTGATAACCGCATGACTGCTAAGAGAAAGCGAGGCGAAGAGCTTGGCCTTTGCTTCCGCATACTTTTCCATCGTCTCATGGTAGTCCAAATGGTCCTGAGTCAGATTTGTGTAGATCGCCACATCAAAATCGATCCTCCCTACTCGACTCTGATCGAGTGCATGAGAAGAGACCTCCATTACTGCAGCCTGACAATCATTTGCAACCATCTCGTGAAAGAGCCTTTGGTTCGTGATCACATCAGCAGTCGTCATAAGCGAGGGCAGGTGGTTTTTACCAACGATCCACTCGATCGTACCGATAAGACCGCAAGGTCTTTGAACGGCATCTAAAAGATGCTTCACAAGGTAGCTAGTGGTGGTCTTGCCATTTGTTCCTGTGATTCCCACGATATCAAGAGCGTCGGAGGGGTGTTGGTAGTAGGTTGCCGCAACATCTGCTTCAATCGCGGCCACATCGGGGTGGATGATCTGGACAATTTCTGTCAAAAATGGATCGTAAATATCTGTTAGGATGGCGACTGCACCCGAAGAGAGCGCCTCCGGGATGAACTTTGTTCCGTCGTGCGTGCGCCCTTTTTTTGCGACAAAGAGGTTGCCCGGGGCCACCAGTTTGGAGTTAGCCGTAATGCCGGTGATCTCCTGCTCTTTTGAGCCTCTGATCAGAACAGATTCGATATCTTTAAACAGTCTCTTTATCTTCATGATTCGTTCCACTTCAGGTAGAGCTCTTTGAGCTGGCGCGTCTCGCGCATCCAGTCGGCTCGCTGAGCATCATGCCGAGGGTCTCCAACAGGATAGCCGTAGGGATCATCCGGCTCCACTCCTAAGTATTGCAATGTGCGTGATCCGATCTCGCGAAAAGCCGGTGCTGCGCAATTGCCCCCCTGCTGGTTCTTACCCACGCCCGGAATATATCTAAACTCTGGGTCATCTATCGCGATTAGCAGGACAAACTCCGCATTATGCGCCGGGGCAAAACCAACGAAGGTCGAGATATGGTCCTTTTTAGAGTAGACTCCCTTAATAATTTTTTCTGTTGTCGACGTCTTGCCCGCCTCCGTGTAGCCGTAGATATCTCCCTTAGATGCAGTACCTCCCGGCTTTGTCACATACTTCATCGCCGCGATCACCTCATTTACAATTTCTGGCTCTAAGAGCTGGCGAAAATTTTGTACTCTTTCGGGCCGCGTATTGTCAAGGAGGATCTCCTCTTGGCCATCGGGGGAAGTTTTGACGATTTTTCTAAGGAGGGTCGGTTGCACCTCATATCCCCCATTGGCAAGGATCGCATAGCTCTTCAGCATCTGCAAACTGCTCACTAAAATATTATGGCCAAAAGAAAGGGAAAAGGGGGTGGGGGTCGACCATTCTAAAGCCCCATTGGGATGCTTTTTTCCTGGCATAGGAAGAAGACCTGGGCTTTCGGCAGGCAGCTCGATGCCTGTCTTCACGCCAAAGCCAAAGGTCTCTTGCAAACAGGCACGGTACCACTCAACACCGAGTGCGTCGATCACACGCTGGATCATGCGCGCCATGTAGATGTTAGAAGACTTTTGAAGCCCTAAGTACATGTTGAGAAAGCGGTGCGGATGCAGATCGGAGATCGGCTTTGAGCGGCCGGGAAACTGACCATTCGATGTCGCGATCCTCTCCTCAGGAGAAAAGATAGGTTTTTTGCCGCGCTTTTTAAGTTCCGCATTGGCTTTCAAGCAGATCGCGAGCGTGAGAGGCTTCATGGTAGATCCTGGCTCGTAGGGATCGGTGATCCCCTTGACTTTGGTATCCTCTCTTTTCTTCTCGTCATTAAAATACTCTCGGTAGCATGCGGGATCAAAAGAGGGGTATTGCGCAAGAGCCCAAATCTCGCCCGTACGCGGCTGCATCAAAATCGCCCACCCGCCCTTAGCATTGGCCTTTTTTACTGCTTTTGTAATCTCCTCTTCTGCCATCGCCTGCAAGTAGGGGTTGATAGTTAAAAAGATATCCGCTCCATTTTCCGGATAGGCGATCACTTGGCCGGCATCCATAGGATGTCTTGGAGAGCGGAAAAGAAGCCGCTTCCCCTCTTTGCCTTTCAAATAGTTGTTAAAGACCAGCTCCAGCCCACCGGTAGGAACGCTATCGCGTGTTTTACCCTCACGGTCCTCTCGCACCGTGTGCAGCGCTTGGCCTAGGAGCTTGCCGAAGGGATAAGAGCGCTGATAGTCCTGCACGAAGTAGAGAGCGTTTTTCGCGATCTTGTGCGCTTTTGCGTACTCCTTCCACCACTCTTGAATCCGTTCATAAACAGGACGCTCTATCCACATCATCAGCTTGCGCGAGCGGCTCTTTTTGTGTACCTCGGCACACACCCGTTTATGCTCCTCCGCAGAGAGGTGCAAAAGAGAGGTAAGCTTCTCTGCGAGTTCATCTTTAAGAGCTGCAGGAATCGATTGCGGATCGGCATAGAGATGGAACTTTGAGACGTCGACGACCAGAGGCTGTGCCAAGTGAGGATGCCCCGCTTTAATCGCCGTATTGGCATAAAAGAGGCCGCGCTTATAAGGCTCTATGACCAGCATCTGATGCTGTGCGCGCGCATCGCGGGTCCACCTCTCCCCCTCCAGAATCTGAATCTTATAAAATTGAATGATGAGCAGACAAAAGAGCCCAAAAGTAAAGAGCGCAATCCAGAGAAGCCTTTTACGTACAAGCAGGTGAGGAGTCATACATTTCTACGATGAAGAGTTGCTCATATCTTTTCAACTTCTTCCTCATATCCTTGCCCTGGCCCATGCCCTTGCCCGATCTTAGCGGCGTTAGCCGCAGTGAATTTTAATTCGGGCACGGGCACGGGCAAGGAGAAGAACTATTGAGGCGTAGTAGCGAGAGCAGGTATGTGGGCTACATCATGGAGCGGTGCTGGCTCTACTTCTTTAATCTGAAGAGCAAGGCCCTGGTCCAGGGTCACGATCTCTTTGGAGAGAGGGTGTTTGAGATGGCTGAACTCGCTTTGGCGCGCAAGATCCATCAGATGCTGGGGATTTTCAAACTGATCGATCTGATACTGCAGCCGCATGTTCTCTTCTTGTATGGTCTTTAACTCTTTGGAGAGAGCCGGAAGCTGCATGCGCACTTCTGTCACGTCATTTTGCTGATCGATGAAGGAATAAAGAGATAGTCCGAAAGCAACTAGGCAGAAGGCGACTTGAAGCGATATTTCCTTCACCATTTTCTGCCTACAATTTTTCTCCGAAACGGAGTTTTGCACTGCGAGCACGCGGATTTTTCCGCATCTCCTCTTCTGTCGGAACAAGAGGCTTTTTCGTGAGCAACCGCAAAGTTGGTTCGGGGCCTGCTTGTCTTTTGCTATGCGGATGCGCAGCTGTCCTAAACATATTTTTCACAATCCGGTCTTCTAAGCTATGGAAGCTGATCACCCCGATCCTGCCTCCTGAAGAGAGCCAACCGATCGCTTTGCCGAGTGCTGTTTGAATGCTCTCTAGCTCCTGATTAACACAGATTCTGAGAGCCTGAAAAATCAAAGTGGCGGGATGCAGCTTCTTTTTTCCCTTGAATCCAAGAGAAGAGATGATGATGTCTGCGAGCTGCTTCGTCGTTTCAATCCGCTGTGATCTTCGCGCCTCTGTGATCGCATGCGCTGCCTGTCTCCATCTGGGCTCTTCACCATATTCGCGGAAGAGATCTGCTAACTTTTTTTCCGGCCACTGGTTGACGATCTGGTATGCGGTCAATGGCGCTTTGGGATCCATACGCATATCGAGCGGACCCTCTTTTGAAAAACTAAAGCCTTTACTGCCTTTATCTAGTTGCATAGAGGAGACCCCCAGGTCAAAAAAAAACCGTCGACACTTTTTATACCCTTTTTAGACAGATGCTGATCCAGATCGGCAAAGTCCCCTTGCACAAAGTGGACTTTTTCTTTCCAAGGGGCAAGACGCTCTTTAGCTAGATCAAGCGCTTCGGGATCTTTGTCGCATGCGACATAAGTTTCGATCTCCGGATGAGCTGCAAGCATAAGCTCCGCATGTCCACCAGCTCCCACCGTGCCTTCGAAAAAGACTTTCAGCGCCTTGTCTGCAAAAAAGCGAAGAAACTCCTCTGCCATCACGGAAATATGCGCGCGTTCATTCATAGCATTTCTCCTTGGGCTTCTTCAGAACACTCTAAAAGCGCGAAGGCCTCTTCCGACATTTTTGCGAGGTCAAATTCAGGATCCTTGCCACCTAAAACAGCGCTGAGCTGAGCGTCATAGCGCTCCTTCGGCCAAATTTCTATCTTGTTGAGGACACCCGCTACCACAATTTCGCTCTTTATGCTGACAGCCTTTTTTAAGAGTGGAGGAAGGATGACCCGTCCAATCTTGTCGCATGTCGTCTGATGCAGTGTGGAGAAAAAGAGAGTGAAGAACTTCTGGTACTTGCCGATATGCTGTTTGGCTTGAAATTTTTGGACGATCTTATCGATATCGCTCTTGCGGTAGATCGCAAGGCACCCACCAAGACCGAGGGCGAGGCTAAATTCTAATATCCCCTCTTCTATGAGGCCAAAGCGCATATGTTGGGGAAGAACAAACCTGCCCTTTTCATCCAACTTTGCAGAGACTGATCCAGAGAAGAAAAACCGAGACATAAGAGATCGCCGTGTTCCCACTTTTTCCCACAATCTAACACCCAATTCCAAAACTACGCAATCATTTTGCAAAAAGCAGCCCCATTTTGTCCCATTTTCGTCCTCAAACATACATCTTTAACCTACTTAAAATCATAATGTTAGAAAAAAAAGCAGGCGGAGTGGGAAATTGTGGGAATCATCAAAACTCGTTTAAAATAATCTGTTGATAAAATTAATTGGGGGTGGCAAACGGGAACAAAAGGAGGGTTGCGATGCCACCACGTACTATCGATAATCTGGGTGTAGATGTCTCGACACGCTACGCCGAAGACCAGAAGAAGTTTGATGATAAGATCATTAAAGACGCCCGCGGCATCCCCCAACAAGCAGAGATCGATGTCACTTTCCCCTCTTTTTCTTCAGAAGTAGAGATGCTGCTGGGAGCGCGCGAGCGCAGTATGTTTTGGGCGGACTTCTATGCACCTCCCAAGTACAACGAACAGAAAAAGAGACTCTTTCGCCACCAGATCATCCCCTCTTTAGGATCGGAAGATAAAAAAGAGACGCAGTCTAAGAGAATCGTGGACGTGGTAGAACGAGACAAACAGCAAAAAGAACGAGATAAAGACAAGAAAAAGCCGACGCAGCTTTGGGCAGATGAGAAGGAGCTTGAAAGTGAAGAGAGAGAAAAAAAGATCCTCTTGTCGCTCCTAAGTCGCCTCTCTCTTCTGGACAAGTATCTCGTTGACATCAACTCTCGCAGATCACAATATCAGAAGGGGTAGAACATGAGTCAGGTAAACTGGTTAGAGATCTTAGGCTGGCAATCAGAAGAGCTAGAAGATTTGCGCTTTGTTGGCTATTCGTATATCCGACAAGGAAGCTACGATCTTGCGATCACATTCTTCGAAGCGCTGGTCACCCTATCTCCACAGAGCGCCTACGATTTGCAAACACTCGGCGCCCTCTACTTGCAAAAGAGCAATAACCTGATGGCGCTCAGCTACATCGAAAAAGCGCTCAAGATCGAACCGAACCACTTCCCCACCCAACTCAATCGCGCAAAAGCCCTCTTCGCTTTGGGCTACAAAAAACAAGGGATTGCGCAGGCTAAAAATCTCCAAAACTGTCCGGAACCGCCGATCGCAAATCAAGCAGGAGCTCTCCTGCTCGCATATGCTTAGTCGTTTAATAGTTTTATCAACCCTCCTTCTGATTTCAAGTCCCATCTATGCAGAAAGATCTCAAGAGATCCCAAAACCACTTCCTCTTGGAAACTTCTCTCTTCCCCCTTCCCAGCAGCCCGGGCCGCTTGTGAGCTTTGGAGAAAACATCCTCGACAAAGGATTAGCGCAGCTTTATTTATTTGCTGATGCATTCATTGGAAACAACAATTATTCCGCAGATATTATCCCCTCTATTTTATATGGAATTACAGATCAGCTCTCTTTTTTCTTTAACGTCCCTTTTGCACCAAGAGATAAAGATGGCAAGCATCACTCTTCCGGCATAGAGGATATTTTCGCGCAATTTGAGTATGCATTTTATACGAAGAGCAACTCTTACTCATCAGATCAAGCCACAGTCGTTGCAAACATATTTTTCCCGACTGGATCGAGCACAAAAAACCCTCCCACAGGTTTTGGTTCAACTAGTTTTTTCATCGGAGCTACTTTCAATCGCATGTTGATCGACTGGTTCTTTTTCACCTCCCCCGGGGCAATCTTGACAACACAGAAACATGAAACACAGTTTGGAAATCAACTGTTGTATCAATTTGGAGTTGGGAGATACATCCCGAGTCCAACGGGATGGATCTTTGCCTCGATGGTGGAATTCACCGGTCAATATTCCTGGAAAGATAAAATCAAAGGGAGAACCGATCCAGATTCCGGCGGCAACGTGATTTACATCACACCCTCTATTTGGATCTCTTCAAAAAAGATAATTCTGCAATTTGGCGCAGGATATCCAGTAGTTCAAAACTTATTCGGTCATCAAACAAAAAAGTTTCTCTCTTTGGACTTTAATTTCGGTTACACATTTTGAATGACTTTGCTCCACTACTCTTTACCATGCCGGTGCCTCTGCCTGTGCCTTTGCCCGATTTTTTCTCTTCAATAATCAGGATCAGGCACGGGCACGGGCACAGGCAGAGGCACGTTAAAGAGTTATGCTTAAATTGTCTTGCGACCTTTGAAAACCCGTGCTAGATTGGCGTAAAATATCCCCCTTCAAGGACAGATGCTCACCCGCAATCCACAAGAGATTTGGACGCAGTTTTTAGAATTCATCGAAGAGCGCTGCTCCGCTACCGAATTTGAGAACTGGATAGCCCCGATCAATGTATTAGAGAGCTCTCCCGAAGAGGTGGTACTAGAAGTTCCCAACATATTTGTCCGCGAGTATCTACTCGATAACTACAAGAAAGACCTCTCCTCTTTTTTGCCGACTCGAGCTTCCGGAGAGCTTGCTCTACGCTTTGTCATTGCAGAACAAAAGAAAAGAGAAAATCCCGCACCCCAACCGCCCGCTCCTGCAAAAGAGAACTCGCAACCTGAGCAGGAGATGAAGCTCAATCCCATTTATACATTTGATAATTTTATCGAAGGGCCCGCCAACCAGTTTGTAAAATCGGCTGCAATGGGAGTGGCAAGCCACCCTTCGCGCTCCTACAACCCCCTCTTTATCCATGGCGGCGTCGGTCTCGGAAAAACTCACCTGCTGCATGCGATCGCCCATCACATTAAGCTGCATAACAAAAAGCTCCGCGTCCAGTGCATCACCACCGAGGGATTTATCAATGATTTAGTCGACAGCTTGCGCAATAAATCTGTCGACAAACTCAAAAAGTACTACCGCTCTCTCGATGTACTTCTAGTGGACGACATACAATTTTTACAGAGCCGCCTCAACTTTGAAGAGGAGTTTTGCAACACTTTCGAAAGCCTGATCAATCAGAATAAGCAGATCATCATCACGTCGGACAAACCACCCGGCCAACTCAAGCTCTCGGAGCGGATGATCGCTCGCATGGAGTGGGGTCTAGTCGCCCATGTCGGCGTGCCCGATTTAGAGACGCGCGTCGCCATTTTACAGCATAAAGCAGAACAAAAAGGGCTGCGCATCCCGCACAAGGTCGCTTTTTTCATCGCAGAACACATCTTTAATAACGTCAGACAGCTCGAAGGTGCGATTAACCGCTTAAGCGCCTACTGCCGTCTGATGGGCCTCGATGTGACAGAAGAGATTGTCGAAAAGACACTTCGCGAACTCTTTCAGCCCTTATCACAAAAAAGAGTCTGCGTGGAGAACATTTTAAAGAGCGTGTCCACCATTTTTGAAGTGCGCGTGAGCGACCTAAGAGGCACATCGCGCACAAAAGAGATCGCCTTTCCCAGACAAGTAGCCATGTATTTAGCCAAAGAGATGATCAACGAATCGCTTATGAAACTCGCCGCCTCCTTCGGAGGCAAAACCCACTCCACACTTCTCCACGCTTGGAAAAAAGTAGCATCTCGTCTAGAAAAGGATGAAACGCTGCGTCGCCAGATAGATATGGCCCGCCGCAAACTAGAGGAGTGATAGCTATGTTTAAGAAATACGCCAAAAACCTGCTCGACAAAGAGGTTCGCTCTCAAGAAGCGCTGCCCCCCTCGCCTCAGACATTTTCCTCCATGCTCGAGGTCCCCACATTCGAAGAGAGAATGGAAGAGCAGCCCGAAGATTTTTCAAATGAAGATCCCGAAATGACCATTGGAGAAAAGGTGACCGTAAAGGGAACCCTCTCCTTCGAACACCTGATCCGCATCGATGGCACTTTTGAAGGAGAGCTCTTCTCTCAAGGCAAACTGATCGTCGGACCCACAGGCGTCGTAAAAGCCCACATCAACTTAAAAGAGGCTTTTATCTCAGGCAAAGTTGAAGGCGATATCACCGTCCGCGAAAAACTCATCCTCCGCGGCAGAGCCGAAATCACAGGCAACATCAGCGCCGCCTCCATCACCGTCGACGAAGGGGTCTCCATCGTCGGCCAGGTCATGGTCGCCACCACCCTCCCCACCCCACCCGACGAGCCCTTCTCTTTTTGACGAGGTTAAGGAACGACTAAATAATTTTCTTATCCCACAAACTTTGAATAAAAACGTGCCAGGGAAGATCAGTCACTTGCGCACCATTCGATAAAGTGATCTTTCTTGCTCGCGGGGTGAGCGAAACACAATAGGCTTGTTTGGGCTGATGTTCTTCAATAAAGGCTTCCATTCCACGCAAATCACTCTTGTCGACTTTGTTTGAAATTTTCGCTTCAATGGCTATCTCTCCATCATTTAAAATGAAGTCAACCTCAAGATCGGATTTCGTTCGCCAATAAGAAAGAGAAAAATCTAGATCGTTTAACCCTCTATAGGCAATGATTTCTGTTAATAGCCAATGCTCAAAAGCAGCTCCAGCTTCTTTACCCTTCAAATCTTGAAGAGATCGTCCCATCAAAAACCCAGCTACGCCCACATCAAAAAGATAAAATTTTGGAGTCGCAGTTATGACATCTCTTTTTCCAAGTTTGTGAAAGGGATCTAAACGATAACCGACTAAAGTATCGATTAAGATCTCATAATACTCTTTAACTGTTTTTGCATCGACACCACAATCTCTCGATATATTGACGAAATTTGTCATTTCCCCATGACCAAAGGCCATAGCGTCCAAAAATCGAGAAAATCCAACTAAGTTTCTGACAAGACCTTCTTTTTGGATTTCTTCTACCAAATAATCTTGAATATAAGCTTTGAGAAAACGTCGAGGTTGTTTGCTAAAATATGAGACCGGCAACAACCCGTGCGTAAGCGCCTTCAACAGATCAAAATTGTCTATTTCTGGGTACACCAAGGGATAAAAATGAGCTTTCCAGGCTCGACCCCCCAAGAGATGTGTTCCTGTGGCTTTCAATTTTCGAGCACTCGAGCCGCAAAGAATGAAGTGGCACGGCTTGTGATTTTCAATGAGCCAATGTACTTCATTTAACAATAATGGGACTTTTTGCACTTCATCGATGATGATCGGCTTTTTCAGCATCTCCTCAGGTAACTGAAGAATCTCTTCCCTGAACTTGAAAGGCTCCTTTAGAAAGGTCAAAAACAGATCAGTTTGAAGCAAATCATAATAGACAGAATCAGGAAATCGACTATGCAAATAGGTGGACTTGCCCGAATTCCGAGGTCCCCATAAGAACACAGATTGGCCTAGAGGAACTTCGAGATCTAAATAACGTTCTAGCAATTTCATGGATGACACTCCGTTTTTCTCCAACTAATCAGGAATTAACTCCATTTTAGTAAGGCTAATCAATTACTGCAATATTTTACGTAACCACTTGCAAAACAATACGTTATAACACAAAAATGGGAGATGAGACAAGAAAGAGAAAACAGGAAAGGAAGGGCCGCTCTCGATGAACTTCTTCCTACGGCAAGACAAGAGGGCCTGCTAGATAATTATACCCTCACCTTAATCGACGAAAAATCGAGAAGAGCGCTCGCCGCTCTCTAACCCCACGACGAGCCCTTCTCTTTTTTGAGCCAGCCATGCTACTATCGCATTCTTATGAAGAAACAAGATCCACGCATAGATACTTACATTCGAAACGCCAAGCCGTTTGCGCAGCCGATTCTCAAGCACTTGAGAGCGTTGGTGCATAAGGCATGTCCGGATGTGGAAGAGACTCTCAAGTGGGGATTTCCTCACTTTATGTACAAAGGGATTCTCTGCAGCATGGCCGCGTTTCAGAAGCATGCTGCTTTTGGTTTTTGGAAGGGCTCCTTGATGAAGGATCCTCATGGTGTGATGGACAAAAAGAGAAGTCAGGCGATGGGGCAATTTTGCCGTGTAGCCTCTCTGGATGACCTACCCTCGGGCAAGATCCTTTTGAAATACGTTCAAGAAGCGATGCAACTCAATGAAGAAGGAGTAAAGGTTCCAAGGCAAATTACCAAGAAAAAACCGCTTCAAATCCCTAATTTGATAAATGGTATAAGAATGTCATGACAGTTATCGCCTTTTTGCTGCTTGCATCTTCTGCCAATGCGATGGTGCATGAGCAGCACCAAAACCATGCACAGCACGAAGAGATGCCCATGCATGGAATGTATGGCACATACCCAATGGGCCAAGATGCGACTGGCACGAGTTGGATGCCTAGCTCGACAGAAATGCCTGGTATCCATCGCAGTGCTGACGAGTGGCTCTTGATGGTCCATGGATATCTCATGGCCATTTATGACGATCAAGGTGGCCCGCGAGGCGACAATAAATTTTTCAGCGAAAACATGTTCATGTGCACGGCGCAAAAAGATATAGGTCGCGGGACTTTTGCTTTGCGCAACATGATCAGCCTGGAGCCTGCAACCATTGAGTGTAAGGGGTATCCCCTGCTCTTACAAACAGGAGAGACCTGCAATGGAAGGACTCCTTTAATCGACCATCAGCATCCTCATGATTTTCTAATGGAATTGGCAGCACTTTACACCATCCGTTTTTCCGAAAAAAATTCCCTGTTTGGCTACTTTGCTTATCCGGGCGAACCTGCACTCGGACCTCCCGCTTTCATCCACCGATTTTCTGCATTTTATAACCCTGAAGCTCCGATCACGCACCATTGGCTCGACTCGACCCACATCTCCTTTGGAGTTGCCACTTTGGGATTTGTTCATGATTGGGTAAAAATCGACGGATCGATCTTCAATGGTCGAGAGCCGGATCAGCACAGATGGAATTTCGATAAGCCTAGATTTGACTCTTACTCTATACGCGTTTCTGTAAATCCCACCAAAAACATCGCAGCACAAGTCAGTTATGGATTTCTCAAAAGCCCTGAACAATTGACGCCCAAGGTAAACACAGAACGCACCACAGCATCGATTAGCTACAATAAAGCTACAACTAACAGCAACTGGCAAATCACAGCTGCATGGGGAAGAAACCATAACCATCCGGGGCAGGGTTTTGAATGGCACTCTTTTAGAATCTGCCATTGAAATCTACAGCCGGCATGTTCTATTTGGACGCGCAGAATATGTCCGCAAAGAAGAGCTCTTTCTTCCTCCAAATCCCAAAGCAAACAAAGCTTTTAATGTAGGGAAGATAGACCTCGGATATATATTCGAATTTCCCTGCATCCCTTACACTTTGTGGGGACTTGGCGCAGTAGGCAGTGCGTCTTTCGTTCCTAGTTCAATCCGATCAGCTTATGGCGGAACTCCGCTCTCCTACATGGCTTTTTTAAGGATCGACCTAATCGATAAAAAATAAAAAAAATAAAATCTCTCGAGTAAATTCAACTCTGCTCTGGATGCCGCAGCATTTGGATTTTGTAACATATCCCATAAGAAGCAGAACTGACCTTATCTTCTCACAAGCAGGCTTTTATCCCCGTTAGGTATAAGAGCATCGAGGCGCTCGAGATAGTCTCTGTGTCAAAATCCTCTTTGCGCAGCTTTTCGTATATTTTATGTTCGCGCTCTTTTGCTGACTTTTTTGTCCCATCCATGATGGAGCGCAAATGGATCTGTATTTCTGCAATCACATACTTCTTTTCGACTGTTTCTTGCTCTTGATCAAAAAACGGCAAGAGGATTTTTGCATGCACGCCTACGTAACCGTCCGCTCTCTCCTCTTCCCAGAAGTTCCGGAAGATCACCTCTCCGCCCTGTCTTGAGACAAAATCTTGAATGCCTTTAGCGATGAGCGGAACTTGTTTGGGTGTATTTGCAATGAGTGTACCGCGCAGCGCATCGCGAATTTTTGTCACGGCTTCTGATTGAGAGATATTTAAGTGAGAGGCATCCTGTATCACTTTACGACTTAAACTTGTTTCACTTTTGACAATCTCTTTATCGCCCATTCCAAAATAGGTCCGGCTATTAGTCTCTTCGGCTATTTGAAGGCAACCCTGCTTAAAAAGTAGTGCGGCGCTTTGCGCATCTTTTAAGAGCTGCTCTACTGTGCGAGCTGTGTTCTTCCAATCAGCATTGCTTCGAGAAGGGCGGGGATAAAGTGGGCCTATTTCATGTGCAATCTGATTTTTGAGCTCTACCCAGTTTCTTTTCACCTCTTGAGGGTTCAAAGGAATAATTGCTTGTAATTCTCGATCGTATTTTCCACCGCCCAGCTTTTTAACTATGTGCAGCGAACGCGCATTTATCTCTTTGTCGTTAAAGGTTAAAGAAAATGCTGTAAAAGCAATGGCTATGACGGAACAAATAAATTTAAAAATCATCATATTCTAAATCCAATCGCATTTTGTTTGAAAAAGCATACTATCAAATAGATTTTAAATCAAATAAAACGATAAGATCTTCATTTTATTGCGTTAGTTGTGTATTATTTATATATATTTTTAAACAAAATGCTATGACAATTGCAACAAACAATATTCAAGGGTGGCGATGGTGGCCGGAAGAGGTGTGCAAATGGAGCGGGACCATTTCCACTATAAAAAACGGAGCCTTTAAAGCTGTCTGGCACGCGATCGACTGGGCTTCGTTTGCAGGATATGAGATTTCGGGCACATGGAAGGATGTGCGCGGCGGTTTAAAAGAGGCAAAAAACGTTCTGGGGCTTCCGGAACTGGTTATCCATTCTTACAAGGCGTTCAATAGTGCTGCTACTTTTGTAGAAACCCCAGCGCTTTGCACAGGAAGCGATCTCTTTTTTAAGTCTTTGGCGGTAGTCACGCCGATTTGCGATGCTACAGAGTTGTGGAGTAATCGAATATCGCCTCTGACAGATACGATGTTGAGCCAAGTGAAGCAGATTAATGCCATCGCTCTACTCATTCGGCTGCCCTATACAATCGGCAAGCATATCTACACACTAGGATCTGAGATCTCTTTGCTTCAAACACCGGGTTTAGATGCTGCGCGAATTACAGAAGGGTACACAAAAATCTGTCTCACATCCTTAGACCTTCTCAAGACGGGCTTTGCTTGGGCTTGCCCCACCTTGTCGCTCTTTTGTCCAGCTACAGCTTTTGTTGGGCTATGCATTCTTATCTGCTCAACACTAGCTGTTGTCTTTACGATCATCGCAGAGTTCGCTAAGAAAATGCTGCTTTGAACCAGAAGTTTAAAATCGAATACCTTCTTTTCTAGGCAAATGTTATATAGAGTGCATGATTCATAAGAAATGGCTTGGACTCTTAGCACTTATGCCGGCGCTTGGGATGATCTTCATGGATCAGACGATCCTTCCTGTCGCTCTGCCCACAATTCAACGCGACTTCCATGCGAGCGCTGTTCTTTTGGAATGGTGCGTTAACTCTTATCTACTCGTAACAACCATGTTTGCCTTAATCGGAGGCAAGATCGGCGATAGGATTGGCCACCGCTTGACCGTATTTTTAGGGATCATATTCTTCACAGTGTCATCCATTCTCTGTGGATTCAGTCCAAATATCGAATGCTTGATCGTTGCACGCGGTTTGCAGGGCCTTGGAGCGGCATTGATGATCCCCTCATTCACTCCTCTTGTGGCGGCTCTATTCGGAGCTCATGAGCGAGGCAAGGCTGTTGGTTTCAATGCCAGCATCAGTTCGCTCTTTCTCATCATGGCGCCTTTAATCGGCGGCTTCTTGACAGAAGCTCTCTCCTGGCGATGGATTTTCTGGATCAATATTCCCTTGGCACTGGCTGGAATTTTATTAATTCGCACTTATCTACCAAAGCTGCCTCCTAACCCTGCCAAAATCGATAGCTGGGGATCGGCTGCTTTTGCACTCGGTACGGCAAGCTTAACCCTTTTATTTATGAATGGTGTCGAATGGGGATGGCTATCTTGGCCCATCCTCCTCTGTGCAATCACCACATTAGGTGCAGCTCTTCTGCTCATCATAAGAGAAAGAGTAATAGCTGCCCCCTTTCTCGACCTGGCACTATTTAAACGCCCCCTTTTTGCCGCTATCAATGTCAGCATTTCAATCACAGCTTTTATCCTCATGATCTCTGTATTTAGGGCGATCTATTTTCAAACAGTGCTCGACTAGCGTCTGTCTTCTCGCCCAGCTCGCCGCGCGCTTTGACGCGCTCGTCCAGAAGTATCCCGTCAAGCGTTCCGCGCTCATCCCCATGCTGCTCTACGCGCAGGACGAGGTCGGCTACCTCTCCGACGCAGTCGTCGCCGAGATCGCCCAGCGCATCGGCATTACCGAGCTTGAAGTACGCAACGTCGCCACCTACTACTCCATGCTCCGCTTCAAGCCCGCCGGCAAATACAACATCCAGGTCTGCACCAATATCAGTTGCATGTTGCGCGGCGCCTACGAGGTCTACGAACGTTTCCAGGAGGAGCTCGGCGTCGGTCCCAAGGGTGTCACCTCCGACGGCCTCTTCTCGCTCGAAGAAGTCGAGTGCATCGGCGCCTGTTGCTGGGCGCCTGCCATTCAGGTCAACTACGACTTTCACGACGAGCTGAAGCCCGATCATCGTGCCCGGCATCCTTGACCGGCTATCGCAGGCAAGCGCAGGCCAGAAGCGCAAGGCCAAGAATGCCTAGGCTCGTCTCCCATCCCGATGAAGTCAAGATCGTCTCCCGCCGCTTTGGCATGGGCGCGACGAACATCGACCGCTATCTCGAACTCGGCGGCTATGAGGCCGTGAAGAAGTGCCTCGCCCAGGGCCCCGAATGGATCATCGACGAGATGAAGGCCAGCGGCCTGCGCGGCCGCGGCGGCGCGGGCTTCTCTACGGGCATGAAGTGGTCCTTCGTTCCCAAGCAATCCGCCAAGCCCAAGTACATCCTCGTCAATGGCGACGAAAGCGAGCCCGGCACCTGCAAAGATCACCTGATCTTTCTGCACGATCCGCACGCTGTCATTGAAGGCACCATCATCGCCGGCCTCGCCGTCGGCGCGAAGATGGGCTTCATCTACCTGCGCGGCGAGTACCGCTATCTGCTCGAAATCATGGAGCGCGCCGTCGCCGACGCCTACGATCGCGGCTTTCTGGGCAAGAACATCTTCGGCTCCGGCACCGAATTCCAGATCATCACGCAAACCGGCGCGGGCGCCTACGAAGTCGGCGAAGAATCGGCGCTCATGGAGTCGCTCGAAGGCAAGCGCGGCGTTCCCCGCATCAAGCCGCCCTTCCCTGCCGTCGTCGGCCTCTACGGCGGTCCCACGGTCATCAACAACGCCGAGACCATCGCCACCGTGCCCCACGTCATCGACATGGGCGCGGCAGCCTACGCCGCCGTTGGCACGCCGCGCAACGGCGGCACGCGGCTCTTCGGCATCAGCGGCCACGTCGAGCGCCCCGGCGTCTACGAGCTGCCCATGGGCTACAACCTCAAAAAAATGATCTACGAAGTTGCAGGCGGCATCCGCGGCGGCCGCAATCTCAAGGCCGTCGTTCCCGGCGGATCTTCCACGCCCGTTCTGCTGCCCGAAGAAATCGACATCTGGCATGGACTTCGACCAGGTGGGCAAGGCCGGCTCCATGCTCGGCTCCGGCGGAGTGGTTGTGATCGACGACCAGACCTGCATGGTCGAATTTGCTCTGCGCACGATCAGTTTTTACGCGCACGAAAGCTGCGGCTGGTGCATTCCTTGCCGCGAGGGCACCGACTGGCTCAAGAAGTCGCTCACTCGATTCCACGCGGGGTTTGGCTCGGCGGCCGACATCGACAACATTCAGTATTTGGCCGAGAACATGCTGGGCCGCACGTTTTGTCCGCTCGGCGATGCGGCGGCGATGCCGACCATCGCATTCGTCAAGAAGTTTCGCCAGGAGTTTGAAGATCATTTGAACGGCAAGCCGTGCCCGTACGCAATGGAGGGAGTGCCGCAGTTGACGGTCGTGTAAGAGAATGAAGCTTTGAAACGGTAAAGCTTTCAGCGGTGCTTCACGGGACGGAGCAAATGTGAAAGTAAGGGACCTTATTAAGATGCTGGAGAAAGATGGTTGGAGGTTTGTTTACACCAGCGGGAGCCATAGGCATTTCAAGCATCCTATTAAACTCGGAAAGGTGACAGTGCCTGGGCACCCCGGAGATGACATTCATCCAAAAACTCTTCAATCGATCTTGAAACAGGCGGGAATGAAATGAAGCAGCGATTTCTAGTCGTCTACGAACGAGGCAAACGGAACTTCTCGGGATTTGCGCCCGACGTGCCTGGGTGCATTTCTACAGGAAAATCCTTGACCGAAATGCGTCGCATGATGCGCGAAGCGATCGAGTCACACCTGCAGTGGATGGCGGATGACGGCGACCCAATTCCTGCCCCTAAAACGAAGACCGTCAAACTCTCGGAAGAAGATCTCTCGTCGAAAAACGCCGGACATTACCTGATCGTGGAGCTGTTGGATGTTGATATGCCCGCAGCCTCGACGCTGCGCCGGAAAATGACGGCGTAGGATTCGTGCCCGGAAAGATCGAAAAAGATGCCCGACGTAACCTTCACTGTCGACGGAAAGAAGCTGACCGCGCCCGCGGGAACGCTGCTCATTGACGCCTGCCGCAAGGCGGGCATCGAGATTCCCGGCGTTCTGCTACTATCCCGGCCTCTCGCTCCAGGCCGCCTGCCGCATGTGCGTCGTGCGCCAGGAAAAAGTTCCCAAGTTGCAAACCGCCTGCACCACGCAGGTGGCCGAGGGCCAGGTGTTCATCACCGAGTCGCCCGAGATCGCGCAGGCGCGCAAGGCCACCATCGAGCTGCTCCTCGGCAATCACCCGCTCGACTGCCCCGTTTGCGACGCAGGCGGCGAGTGCGAGCTGCAGGACATGACCTTCAAATACGGCGCAGGCGAA
This sequence comes from Chlamydiia bacterium, assembly GCA_963804085.1. Taxonomy (GTDB): domain Bacteria; phylum Chlamydiota; class Chlamydiia; order Chlamydiales; family Rhabdochlamydiaceae; genus CAWDOQ01. The sequence goes on along the minus strand of CAWDOQ010000019.1, from coordinate 40,093 downwards.
AGCCACTTCGTCGAGGTCAAGCACCATCGCGATGAGCAGCAGTGGTCGCCCGCCGTCTTCTACGACCGCCCGCGCTGCATCCTCTGCTACCGCTGCATCCGCATGTGCGGCGAAGGCATGGACGTGTGGGCGCTGGGCATCCACAATCGCGGCGCAGACTCGGTGATCGTCCCGAACATACTCGGGAAGACGTTGGGGGCAACCAACTCGACTGCGAGCAGTGCGGCATGTGCATCGACGTCTGCCCGGTGGGCGCGCTCACCAGCGGCAGCTATCGCTACAAAACCCGCCCCTGGGAGATGAACCACGTTTCCACCGTTTGCACCCACTGCTCCGACGGCTGCAAAGTCACGCTCGGCGTGCGCCAATCCAACGACGGCTCCGAGATCGTTCGCGCCGACAATCGCGACAAGAGCGGCATCAACGGCGATTTCCTTTGCGCCAAGGGCCGCTTCGGATTCGACTTCGTCGAGAGCCCCGACCGGCTTACGCAGCCTCTCGTCAGAAATGCGCAAGGCAAGCTCGAGCCCGCCACATGGGAGCATGCCATTCGCGTTGCCGCTGGAAAGCTGAAGGAGATTCGCGACACGCGCGGCGGTTCGGCGATAGGCGTCATCGGCTCCAACCGCACCACGAACGAAGAGAACTACCTGCTGCAAAAGTTTACGCGGACGGTTCTTGGCACCAACAATATCGACCACGAGCGGACTACGGATTACGCGTCTTTCGCGCGCGCACTCGCAGGCCACCCCGGCAAAACCGCAAGCCTGCGCGACATTGCCCAAGGCTGCGCGGTCCTGCTTGTTGGCGGCAATCCGACGGACGAGCATCCGCTCCTGGCCTGGCTCCTCCGCACCAGCGTGCGCCTCAATCGCGCCCGGCTTTACATCGCCAATTCGAGGACCATCAAGCTCGCGCGCCAGGCCAAAGCCACGCGCGACCTCCGTCCCGGCGACTACAGCAAGCTCGCCACCTCTCTTGACTCCGGCCGAACCGAATTCAGCAAGGCGATCCTCGCTGAAGAATCGCTCATCGTCATTTTCGGCGAAGAATTTCGCGGCGAGGCGGTCGAAAAACTCATTGCCTGGGGCCTGAAGCGCGATAACGTGCGCTTCGCCTACCTCGGCGACCACTCAAATTCGCGCGGCGCGGCCGACATGGGTCTCTTCCCTGACCTTCTTCCCGGCTACATTCCGGTCACGGCTCCCGGCGCTTTCGCAGAGTACCCTGGTCTCCCTGGCGCGCCCGGCAATTCGTTGCCGCAAATGCTCGATGCCGCCGCCGCCGGCGACCTTGGCGCGCTTCTCGTCGTTGGCGCCAATCCTGTTTCGCATGCCAAACTCGATCCGGCTACTCTTCAGCACACCTTCCTCATCGTGCAGGATCTTTTCCTCACCGAGACTGCGGCGCTGGCTGACGTCGTTTTTCCCGCCGCGAGTCTCTACGAAAAATCCGGCACCGTCACCAACACCTTCGGCGACATCCAGATCGTTCGCAAAGCCGCCGACCGCGCAGGCGTCAAACCCGACTTCGAAATTCTCGTTCGGCTCGCCGGCGCCATGGGCGTCGACGTCAGCACGCTTGTTCCCTTTGGCAAACGCGGCACCACTGGCGATCTTGGCCAGTCGCGCGGCGCGCAGTCGGGCGAGGCCGACCGGCACGCTGTCTGGCTTGAAGCCAACGGCCTTGAACCCAAACTCAGCCCCTTCGATCCGCTCGCCGTCCTCGACGAAATCGAGCGCCTCGTTCCCGGCTACCAGCTCGATCGCATCAATCTTTTCGCGGGCAACGACGTGCACACCGAACCGTCGGCCATCGCCGGCCGGATTTGTCCCGGTCTCCGCGCTGACTGCACCGGAACTCGATGTTCCCGCGCACGACACGCTTTTCACCTCAGGAACGCTGGGCCGATACAGCACAGCTCTGAAGCAACTCGAAGAACATCAATCAAAGGAACTGGCAAAATCCGCAGCCGACTGACGTCAGAAGGGACCGCCGTCCGCTAGGACTTAGCTGAAACGGCAGCTAGCTGACAGAAGCTGGAAATCCGAAGTAAGGTGCTACGAAGGTTGAACGCACGTGACGATCCTCGACATTTTTTCTCTGGAGCCTCGCTCAAGGTCGCCGTGGTCACGGTGGTGATGCTGATGGGCATCGCCTACACCGTGCTCCTCGAGCGCAAGCTTGTCGGCCGCATCCAGAACCGCTGGGGTCCCAGCCGCGTTGGTCCATTCGGACTCTTGCAGCCGCTGGTCGACGGCGCGAAATCGTTCCTCAAAGAAGATCTGATTCCAACCGCCGTCTATCGGCCGCTCTATCTCCTCGCGCCCATCATCTCGCTGGGCTGCGCGCTCATCGCCATCGCCGTCATTCCCTTCGGCGCGCCTGGCATGGGCCCGCACGGCTTCGATCTCTTTGAGATCTCCAATATCAACGTCGGATTGCTCGTCATTCTCGGAATCACTTCCATCGGCGTTTACGGCATCGCGCTCGCCGGCTGGTCGTCGAACAACAAATACTCTTTGCTTGGCTCTCTCCGCTCTTCAGCGCAGCTCATCAGCTACGAATTGGCGCTGGGTCTCTCGCTCGTCGGTGTCGTTCTCCACGCCGGATCGCTCAACCTGCGCGTTATCGTCGAGCAGCAGGCCACCCTCGGCGCTGCTACGTGGAATATTGTCGGCGGAGGCCAGTTCGTTCGCCTTCTTCATCTACCTCATGGCCGCCTTCGCCGAAACCAACCGCTCGCCCTTCGATTTGCCCGAAGCCGAAAGCGAACTCACCGGCGGCTATCACACCGAGTACAGCTCCATGAAATTCGCCATGTTCTTCATGGCCGAGTACGGCAACATGATCAACGTGGGCTGCGTGGCCACGCTGCTTTTTCTTGGCGGCTGGACCAGCCCCTTCGGCAACCTGATGCCGCCGTTTCAGAGCACCTTCGTCAACGCATTTCTGCCGCTCTTCTGGTTCGTCGCAAAAGTCTTTCTGTTTCTCTGTCTCTACGTCTGGGTGCGCGGCACGCTGCCGCGCTTCCGCTATGACCAGCTGATGAACTTCGGATGGCGCTATCTGCTTCCGCTCGCCATCCTCAACATTGTGGGAACAAGCCTCTGGCTTGCCTATCGCTGACGGGCGCGCGTCTTCGCGAATCGCGCTCATTTACAATCGGGAGGGATTTTCCTCGAACGACAATGCATCTGATCCTGTTCTTCCTGTTTGCCGGATTCTGCCTCGCTGGAGCCATCAATCTCCTGTTGCAGACCCATCCCATTAACAGCGCGCTCTCGCTCATCGTCGTCATGACTTCGCTCGCCGTTCTCTACCTGCTTCTCGGCGCGGAGTTCCTCGCCATCGCCCAGATCATCGTCTACTCTGGCGCCGTCATGGTGCTCTTCACCTTCGTCGTCATGCTGCTCAATGCCGGCCGCGAAGAGCGCACCCTCGGCAGCCGCGCCGCATCCCGTGTCGGCTTTCCTGCAGTCGTTGCGATCCTTGCCGTCCTTGCCACCATTATTCTTCGCGCCCAGGGACTAGGCTCCGCGCATCTCGGCCAAGGCCTCTCCAACGCGCCCGGCCAATCGAACCTGGAACTTCTCAGCCAGGTGCTCTTCCACGAACTTCTGCTTCCTTTTGAAGTCACCTCGGTGCTCATCCTCATCGCGATCCTTGGCGCGGTCGCGTTGGCCCACGTCGAAGGTTCCAAGATCCCCGATTCGGAAAGTGTGGCCGAAAAGTGAGCTTCCTTCAACACGACGTCCCGCTCTCCTGGTATCTGCTGCTTAGCGCCGATCCTTTTCTCGCTCGGCGTCGTCGGCTTTCTCATCAAGCGCAACCTCATCACTGTCTTCATGTCCATTGAGCTCATGCTCAACGCCGTCAATCTTTCCTTTGTCACCTTTGCCTATCAATGGCACGAGGTGCGGGGCCAGATCTTCGTCTTTTTCGTCATGATGGTCGCCGCCGCTGAAGCCGCCGTCGGCCTGGCCATCATTATTGCTGTCTTCCGCGCGCGTTCCACGTTGGCCGTCGACCGTATCGACCTGATGAAGCTATGAACGAGTCCGCACATCTCTGGCTGATTCCGCTGTTTCCGTTCCTGGGCTTCCTGCTCAACGGAATCCTCGGCTCCCGGCATGCCCCGGCGGCTCGTCTCGGCCATTGGCGTCCTCGCGCCTCTCGTATCCCTCGTCCTGGTCCTGAGTGACTTCGGGGCCACCGTCATCACCGCGGCGTCAAGCTGTCGCGGCTGCGGTCCGGTCACCGCGCTCGCCCTCCCCGCTGTCGAATCGCTCTCCTATCCATGGCTCGCCATCGGCGCCCTTCACGTCGATTTCACCTTCGTCCTCGATCAGCTTTCCGCGGTCATGCTCCTGGTGATCATGGGAGTCGGCTTCCTCATCCACGTCTACTCCGTCGGCTATATGCGCGACGAGCCCGGCTACGCGCGCTACTTCAGCTTCCTCAATCTCTTTCTCTTCTTCATGACGCGTCCTGGTCCTTGCCGGCAACTTCCTCCTCATGTTCGTCGGCTGGGAAGGCGTCGGTCTTGCCTCCTATCTGCTCATCGGCTTCTGGTTCCAGAAAAACTCCGCCGCCGACGCAGGCAAGAAGGCCTTCATCGTCAACCGCATTGGCGACTTCGGATTTCTCATCGGAATCTTTCTCGTGCTTTCGACCTTCGGCACGCTCAGCTTCGGCGATATCGCCGTTCGGCTCGCGGTCGATCCGGCATGGCACGGGACCGTCCTCACCGTTATCTGCCTCTGCCTGCTTGTCGGCGCTGCCGGCAAAAGCGCGCAGCTCCCGCTCTACATCTGGCTGCCCGACGCCATGGAAGGCCCCACGCCCGTCTCCGCGCTCATCCACGCCGCCACCATGGTCACCGCCGGCGTCTACATGATCGCCCGCACGCATCTGCTCTTCGATCGCGCGCCCGTCGCGCTCTGGACCGTCGCCATCGTCGGCGCGGCCACCGCTCTGTTCGCCGCCACCATCGGCCTTGTCCAAAACGACATCAAGCGCGTGCTCGCCTACTCCACCATCTCGCAGCTCGGCTACATGTTCCTCGCCTGCGGTGTAGCGGCATACTCGGCGGCCATCTTCCATCTTGTCATGCACGCGTTCTTCAAGGCGCTGCTCTTCCTCGCGGCAGGCTCCGTCATCCACGCCATGGGCGGCGAGCAGGATCTGCGCAAGATGGGCGGCCTGCGCACCAAACTTCCCGTCACCTTCTGGACCATGACCGCGGCCGTCTTCGCCATCGCAGGATTTCCGCCCTTCGCCGGCTTCTTCTCGAAAGACGCAATCCTCTACGCCGCATTCCTCGATGGAACCGGCGGCAAGCTCCTCTGGTTCGTCGGCCTCGTCACCGCACTCCTCACGTCGTTCTACATGTTTCGTCTCTGGTACCTCACATTCATGGGCGAGCCGCGCAGCGAAACCGGCCGCCATCACGCCACGCCATTGTCGATGCTGGTCCCGTCTGGTCATTCTCGCCGTCCTCTCCGTTTGCGGCGGCTGGATCGGTCTCGATCGCTTCAGCGCCTATCTTGCTCCCGCTGCCGCCGCGCACCGGCCCATGCCCGAAGGCAATCCCGGCCTGGAATTTGTCCTCAGCATCGCCGCCGTTCTCGTCGCGCTTGAAGGCTGGCTGATCGCCGACAAATACTACCGCCGCAAGATCGAGCGTCCCGCTGAGCTCGCCGCCGCGCTTCCCACCGGCTACAAGCTGCTCTTGAACAAGTACTACGTCGACGAAATCTACGGCGCGCTGATCGTCAAGCCGTTGCTGGCTTTCTCAAAATACGTTCTGGGCGGAGTCGACGTTCTACTCGCAGGCCTTGCCTGGCTTCTCGCCGGCATCGCCAGCATCAGCGGAATGATTCTCCAGCGCTGGCAGTCCGGCAATCTGCGCTCTTACGCCGCGTGGCTGGCCGCCGGAGCCGCTGCCGTGCTCCTGTTTCTGCTGCTCACTGGCTCGCCCCATGCGTGGAGCCTGCCCTTCTTTCATTCCGAAACCATTTTCAAAGTAAGTCACATCACCGTGATTCAAGCCGGACAGGCGGGGCATTGAGAATATGAGCACATTCGATCCCAATCCATTCTTACCCTCATCCTGCTGGTTCCTCTCGCAGGCGCGGTCCTCGTCGCGCTCCTGCCCGACCGCGCCAAGCTTCCCAATTGGATCGCGCTCATCACTACGCTCTTCACTTTCCTCCTCACGCTCCATCTTCCCGCGCACTTTGTCACCGGCCAGTCCGGCTTCCAATTCGAGCGCAACATTCCCTGGATCGAAAGCCCCGCCATCTTCTACCACGTCGGAGTCGACGGCCTCAGCCTCTGGCTCGTCGTTCTCGTCGGCCTGCTCGCGCCCGTCGGCGTCGTCGCCAGTTGGAGCGCCATCCAGACCCGCCGCAAGGTTTACTACGCGCTCTTCCTCGTCCAGCAGACCGCCATGTTCGGCGTCTTTATCTCGCTCGACCTCATGCTCTACTACGGCTTCTGGGAGCTCTCGCTCGTCCCCATGGCCATCCTCATCGCCATGTATGGCCGCAAAGACGGCCCGCGCGCCGCGCTCAAGTTCTTCCTCTTCACTTTCATCCCATCCGCGCCGCTGCTTGTCGCGATTCTCTGGCTCTATGCGAAGACTCACACCTTCAACTTCGCCGATCTCCAATACCAGACGGCCAGCGGCGTTCTTCCCGCCGGAGCGCTCTACTGGGTCGCGCTCGCATTTCTCTTCGCCTTCGCGGTCAAGGTTCCCGTCTTCCCGCTCCACGGCTGGCTCGCCGACACCTACAGCGAAGCTCCCGGTCGCGCTCGCCATGGTCGTTGCCGGAAAGCTCGGCCTCTACTCCATGATTCGCTTCCACGTGGGACTCTTCCCCGCGCAGTCCCGCGCCATCGCGCCGCTTCTCATCGCGCTCGCCGTCATCGGAATCCTCTACGGCGCGTGCCTCGCTCTTGTGCAGAAAGACTTCTGGCGTCTGATGGCCTTCGCCGCGCTCAGCCACCTCTAGCCTCATCGTTCTCGCCATCTACGGCCTCACTTTCCTCGGCTGGGCCGGCGGCGTCTATCAGATTCTTTCTCATGGAGTCGTTGATGGCGCGCTCTTCCTGCTTCTCGGCGCGCTCGAAATCCGCTACGCCACCAGCCTCATCAATTCTTACGGCGGCCTCGCCGCCAAACTGCCCCGCGCAGCCACCTACTTCGTGATTGCGTCGCTGGCCATGATCGGCCTGCCCATGCTCTGCGGTTTCATCGGCGAGTTCATCATCCTCTCCAGCACCTTCGCCGGAGTCAGCCGCCCCTGGGCCGTCGCTGCCGCGCTCGGCGATCATTCTCGGCGCGGCCTACATGCTTTCTCTCGTTCAGCGCATCTTCTACGGCCCTGAAAGCGCGCTCACTGCCTCCAAGCCCTCCGTCGATCTCCGCTTTGGCGAGCTCGCCATCCTCACGCCGCTCGTCGTCCTCATGCTGGTCATGGGACTTGCGCCGACTCCCTGGCTCAACACCATTCGCACCGGCGTTCATCCGCCGCAAGACATTCGTTCGCGAAATCGAACAGCACTCATCCGCGCCGCCGAGCGCAAATGCGACCCCATCTTCCTCGGAGGCCCAGCGGTGAATCCCGTTCCCGACATCGACCGCATCCTCCCCGAGGTTATCCTCGCGCTGAGCGGCGTCGTCATCATGCTCATTGACGCCTCGCTCCCTGCCTCGTGGCCGCGCCGCCCGCTCGGCTGGGTCGCCGCCATCGGAACCACGATCGCTCTATGGGCCAGCGTATGGCAGCTTTCCCTGCCCGAAGGAGCCGGCTTCTACTCGACCGTCGAGACCAGCGCTTTCACTGTCTTCTTCCACATCCTTATCTGCGGCATCGTGCTCGTCGCACTCCTGCTCTCGCTCGACGCGCTCCCCGAGCACACCCACCATCAGGGCGAGTTCTACGCGCTCATCGTTTTTGGAGCCGTCGGCATGTGCCTGCTCACCTCCGCCGTCGAACTCCTCGTCGTCTTCATCGCCCTCGAAATCTCCTCCATCTCCACCTACATTCTTGCCGGCTGGCGCAAGCACACCGGCCGCGGCCCAGAAGCCGCCATCAAATACTTCCTCCTCGGTTCGTTCGCGACTGCGTTTTTGCTCTACGGCATCGCGCTCATCTTCGGCGCAACCGGAACCACGCAGATCTACCAGATCGCCCTGCTCGCTCCCGTCGCGCAGAATCAAACCCTAGTTCTTGCAGCGCTGGCGCTCATGCTCGTCGGAATTCTCTTCAAAGTCTCCGCCGCGCCCTTCCACGTCTGGACGCCCGATGTTTACGAAGGCGCGCCCTCGCCCGTCGTCGCGCTGCTCTCAACCGCGCCCAAAGCAGCCGCCTTCGCGCTGCTGCTTCGCGTCGTCTACGAAATGTTCCCGCATCTCCGCTCTATTTGGGCGCCGCTGCTCTGGATCGTCGCCGTGCTCTCCATGACCGTCGGCAACCTCGCGGCCCTCCGCCAGCAAAATGTGAAAAGAATGCTGGCCTACTCCGCCATCGCTCACGCCGGCTACCTGCTCGCCGCCTTCGCCGGCATCGGCGAAATCGGCATCGCTGCCGCCAGCTTCTACATCGCCGCTTATGCCGCCATGAACGTCGGACATCTTCGCCGTCGTCACGCTCGTCGCCGGGTACGACGAGCAGCTTTCCCTCATCGACGACTACCGCGGCCTCGTCTATCGCTCGCCAATCCTCGGCAGCCTGCTCATCTTCTTCCTTATCTCGCTCATCGGGATTCCCTTCACCGGCGGCTTCTTCGGCAAGTTCTACTCCTTCACGGCAGCCGTCGGCGGCGGTGCCGTCTGGCTCGCCATCATCGGCCTGCTCAACTCGGGATTAGCCGCCGCTTATTACCTCCGCCTCGCTGTTGTCGCCGCACAAAAACCCGATCCCGACAAAGAAACGGAAATCGCTCGCCTCGCTGCTCCCAAGCCTGCAGATCGGCGCAGCCGTCCTCGCCGCCCTGTTTCTCGCCGTCGCTGCCACGCTCGTCCTCGGCATCATCCCGGGCGCAACCCTCGACGCCGCACAATCCGCCGCGCACACGCTTCAGGCGCCGCCGCAAACCGCCGTCCCCGCCGTCACAGACCCCGCATCGCTGACGCGTTAGCTCACAGGACGTCTTGGCTGCACGGGAAGCGAGCAGGTTTTCGGAGAATCATCGGCACAGGTCACTATTGCCGGCCACCTGCCGGGGCGCGGATCTTGTCCGGCAGACCGAGCTATAATTCTGACCATGCTTCGCCAAAGAATATTCAATGATCGGAATCTTGGCCGGTCCCAACTCGTCTCGAACCTCTACGGCTCGATCTTCTGCCTCGCCATGTTTTCCCTGCTGTTTGGAATGCAATTCTTCTCCATGGCTCGCGATTTGGGGCGCGGTGATCCGTATCACGTCGTGCATTGGACGGAATTCAGCGTAATCTTTTTGCTCCTTGGGATCATCAGCTCTGCCTTCTGGATTCACCGGCGGATTCAGCGCTTGCCAAGCTCGATAGTGAACAAAGATCAGACTCTGCATCACGCTAAGGTTCTGCTTGAGCGCGACCGGCGCTGTCCCGGGCGATTGACCGCCATTCCGCACGTCTGGAGTCGATCTGACCTAGGCCAACTTAGGTGACCCAAAACGAGGATTCCGGGTCCATTGAATCGAATGAAGGCTTCCAGTTCGCTACTTTCCAGGTGCCTGCACTTTAACAACTACGCCAGACACGGCCTTGCAGTCATCGAGAGAGTAGTCCCACCTCTCGCCGCTCGCCACCTGAGTTACGGCCACCCCAACGGGGATTTGAAAGCTCTGGACATTCTGATAGCGGTAAGCGAAGATGGCGTCCCAGGGAGTGTTTCCGTCGGCGCCGGCCCCCGTCTTCACCGATTGAAGAAGATAGCCATTTGGCCCGGATGCGAACTCGGTTGCGAAATGTTGCGCCTGCGGAAGCTCACTCGTCACGCTGATGATCCGCATGTCGGGGAGAAGATCAAGTGTAGCTGAGACATTTGCCCCATTCATCACGACCTTGAAGCCTGTGTCCAAATGTTGGAACGAGAATTTCGTTGGCTTCACGGGGAGGATGACATTCGTGGCGAAGAAACCTGAAATGCGGCCGCCCGTCCAGATCCGTGACATGAGCCCAGGTCCGGAATTGACCTCGCTCCACCGATCTACGATTGATTTTTCAGTTTACCTCGTCACACTAGTGGCGTAAACGTCGTAGAGCCAGAGCTTTTCGACATATTGCGTCTTCGTCCCATTGGCAGCCACGCAGAAGCAAATGAATTAGACTCAAATGACGCATGCCCAATGTTAACCTCGCCGATGCTCATCCGGTTCTCCGACGACCCGTCCCTATCTGGAGATTACAACTGCAGCCCAGCACGCCCAACCCTTTACAATTTCCTCAATGAAGCTAGGCGAATTGGCAGCGAAGCTGGGCGCGGAACTCCGCGGCGACCCGGACCTTGAAATTACCGGCGTCAAAGGCATTGAAGAAGCCGGCCCCAGCGAAATAACTTTCGTTGCGAACGTTAAGTACACCGCGCTCGCTCGCACCACGCGCGCCGCAGCCGTCCTCGTCGAGCCTGAGTTTCAGGAAATCACCGCCGCAACCCTGCGCATCAAGAATCCCTATCACGCCTTCTCGCGCGCGCTCGGCCTCTTCTACCAGCCGCCAGCTTATCTGCCCGGAATTCATCCGACTGCGGTCATCGATCCGACTGCCGTCATCGGCGCAGACGCGCACATCGGCGCATACGCCGTCATCGGCCCGCAAGTCCGCATCGGCCCGCACGCGACCATCCTGCCTCACGTCGTAATCTATCCCGGCGTTGAGGTCGGCAGCCACTTCTTCGCGCACGCGCACGCCGTCGTTCGCGAAAACTGCGTTCTCGGCGACCACGTCACGCTCGAAAACGGAGTCGTCATCGGCGCGGACGGTTTTGGCTTCGCCAAAAATGCCGAGGGCCATTGGGAGAAAATCCCGCAATCCGGTCCCGTCCGCATCGGCAGCCGCGTTGACGTGCAGGCCAACGCTACCATCGACCGCGCGACTGTAGGGGCTACGGAAATCGGCGACGGCACCAAGGTCGACAACCTGGTCCAGGTCGGCCACGGGTCGAGAATCGGAAACGACTCGTTGATCTGCGCGCAAACCGGCCTCGCCGGCTCTTCCATCATCGGCAACAACGTGATTCTCGCCGGCCAGGTGGGCATCGCAGGTCATTGCACGGTCGGCGACGGCGTCATTCTCACCGCTCAATCCGCTGTCTCGCACGACGTTCCGCCCGGCAAAATGATCTCCGGCTCACCCGGTTTTGATAATCGCATCTGGCTGCGCGCGGTCACGATCTTTCAACGCCTCCCCGAGCTGCTCAAGCGCCTCGACCGAGTGGAAAAAGACCTAGCGAAGCACGCCGCGCACAATTCTCCCGCCGCTGAGTCTGCGCCGCCGCAAGAGGAGCCAGACAAGTGACCCGCATCGGCTCGGTGCACCGCGCACTCTTCGCCGCTTTTCTCTCCGCCGTCGTCCTCACCGCCGCGGCCTGCCACTCCTACCACATCGACGCCACCATCGAAAACCGCACTGGCGCCGACATTCAGCTCCTCGAAGTTGACTACCCCAGCGCCAGCTTTGGCGTCGACCGCATCGCTTCAGGGGCGGTTTACCACTATCGTTTTCAGGTCAACGGCAGCGGCCCGCTCAAAATCACCTACACCGGCGCAGACGGAAAGCAAATCCAGATCGCCGGCCCCACGCTTGTTGAGCGCCAGCAGGGGCAGCTCAAAATCGTCCTTCTACCCGCAGGCAAAGCGCGGTTCCTGCCCCAGCTCACCCCGCCCGCCTGATTCAAAGCGCCGGTGTCAAATTCGCAGCTCAAAATACGGCGTTGTGAGACGATGTCCTCTTAGGAGCGCTCGTGTGCCGTCATAGCCGGCCCTTCCGAATCAAGCAAGCCTCGCATTGAGCATCCAGGCCGTTCGCTCAGAACTGGAGAAATCTATGGCAAGAGAAATCATTCGAACACCGAACGCACCGTCTCCGCCGCCGACGTACAGCCAGGCAGTACGGGCAGCAGGTCTTGTGTTCGTCTCAGGCACCAGTCCGCACGATCCCGTAACCGGGAAGCTTGTCGGGGATACGATCCAGGAGCAGACCAGACAGTGCCTGCAGAATGTGTCTGCGATCCTCAAGGCTGCGGGCACTTCCCTCGACCGGGTCGTAAGCGCCACCGTCATCCTTCTTGAGGAAGCGGACTTCGCCGGAATGAATGAAGAGTGGATTCAATGGTTCCCGGTGGACCCGCCCGCGCGGCAAGGCGCCAAATTACCCGTTCGCATCCCCGGCATGAGGGTGTCCATCGCGGCTATTGCCGAGGCGTAATTTCTCCGGAAAATGATTCGGGCGGCTGAACGCCGCCCGTGTAACGCATCGTTTTCAGATCAGCGGCAGACTAGCGGGCCGCTTTTCGCCAGCGAACAATGTCCGGTCAATGGTCCGGTCAATGCACCATGGTCTGGAACAGCGGCGACTGCAACAGCGCGCTGAACTCAGTATCCGAGGCCGCAAAATTGACCTCCAGCTTTCCTGAATTCGAGTCAATTGAGGTCTCGTTCAGCGCCTCTTTCTCCGTATCCGAGCCCGTCATCTTGCGCAGCATTACTGCCGCCGACAGAAGCGACGAAATCGTGGCCGCCGCAAACGAATCGCCGGTTGAGATCGTTAATTCAAACCTCACGCCGTGGGCAAAGTCCATCGAATACCACGATGCTTCCAGCCGCTGCTTCACGCTGTCGAAATCGGTCACCGATCCCGCCTCGCCCAGCAACTGCTTCATCATCGTCTGCGTGCCTTTGTCATCCAGAATGCTCCACAACGAACTCGAATCCACGCTCTGCATCGCGCCCATCATCGAATTGTTGGTCAGCATGCTCTGGGTCATTCCGTCGCGCGCATCCAGCGCCTTGGTCACCGAGTCCTTGCTTCCAAAAACCATGGTCGACGGATCGACAAAGCAAAGTACCATCCCCGTTTTGGTCATCGGGTACATGCTGTTGGTCCGGATCATCGTGGGCTTGATTTTCTGCGCCTTAAAGCTCGCCAGAATATCCTCGGTGGGGAACTGGCCCTGTGCGATTCCCACCGACTGCAGCGAATCGCTGGTGGGCGTGGGCCGGAACAACGCAAACGCCAGCTCGTCCACGTAATGATCGATGGGTTCGCCGGGGTTCGCGCTCGGCTTGCCCGAGGCCAGAACCGGCTTCAGCGTGAACTTGCTCAATGCCTCGTCGAACTGCTTCAGCTCGGGCGGCTCCACGCGGTTGCGCAAATTCATTGCCGCCGTCGAATTCTGCATCGCGCGGTAATCGATCACCACCAATTGCTGCACGTCGCGCGGGATCGCCCCGCGCGCATCCGTTGTCAGCTGTGCGGCAGGGGCTGGAACAACTGCCGCCACCATGAACGCTGCTATCGCAAACTTCGCTAACCTCTTCAACTTAACCCTCCGAAATTCGATCGCGCGCAGGCTTCTTGCCGTCCAACTCGCCTGCGTCGGGCGAAAATTCGCGTTTCTCCGCGCCGTTTTGGCCTTGGCGCCTGATCCCATTGTACCGATTTGGTGCTTTGCTGGTCCGCCCTTTCGTTCGCCGGACGTTACCCTTGCGGCCACGCCAAAGGGTGCTCGAGGCGCCGCTCCAGGATCTTGGTCTGTTCGTCGAACTCATCTAATTGACGCATCCAGTCGCTTTCCCGCTCACAGGCCGCCTGAGGAATCAGCCCGATCACCTCTCCCTCGGCGATCTGGGTCTTATGGCGCGCCGCCAGGCTCGTTACCTTCTTGTGCACAACCGACAGCGGCGTCGCCTCAAAATCCGTAATATTCATCGAGAGCTGCGCCCGCCCGTGCGCCAAAACCCCCATCGCCTTTACGCCTTTCAATCCCCCTGAAGCCGCTCGAATCTCCCGGGCGATGGACCGCGCCACGGTGACGTTAGGCGAATCAAAGTAGATGTTGTACGCAACAAGGAACTTGCGCGCTCCCACGGCGCAGGCGCCGCCCGTGGGATGGAGCCCGGGTCCTCCCAGGTCAGGCCGCCGCGACGGGTCTTTCTGCGCCGCGTCTCTCAGCTCTTCGAACTGCCCCCGGCGAATGTCTTCGAGATTCACCCGGTCCGGCCGCGCCGCTGCCGCCTCGTAGAAGTAAACCGGCACTCCAAACCGCCGCCAGATTTCGAGGCCGGCCTGCCGCGCCAGCATCACGCACTGCTCCAGCTTGATCCCGCTTACCGGCACAAACGGAATCACATCCGCCGCGCCGATCCGCGGATGCACTCCCTGCTGCCGGGTCAGGTCGATCAGTTCCACGGCCTTGCCCGCGCCGCGCACCGCCGCCTCGACCACCGCGGCCGGCTCTCCGGCAATCGTCACCACTGAGCGGTTATGGTCCGCGTCCATCGACCAATCCAGCAGGTGCACTCCATCCATCCGCATGGCGGCTACGATCGATTCCACGCGGCCAGCATCCGTGCCTTCTGAAAAATTGGGAACGCACTCGACGATCGCTCCGCTCACCGTTGCCCTGCTCTCTTACGTTCCAGCCGTGATCCCTATCCGCAGTTCATTGTTCGCAATTCTCGGTTCACAGTTTCCTAATCCCTGATCCCCGCCCGCTGTTCTCTCGGTCCCCTGCTCGTATCATTTCCAGAACGTATAACCCGCCTGGATCTGGATACTCGCATTCACTCCGGGGTTGCGGTCGCCCAGCGACGCCGACGAGATGTGCACCGCATTGATGCCCAGATCGATCGACCGCTTCGGCCGCAGAAAGTAATGCACCCCGATTCCGCCCTGGGGACCGAAGTTCCACACGCTGGTCGAGCCATCGATGTTCTCCTCTTTGTTGCTCATGACGTTCGGCGGGAACTCATGCGTGGTATAAATCAGCGCGCCCGCGGCCTGAAACCACGGCTGAATCCGCCGCGACTTGCTCAGGAAGTTCCAGCGAAAGATCACTGGCGTCAGGCTCACGCCGCGAAACGTTCCGCCGCCAAACGGCAAAAGACAGGTGACGAATTGCCCGGTCGTCGTCACGCAGGTATAAGCCTGCTCGTGTGGCGCCGGCGTATACGCCTGCCACAGCGGCATGATGTTGCCTGCGAATTCGAATTGCCCGCTGAAAATCCCCGCGTGCACCACCGGCGTCAAAACCTTACCCAACTCGAACCCACCCCAGAAAAACTTGTAGTTCGACCGGTCGCCGACGCCCGTGCCCCAATTCAGAAACGGGCCAAGCTCCCAGCTGCGGTTGTTCCTAACCTGGCCCACCGGGTCTGGGGCAATCGGCCAGGAACCATCGATCTGCGGCGTCTTGCCTCCGCTGCTACTGCCCGGCGTTTGAGCGGCAACAACCATTGTTCCCGCCAGCAACAAAAGCAAAACAATTCCTTCAGCTCGCCTCAAATTCTTCCCCCACCCTCTGGTTTTCGGTCCCTTCGTCCCGGAGCCCATCCTGGGCAAAGTCGAAAGATCGCTGGTCCCTTAGTCCCTGTTTCTTCCAAAAAAAGACCGCCACGACCGGGCGGCCTTTTCCCTGTCTGCTTCGTACTTCCTTACCTGGCCGCGTGCTCCATCTGCTCGGCGTCCATGTCGAAGTTCGAGTGGACATTCTGCACGTCGTCCAAATCCTCGAGCGTCTCAAGCAGGCGAACCATCTGGTTGGCCGCAGTGCCTTCCAGCTTGCTGTAAGTCGACGCAATCATGCTCACTTCGCTCAACACCGTCGGAATCCCGGCGGCCTTTACCGCGCTAGCCACTGCCTCGAACGATCCCGGCTCGGTCAGAATCTCCCACGTTTCGCCCTCGTCCTTCAGGTCCTCGCCGCCGTGCTCCAGCACAATGTCCATCAATTTCTCTTCGCTGGCTGCCGACTTCTCCACCACGATCACGCCCTTCTTGGCGAACATGAACTTCACCGAGCCCGTTTCGCCCAGGTTCCCGCCATTTTTTGAGAAGGCGTGGCGAATCTCGCTCACCGCGCGGTTGCGGTTATCGGTCATCACTTCGACAATGATCGCTACGCCACCCGGTCCGTACCCCTCAAAGGTGACCTCTTCGTAGGTCAGGCCCTCGAGCTCTCCGGTGCCGCGCTGGATGGCCCGCTTGATGTTGTCCTGGGGCATGTTCTCGGCTTTGGCCGCCAGAACCGCCGTTCGCAGTCGCGCATTGGTGTCTGGGTTGCCGCCGCCCTTGGCCGCGACGGCGATTTCCTTCAGTAACCGCGTGAAAATCTTGCCGCGCTTGGCGTCCAGCGCGCCCTTCTTGTGCTTGATTGTGGCCCATTTCGAGTGGCCTGACATGACTACCTCAACGGTATTGAAGATGGCGGCGCAGACGCGCGCTTAACCTGCTGAGTATACCATTGGCAAGCTTGCACAATCGACCGCGCAGGCGGCCCGGAAACAACACGAATCCCTACCGTTTGAGAGCAGCCGGCCAGCGCCGCAACTCCATGTAATCAAGGCTTAGAGCCAACAAGACTGGCCCCGCCGCCCCGGCCAGCGCGCCCAGATCGAAGTGCCCGGTTCGCTCCATGGTCAAGGCTACGGCAGTCGCCACCATAGCTGCATTCAGGCTCAACCAAAGACATGCTCCGCGGCGGTGCCAGAATGCCATGGCGCACGCCGGCAGAACCGTGAGCCCATTGAATACCGCGGCGAACACGTCGAAACCGGGCTCGTTGGTGCCTCGGAATATAAGAGGAGTGGTAATGAAGGGCATGCCGCCCCACAGCATTCCCAGCACCAGCAGGACGCGGAGCCAGAACTGCCGCAATCGCGATCTTTCGTCGTTCCTGGCGTCGTTGGTCATTTCATTCACACGGCGGCGCGCAGCCTATCTTAATCCGTACGTGTCGAGGAACCTGCCGAGCGTGCGGTCCCATGTCGCGAAGCGATCTTTCAGCGATTCATAGGTGCCGCCGGGCCAGAGATCGATATCCATCCTAAGCCACGGATCGTTGACATCGTCGTAATAAGCCCGGCACCAGCGGTTGTCGTAGTTCCAGGCATTGATCTGCGAAATATCGAATTTGCCGTTGGTGGCGACGCCTGCGGCAAACTCAAGAGAAGCGCAGCGTTCGCCCTTGCAGTCGCCCAAAAAGATGTTGAGCGGAAGACCCTGGGCAATGCTTTCGATGTGGCGCTTCCCGCTTTCGCCGGTAACCAGACTCGCGGAGTAGCCTTCGCCCTGCAGCCAGGCTGCGACTTCTTCAATCGTTAGTCCCCCGTCGGGAATAGGGCTCATCGAAATTGGTGAAGCCTGCGGCGGGGTTGGTGACGGCGGCGGCGCGGCCGGTGGCGGCTCCGGCATGGCTTGCGCCACAGGCGCGGCAGAGACGCCCGCCGCACTCTGCGCGCCTTCCGCCGTTGCTAATGGAGCGCCGCACTTCGAGCAAAATCCTTGATCCGGGCGGGACTCTGTGCCACAACGAGGGCAAGCCATGGCGATTCTCCAGTTCTGAAGGGGATTCGTTCAGTGTCTCCGCAAGATATCACTTCCGCATTGGCCGGGTAAAACCACTCCGATCGATCTGGCGGGTGGCCGGCGAGGCATCTAGCGCAGATTGTATCGGGCGATGAATCTTGCAAGGATGTTGTTCCAGGCGGCGAAGCGATTGTTCAGCGATTCATACGTGCCGCCGGGCCAGAGCGCGATATCCATATCCAGGCAAGGATCGTTCACGGTGTCGTAATAGGCCTTGCACCAGGGGATCTCGCTGTTCCACTTGTTCAGTTGCGAAATATCGAATTTGCCGTTGGTGGAAAAGGCGAACACGAGTTCAAGGGAGGCGCAGCGCCCGCTCTGGCAGCCGGGCGTAAAAATGTTGAACAGGGTGCCCTGTGACCGGGTCTCAATGTGGCGCTTGCCGCTTTCGGCGGTGACCACCTTCGCTTGGTAGCCCCCGCTCTCAAGCCAGGCAAGTACTTCTTCCAACGTGAGTCCGCCGTCGGGGATAGGGTGCAGCGATGCGGCCGGAGGCTGCGGTACGGCGGGCGAGGCGGGCGGGGAAACTGGGACAGCTGCACTCTGCGCGCTCCCCGCGCCTCCTAATGCATTTCCGCAATTCTTGCAGAATCTTTGATCCGGAAGGGCCCCTGCGCCACAACGAGGACAAAACATCGCAATTCTCCATTTCTGAAATGGGGATCCGTAGTGGGTCTCTGCAAGCTATCACTTTCGGATTCGCCAGGTAAAGCCGCTGCGATCTCGAGCGGGCTGGATTCATTCGCCTGCTTGTTTACTCTGCCAGCTTTGCCCCCGGGTGCTGGCCTGCGCGTTGCGGAAACAGCAGAATGCAGATCAACATAAAGCACGCAATCGCGGCCGACGAACTGTACCGGCTCAGATTCAGCCCGCCGCTCGCAGCCGGCTTGGTGAGCAGGTCGCCCAGGGTCGCTCCCAGCGGCCGGGTGAGCACAAATGCCGCCCAGAACAGCACCGCGCGCGAGGCTTTGGTGAAGAAATAAATCAGCGCCACGATCGCGATGCACCCGGCGAAAATGAGCGCGCCGCCTTCGTAGCCTGGGCCCGAATCCGCCACCCAATCGCCCAGCGCGGTGCCCAGCGTGTTCGAAAACAGGATCGTCGCCCAGTAAAACGCCTCGACCTTCGGCGACGTGATGCACTCCACTGAAATCGAGCCCATCTTGAGCCGCCACGTGGTCAGCACCGTAATGACCAGCGCAAACAGGATCAACGACCCGCCGGGATAGCCGATGCCCAGCGAACGGTCGGAAAAGTCCGCCATCGTGGTTCCGGTCAATGTCGTCGCCACGATGACCGCCCAGTACAGAAACGCATGAAATTTCTTTGCTCGAATCTGCGAACCTACCAAAACCGCAAAAAGCACAAAGAAGATCATCGTGCTCGTCGCGTACCCAAGGTTCAGCGACATGGAGAGCGCGTCACCACCGGTTTCGCCCAGCGTGGTCGCGGCTATCTTGATGATCCAGAAGCCGATCGCCACCTCGGGCACTTTGCCGAACGCTCCCTCGGCAACATGCGGCGCCGTCATTTCTCTTGGCGTCTCATCGCCCGAGCGTTTCGTCAAATTACGGCTGAGGTTGCCCAACAGGCCCGGAAAAGCAGTGTCAGCCGCATCCACACGCAGATTTTCAGTCAACGCAGTGTCTCCTGAATTCAAATTTGATCTTAGCTTTCGATCCGATTTCGCCGCGCGTTACGCAAACACTTCGGCGTCGCGCAGCAGCTTTCCCTTCGCGTCCTTCTCCGACACTATCGCATCCCCGGCGGCAATCGGCCACTTGATCGCCAGCTCCGGATCGTTCCACAAAATCGTCCGCTCGCCCCCCGGGGAATAATAATCCGTCACTTTGTAGGCAAACCCGGCCCACTCGCTCAGAACCAGAAAGGCGTGCCCGAATCCCGCGGGAATCCACAGCACCCGGCCGTTTTCCCCGTTCAGCTCGACGGCCACGTGCTTGCCAAATGAAGTCGAGCTGCGCCGCAAATCCACCGCCACGTCCAGCACCGCTCCGTGCGTTACCCGAACAAGCTTTCCCTGCGGCTCCGCGACCTGGTAGTGAATCCCTCTCAGCACATTCTTTTGCGAGACCGAAAAGTTGTCCTGCACCCAGGTCGTCGGCAGTCCCGCCTCCGCCATTCGCCGCAGGTTAAACGTCTCGGAGAAGGCACCGCGGTCGTCGCGGTAGATCTTCGGCGTGAGCACCAGCACGCCGGGCAACGATGTCTGTTCGATCTTCATAGTTACTCGGCCTTCGCCGCAAAGTACGGCTCTCGCAGCAACGCTAAAAGGTACTTCCCGTAGCCGCTCTTCGCGATCGGCGCCGCCAGCTTCTCCAGTTGCTCGGCGTTGATGAATCCCTGCCGGAACGCGATCTCCTCCGGGCACGCGATGTTCAATCCCTGCCGCCGCTCGATCGTGTGCACAAACGTCGCCGCTTCCAGCAGCGAATCGTGCGTCCCGGTGTCCAGCCACGCCATGCCGCGGCTCATGATTTCCACCTTCAGCTTCCCTGCCTCAAGGTAGCGCCGGTTCAAATCCGTGATCTCCAGCTCTCCGCGGGCCGATGGCTTCAGCGTCCCGGCAATCTTGACCACGTCGCGATCGTAAAAGTAAAGCCCCGTCACCGCGTAGCGCGACTTTGGATGCGCAGGCTTTTCCTCCAGGCTCACCGCTCGTCCTTCTTTGTCGAACTCCACCACGCCATACTGTTGGGGATCCTCCACCGGGTACGCGAAAATCGTCGCCCCATCCTTGAGCTGCGCCGCCGACTGCAACTGCTTCGAGAAGCCCTGCCCGTAAAAAATGTTGTCTCCCAAAACCAGTGCGCTCGGCTGCCCGCCGATAAAATCCCGCCCAATGAGAAACGCCTGCGCCAGGCCATCGGGACTCGGCTGCACAGCATAGCTGATCTCCAGGCCCCATCGCCTTCCGTCGCCCAGCAAATCCGCGAACCGTCCCGTGTCCTGCGGCGTCGAGATGATCAGAATCTCGCGCAGCCCCGCAAGCATCAGCGTGCTCAGCGGGTAATAGATCATCGGCTTGTTGTACACCGGCAGCAGTTGCTTCGACACCACATGGGTCACGGGATACAGCCGCGTCCCCGATCCACCCGCAAGAATCATGCCTTTCATAAAGCCGCCCGCTCCGCGTAGTTCTTCGCGATCCAATCGCGATAGGCCCCGGTCCGCACGTTCTCCACCCACTCGCCGCGCTCAAGGTACCAGCGCACCGTCTTGCGCAGCCCGCTCTCAAATTTCTCCGCCGGTTTCCACCCCAACTCGCGCGCAATCTTTCTCGCGTCGATCGCGTAGCGGCGGTCGTGTCCCGGCCGGTCTTGGACGTAAGTGATCAGCTCTCGCCTCGATGCGGCACCCCGTCCCGGCCGCATCTCGTCCACCAGGTCGCAAATCGCCGTCACCACATCGATATTCGCCCGCTCGCTGCTGCCGCCGATGTTATACGTTTCCCCTGGGATCCCGTTGCGTAAAACCGTGCGAACGGCCGCGCAGTGATCCTCTACATACAGCCAGTCGCGGACGTTCTTCCCGTCGCCGTACACCGGCAGCGGCTTGCCCTCCAGCGCATTCAGAATCATCAGCGGAATCAGCTTTTCCGGAAATTGAAATGGCCCGTAATTATTCGAGCAGTTCGTGGTCAGCACGGGCAGCTTGAAGGTGTGAAAGTACGCCCGCGCCAGATGATCCGACCCCGCCTTCGACGCCGCATACGGACTGTTCGGCGCGTAAGCCGTCTCCTCGCTGAATGCCGCATCGCTGGGCCCCAGCGTTCCGTACACCTCATCCGTCGAGACGTGCAAAAACCGGAACGTAGCGCGGTCTTCCTCGCCAAGCCCGCCCCAGTACAACCGCGCCTGCTCCAGCAGCGTAAAAGTGCCCATCACGTTGGTGCGGACGAATCCCTCCGGCGACACGATCGACCTGTCCACATGGCTTTCGGCCGCGAAGTGCACAATCGCCCTTGGCTGGTATTTGCCGAGCAGCGAACCCACCAGTTCCGCGTCGCAAATGTCCCCGCGCACAAAGGCATAGCGGTCGTCGCCCTCGAGCGGCGCAAGGTTCGCGGCATTGCCGGCATAGGTCAGCAGGTCAAGATTAACCACCGCCGCGGCGCCATTCACCACCGAGCTCGCCGGCGAACTGGCGTCGGCCTTCATCCAGCCCAGAACAAAGTTCGAGCCGATGAACCCTGCCCCGCCAGTGACCAGAATCGTCGAGTTCATGCGCTTCATTGACCCCGAGTATACGGCAGAAAATACACAACATGCGATGACTCCGGAGAGTCATTCCCTCACTTCCCCAGGCCAGGGCCCTCGCCAAATCCCCGCCTGCCCCGGCCCCTTCGTCCCCCATTCTGAAAGGAACTACTGCATGGTCCGGAGATTTTCGTTATAGTTAAAACAGCGCAGCTCCGGGATGCGGCCGGCTCTGCTCATGCAAAACCTCTCGATCTGCTGGCAAGGCGATTTTCGTGCTCAGAATCGCAGAGGGTTTGTGTACTTCGAATTAATCACGTTGTCGCAATCAAAGACTTCTGCTCAAAAAGGCTGCCATGGCATCTCCCAATCGCCGTCTCCGCCAACCGCAAGCGCAGGGCCTCTATCATCCTCGCGATGAACACGATGCCTGCGGCATGGGATTGGTCGCGAACATCAAGGGCGAGAAGAGTCACGAGATCATCCGCAAGGGTCTTGAGGTGCTCATCAACCTCACCCATCGCGGCGCAGCCGGCTGCGACCCGGAAACTGGCGACGGCGCCGGCATTCTCATCCAGATTCCTCATGCCTTCTTCCTGAGCCAGTGTTCCGAGCTGGGAATGAAGTTGCCGGAGCCCGGCGCGTACGGCGTGGCCATGTGCTTCCTGCCCGTCGAGCGCCAGAACCGCCTCCAGTGCGAAGGCGTGTTTGAGCGCATTGCCCAGGAAGAGGGCTGCACTGTCCTAGGCTGGCGCGACACGCCCGTCAACGGCGACGCCATTGGCCGCGAGGCGCGCAGCTCCCAGCCCTATATCGAGCAGCTCTTTATCGGCCGCCCCAAAGACCTCGATGAAGAAGCCTTCGAGCGGCTCCTCTACCGCGTTCGCCGCCGCACTGAAAACGAAATCTTCGCATCGGAGATCGAGGACAAGGACACTTTCTACGTCCCTTCGTGTTCCTGTCGAACCATCATCTACAAAGGGCTGATGCTGGCCCCGCAGATTGAGAAATTTTATTTTGAGCTCGCCAATCCCCTCGTGACCAGTGCGCTCGCCCTCATTCACCAGCGCTTCTCCACCAACACATTCCCCAGTTGGAAGCTTGCCCATCCCTACCGTTACGTCGCGCACAACGGCGAGATCAACACCATCCGCGGCAACGTCAGTTGGATGAATGCACGCCAATCGGTCCTCGAAAGCTCGCTTCACGGCGACAAGATCAACGAGCTCTATCCTGTCGTCGTCCCCGGCGGCAGCGATTCCGGTTCGCTCGACAACGCCGTCGAGTTCCTCTTCCAGTCCGGCCGCTCCCTACCCCACGTCATGGCCATGCTCATTCCCGAAGCCTGGGCCGGCAACCCCGACATGGACGAGGACAAGCGCGCGTTTTACGAGTACCACGCCTCGCTCATGGAGCCGTGGGACGGTCCCGCCGCTATCGCGTTCACTGACGGCCGCGTCATCGGCGCAACGCTTGATCGCAACGGCCTCAGGCCCGGCCGCTACATCGTGACGAAGGATGATTTGGTCGTCCTCGCCTCCGAAGCCGGCGTCATCGAAGCCCCGCCCGAGGACATCCTGAAGAAAGGCCGCCTGCAGCCCGGCCGCATGTTCCTCGTCGACACGGTTCAGCAGCGCATCATCTCCGACGCCGAGATCAAGAAGTCCCTCGCCGCTCGCCAGCCCTACGGAGATTGGCTCAAGCAGCAGCAAGTCACCATCGATTCGCTGCCCGAGCCCGCGCGCATCATCGGGTTCAATGCGGAGACCCTGCTCCGCCGCCAGCGCGCCTGCGGCTACAGCGAAGAAGACCTACGCATTCTGCTCACGCCCATGGGCGCAAAGGGCGAGGAGCCGGTCGGCTCCATGGGCACCGATGTGCCTCTGGCCTGTCTCTCCGATCGCCCGCAGCCGCTTTTCAATTACTTCAAGCAGCTTTTCGCGCAGGTCACCAATCCGCCCATCGACCCCATTCGCGAAGAGCTGGTCATGTCGCTCATCAGCTACATCGGCACGGAGCGCAACATTCTCGATGAAGCGCCCGAGAACTGCCACACCCTCAAACTGCCGCATCCGATTCTCACCAATCGCGATCTCGAAAAGCTGCGCCGAGTCTCTTCGGGCGACTTGCTCGCCACCACGCTGCCCGCGCTCTTTCGCGCCGAGGACGGCGAAAAAGGCCTGCGCCACGCGCTCGAAGACTTGAGCAACCGCGCCTCGCACGCAGTCGACTCCGGCTATTCGCTGCTCATCCTCTCTGACCGCGGCGTCGATTCAACGTACGCCCCCGTTCCCAGCCTGCTGGCCATGGCTGCAGTTCACAATCGCCTGGTCCGCGAAGAAAAGCGCACTCAGGTTGCGCTCATCATCGAGAGCGGCGAGCCGCGCGAGGTGATGCACTTCGCCCTGCTCATCGGCTACGGCGCCAGCGCCATCAACCCGTACCTCGCCATCGAGACCATTCACGACCTCAAGCGTCGCGGCCTCTTGCCCGACAAACTCTCTCCCGAATACGCCGAGAAGAATTTCATCAAGGCCATCAACAAGGGCCTGCTCAAAACCTTTTCCAAGATGGGCATCAGCACGCTGCAAAGCTATCGCGGCGCGCAAGTCTTTGAGGCTGTCGGCCTCAACCGCTCTCTCATCGAGGATTATTTCCCCGGCACCGCCTCGCGCATTGAAGGCGTCGGCCTCAGCGTGCTCGCACTGGAAGCGCAGTTGAAACACGAGTATGCCTTCCAACCGCTCACCGAATCCGAAACCGATCTTGCTGTCGGCGGCCAGTATCAATATCGCGAGGGCGGCGAATTTCACCTGCTCAATCCGCTCACTATCAGCAAAGTGCAGCACGCGGTTCGCAACAACAACCCGGCCACTTTCCAGGAATTCACCGACCTTATCGACGGCCAGAACCGCACCCTCTGCACCCTTCGCGGTTTGCTCAAGCTCAAATATCTCGACGAGCCGATTCCGCTCGAAGAAATCGAGCCGGCCAAGGAAATCGTCAAGCGCTTTACGACCGGCGCAATGAGCTTCGGATCAATTTCGAAAGAAGCGCACGAAACCTTGGCCATCGCCATGAACCGCCTCGGCGGCATGTCGAACACCGGCGAAGGCGGCGAGGACGAAGCCCGCTTCAAGCCCGACGCCAACGGCGATTCGCGCCGCTCGGCGGTCAAGCAGGTCGCCAGTGGCCGCTTTGGCGTCACCACCAATTACCTGGTCAACGCCACTGAGCTGCAAATCAAAATGGCGCAGGGAGCAAAGCCCGGCGAGGGCGGCCAGCTCCCCGGCCACAAAGTCGACAGCGAGATTGCGCGCATTCGCCACTCCATCCCTGGCGTCGGCCTCATCTCGCCTCCGCCGCATCACGACATCTACTCGATCGAGGATCTCGCGCAGCTCATCTACGACCTCAAGAACGTCAATCCGCAGGCGCGCATCGCCGTCAAGCTCGTCTCTGAAGTTGGCGTGGGCACCGTCGCGGCCGGCGTCTCCAAAGCCCACGCCGATGTCGTGCTCATCTCCGGCGATACCGGCGGCACCGGCGCTTCGCCGCTCAGCTCCATCAAGCACGCCGGCCTGCCCTGGGAACTTGGCCTCGCAGAGACTCAGCAGGTCTTGCTCTTGAATGATTTGCGCAGCCGCATCCGCGTGCAGACCGACGGCAAGCTCCAGACCGGCCGCGACGTCGTCATTGCCGCGCTGCTCGGCGCGGAGGAATTCGGCTTTGCCACAATGCCACTCATCTCAATGGGTTGCATCATGATGCGCAAGTGTCACTTGAATACCTGCGCCGTCGGCATCGCCACGCAGGACCCCGTGCTCCGCGAGCGCTTCACCGGCACGCCCGAGCACGTCATCAACTTCTTCTTCTTCATCGCCGAGCAGATGCGCCAGCACATGGCCAAACTCGGCTTCCGCACTGTCGACGAAATGGTCGGCCGCGTTGAAAAAATCGAGACACACATCGACGACGCCCACTGGAAAGCCAAAGGCATCGACCTCTCATCGATCCTTCACACACCGCCGCTTCCCTCGCGCGTCGCACGCCGCCGCACCACCTGCCAGGATCACGGCCTCGGCCCGGCGCTCGACCACGCGCTCATCGCCAAGGCCAAGCCTGCGCTCGATTCGCAAACGCCGGTGACCGGCAGCTTCGCCATTCGCAACGTGCACCGCACGGTCGGCGCCATGCTGGGCGGCGAAATCGCGCGCCGCTTCGGGTCGGCAGGATTGCCCGACGGCACCATCCACTACAAATTCCGCGGGTCAGCGGGACAGAGTTTTGGCGCTTTCGTTCCGCAGGGCGTCACGCTCGAGCTTGAAGGCGACGCCAACGACTACCTCGGCAAGGGCCTTTCCGGCGGCCGCATCGTCGCCTATCCGCCCAAGACTTCAAGCTTCCTGCCTGAGGAAAGCATTCTCGTCGGCAACGTCGTCCTTTACGGCGCAACCAGCGGCGAGGTCTTTCTTAACGGCATTGGCGGCGAGCGTTTCGCTGTTCGCAACTCCGGCGCAACCGCCGTCGTTGAAGGCGTTGGCGATCATGGCTGCGAATACATGACCAACGGTCTCGTCATCGTCCTTGGCGCCACAGGCCGCAACTTCGCCGCCGGCATGAGCGGCGGCATCGCTTATGTCTACGACGATCAGGGCGACTTCTCCACACGCCGCTGCAACAAGGCCAGCGTGGATCTGGAGCCGCTGACCAACTCCGAAGATGTTGAGCAAATCCGCGCGCTGCTGGCGCGCCATCGCGACCTCACCGGCAGTCCGCGTGCTGCCTGGGTCCTGGAGCACTGGACCGACGCACAGCCGTTTTTCATCAAAGTCTTCCCGCATGAATACAAGCGCGTCCTCGGTGTCGAGCGCGCGCAAGCCGTCTACACTTCCCCGCACGCCGCGCCGTCACTGGTCGCGGCCGCGGAGGTGCAGCATGGGTAAGGTCACCGGCTTTCTGGAAATCAACCGCGAGCAACCCACGCGCCGCAAGGCCGACGAGCGCATTCGCGACTGGTTTGAAATCTACGAGCCGTTCCCCGAAGAAAAACAGCGCGAGCAGGGCGCTCGCTGCATGGATTGCGGCGTGCCCTTCTGCCACACCGGCTGTCCGGTCTCGAATCTCATCCCCGACTGGAACGATCTCGTCTACAACAATCGATGGCAGGCCGCCGTCCGCCGCCTCCACTCCACCAACAACTTTCCTGAATTTACCGGCCGCATCTGCCCCGCTCCCTGCGAAGCCTCCTGTGTGCTGGGCATCAATCAGCCGCCAGTTTCCATCAAATTAATTGAGCGGTCGATCGTCGAAAGAGGATGGGACGAGGGCTGGATCCATCCCGAGCCGCCCGAGCAAGCCACCGGCAAGCGCGTCGCCGTCGTTGGCAGCGGACCCGCGGGCCTGGCCGCCGCGCAGCAGCTTCGCCGCGCCGGCCACTCCGTCACCGTCTACGAGAAAAACGACCGCATCGGCGGACTGCTCCGCTACGGCATTCCCAACTTCAAGCTTGAAAAGCACGTCGTCGATCGCCGAATCGCGCAAATGAAGGCCGAGGGCGTCATCTTCCAGACCAACGCGCACGTCGGCGTCAACGTTCCCGTCGACTCTCTTAGAGACCAATTCGACGCCATCCTGCTCTGCGGCGGCGCTGAGCACCCCCGCGAC
Source organism: Chlamydiia bacterium (assembly GCA_963804085.1). Classification (GTDB taxonomy): domain Bacteria; phylum Chlamydiota; class Chlamydiia; order Chlamydiales; family Rhabdochlamydiaceae; genus CAWDOQ01. Next base: position 12,631 of record CAWDOQ010000019.1, on the reverse strand, counting down.
CTGCCCGCTCCCGGCCGCGAACTCAAGGGCATTCATTACGCCATGGAGTTCCTGCCCCAGCAGAATCGCCGCAACGAAGGCGACAAGGAAGAAGCTCTTCTTGCGTCGATGAAAGCTTCCGGCTCCATTCTCGCCACCGGCAAGCGCGTCGTCATCATCGGCGGCGGCGACACAGGTGCGGACTGCCTCGGCACCAGCCATCGCCAGGGCGCAAAGAGCGTCCACCAGTTTGAAATCATGCCGCGCCCGCCCGCCGAGCGCGCCGCGTCCACGCCGTGGCCGCTCTGGCCGCTGCAACTGCGCACCGAAAGCTCGCACGAAGAGGGCGGCAATCGCGACTGGAGCATCAATACTGTAAAGTTCACCGGCGACGACCAAGGCAACGTCAAGCAGCTTCACTGCATTCGCGTTGGCCCGCCGCCCAAGTTCGAACCCCAGGCCGGAACCGAGTTCACGCTCGATGTCGATCTGGTTCTCCTCGCGATGGGCTTTCTGGGTCCTGTTCGCAACGGCATGATCGAGCAGTTGGGCCTCACACTCGACCAGCGCGGCAACATCGCGACCACGGATTACATGTCCTCGGTCGATGGCATCTTCGCCGCCGGCGACATGCGCCGCGGTCAATCGCTGGTTGTCTGGGCCATCTCCGAAGGCCGCAAAGCCGCAGCCGCCGTCAACGAATACCTGGCCACCAAGGAAGAGGCGGCCCCGGCCCGCTCCCGCCACTCCTCCGCAGTTTCCTCGCGATAACCCGCCAACCGAACCGCAACGCTTTCATCCTGAGCAAGGTCGCTCGCTACAGCGAACGGCCGAGTCGAAAGCCTGCCCTGAGCGAGTTCGCCCTCGCGAACGAGTCGAACGGGGACCTGCGGTTGTCTTTTTGCTTCGCACTCGACTTCACGGTTCCCCTAGAAATTTGAAATCGCGCCGGCAAAGGCGTAAGCTCGCCGCAGGATCATCAAGGAGGACACGATCATGAGTCCTCGTTCCTGGAAACGCAGAGAATTCGCCGTGACACAGGCCGGTTTTTTTACCGTCCTGAAGCCTACGCGATCGTTTTCCGCTACGCTCCCGCCGGGCTCCCGATATCTAAACGACCCGTCCAAGGGAGGGGTGCCTTTGCCTGCGCCGGATCAAACGGCTCCAGGTCACGCTGTCGGCCAGGAAATAACCATTCCATTGCAGATCGTAAGCCCGAGCGAGGGTGATCACCATCTGATGCGTCTACTGCTGATCGTTTTGATAGCAGCGGCACTCACGTTGGCCGTGCTGTGGTGGATGACGCCGAATAATCCCTTTATGCATTACGGTAGAAATTTATTTTGACTCATACTGACTCCCTGAGTCGAAGATTCGCCACTGGCTATTGGCGTCCAATAACTCCGCCAATCCCGCTAGCTCGGCTAGCTCCGCCGCCTCACCTCCCTGCGCACACACAATCCCTGAACGCATCCGCCCCGTCGTTCCTGAGCGCGCACGTGTACGGCTGCCAAAACACTCCGAGCTGCCTCATCCCGCCGCCTGCGCTGTAATTCCGAATGTAACTCTGGCTCGCCGCGTTCTTCGCCGTAGGATCGGCCTTGAATCCCGCAATCAAATCCTCGTCGCTCGCCGCGGTGAATGCATCCTTGTTGTAGGTCTTCGCGAAATCGTACTCTTCGCTCCAAGCCGTATCGACTCCCGTCTGGTTCGACGCGACGATCACCCGATAGTCCTTAAGTTGAGCCGTCGCCGCATCGATCTCCGCAACCGTAAACGACGGATTGTTTCCGTCTATCGGCGAAATCGACCCAACCATCTTGATCGCAACGCCCTGCGGCGGAGCTCCCGCAGCCTCCGGCTTCAGCAACTTCATCTCGTCCATGTGCGTGTGCGCAAAAATTGCCAGCGCGATCACGTCGCCGTAATTCGACATCGCATCCGGCAGCGCCTCCGACTTCAGAAACATCTGCGGTTTGCCTCCGCTGCACAGGTCGAATACCCTCATCGCCGTCGCGTAGGGATTCACGCCCGGCGGAATGTGCGACATCACCCACACCTTCTCATGGCTCCGCCGCGCTGCGTTCAGTTGCTGCTCCATCCATGCAATCTGTGCCGCCGCAGGCGCGGGATCCGCCTTTCCGCCGCACGCCGCGTATTGCCGCGACATGAACAGATCGTCCAGCACCACAATCCGCGTGTGCGCGATCGGCGCTGGAAGTCTCACGTTGTAGTAGCCGCCCTGAGTGAACGTCCGCAACGCCGCAGTCCGTTCACGAGCAGGAAAGTCGGCGGTCAAAGACTTCCCGACCTCTGCCAGAAACACGCTGTCCGGATCGAGCTGATAGTCGCCGCAATCCGTGTCGTTATTTCCCAGCGCCGCATAGACCGGCACACCCGGCAGCGTGCCGCGCAGCTTGCGCATCACGAAGTCGATCGTTTTCACTGCAAATGCCCGATACTCGCCCGGCTTCGCCTCGGGAAAAGTTGCGGCAAACTTGCACGAAAAATCGTGCGCCATCAAGTCCCCGCTCAACACGACGAACTTCGCGCCGCTCGCATCGTCAGCGCCTGCGGCATTTTTCTTGATCGCACGCAGGCTCGATTCATACACCGGGTACGGCGTGTCCGCGCCGTGCACCTTGCAGGTCTGCAGTAACTCGGCGAACTTCGCCGCCTGGTCTGCCGATGCAGGCCCAGCCAAAATCGCGTTCCACTCGCTCACCGGCGCAGCCTTCAACTTTGCCGCCTTCGCCGGGTCCCAGAACGCCTCAAAGTGAATATCGCTCACAAACAGCGCTTCAACCGCCCGCCCCCTTGCGCTCGCCGCCGCCGGCTTATGCGCCGCCGCTGCGGCCTGCGCCTTCAAGCCCGCCGCCCCTGCAAATACCGCGGCGACACACAGCGCAAAAGCTCCGTGCCGCACACCGGCCCAATGGGTCTTTGTCATGAACTCTCCTTATCGACCCTGATGAATTCGTCCGGCGCTCTCTCTGGTCTCTCGGCGGGCTTGGCCTAGAATAACTCTCGTATTCGACCCACTCCCGTGCTCTTCGCCGCGCCGGACGCTAACTTGCCAACTCCGCGATTTGCTTCCTTTGCCCGACCCCGCTGCACTATCCTTTTTTCATGATCAGGCCAGCGCTCTTTCTCTCTTCTCTTTTCACCGCCGTGTGTCTCCTCCCGTCCCTCATTTCCGCGCAATCGCTCGCCGCAACTCCACCCATGGGCTGGAACAGCTGGGATGCCTACGGCCTCACCATTGACGAAGATCAATTCAAGGCCAATGCAACCGTTCTCGCTTCTCTCGAACAATATGGATGGAAATACGCCGTCATCGATGAAGGCTGGTACATGGCCAATCCCGCCGGTCACACGCTTGAAGAGAGAAACTATCTATGGGACGCGAACGGTGTGCTGATTCCCGTTTCTTCCCGTTTCCCTTCCGCAGCAAACGGCGCCGGTTTCAAGCCGCTTGCCGACTGGCTCCACGCGCAGGGCCTCAAATTCGGCATTCACATCGTGCGCGGAATTCCCCGCCAGGTCGTGGCTGCCAATCTACCCATTGCCGGCAGCTCGTTTCTCGCCGCCGACGCCGCCGACACCACGTCCCCTTGTCCGTGGGACGCAGGCAATTGGGGCATCAAAGATAATGCCGCGGGCCAGGCCTACTACGACTCGATGATTCGCCTCTATGCATCCTGGGGCCTCGACTTTCTCAAGGTCGACTGCATCTCCGACCACCCCTATCGCCCCACTGAAATCCGCCAAATCGCCGAAGCCATCCACAAATCGGGCCGCCCCATCGTGCTCTCAGCTCTCGCCCGGCCCAACCCAGATTGAGCACGCCTCTGAAATCGCCAAATACGCGCAGATGTGGCGCATCACCAACGACCATTGGGATGCCTGGACCTTCGAGCATTCCACTCCCGACGGGTATCCCTTCGGCCTCAAAGGCGACTTCGACATGCTCGCCAAGTGGTACCCCTACGTTGGTCCCGGCAGTTGGCCTGACGCCGACATGCTCCCCGAAGGCTGGCTCGGCCCCAGCCCTGGGATGGACCCGGCCCGCCAATCCCGCCTGACCCATGATGAGCAGCGCACCGAATTCACTCTCTGGGCCGTCACCCGCTCGCCGCTCATCTTCGGCGGCAATCTCACCAGGCTCGACGACTTCACGCGCTCGCTTCTCAGCAATCAATCCGTGCTTTTCATCGACCAGAACGCCACCTACAGCCGCCCTGTCGCACCTTCCGCTCTCGGCCCCGGCTTTGAGAATGCCCGCGTCTGGCGCGCCTCAGTCGGCCAGCCCGGCGATCGCGGCTATGCCGAGTACTTCGCTTTCTTCAATCTCGCTGAAGAACCCGTCACCCTGCGCGCAACCTGGCCGCAACTCGGCCTCGACAGCAAAAAGCACACCGCGCGCAACGTGTGGGACGATTCCACCGCAAAAGATTCCAAAGGGTATCAGTGTGACCTTGCCGCCGCACGGCAGCGCTTTGTACCAAGCTTCAGATTAAATGGGTTCCGTCGCTTCTCCCCCGGCACACAACCTTTTCGTCGATCCGCCCCGCCCCGCCTTCCACACGAACGTGGTTAGCCGCCACACTGAGTTCCCTGTCCCCCCGTGTGCGAAACTAGTCTGTCTGCCAGGCAGCGCTTCAAGGCGCGGCTCTCCAGCAGAGGCGCGTGATGCCATTCCTTCGTTCCGCTTTTATTGGACTTTCCCGCAATCGTTCGCTACGCCGTTTCTTTGAACACTCCGCATTGGGCACACGCCTCAATGCGCGCTTCATCGCCGGCATGCAGCCCGAAGACGCGCTCCGCGTCGCTGAAGCCGTCAACCGCCAGGGCATCTCTGTCACTCTCGATTCCCTCGGCGAAAGCGTCACCTCGCCCACCGAGGCGCACCAGGCCGCCGACGTTTACCACCATCTGCTCGATTCCATCGCCGAGCGCGGCCTCGACGCCAACATCAGCGTCAAGCTCACGCAAATGGGTCTCGAACAATCGCCAGATCTGGCCGAGCAAATCGCCGAAAATCTCGTCCAGCACGCCCGCTCCGCGCAGAGCTTCGTTCGCATCGACATGGAAGATTCTCGCCTGACGCAAGACACGCTCGACATCGTGCGCCGCGTTCACTCGCACGCCGGCCTGCGCGGAGCTGTCGGCGTCGTCATCCAGGCTTATCTTTATCGCTCTCAGGCCGACATCGAACAGCTCCTCGCTGACGGCATTCGCGTCCGCCTCTGCAAAGGCGCATACAACGAGCCGCCGGATGTAGCCTTTCCACGCAAGGCAGAAGTCGACGCCAACTTTCTCAGGCTTGCCAAAATGCTTGTCGACAGCCCCATCTATCACGCGCTGGCCACGCACGACGAAGCGCTGATTGACAAAGTGAAGGCGTATGCCGCTGAAGCGGCAATCGCCCCCAGCCACTTTGAATTTCAAATGTTATATGGAGTGCGCCGCGATCTGCAGCGCAAGCTCGTCAGCGAAGGCTACAAGGTACGGGTCTACGTGCCCTTCGGAAGCGAATGGTACCCGTACTTCATGCGCCGTTTAGCGGAACGACCGGCAAACGTTCTCTTCATGGCAAAGAATTTCTTCCGCGCTTGAACTGCGCGCCGGCCGTCGCTAAACGGCGGTGTGCTTCCTGCGTCGACGGTTGCGCTTCCGCAGCATCACTTCGGCTCCGCACCCCTTGCAATGCCAGGGATAAAATCCAAAGAGCGGAAACACCTTTCTCTGAACCAACCCCTTGCGCTCCAAGCGGTGCACGTGGTCGCCCCCACATGTTGGGCAACACACCACGTCCCGATTCCAGCTCATCGCAACAGCATTTCCAGCCGGCGCTTCCCCCGCGCTCGCCTCTGCCAAGTTGCGCCCCCCAAATACCCCGCTCATTCCCCGCCGCCAGTGTAATCATCCTTCCGCGCAAAAGACAAATCATTTTTTTGCGCCCTGGAGGCGCAGCAATCCATCTTTTGCCAAATCCGCAACGGCTCGCGCAAGCGTCGGCGATGCGTTCAAAGACTCCGGACGCTCTAGCCGAATGTGCCTCTTGCTGGCATATTCGCGGAAAAAAATGTCCACGTCAAACAGGATTTCCACATGATCGCAGAGAAATCCGATTGGCTGGAGGATTAAAGCTGTCACTCCCTCGTCCGCGATCCGGTCCAGCGTCTCCTCGACGCTCGGTCCAATCCAGGGTCCTCCGCTCGCGCCCTGGCTCTGAAACGCAAACCACCACCGCGAAATCTCCGGCACTCTCGCCGCGACCAGCTCCGCCGTCCGCCGCGCATCCATCGCATAGGGATCGGCTCCCTGACCCGGCCACAGCCGCGGCCCGGCGCTTTCCGCTCCCGCTGGCGGAGCCTCCACCGTTCGCGTCGGCACGCTATGGGCAGTGAACAGCACCGGCGCGGGTTCACCCACCTCCGCGCTCAACTTCGCCAACGCCGGTCTCAGACGCTCCGCAAACGCATCCGCCAGCAGCGGATGCTCCGCCCACCCCTCGATAAAGTCGATGCGCAATCCGCCCGCCTCAGCCTCTACTGCGCGCCGGTAGAGCCCCACGCTCGTTCGCGAGTTCTGCGGGGCCATGCAGATCACTGCGGCCTCTTCCACGCCATCCGCGCGCATCTGTTTCACCACATCGGGAATATACGGCCGCCAATTCCGCATTCCCACATACACCGGAACACGTTCGCCCGCAGCGGCCATCATTTTTTCAACGAGCCGCGCCTGCTCCTTTGTAATCTCCGTCAGCGGGCTCTTTCCGATCAGCGAATACCGGTGCTGAATTTCTTTCACTACTGCGTCGGGCAGCGGTCGCCCGCTCACCACGTTGCGCAGATACTCTGGAATTTGCTCCACCGTTTCCGGCGTTCCGTGCGCCAGCAGCAGCACCGCTTGCTTACTCATGCGTGCCCTCCAGCCGGAACTCGCGCACGATCTTCACGACCGCCTGCACATTCTCGACAGGCGTCTCGGGCACAATTCCATGCCCCAGATTGAAGATGTGTCCGGGCCTGCCACCCGCGGCGCGCAGAATCTCTTTCACTCGCTGCTCCAGCACATCCGGCGGCGCAAACAACGTAATCGGATCGAGATTTCCCTGTACCGCGTGCGCATCTCCCACAGCGCGCCAGCCCTCGTCGAGCGGTTGCCGCCAGTCCAGCCCGATCACATCCGCTCCAGTCGCCGCCATCTGCTCAAGCAAGCCCGCCGTCTCCACGCCGAAATAAATCACCGGCACGCCCATGGCCTGCACCGCGCGCACCAGGCGCTTTGAGGCTTCGAACGCATACGCGCGATAGTCGCTCAACGAGAGCGAACCCACCCAACTATCGAAAATCTGGATTACATCCGCGCCCGCCTGCACCTGCAACCGGCAGTATTCCGTTAGAACTGCGACCAGCTTGTCCAAAAGACTGATCCACGCAATCGGATCGCTGTACATTAATTTTTTCGTGTGGATGTAATTGCGCGAGCCGCCGCCTTCGATCATGTAACTCGCCAGCGTATAGGGAGCGCCGCAGAATCCAATCACGCCCAGCCGGTCGCGAAAATGCGCGGCCACCTTCTCAATCGCCAGCGCAACGTAGGCCAGGTCGCTGGCGCGATCGATCCGCAGCGCACGAACGTCTTCGGCCGTGCGCACCGGCTTGTGTACCACCGGCCCCTCGCCTGCCTGGAACTCAAAGTCCAGTCCCATTGGCTCCAACGGCAGCAGCAAATCCGCAAAGATGATTGCCGCATCCACGCCAAGTTTTTCCGCCGCGGTAATCGTTACTTCCGCGGCCAGCTCCGGCTTCTTGCAAATCTCCACCAGGGTGTGGTGCTTGCGCACGTCGCGGTACTCCTGCATGTACCGCCCCGCCTGCCGCAAAAACCACACCGGCGTGCGGTCCACCGGCTTGCGCAGGCACGCGCTCACAAACCGGCTGCCGGCCAGGATCGTTTCCGCCACATCAACGCTCTCGCGACCTTGCTTCATAGCAACCATTTTAACGGCCCGGAATCGCTTCCTCATCGGCGTCGACTCAACTGCCAGCCGCATCGCGCGTGATGTATGATGGCCGTCAGCAATCTGCCCGACCCTTTGTCATTCTTCGCTGCACATGAATCGGAGGCTCCCGATGGCTCTTACCAAATTCGCCTGCCCCCTCTTCGTTGCGCTGTTGTCTGCGGCGCTTCCGGTCGGCGCTCAACAATCGCTTCCCGCTATCGCACCGCCGGGGTCATCGTCCTCGTCGCAGCAAATCCATCTCGACGTCGTCGTCGAAACCAAATCCGGCCAACCTGTTATCAACCTCGCCCAACAGAATTTCACCATCTTCGACAACAAATCTCCGCGGCCCATCACGTCTTTCAAGGTCGTCACCGCGAAGCAGGCGCCTGTTGAAGTCATCCTCATCATCGATTCCGTCAACACGCCCTTTTCGTTGGTGGCATATATGCGCGATCAAACGGAAAAGTTCCTCAAGGCGCATGAAGGCGCGTTGGCTCATCCCACCTCAGTTGCCGTGCTCTCAGATAATGGTGTGCAAATCGATAACAGTTTCGCGACGGACGGAAACACGCTTAGCGACTCGCTGGAGCACCACCAGATCGGCTTGCGCCAAGTCACCCGCAGCTCGCAATGGGGTGCAAGCGAGCGCCTTGACATTTGCCTAAAGGCACTTCATCAGGTTGTCGATTACGCTTCAAACCTCCCCGGCCGCAAAATGATCCTGTGGATCTCGCCTGGCTGGCCTCTGCTCTCAGACCCCCGCATCGAAATCAGCCCAAGGCAGCAGCAGCAAATCTTCGGCGACGTCGTTTCCTTGTCCTCGCGTTTGCGGCAAGCCAACATCACTCTCTACGACGTAAATCCCATCGGCGCCACCGAATCCCCGATGGCGGCCGACTATTATCAGAGCTTCCTCAAGGGCCTCGCCAAACCCCAAGCAGCGCAATTCGGCAACCTGGGCCTTCAGGTGCTTGCTATCCAGAGCGGAGGTCAGGTCTTCGTGGGAAACAGCGACGTTGCTACTCTGATCGAAAAGTCTCTCGTCGACGCGCAGTCCTGGTACCAGATCGCCTTCGATCCCCCGCCGCCGGACAAGCCCAACGAGTATCACCACATTGAAATCCGTCTCGACCAACCCGGCCTCATCGCCCGCACCAGTACCGGCTACTACTCCAACCCCGAGGCCGCCGGCGCTGCGCGCTGAGTCATGGGCTTGAGGCTGTGTTTCTGTTCACTTCTTCACTGATTCACTCTTCACTTACTCACTCGTTCCCAGTTCGCCGCCTTCTAATCCCTGTTCCCTAATCCCAGGTCCCTGTTTCTCTCACCGCCAGCGGAAAATCCTCAGCGACACCGCAAACGGAACCGAAAACCACGCCAGCATAATTCCCACCTGCACCGTCAAGTGGCTTAGCTGAACGCCTTGCAGCATGTTCCCGCGCAATGCATCGATCGCCGCCGTCAACGGCAGCGCGCGCACCAGCGGCTGAATCATCGCCGGAAATCGCGATGCCGAGAAAAACACTCCCGACAAAATCCACATGGGAAACATCACAAGGTTCATCAACCCGCTCACCGCCTCCATGGTCTTCGCCCGCGACGCCACCAGCAGTCCGAGGGCTGAAAAGACAAGCGAGACCAAAACACAAAGGAGCGCGAGCTGCCACAACGGCCCGCGAAACGGCACGCCAAACACGAGCTTGGCAAATCCCAAAAAGAACACCACCTCAATCGCCAGCATCACCAGCCGCGAAAGCAAATACCCCGCCAGGAATTGCCACCTCGGCATCGGCGAGGCCACCATCCGCTTCAGCAGCTTTTTCTGCCGCCCATCCACAATCGAGAAACCCAGCCCCCACATCGCCGAGCCCATTAAATTCATGCCCAGCAGTCCCGGCACCACAAAGTCGATGTAGCGCGAGCCCGTCTCGTGCACCAGTTCGTTCTCGGCCGTCACCACATCCTTCCGCCCCGCCGCCACCTCAATCGCACGGTCCGCAATCATTCGCGCCGTCCGTGCATCGGGATTCGTATTGTCGTACCGATACGCCACTCCATCGCCGCGCTGCTCGGCCAGCAGCAAAATTGTTCCCACCGCCAGCGCGTGCACGCCTGCGCTCTCATCCATCTCCGTCGCTTTCAGCCCTGTGTCCGCGGCCAGCGCTTGCGTTAGTTGCGCGGTCGTCGCGCCCACCGGCAGCACGTCAGCGGGGCGATTGCGAAACGCAATGCCCAACCCGATCGCCAGCAAAATGGGAAACACAAAAATCCAGAAGATTGCCTCCGGCTCGCGCAGCGTGAGCTTCAGCCGCGTCGCCGTCAATTGAAAAAGGCTGCTGTGTTCAAGGCTCATCTTTTTCGGGCTACTCATCGCGCAGGTTCCTTCCCGTCAGCCGCACAAACACATCCTCCAGGGTCGCCGAATGCGTTCTGAACTCGCTCAAGTGCAGCCCCTGCGCCTCAAGCGCCGCAAAAATCCGCGGCACCGCCGTATGCAGCTCGCTCACGGAAAGCTGATGCACTCCTTCATCCACTCGATGCGACTGCACTCCGGGAATTCTCTTCAGCGCCTCCACATCGACATCGGGCGCCCCCGATCCCGAATTTGGAGCCGGGGAGCTGCTCACCGCAAACTCCACAATGTCCTCGCTGCACACCGTCGCAATCAGTTCCTTCGGCGTGTCCAGCGCAATCACTTTCCCGTGATCCATAATCGCCACGCGATCGCAAAGCTGTTCCGCCTCATCCATATAATGCGTCGTCAAAATAATCGTGCGCCCCGCTTGCTTCATCTCCTCCACTAAATCCCACAGGTGCCGCCGCGCCTGCGGATCGAGCCCCGTCGTCGGCTCATCCAGAAACAGCAGCTCCGGATCGCCCACCAGCGCCGTCGCCATCGCCAACCGTTGTTTCTGCCCTCCGCTCAGCCCTCCAATGCGCGACCGCCGCTTCTCTTCAAGCTGCGCCAGCTTGATGGACTCGTCCACGGTAATCCCGCGCCGGTAAAAACTCCGGAACAACCGCAGCGTCTCCTCCACCGTCAACTTGTCAGGAAACTGCGTCTCCTGCAATTGAATCCCGATCCGCTGCCGCAGTTCATCGGCGTCCGTCTTCCAGTTCAACCCCAGCAGTTCAACCGTTCCCTCATCCGCGTCGGTCAGTCCTTCGCAGATCTCGATCGTCGTCGTCTTTCCCGCGCCATTCGGCCCCAGCAAACCAAAGCACTCGCCCTTCGCCACCTCCAGGTCGATCCCATCCACCGCTTGCACATCCACAAACGCCTTCTTCAGCCCGCGAATCCGCAACGCCGCGCCCGCGCCTGCAAGCGTGCGCAACGTTCCTATGTCGGCGTGATTTGCCGCGTCGCTCATCGACCTAGAGTAGCGTACATGTCAATACAGATTGTTCAAAGAGAAGTGACGCCATTATTGATTGCCCGCGACCTGCCATTGCACCGCGCAAAACTCCCCCAATTTCGCAAAGTCTCTTGCGTTCGCCGTCAACACCAGAATCCCCGTCCTTGCCGCGCTCACCGCTATCAACGCATCGTTGGTCAGTCGAGCTCTGCCAATCCGCTCGAATCCGTGCTTCTGCCCGAGGCGCGCAGAATCTTCCGGCATTCGACCAATCGCTCAGATTCGGGATGAGAATCCTGCCCGCCCTCCCAAAATCGCGCTCCAGTTTTTCCAGGATGCGATGGTCGCCCGGTTTCGCTCCGGCATAAAGCTCTTCCAGCACCACCGCGCTCAACCACAGTGGAGTCTCGCGCGCCCAGCGCTGCAGCATCAGCGCCCCGTCGCCCCGTAACGCACGAATGTACAAGGAGGAATCGAACAGAACGGGCATCGCCTACTCTGCGATCGCGCCAAAAACATCGCGAATCCTTATGCCGCTCTTCAAAAACCGACGGTTTGCCTCGGCAGCGATCCGGCTGCGCTCGTGTTCCACGCCAGCCCCAGGTTTCCGGAGTAGAGAATGCGCAACGGCGGTTGCGCGGGAAACGGCAAAGGTCTAATCGCTTCCCCATCGGCCCAATTCTCCGCGACGATGATTCGATCTTCAGCAATTCGGTGTTGCAGCAGGCGCGCCTTCATGCAAGGGCCAAGAGCGATGATCGCATTCGCCCGACGCCGAGGGAAATCCAGCACTGGAGATGTCCAAGCCGCAACAGGAATATCCAGGGCAATGGCGACATCTGGATACACGTCCATCTCCCATGCGACGTGACGGCACCCGCGTATCCGTTGTACCAACCAGCCGATCCATGCCAGCCCGGGCGGAGCTGTGAGCGTTAAAACAACATCCGGTTTTGGAATCCATAGGGCTCTCCACAACGCCCCCGCATAAAACGTCGCATAGGAAAAGAGCTTTCTCGCCTTGCTTTGAGAAAAGGTCGCGGCCCTGACTTTAATTACGCTTACTGTCCCGCCGCCCATGGAGCGCTCGGGGGGTGGATCGGAAATCCGGTGTAGCGTCGCAGCCGGCGCTGCAGTTTCCGCCGCGGCGTAATCGCTCGCGCCGCAAATTACTCGGACATCGTGGCCTGCCTCCGCGGCTCCATTCGCGAAATCAGCAAGGAATTGTCCAACCGACGACTGATCCGGGCCAGCAACTAACCGAACCAGGCCAACATAG
>CAWDOQ010000018.1:0-25169 GCA_963804085.1 Chlamydiia bacterium | reverse complement strand
AATAACAACATAAATTAAATTACAACATATTTATTGTTAGATACTTAAGAAATAAACGGACGGGGCCCTCACGGACATACGGACAAGAGAATGGACTTGCACAGACGCACAACGGACGTAAACGGACAGGGCCCCCGAAGAATAGCCAGTTATTTGTCCGTTAGCCCCCGTCCGTTGTTCGTCCGTGTTTTGTCCGTGAAAGTCCGTGTGTCCGTTGGGGGCCTCTTCTAAGTGGCAGGATGACAGAAGATTAGATAGAAGAGATGATGTAAAAAGCGAGAGCGGAGACTAAAGCCGATCCGGGAAGGGTCAGGAGCCAGGCTACTATAAGCTTATGGGTCGTTGTCCAGCGCACAGCATTCCAACCTTTGGCGGCCCCGACGCCTGCCACGCTCCCTGTGATCATATGGGTCGAGCTCACGGGCATACCAAAAAAGCTGGCAGCGAGAATAACGCAAGAGGCGCTCATCTCGGTGGCAAAACCCTGGATGGGCGAGATCTTGGTGATCTTAAAGCCCAGGGTCTGGATGATGCGAAAGCCGCCCGTAGCTGTTCCCAATCCCATGAATAGCGCGCAGCTCAAGATCACCCATAATGGAATGACCGGCGCATGGAGAAAACCCGCGGTAAAAAGGCCGAGGCTGATAATCCCCATGCTCTTTTGCGCATCGTTCAAGCCATGCGACAGAGCGACAAGAGCCGCAGAGCCGATCTGAAGATGAGCAAAGAGTTTTTCCCTCTTTTTCACTGAATGATACCGCTGTAGGAAAAAGAGGAGGCGCATCACTCCAAAGGCCAGAAAAAAGCCGGCAAAGGGGGATAGGATCATCGGGATGATCACTTTATACATGACACCCTGCCAGAGAACGATCTTAAAGCCTTGGCTCACGTAGGCAGCCCCAATCAGCCCCCCGACGAGAGCATACGAGGAACTGCTCGGAATGCCGAAGAACCAGGTGATAAGATTCCAAGCGATCGCCCCTATGACTGCACAAAGGATCATCAGCTGTGTCGCCGCATGAGGGTCTATAAGCCCGCTCGTGATCGTCTCGGCAACGCGGCTGATCTGGGTCGCTCCCAAGGTGTTTAAAAGAGCCGCCATCAAAATGGCAGCAAATGGGGTGAGCACGCGTGTTGCAATTACTGTGGAGACGACGTTTGCCGCATCATGAAAGCCGTTCGTATAGTCGAAGACGAGGCCCAAAACGACAATTAATACTATAAGCGTGCTTAGTTCCATATTGTTTATCCATACCGAACAATCGGGATAGATTCAAGAACGAACGTGCCCGTGCCCTTGCCCGAATTAATCCGGATCGGGCACGGGCACGGGCACGGGCAGAGGGCACGTTCAGGTGTAGACAATTATCCTATAAACCGGATAAATGAAAATTTACAGGAGTAGTTATGAAAAGTGCATTATGGTCCAATCTGCTCGGCATCCTCTCTTTGGGTGTATCACTCAATGCAGCTCAGATGAAATCGCAAGAACCAAACTTAGGCGAGTTACGCATCTTCGCAGTTGAGGCGACACCCGAACCTGACAATGTGCACGTCCGCCTCTTATTTCCAGATGCAGATGTCAGGACAAAGACGCCTGTCAACATCGAATCGCGGATAGAGGGATACGCTCTTGGAACCGATAGCGACTTTCCAAGAGAAAACGAGATTTATAACGATCCCGAAGGCCAGGCAATGCATATCTTGATCGACAATGAACCCTATTTCGCTATCAACGAAGCCTTTATCGACTCTCTTGACCCGCACGAGCATTTCTTTTCTCAAACCATGGATTTCAACATCCCTTTTGCGCTTAAACCCGGCATGCATGTGGTCCGTATCTTCCCCGTCCGCTCCTTCAATGAGAGCTTGAAAGGAAGCGACTGCTTTGTCGCACGCGTCTTCTACTGGAAAACCAAAAAAGAGATGAGCGACGTAGACCTCTCCGGGCCCTATTTGACCTATAACGAGCCTCAAGGCGAGTATGACTTTGATACTAAAACACCTATACTTCTAGACTTTTACATCACAAACTGCCAGCTCTCCAGCGATGGCTATAAGGTACGGCTTTCTATCGATGGCCATGTAGAGCGGACTCTGACCCAATGGGTTCCCTACTACATCTACGGCCTAAAAAAAGGAACACACCAGATCCGCTTGGAGCTTCTCGACCCAGAAAACAAGAAGATCTCAGGCCTTTTTAACGACACCACCCGCACAATTCGAATAAAGTAGTTTCATTTTCCTGAGAATGAAGAGGCCCTAGTGGACACTGGACTAAGTGGACATTATGGACCTTGGTGGACTGAGTGGACAGGGCCAAAGAATCAACTAAAATTGGCGCTTGTCCATAGCGTCCACATCGTCCACCAAGGTCCATAATGTCCACTTAGTCCATTTCTCAGCGCCATTTCTTTGACAGGTTGCTCTTGTTCTATTATTATCTCTTACATGGTCAGAAGAGTCGTTACACTGGGATTGGTTTGGCTTTTGTGTTTTGGGGTCTATCGCTTTTGCTACAAGCAGACCGACGGCTTTCATTTGAGCAAGATCCAATCTACGCTTCCCTTTGATCCTGCATGGAGTGTGACGCCTCTAAATGAGAGGGAAGATGAGAAGATACGCAAGATTTTAAATCAGCCCTTCACCTACTTGAGTAAAGGTGCGCAATCCTACGTCTTTGAATCCCAAGATAAAGAGTATGTGATCAAATTTTTCCGCGTTTCACACATCGAAGCGCCCCGCTGGCTTACCTCGCTTTGGCTCCCCCGCTCTCTCGAAAACTGGCGCAAGGAGAAGATCGGCATTAAAGAAGCAAAGCGGATCAAAGATTTCACAAGTTACAAGATGGCGTATGAGGAGATGCAAGAGGAGTCGGGCCTGCTCTACATCCACTTAAACAAAACCGACAAAACCGATAGCGTCTTGGGTCATAAGGCGACTCTTTTTGATAAAATAGGAATAAAGCATACGGTGGACCTGGACAAGATGGAGTTCATGGTTCAAAAAAAAGCGACTCTCTTCTACCCGACTTTAGAGAAGTGGCTTGCAGCGGGACAAAAAGAAAAAGTGCAGAAGGGAATTGAGCAGCTTTTAGAGCTCTTCTCCAAACGGCGCGCACTTAAAATCGCCGATAAAGATCCCGATCTAAAATCCAACTTTGGTTTCATCGGCGAAAAGCCGATTCAATTTGACATGGGACGCTTTAAGCGCGGAGAAAACAGCTCCAAAAAAAATGAATCTCTGAGAGACGAGATGATCCGGCTCACTGATGAATTAAAGCTCTGGCTCAAAAAGCGCGACCCGGTTTTAGCAGAAGAATTAGAGCAAAAGGTCTTAGCATGTTCAGAAAAATAATCATCGGAGCTCTCTCTCTTTTAGCCGTTATCGGCATCGAACGCTTTTGCCATAAAGAGACCGATGGTTTTCGCATCGATAAGATCCATACGGCTCGAGCATCGTTTGCGTCTCATCCCTTGATTGAGCAAGCACGTGTACGCAAAATCTTAAATCAGCCCTTTACCTATCTCGGCAAAGGCGCGCAATGTTATGTTTTCGAATCCGAAGATAAAAACTATGTGGTGAAGTTTTTTCGCGCAGCAGAGAGCGAACCTCTACGCATTCTCTCGTTTCTTCCCTTTAACTTTTTAAAAGAAAAGGTCGCTGCAAAACAGGAAAAACGGATGCGCGACTTTGCAAGCTATGAGCTCGCATATACGAATCTCAAAGAAGAGACCGGACTGATTTTTCTTCATCTCGATACCAGTTCCGATCTACAAAAGGCGATCCTCTTGGTGGACAAGCTAAATATCAAACATAAAATCGCAAGCGACCGCTATGCATTTGCGCTGCAAAAGAGAGCAGATCTTGTAAAGACAGCTGTAAAAGGCTGGATGGAAAAGGGCGAAGAGAAGAGAGCCGCCGGTGCGCTTGCAAGCCTAGTCCAGCTCCTCTCTCTTCGTGCAAAAAAAGGGATATACGATGCGGATCCCAATTTGAGCAAAAATTTTGGATTTGTAGGCGAACAGCCCATCCAGATCGACTGCGGCGGCTTTTCTAAAACCGAAAATAGGCTACCCCTCCACTTTGTCAAGGGAGGCGAACTGAGCTACTGGCTGAAAGATAATTATACCGCGCTTAGCTCCGAATTTGAAGAGCGGCTGAAGAGGCTAGAAAATGAAAATTAAATGGCTCTTACAGATATGCCTACTGCTCGCCTCTTATTTTCTGCTCGATCATTTCTGTCATAAACAGACGGGTGGCTTTACAGTGCTCGGCATCTCATCGGATCGCCCCTACAACCCTGCGTGGAAGATAGAGAATGAGAGCGAAGAGGAGAGAGCTGAAACCAGAATAGCATTACAGCAAAAATACTCCTATTTCGGACGCGGCGGCCAATCTTATATCTTCTTTAGCGAAGACAACAAGTACGCGATCAAAGTATTCAAGCAGTGTAAATTCCAGGTGCCGCTATGGATCAGAATGACGCACATCCCCTGGTTGCTTGATCGCTTCTACGAAAAAAAGGCATACAGGCGCAAAGACAAGCTCGAGCGCGATTTTATCAGCTACAAGATCGCTTTTGATGAGCTGAAAGATGAGACGGCTCTTCTCTGTGTGCATCTCAACAAAACGGATGATTTAAAACAGAAGATCCATTTTGTCGACAGGCTCCAGATCTCCCATTTTGTAGACGCCGATTCTCTAGACTTTGTCATCCAAAGAAGAGCAGATCTTGTCCATGCGCGCATCGCAGATCTTATGCGTGAGGGAAAAATAGAGGAGGCAAAAAATGCTGTCTCTCGTATTCTGCAACTTATTGTGACGCGCTGCGAAAAAGGGTTTCAAGACCGCGATCCAAATATTCGCACCAACTGCGGCTTTGCAGGCGAGAGTCCGATCAAAATCGATGTGGGCAGATTTATAAAAAATGAGACTATGAAAAGACCCGACGTGAAAAGACAAGAGCTATTTCGAATTGCAAAGCCCTTTGGTATTTGGCTTTTAGAAAACTATCCGGCTCTTTCTGAGCATTTTCAAGCTGAGATCGAAAGGCTATCAGAAGATGTATAAACAACTGCTTTTTCTCGCTCTCTTTTTCCTCTCTATTCCTCTGGTCTCCCACTTCTGCAAAAATCAGACAGATGGCTTTACCTGCCTTAGCTTAACCAGCTCTTTAGAAAACGAGCTTATGCTGCAAGAGCCTCCCCTCTCTTCGGAACAAAGACGCGAGCAAGAGATTATCTTAAGTCAGCCCTTCCACTACCTTGCAAGAGGTGGACAGAGTTTTGTCTTTCTCTCTCAGGACGGCAAGTATGTCTTAAAGTTCTTTCGTGATAGATTCGCGCCCACATGGCTACTAGAACTTCCCTTACCGGCGGCGCTTGAAAATGCAGTGCTCAAAAAGAAGGATCTGCGGCTTAAAAAATTAAAGCGGGATCTTTCGAGCTACTTGCTTGCATTTGATGAGCTCAAAGAGGAGACAGGTCTTCTCTTCATGCATATCAAACCGGAAGAAAAGAGGGAGCTCTCAGTCTCTGTTATCGACAAACTGGGAATCCTTCACACGCTCGACTTGAACCGCTACATCTTTCTCGTACAAAAAAGAGCGACCCCTCTTTATCCCTACATTGAAGAGAAAATGGCGCAAAATGATCTAGAAGGAGCAAAAAAAGCTTTAACACAAATGGTGGAGATTTTCATCCAGCGCTGCAAAAAAGGAATTTTTGATGAGGATCCGCGCCTGCATAAAAATTTAGGATTTATCGCCGGAAAAGCTATTTTTATAGACGGAGGACGCTTTAAAAAGGATCTGGCAAGAAAACGCCCCGAAATCTATAAACAAGATCTTTTAAGCACCACCTCGCGCCTGAAGGTGTGGCTTGAACAAAAATACCCAGTTCTAGGACCCTATTTAGAAAGGTTGATGGAAGATGTCGAAAAGAGTTCTTAGACTAAGCATAGTTTTTGCATGTTTTTTGCTGATCATCGCGGTTCACCGCTTCTGCGAGTGGAAGGCGGATGGCTTTAGCATGAGCCGCATCGCGCGCAACACGCTTACGCATGAAGCAAGGCCGGCTCTTTCTCTTCTCTCTCCTCAAGAGCTAGACACCGTTCTCAATCAGAAGTTCCGCTACCTCGCTAAAGGCAAACAGAGCTTTGTCTTCGAGTCCGAAGATGGGAAGTATGTACTCAAGCTACTGAACAACCAGTACCAGAAAAGGCTAAGCACTCTCCGACTCCTCCCCTCAACGCTCTCCCACGATAAGATCGCCTACAACAAGAAAAAGATGGAGATGGCCTGCGAAAGTTACGAGCTCGCTTTCTCCGATCTACGAGAGGAGACGGGAATCCTTCTTCTTCATCTGTATCCTACCTCCAGCTTAAATAAAAAAATAACCGTCGTAGACAAGCTCGAGATCGAACATAAGCTTGACCTAGACAACACAGGCTTTCTTCTGCAAAAGAGAGCCACTCCCGCCTATGCCCAACTCAAAGAGTGGCTAGACAACGGAGAGAAAGAGAAGGCCAAGCACGCTGTATCAGACATTTTAAAACTGCTCGTAACTCGTTGCAAAAAAGGGATCTCTGACAAGGACCCGCTCATTCGCACAAACCTAGGATTTATTGGGGGAAAGCCCCTCTTGCTCGACTTGGGCCCCTTTTCAAAAAACGCTGAGATAAAAAAGAAAGAGCTTTACACCCCCGAAATCGTCAAGATCACGACAAGTCTAAAAGAGTGGCTACAAAAAGAGGACCCCTCCCTTGCTGTTTATCTTGAGGAAGAACTCAAGAGGGCTCTATAATGCCAGCCATGATTTTAAATAATAAATGGACTAGAGTTGCAATCGCCCTTCTCCTCTTGGTGGGAGTCGAGCGTTTCTGCCGCCATCAGACAGCGGGCTTTCGCATCGATAAGATCCACTCCGAATTTAACTTCTCTTCGCCCACCGCAAAGAAGCTACCCTCCCCTATCGCGGGTCGCCTAGACCAGCCCTTCCACTTTTTAGGAAGCGGCGTGCAGTGCTACGCCTTTTTGGGAGAGGATAACAAAACAGTAATCAAGCTCTTCAAGCACTACCACAACTTTCCGATCAAAGGGAGCATGCGCACCGTCACTCTTCCTGCGATTCTAGATAGCTGGCGCAGCCAGATTCTGGAGAGTAGAGAGAATAGACTCTCTTCGATCTTCACAAGCTGCACACTTGCTTACGACAACTTTAAAGAGGAGAGCGGACTCCTCTATATCCATCTCCAACACACAGACTCTTTAAACAAAAAGATCACCGTTTTGGACAAGCTGGGCATCGCTCACGAGGTCGACCTAGATAAGACAGCATTCGTCGTGCAAGAAAAAGCCGAGATGTTAAAGCCCAAGATCACAAGACTGCTCAAAGAGGGCAAACTGGAAGAGGCGCGCGCCTGCGTCCACTCCCTTTACCAGCACATCATCAAACGCAGCGAACTCGGGATCTCCAACCACGATCTCAGAGTCGAAAGAAATATCGGCTTCATCGGAAACCAAGCCGTCGAGATCGACATCGGCTCATTCAAAGTGAAAAAGAAGCAGTCGCACAAAAAAGAGCTCGAGAAGTGCAAACACTGGATCGCCCACCACTTCCCCGAACTCAAAGACCAACCCTCCAGCTAAAATCCCGTGCCTGTGTAATTCCCGTGCCTCTGCCCGATCTTTCGCTTAATTAATCCGAATCAGGCACCACGCAGGTGCTTCGACTTCTCACGCATAAAAATTCAACGCAAAGGCACAGAGACGCCAAGATGCAGTCCGCAAAGCAAAAGTATCTCTCGCATCTGTAACGCAGCCGCGGCAGATACTTTTGCCTTTGGAAGGAATACAAAAGTTAAGATGAAGTTCTTCTCTCAGTTCGTTTTCTTCCGCCAGTTCTTTTGTCTTCCTTCCATAAAGTCAAAAATATCGGTAGATATTTTTGCTTTGCGGATTTTGTATCTTGGCGTCATCGCGACTTTGCGTTTATTCTTCGATTAATTCGTGGGCGCAGAGGCACGTTTATCAAAGTGACTCTTAAACTTTCTTATCATCTTTGCGATCTGGGCTATCGCTCAAAGTTCAAGACTCTTAAGCTTTCTTATCACCATCTTTGCGATCTGTGCTGTCACTCTTTTTCTCTGCGCTCTGCTCTCGCAGAGCAGACAAAACACCCGCCTTATGGTTTTTGCCCATGAATATGACGATATTTTGATGTGGAGGATTAGCAACCATTTTAAGGATTTGTCTTCCATAGAGAGGATCTCTCTCGGCTCTCAATGCTTCCAAACAGTCGTCTCGTATCTTTTGGCCGCGAGTGAGTATTCTTTGAATTGCTTCTTCACTAGAGAGGTTCACCAGGTTTTGGAAGTCTTCTGTCATCGATATTTGCAGAAGAACACTGTTCTCGTTCAGCAATCTATCAAGCTTTGTTTGTAGATCCTGAGGGGCATCTGCAAAAGCGCCCTTCAAAAGCGCAATCAAAAGAGAAACAAATCCATCTACACCAAGCTGGTGTAAAATTTTTGCAGCCTCTTTTCCTGATGCCTCTTTTTCCAGCGAATGCAATCGGACCAATCTCTCAGCAACGCGCCCAGTGGCAGATTTTTGTCCTGCATGCTCTTGGATCAGCTTGGCAAGTGTTGGGTTCTTGCTGGCAACAAGCAAAAGAGAATAGAGAAGATTCAAATAAACAGCTTCGGAAGGAGAACGCAGGAAATCGTAAAATGAAAAAAGCGTATGTCTTGCGTGGCTTACCTCATCTTCAAGTCCGTAATAGAAACCGGTATCGTCTTTATTCCATTGTTTTTTTACATATTGTTTTTCAAATGCAGGGTCTCTCAGGATAGCTTCTGTCATGTAGACGCAGCGCTTACTCAATGCTTGCTTCTGCCAGAACTCATCAAATTTTTTAAACGTGTCACCTTCATGCATAAAGAAATAAATCACTACGATCTTGTCACCAATCTTGACTTGCTGAATGCCCTCACTAATCTCATGATCAGAGTAGCCACAGGCTTTGGCCATTTGGCGTACCGTTTGGTCAAAGCTCTTCGTCTGAACAGCTCCATTTTGAACAGGCACTGTAGACAAGGGTTTGGCTGCCAACGACCCCGCGTTAGCAAGAGCTATGCCATTCTGCGCTACCTTGGTTGTGTCTTCAACCTTATCCGGTGCAGCTGCGGGAGCACCAAGGCCATTTATACCACTAGCTCCATTCTGACTGCTTTTCAAATCTACTTTTAACGCCATAGAATTTCCTCTTGTAAATCGCAAAGATTTTAACAATTACCCAACTAAAAACCAACAAACAAAATTAATAAAAATTCTTTGTTGAACACAAATTTAGAAGGAGAAGAGTTAAAGCAGGATGAGGGAAGAATCAGGCACGCACACGGGCGCGGGCAGAGGCACGTAAATCTAATCGCATGCCCCAGGAGAAATGGGTGTGATTGTTCCTACTTCGTTAAACATGCCAAGGTTGTTTTGCGGCGGCTCCAACTGAAAAATGCTTGCTCCCGCTTGTTGGAAGAGAAATACATCATCCGGAGCATTATTGCTCAAGAAACGAACACAATTAATAGAAGAGTCTTGTGATTTGATCACGACGACATTATGAGGTGGGGCAACACTCATCATCCTATTCTCTGAAAGGCGCCAAGTAGCACTGCTGGTATCGGCAGAAAGTAGATCAAAGGCAGTGGCATTTCCCACAAATTGGGTAGTTAGATTAGCAAATGTGTTCTGCAGATATTCCCCGGAGAAATTTGCTGTTCCAAATATGATATTATTACTGACTGTCATCGCAACACCAATATCGCAATTGTCAAAATAATTGGCCTGAACCACTGTAGCAACAGTCGTTAGCGACTCACTGCCAT
This sequence comes from Chlamydiia bacterium, assembly GCA_963804085.1. Taxonomy (GTDB): domain Bacteria; phylum Chlamydiota; class Chlamydiia; order Chlamydiales; family Rhabdochlamydiaceae; genus CAWDOQ01. Next base: position 15,281 of record CAWDOQ010000018.1, on the reverse strand, counting down.
TGTCCTGCTGTCCATTAATTCCAAAACTCGCATTTTGAAACCTATTGTGCGAAAAGTTGTATTGGGCATCCACGCCTGATGCACTAAAAAAGATTCCGGTGTCATCTGTGACTGTAAAATTAGTGTGATCAAAATAAAAGCTATTGTCGGAAACTGTAACATTTCCATCTGCATTTAACAGTCCAATTGCTCTAAAACCATCGCCGCCTGTGATGTTAACGAACTGGTTATTTGTTACGCTTAAGCTCTCAAGAGATGCGGAAGGATTAATCTTGGTTACCCCGATTGCAAAGAGACCTGGGACAAAAATCCCCAGGTTAATTTTAAACCCAGAAACTTCATTGTTCTTAGCAAGCTCTACAACAATGTTGTCAGTAGCACCAATGATAGCAAGGCTGGGAAGCGTCTTGGATAGCTTGGGAATTGTGACTGGACCTTTTGTTGTCACTAAGGGGTGGGCAACTCCGGAGCCAAAAAGCTTTTGATCGTCTTGCAGTATGATTCCCGAACTCATGTTTCTGAAAGTCCCATCACCGGGGAAAACATAAATCACATCTGCCGGGTTGGAAGCAAGTTCAGCGTCATCAAGGGAGCTAAAGGGACTTTCGTACGTGCCTGCTGAACTGCTTGTATTGTCGACAAACCAGAAGAAGTAGGGCAATTCCGTAATCGGATTGATCGCAACGCTATGTTTTTTGCGATTACTCAAAACAATTATCTCAGCACGGTCAACCTCTTGAGACATCCGCGTTTTAAAAAATTTTGACTCGTCGCACGCTGCTAGACAACCAGAGGATTTAGCTTTTATTTTCTGTTTCGGTCCCAAAGGAATAGAAAAAGAGATCTGACCTTGTACAATCGAATGGAAGAGGGAGTCGTAAGAGCCGCTTACCTGAAGCCCCCACATCTCTCCTAATGCTGCTTTAAGGCGAGCTTCTCCTCCCACTGCATCTCTACCAAATCCTTTAGTAAAATAATAAGGACCTGCTGCGGCATAGAGATAAAATGGATTTTTCTTAACTAAATAGGCACCCGCTTCTGCATCCGCGCCATACATCGAAAAGGAGGCTTTTTTTTCGATAATCAAGTGATGCTTTTCAAAACGATCAAAATGCCAACGCGAATAGTTGCTATGTCTCCTTCCAGCAGGAACGTATCCATTTGCCCGAAAATCCCACCTGGAGCCCAGAACCTCAAAACCAGCTCCCACCTGTTGGAAATTGTGGTGCTTAAAACGCCGAAAGTCATAAAAAAGGTTAGCTCCGAAAACTTGGCAAAAATTTCCATTTCTCAAATATCTAAAACCCAAACCCGCATTGCCGGCTGGAAGACCATCGTCAAAAATATGTCCTCTTAAGTTAACAAATGGAAGAAAAGATGAGTCGTTTTGCCAGCCTCCAAAAAGACTTAGAGTAGTATAGCCAGATTTGTAACCAACGCCTCTGCCTTCAATGTGACGGAACTTTACCCAAGAAGATTTAATATCTTTTTCGCATCCATCGGCACTTACCGCCTCATTTACTTCTTGCGCACTGCAAAGTGCCGTGAAAAAGAGCGAAACTGCTCTAGCTAGCTTTCTTATCATATTTTTATTTTTTTAATCCTTTCGCTGATTGTTTTAAATCGAAATAGACCTCTCTAATGAAAAGTGGTATCGTAATAAGCTATGAAGCAAAGAACTGTCTTTAACTTACTTCTGTTCATCGGCTGTTTTTTGGCGCTAGAGCGCTTTTGCCATAAACAGACGCGGGGCTTTTCTATCTCCAACATCTACTCGCTGGACGAAAAGCCATGCACAGCTTCTCTGTTTTCCAGAGATATTGAGAAGATTCTTTCGCAGCGCTTCTACTTTTTGGACAGCGGGCTAGAGTGCTATGCTTTTTTAAGCGAAGATGGCAATTGGGTGCTCAAGACTTTTAAGCAACACCATGCAAAAACGGGGCGGTTTTTCTCCTACCTTCCCCTCCCCGCTTTTCTTCAGCGTAATATGCGCGAAAAAGAGACACGTCTAAACAACTCGTTTGAGAGCCTAAAAGTGGCTTACAACGATCTCAAAGAGGAGACGGCTCTTCTCTATCTTCACTTGGGTAAAAGCTCCGATTTAAACCGCTCGGTGACGCTCGTAGATAAGCTGGGGATTGTCCATACCGTGCCTTTGGACTCTCTGGATTTTTTTCTGCAAAAGAGAGCAGATCTTCTTATCCCGACGCTCGACAAACTTATGCAAGGGGGCCGAGTGGAGGAGGCAAAAACCTCTATCTCCTCTCTTTTAGAGCTCATACTTGTGCGCTGCAAAAAAGGGATTGGCGATCGCGATCCCACTCTTACCAAGAACTTCGGCTTTATCGGCACGCAAGCCGTTGTGATCGACGTGGGCTCCTTTTCTAAAAACTCTTTTTTAACAACTCCTCGCAACTACAAACAGGCCCTCTTTTACGAGACGCTACCCTTAAAATGTCTACTCGCGAAAGAGCACCCCATTTTACTTGCGCATTTTGAAAAAGAGATGCACACTCTCTTAGCACAATTAGATTAACAACCGTCATAGTTTTTTACCGATCTTTGAAAAGATCTTTAGCCCAAAAATTTCATAAACGCAGAGAAAAAAACGAGACGCTAAAACGCTGAGAATGCGAAGAACTTGAACAGAATGCATAGGAGCTCAATCGTCCCTTTTGAACGAAGTTCAAACAGTAGAAGAACGAAATGTTTTTAAGAAAGCAAGGAAGCTTATCACCCGCGCAAACCATTGAGCTTCCTTGCTTTCTTAAAAACATTTCGTTCTTCTACTGTTTACTATGTAAAAGGGGCGATCTCAGCGTCTTAGTGTCTCGGGCGTTTGCTCTGCGTTTATGAAATTCGAAACCATGAATACCTCAGAGATGACTAGAAATCCTGGAAGATCCTGAATGAAAAGTGTTATGTTGCTACTATGAAACGAAAAGAGCTCTTTAAATTAGTTTTATTTGTTGTCTGTTTTTTGGCTGTTGAGCGCTTTTGTCATAAACAGACGCATGGTTTTAGGATTTCGAAAATCCTCTCAACTGCTTCTCATGGGTCCGCGGACCATCCACTCTCTTTGCTAGAACAAAAAAATGTAAAAGAGATCTTAGGCCAGCGCTTCTACTTTTTAGATAGCGGTGGGCAGTGCTACGCCTTTATTAGCGAAGACAAAAAGAGCGTGCTCAAAGTCTTCAAACAGCACCACTTGCGTATGCCCGCGTGGCTACAAGCGATCCCTCTACCCTCCTCTCTTGGTTCAAAACGTGATGCACTTCTGCAAGATCTCGAAAAAAAAGAGTCCCTTCTCTTTGAGAGCACTAAAATCGCTTTCGAGGAGCTGCGTCAAGAGTCCGGTCTGATTTATCTACACCTAAATAAATCCAAAGAGCTCCAGACAAAGCTTCTTCTTGTGGACAACCTGGGTATCACGCATGAGCTAAATGCAGACGACGTAGAGTTCGCCCTGCAAAAAAAGGCAAGGTTCGCCCTGGCCTACATCAAAGAGCAGGTTCGGCAGCAAAATACAGAGGAAGCGAAACTTGCGATCTTCTCTGTGCTCCAGATGCTCGTTTATAGATCGCAAAAAGGGATTAGAGATGAGGATAATGGTTTTAAACGCAACATGGGATTTGTAGATAAGCAGTGCATCGGCATCGACATCTGTTCGCTTACGCACGACTCTTCCTTGAAGCGCACTCAGAGGGCCGAGCAAGAGGTGCGCGAAAAGACCTGGAGGCTCGCGCGCTGGTTAAAACAGACCGATCCTAGCCTCTTGCAATACTATGAAGAGACACTCCATGCGCTTCTTTTGTAAGCTGCTAGCCGCTTTTTTGCTTTTCTGGGGCATCGGCAAATTCTGCGATCATTATACCGCAGGCCTGCGAATCTATGAGCTTGAGTCAAGCATGCCTAGCAAGCCTCTTTGGGAAACAGCTCCTCTTTCTTTGCAAGATGAGCAAAAGATCCAAAAGATTTTAAACCAACCTTTCTTCTTTTTAGAGGGTGGGGGGCAGTCTTATGCTTTTTTAAGCCAGGATGGCCAAACGGTTTTAAAATTTTTTCGCCACGACCACCCCTATAGCCCCAAGAGACTCCTCGAGTATGTGCGTTTCCCTTTCGGTTGGGATAACGTGCGCATTAAATTATTAAACCACAAATCACGTAGAGACATCTCGCCGCTCCTGAACAGCTCTAAGCTCGCCTATGATGAGTTAAAAGAGGAGACAGGCCTTCTCTACATCCACCTCAATAAGACAAAAGCTAAGTTCAAAAAAGTGGTTGTAGTCGACAGGATCGGCGTGCGCCACTCTATCGACCTGGATGCGACCGAGTTTATCCTACAAAAAAAAGTTAACCTTCTCTTTCCTTCGATCCAAGCCCTCATGCATGAGCAAAACGAGGCGGAGGCTAGAGCTCTAATCGAGTCGCTTATCTTATGCCTGGAGCACTCCTGCCAAAAAGGAATTGGCAACACGGATGGGGCCTTAAAACGCAATTTTGGCTGTGTTGAGGGGCGCACCCTATGTCTCGATTTTGGCTCCTTTATCCGCGAACCCTCGTTGCAAGATCCTCAAAAGGCTCAAGAAGAGATTATCAAAAAAACGGCAAGGCTGGCTCGCTGGCTTAAAAAATATTATCCCTCCTTGCACTCCTTTTACGAGTCACGCATTGGCGCTAAACACATCGCACTGGCAGAAAAAAGTATCTATACGTATGCTTCCCTCCATGAAAACGTTTCTGAAACTAGCTCTTGGCACGCTCGGTCTCGCACTCCTGGCCTTTGGAGGGGTGAAAACCTTTCAATATTTTAAGCCGGATAGGAAGAGCAGCTATGTCAAACAAAAGCCGCTTCCTGTCTCTGATCAGAAGCCGTTTGTTATCGTAATCCCCTCCTACAACAACAGCTGCTATGTCGAAAAAAATTTACGCTCTGTCTTCGAGCAAAACTACCGCAATTTCCGGGTAATCTATATCGACGACTGCTCGACAGACGACACCTACGAAAAGGTGCGCGCTTATGTCGCGCAGCATAAGCTGGATGCGCGTGTGACTCTTATCCACAACGATAAAAACCAGGGCGCCCTCTCCAACTACTACCGTGCGATCCACACCTGCAAAAATTATGAGATTGTCGTCTCCTTAGATGGCGACGATTTTCTGGCTCATGACAATGTTCTTGTTAAGCTCAACCAGCTCTATTCTACAAACGATGTCTGGATGACTTATGGCAACTACCTCGACTACCCGACATACAAAAGAAAGGTGGTGACGTGCAAAAAAATCCCCGATTCTGTTATCCGCCACAACAACTTTAGAAAATACCAGTGGGTCTCCTCGCATCTGAGAAGCTTTTACGCCGGACTCTTTAAACAGATCAAACTTGAAGATCTACTCTACAAAGGTAGATTCTTTCCTATGGGGGGCGATCTGGCAATGATGTTTCCTTTGCTTGAGATGGCAGGAAAGCATGCTCTTTTTATCCACGATATCCTCTATCTTTACAACCGGACCAACCCATTAAACGATCATAAGACCAACTTCGCTCTGCAGCAAGAGTGCGCCGATTTTATTCGCAAACAGCGCGCCTATGCACGCCTAAAAGAGCTCTCCTTGCGCGATAAAGTAGAAAAGAGTGAAAAAGCGGATCTTGTGGTCTTCTCCTTCGATAGACCCATGCAGCTCTTCGCTCTCTTAGAATCTATCGAGCTCTACATGAAGGGTGTGCAGCACATCCATGTGCTCTATCGCACGAGCACCCCAAGCTATGCGGAGAGCTACGAACAGGTTTCGCGCGCCTTTCCTCAGGTCAATTTCGTTCAGCAATCAGAGACCCCTCACGAGGACTTCAAGCCTCTCTTTTGCCAGATCGCTTTAGATAAGAGCTCTCCCTATCTCCTCATTTCAGTAGATGACGTGATTCTAAAAGACAATGTCGATCTCACCGAATGTATCAAAGCCTTAGAGAAAACCCGTGCTTACGGCTTCTATTTTAGCCACAGCAAAAGCCTCGACTACTGCTATATGCGCAGCACCAAGCAGGAGATCCCCCCTCACGTTTTTGTTGGGCACGATATCTTTGCTTGGCAGTTTAAAGATGGGCATGCCGATTGGAAGGACCCCAACAGCGTCGATTTTGTCCTTTATCGCAAAGAGGAGATTGCACAAGATCTCGCCGAACTCCCCTTTTACAACCCCAATACACTCGAGGCGGGCTGGACCAAAAAGAAAAAGGCGCGCTCGATCGGGCTTTTCTATAGCTGCTCTAAGTGCGTAAACGTCCCGCTTAACCTGGTCAATATCTCGACCAACCGTTACGCCTACTCCTACTCTCCTTCCGAGCTTCTGAAGAAGTTCAAAGAGGGGTACAAGATCGATATCACTCCGTTATTCCAAGTCGATAGCTCCTCCAAGCACATGGAATGGGAACCCACCTTCGTTAAACGTTAGATACTCCTCATGAACGAAACACTCTTCTTTATCCACCTGATCGTAGTCTTTCTCTTTGCACTCGGCGCACTGCGTCTCGGAAAAGAGGCGCTGACTGCTTGGGTCGCCATCCAAGCGCTCATCGCTAACCTATTTGTCCTAAAACAGATGACCTTTTTTGGCTGGAATATCACCTGTAGCGACGTATTTGTGATCGGAAGCATTCTCGGGCTTAACTTACTTCAGGAGTATTACGGTAAAGATAGTGCCAAAAGAGCTGCGTGGATCTGCTTCTTCTTCCTCTTCTTTTTTGCGGTGATGTCCTGGATCCATCTCCAATATGTTCCAAGCGGAACCGACACTGCTCATGGCGCTTTTTACACCCTTCTATCTCCAGCACCGCGCTTGCTTGCCGCTTCTCTTTTCGTCTTCTTGCTCGTGCAGCAGATCGATGTGCGCCTCTTTGCTCTTGCAAAGCGCCTTCTGCCTAATGGCTCGCTTGCAGTGCGAAACGGCATATGCCTGCTCCTCTCTCAGTTCCTCGACACACTTCTTTTTACCTTTGCAGGACTCTATGGAATCGTCTCTTCGATCGGCGACATTTTAATCGTGAGCTACCTGATCAAAGTGGCGATCATCTTTTCGATGACACCCTGCCTTCTTCTGACCAAACGCTTCATAAAAATAAAGGCGTATGAGTCTTAAATTTGAACTTCTCTACACTTCGAAAAAATCGCGTGCGCGCGTAGGCCGTATCCACACACCTCACGGCATCATCGATACACCCAACTTTGTCGCAGTGGGAACAAATGGAACGATCAAGGCGCTCGACAACACGCTTGTCTCTGATATCGGATTGCAGCTGATGTTCTGCAACACCTACCATCTCCTTCTGCAACCCGGAACACAGGTGGTAAAAGAGGGCGGAGGCCTTCACAAGTTCATCCACAGAAAACTCCCGATTATCACCGATTCGGGCGGCTTCCAAGTCTTTAGCCTGGCTTACGGCTCTGTCGCAGACGAACTTAAAAGTAGAGGCACAAAAAAGCAGGGAGGCGGCGTCTTAAAAATCTCAGAAGAAGGAGTCCTCTTTCGCTCCTATCGCGACGGAGCAAAGCTCATGCTCACACCCGAAAGCTCGATCGCTGCGCAAAAAGACTTAGGCGCAGATATCATTATCCCACTCGATGAGCTTCCCCCCTATCACATCACAGAGAAGAGATTAGAAGATTCACTTGAGCGCACACATCGCTGGGAGGAGCGCTCGCTTAACGCTCACCTTGCCAATCCTCAAAACCAGGCGATGTATGCAGTGATTCATGGCGGCATCGACCCCGTGCTTAGAAAAAAGAGCTGCGACTTTCTCACACAGCTTCCCTTCGATGGCTTTGCGATCGGCGGCAGCATGGGAAAAAACAAGCAAGAGATGTACGCGCTTTTGTCCGCCACTTTGCCGCGGCTACCCGTTGATAAACCCAACCACCTTTTAGGGATCGGCGATCTCGAGTCGATTACGCTCACTCTTCCTCTTGGTATCGACACCTTCGACAGCTCCTATCCTACGCGCTCCGCTCGCCACGGCATCTTGCTGACCGATAAGGGAGGCATCAACATCACAAAAGCCGAGTATTCACGCCAATTCTCCTCTCCCATCGCTTCCTGCACTTGCCCCACATGCGCAAAATTCAGCGCAGCTTATCTGCATCACCTCTTTAAAGCCAAAGAGCTCACAGCCATGAGCCTCGCAACCATCCATAACCTCCACTTCATGGTCGAGTTTATGCGCACCTCCCGCGAGAAGATCCTCCAAGATCAAATTTAAGAAGACCCCTAGTGGACGAAGTGGACAGAAGAGTTGTGGACTTTAGTGGACGAAGTGGACGGGGGATCTCTTCGGGCTCTTCTTCTTGGCGCTGTCCACTAAAGTCCACATCGTCCACCAAGTCCACTTAGTCCACCTTCTTTGCGCTTGTCCACTTCGTCCACTAGGGGTCTTCAAATTTAACTTGGACATAATTTGATTCTGGCTTAGATTCAGAAAACTTATGTTGACTCATTCTGATATCAAGATCCGAACTTTTACAGGCTCTGCAATAAAGACCTACCTGCCGAGCATCGCGCGCTTGCGCATAGAAGTCTTTCGCGACTTTCCCTATCTTTGCGAGCGCAATCTTGATCATGAAACACAATACTTAAAGAAATATGCCAGTTGCAAAGAGGCGATCGTCGTCATCGTCTTTGATGGCTCAGAGATCGTAGGCGCTTCTACGGGAATCCCCCTCGACTTTGAGAGCGACGCCGTTAAAAAACCCTTTCTTCACAAGGGATTGGACACATCCCAATACTTCTACTTCAGCGAATCGGTGTTGTTAAAAAGATATAGAGGCCGAGGCATCGGCCACCATTTTTTTGATCTGCGAGAGACGCATGCTCAAAAGCTCAAGAAGTACAAATACATCAGCTTTTGCTGTGTTGTTCGGCCTGAGGAGCATCCCCAAAGACCAGACGACTACATCCCACTAGATGACTTCTGGCAAAAAAGAGGCTACGTACAGCAGCCTGATATGGAGTGCTTTATCTCTTGGCCAGATATCGGCGAAAAAGAAGAGACCGAAAAGCCGATGGCAATTTGGATCAAATCTATCAAGAAGCGGGATCAAAAGACGCCATGAACTCTTTGTGGGGCAGCTGATCTGCCACAGAAGGAGGATATGTCACTGTCAGCTTAAAAATCCGCTTGCCTACACGAATTAGCCTTCCCATGACCTCTTCATCTCCCTTCTTGAGGCGGTAATCTAATGTGCCATACTCTTTGTGAGAGGCGTGTTCTTTGGATAGAAGAGAGGACTCAGTATCTGCCTTAAGCATCACATCGAATACCCCTTTTAAAATCCTTTTCGAACTTACAAAACCATACTTTTTGGGAAGGTCGATGTAGCTGACGGAATAGGAGACATTTTTGCTATGTTGGCTCGTATACTCATTGTAGTTGACGGGCTTATCTACATTGGGAACTTCCATTTCTTTAGCTTCTACTTCAGGAAAGTTAGGAAAATCGACGTAAAACCCCGCCTCTTTGGAAAAGTAGTGGACCCATCCGGTGGTCGTCTGCTGCCTTTGGAGGCCGATGTTGTAATCGGTTACAGACGGGCTAAACAGGGTAAAAACAAAGAGCCCGAGCGTCATTCCATAGGATAAAACCCGTCTCAACCCTTTAAGCGGCTTCTGATAAAGCTCGCCCGTTTGGCCAATAAACAGTGCTCTTTTGAGAGCACTTCTAAAATTTAAACGCCTTCCTAAAGCATTACGGACCTTGCATCGAAAAGAAGCTTTTCCTGGCGTAGTCCCCCAGGTGCTCAATAGAAGGGCTTGAATAGGGACCCAAGCAAAGGGCAAACTAAGTGCCCAATACAAATAGAACCAACCACTTACCTCACAAGGAAGAGCTAAAGAGACCCCGACCCCAGCTAGGAAGAGAAGTGAATAGTCCACCAAACGCGCACAGAGACGCACTGAGAGTGATACTTTTTTATTGAATTCGAGCATGCCCATTACCTCTTATTAACTAAAAAGAAATAATTTTAATCGATACCACATTAAAAGTCAATTGAACTTCACGACTTATTAATAGTATTATTTTGAAAAAGAGCCTTTGGTTTAAGCTTGCCTAAAGCCACACGCTCCACCTTCTCTTTGTCTGGAGAGACGGGAGTATGATGAGGAGTAGGAGCGACCCTGGAGCGCCTTATGACAGGCGGTGAGTTAGACTGGAAAGTATCGAATGACATGGTGACATCCTCATTAATTGGTGCCATCGGAGTCGAGGGTTTAGCTGAGAAAGGCTTTGCAGGGGAAACTTTCTGCGGAGAGACATTTGGTGAAGGGCGCGCTATAGGAGAGTCATAACTGTAGCGCTTTTTACCATCTTCCTTTTCAACATGCCTTTCAGGCGTGGGATCATTAGGGCCAAACTTCATTCCGAAAAGTTCGTGCAATGTGCGCTCTAACTCCTGCTCGGATTTACTTCTCGCAAATTTCATGGGAGAGCCGGGAGGAGAAGCGGTGTGATCGCCTTCTTGTCCATTTACTCCTTGCTGTAACCACGCGGGAGGTGGTAGCTGAATCGTGATGTCTGGTAATTTAAAAGTCATGGTTTTCTCCTTATTTAAATAGAATTGCCACTATTTTAAATGAGATTAGATAAAAAACTAACTTAATTAATTTTGATCTGTTTTTAATTTTTTAATAGATTAGTATTAAAGTTTTTCTGCGAGACAGGAGAAGAAGAATTAGAACAGGATGGACAGGATCAGCAGGATGAAGAAAGAATCCTGTTCTAATTCTTTGCTTTCCAATTTCTTTTTCTGGCACTTCAGACCTTGTCAAAAAGAAAAACTCACTCTAGACTACTGTGTTTGTGAAACCAATTTATTCGCCAAAAAAGGTTCTGGGGTTCTTTCAACTAGTGATGATCAATGTCATCGCAGTCGATAGCATCCGCTCGCTCCCCTTTTCTGCAGTCTATGGCTTTTCGCTTCTCTTCTTTTATCTTTTGGCAGCTGTGATGTTCTTCATTCCCAGCGCACTCGTCTCTGCAGAACTGGGCACAGGCTGGCCCACAACGGGTGGCATTTACGTCTGGGTAAGAGAGGCGTTCGGTAAAAAATGGAGCTTTTTTACCATCTGGTTAAGCTGGGTTTATAACCTCTTCTGGTATCCCACGATCATGGCGCTTATCGCAGGAACCTTCACCTACTTCTTCGATCCGGCACTTGCAGATAGCAAGCTCTACATGTGTTTGACTGTGATCCTTCTTTTTTGGTTTATAACGATCATCAACTGTTTTGGAATGCGCATCGCGAGTCTGTTTAGTACGGTCGGAGCGCTCCTCGGCACGATCTTTCCGATGGCGCTCATCGCCTTTCTCGGGATTCTTTGGATCTGGCAAGATAAACCCATTCAAATCAATCTTTCGGCTGAGAACTTTTTTCCGAGCAGCCTCAATATGAATAACATTGCGTTTCTGACTAGCGTGCTCTTTGGACTTTTAGGATTAGAGATGGCAGCCACTCATGCACAAGAAGTGCGAGACCCAGAGAAGAACTACCCGCGCGCTCTTTTAGTGTCCTCGATCATCATTCTGGGCACGATGATCTTCTCCTCTCTTGCAATCGCACTCGTCATTCCCAACAAAGAGCTGAGTTTAGCGACAGGCACCATGCAAGCCTTTGCGATATTTACAAGCGCCTTTGATCTGCCCTGGCTGCTTCCTCTTATCGCAGCCTGCATCATTTTAGGCGGCTTAGGCGGAGCTGGCGCATGGATCATCGGCCCGACCAAAGGACTCATGGTAGCCAGCCGCGATGGAAGCCTTCCGGCATTTCTCATGCAGACAAACAAATACGGCGCGCCCGTGCGCCTCTTAATGTTGCAAGCGCTTATCGTCACCATCCTCTGCCTCTTTTTCATCCTCATGCCAACGGTGAACAGCTCGTTTTGGCTTCTCTCTACGATCACGGCCCAGCTTGCGCTCATCGTCTACATCTTTCTCTTTGCCAGCGCAATTAAGCTGCACCACAAAAAGCCCGATGTCACACGTTCGTTTAAAATCCCGGGTGGAAAGTGGGGCATCTGGATAACCGGCGGCTTAGGAATAACAAGCTGCGTCGCTGTCATCCTCTGCGGCTTCCTTCCGCCCGCACAGATCCCCATCGCAAACCTCTTCTCCTACGAGCTCACCCTGATCGGAGGCATGCTCCTCCTCTCACTCCTCCCCTTTCTCATCCTTCGTAAACGGTCTAATGTGTGAGTGCAGTGTGCGCTGCTGCAATCTCTTTAAACTTATCATCGGCAGCTTGTTTTCTGGCTAAGAACGACTGATCATCTTCACCAGTGCGCTGCTCAATTTTATCAGGGTGGGCAGTAACAGCAAGCTTCTTATATTTCCTTCTAATCTCTTCTTTTGTTGCAGTCGTGGGCAAACCTAAAACTTGGTAATGCTTAGAGTTTCCAAAACCGCCGTTGTTAGAAGTCTCATGTGCAACTTGGGCATGAGTATCGATTGCAAAAAACTCCTGCCACAACCTGGGACTGCCGCCCATTGAACGCATCTGATTAAGGAAATCTCCTTCACCTTCTTCTCTGAATATTTGGTAACAATTATCCGCAAGCTCACCAAAATACTCTTTCACTTTTTGCGGGTATGTCCCGACTATCTTCTCATACTTATCCCTTGAGCCGTTCTTCCGCATGCTATCTTCGAATGCATTCTTTATGACCTCTTCTATCACCTCTTTAGCCAATGGCGTATTTCTAGAAGACTCATAAGAAAGAGCGACTTTCATAAGAAATGGATTCACTTTTTCAATATCTTTGAATCGACGGATGGTCTTGAGCGCCCTGCTTCTATCTCCCTTCTCCAATAATCGTTCTGCTACCTCAAAGGTACAATCGTCTCGTTCTTGGTGACTCGTGATCCTCGATATAGCAGAAAGGGCTCGATCGACGTCGCCTCTTTCGCAATAACGCTTCGCAATTGCTTTCACCAACCTATTTAGATTTGCCCCGTCAATCCCCCATAAAAAAGTTGTTTCCCAAGCTTTTTCTAAGATCCCCGGATATTATATAATTATCTGCTTGCCGAATTAAATAGCCTCCCGGATCGTCCTTTTGTTCATCGACTAAGAAGCAGTCGTAACAGGACTTTTGAAAATCCGCTTCTGCCACATGATACATGCCATAGCTCTCATGAAAGATAGAGATAAGCCAACCGAAGGACTCTTGAAGATCACGCACTAGATAAAAACATTGTGCTTGCACATAGGAGGCGTAGTCGGAGGAGGGAGGCATACAGAGCATCGTGGAAATAGCGTCGAAGACGATAAGCGCAAGATGATAGACCGTCTTGGCAACGGCACACCAGGCTATAAAAGGAAGAGCCACAAACGGCTGTACACAATACCCTAAACAACAAGGAAGATCTTCAAAATCCGAGCGAAACCGGCTATTAAATCCCCAATAAGAGACGCTCTCAACTTCGAATCCAAATCCCTTCTTGCGCACATGTCTAGTAATCTCTCGATCATCCCAGACTTCTTGATACTCTCTAAACGCATTTAAATAGGCGCTTCTTTCAAAATCTATGGGCATTTTTCCTCTTTAGGAAAAAATTATATTCGATAGAAAGTTATTTGTATCCGGTGAGTTTTAAAAATTGAGATAGGTGCGGAGCGCATCGTAGGCGTTATTAACTTCTTTAAATCGATCTTCAGCAGCTGCTTTTTCGCTTTCGGCCACCTTGTCTGGGTGCTTAGTGGTACAATAGTTTCTAAATGCTTTTTTAACCTGTTCTTTCGTTGCCCCATTAGACAAACCCAAAATGGCATATTGAGAGGCGATGTTGACAGAAGGCTTGGGAGCGGGTGCAGAGTCAGAAGACTCTTCCTCGGTAAACTCGGCTCGCGTTGAGTGATGCGCTGAGTGAGAAGAGCGTGGCTTGGAAGAGCCGCCGCCAAAGAAGCCATTCCAGAAATTGTCAAAGCCATCATCGTCGTCCTCATATTTACGGTCATAACTATGAGAGCTGCCGGAGTTAAAGCCAGAAGAATAGTCGTAGGAAGAATAGCTAGAACCTTTGGACTCGGGCTTAGGCTTAGGCTTGAGTTTTAAGAAATCAGCCATCGTAGAGGGGTCTTTAGCTGTTTCGCTAATGTGTTCGAAGTATTGCCTCCTCATCATGAATAGAAAAAGCAAATTTAAGCCGGTCACAACAAGTCGTTGCAAGATCAGAAAACAAGTTGTCCACACCTTCTGGATTTACACCCAGTATCTTTTGATACTCGAGGATCCGGTAGCTGCGTGCCATCACCTCTTTCGAAGGCGCAAGTTAACATTTTCGCAACGATTTTTTGGACCATATCGTCATTCGCATCAGCGTAATAGGAGAGAGCTACTTTAACGAACAAAGAATTTTGGAGCTCTGCATTACTCAATCCCTCGATGATCGAAACGGCACGCACTCTTTCACGCCTATTCAGAAGCTCCTTTACAACTTTAGCAGTAAAGAGCTCCTGCTTCTTGTCCTCATAGGAGAGTTTTTTAATCACTTCCAAAGCCTTATCTAAGCTGCCTAAGGCAAAATAAGCATGCGCGACTTTTTCAAACAGGTTGTTTTTCGTATCATAGCTAACACCCGACATCTTACCGATCACTTCTAAGGCCTTAGCTGGCATGTTTTTATCCAAACAGATAACCACTGCCTTTTCCAAGACGGCATGTTCCTTACTTGAGTTGTAGATCAATCCGATCACATCGAGGGCCTTATTCACATTGCCTGCGGCACAATGAGCGAGCGCAATTTTCTCAAACAACCCCTCTTTCACGTCACGATCAGACCAGATCTTATTGGCCACACTCAGGGCCGTATCCAGATTGCCTGCTGTGCAATGAGCGAGCGCAATTTTCTCAAACACCTCTTTTGACAGGCGCTGATCAAACCAGGGATCTTCAGCCAACCGCAGGGCATTATACAGCTCGCCTGCATCGCAATAGGCAAGTGCGATTTTGTGAAACAACTTGCCTTGCAGGTCTTGATTACACTCTCGGACTGTCGTTAGAGCCTTCTCTCGATCCCCTTCCGCCAAATAATTTTCCACCTGGCGAGTGAAATACGCTTCCGGGTCGTAAACTTTTTCATCGACCAAAAAGCAATCGTAGCAGGACTTCTGGAACTCGCCCTCCTGAACATGATACATTCCATAGGACTCATTGATAATCGAGACCAGCCAGCCAAAGGCCTCTTGAAAATCGCGAATCAGATAAAAGCATTGCGCTTGCAGATAGGAGGCGTAGTC
>CAWDOQ010000017.1:0-235140 GCA_963804085.1 Chlamydiia bacterium | reverse complement strand
TTTTGCGCTGCCGGCGGCGCCGCAGCAGCCGCAAGCGCACGACGCTCGGACGCCGCTGCCACCCCGGGGCCAGAGCGACACCCGTGCCTCGTCCTCACCGAGCTGACTGTGGAAAGCCTGCGCCGGCGCCTCATTTCTCGAGTTGATTTCCGAGCATAGAGACCGAGAACGGTTTTCGTTGCCCCGGAAGGGCCGGCGGCCGAACGGTGGGATTGCACGCAAGACAAGGAGTTGGCTGAGTTGGATCCGGACATAGCGGTAATCGGAGGGAGTGGGTTTTACACCTTCTTTGACAAGGGTGGCGATTCGTGCCCGTCGTCGACACGCCGTACGGGACGCCGAGCGCCCCGATCGCAATCGGTGAGGTTGACGGAAGGCCAACGGCCTTCTTGCCCCGCCACGGCGAGAACCACCAGTTTGGGCCGCATACCATTCCCTACCGTGCCAACATGTGGGCACTGCGCAGCCTAGGGGTGCGCAAGATATTCGCCCCTTGTGCTGCTGGCAGCCTCTCGTCCGACCTCGGTCCGGGTGCGATCGTTGTGCCAGATCAGCTCGTGGATCGCACGACCGGGAGGGTGCAGACCTACTTTTTCGAGGGTGCTGTCCACGTCCCGTTTGCAAACCCCTATTGTCCCGAACTCCGGCGGTCCGCAATCCTTGGCGGCGCCCTCGATGGTGGGACGATGGTCGTGATTGAGGGGCCGCGGTTCTCTACCCGAGCAGAGAGCCTGTGGCACGCTGCACAAGGTTGGAGCCTGGTAAATGACTGGCCAGCCGGAAGCGGCACTTGCCCGCGAACTTGAGTTGTGCTTCGCGACGGTCGCTCTCGTGACCGACCTCGATGCCGGCGTGGCTGCGGGCGAGGGAGTCCGTGCCGAAGAGGTATTCGCGGAGTTCGAGAAGAACCTTGGGCCATTCAAGGACCTTGTTCGCAGTGCAGTTAACTCGGCGCCGACGTCGGCCTGTTCGCATTGCCAGGTTCATGAGGGGGTCGATCTCCCTTTCGAGCTTCCATGAGGTTTCGTCTTGCGGGAGCAGCCTCCTTCATCCACGCCAACAGGTCGTCCATCCTCCACGCAAATCATGGACTTGATGATGAACGCCTCAGAGCCGCATTTATCTACGAACACGAAGGGCTGCATGGCCCACAAAGGAGACGCTATGACTACCCTCGCCTTTCAATTGGATGAGATAACCGCCTCGGTCCCCGCGCAAATCAGCGAACGGATCGACAGGGGGCTGGACGACGTCGCCAGCTCCGGGTTGGCCCTCGGCCTTGCGGTTGGTGACGTCGCACCCGACTTCACGCTGACTGATGCCGTGGGCAACCAGGTCGTCCTTGCCGATCTGCTCACAGACGGTCCGGTCGTGGTCACCTTCTACCGCGGGGAGTGGTGCCCGTACTGCAATCTGCAGCTGCGGGCACTGCAGGAGGCGCTTCCGGAGATCACATCGACGGGAGCGACACTTGTGGCCATCAGCCCCCAGGCACCTGACCACGCCCTGACGATGACCGAAAAGAACGACCTGGCGTTTCCGGTTCTGAGTGACCTCGACCAGGAGGTGAGCGAGTCCTACAGAGTCCGATTTGATGTCACCGGTGAGCTGGAGGACATACAGGTCAACGTGTTCAAGAGCGACCCCGCGCAGCAAAATGCTGATGGACGGCGCTCGCTTCCAGTTCCTTCCACGTTCATCATCGACCGAGACGGCACGGTCAGGTTCGCAGCTGTCAATGCTGACTGGCGAGTGCGGGTCGAGCCGGCTGATGTGATTGCCGCCCTCAAGTCGCTCTGAGCACAGCGAGGGCTGGGGACAGCCCCGCGAGCGGTCGCCCCCCAATGCTGCCACCCGAGCCCCGCGGGCCCCTCGGAGGTAGCCTGGGGCGGACCGACATCCGGTTCAGGACGCCGAGGTGACATTTCCTCCGGGAGTTGACATGGGCAAGCCGACAAGAGGATTCGTCGGTCGTGGGAAGTCTGCCCGCGATCCGCGTCTCCCTCCGGGCCAATATGACGCCGGAAACCAGTGGCCCATACTGAATGCGGAGGTCACCCCGCAGCCGGACCTGGCGTCGTGGTCCTTCTCCGTCGAGGGCCTTGTCAGGCATCCGACGACCTGGACCTGGGAGGAGATCCACGCGCTCGCCTGAGTCCGCGTACTTCAGGTGACATCCACTGCGTGACCACCTGGTCCAAGCTTGGCGTGCACTTTGGCGGCGTCTCGGTCGACACGCTCCTCGGCATCGCAGGATTGGAACCGACCGCCAGCCACGTGTTGGCCTTCTGCCACACCGGGTACACGACCAATCTGCCGCTCGCCGATGTCATTGGCGGTCAAGCCTGGGTGGTCTGGGATTACGAGAATGCGCCACTGCCCATCGAACACGGCGGACCAGCTCGCCTTTTGGTCCCCCATCTTTATTTTTGGAAGAGCGCGAAATGGGTGGCCGGGCTGCGGGTGCTCGACCATGATGAACCGGGATTCTGGGAGCGCAACGGGTACCACAATCGCGGCGATCCGTGGCTCTGAACAGCGATACCAGGGCGATTAGGAGTGGTGACCACTGATCGGCCAGCCGGCGATCCCTGGCAGATGGCCACGGTCACCGACATCCGGCCAGACACTCCTCCGCCAAGACCTTTCGCTTGGCCCTGACGTCTCCCACCCCTCGTCTTGCCGGGCAGTACTACGTCGTGCGGCTTACCGCACCCGATGGTTATACGGCCTCGCGGTCGTACTTGGTGGCCTCGGCACCCAGCGATTCCGGCGACATCGAGCTCACCGTGGAGAGATTGGCAGGCGGCGAGGTTTCTGCGTTCCTACACGACGAGGTCGTGGTTGGTGACGAACTCGAGGTGCGGGGACCGATCGGTCTCTGGTTCGTCTGGACTGGCCAGGCTCCGGCGATCCTGGTCGGCGGGGGATCGGGCATCGTTCCCCTCATGGCCATGCTGCGACTGGCCCGCCAGTCTGGGCAGTCCGACCTGGTTCGAATGGCGGTCTCGGTGCGGACGCCAGAGGACCTGTACTACGCCCACGAGCTTCCCGGACCCGAAACGACAATTGCCTACACCCGCGTGGTTCCCCCGTCCTCGGCACGACCTGCGAACCGGCTCACCGAGCACGATCTTGCCCCTCTGTTGTTGCCTCACGCGACCGCCTTCGTGTGCGGCTCGCCTGGTTTCGCCGACTTCGCCAGTGGGTTGCTGATGGGGCTCGGTCAACCCGTGGACGGTATCCGGGTTGAACGGTTTGGCCCCACCAGTTAGTTCGTCGCGGATGGCATCTCGCCTTCTCAAGAGAAATGACCCGAAGGTTGCCGAAGGCGGTCGGATCCCACGAAATCCCACGGGACAGGCGTGAGCCGTGTCGTCGTGACGGTTCGGGACCAAGGTCCCTAGTCACCTGACGACTGCAACCGCCATAGTTGCGAGAGAGAAGAGTGACGTTGATGTCAGAAAGGGGAACCGGGCGATGGAGTACCGGCGCTACAGCCCAGAGATGTCCTACAGCGACTTCGATCATGCGGTCTTCGACTGCGACTTCCACTTCTACGAGGGCGTGGACGCTTTCACCCGCCACCTTCCGTCCCAGTACAAGGGCTTGGTACGCCTGGCGAACGTCGACGGCCGCACGAAGATGATCATTCGCGGTCGAGTCTCGGACTACATCCCGAACCCGACCTTCGAAGTGGTCGCCGAGCCCGGTTCCGCGGCGGAGTACTTCTCGGGGCACAACACCGAGGGCAAGAGTTTCCGGGAGATCGTGCGGCCGATGCGTGCCATTCCCGAGTTCACCGATCGCGATGCCCGCATGGCCTTGATGGACCGGATGCACATTCAGGCGATCGTGAACTTCCCGACCCTCGCGTCCTTGATTGAGGTCAACTTCATGGACGACCCCATCGGTACGCAGGTGCTGGTTCACGCGTTCAACGAGTGGATGTATGACGAGTGGGGGTTCGACTACGGGGGCCGGATCTTCTCCACTCCTGTCATCAACCTGGCGACAGCCGACGGGGCGGTCAAGGAGCTCGAGTGGGCACTGGAGCGAGGGGCGAAGACGGTACTGGTGCGGCCCGGCCCGGTCGCCGGATTCCGTGGACCACGGTCCCCGTTCCTGCCCGACAGCGACCCGTTCTGGGCCCGCATCCAAGAGGCAGGTATCCCGGTCATGTTGCACGCATCGGACTCGGGCTACACCACGTACGCCAACGAGTGGAACGGCGCGGACCAGGAGATGCGTCCGTTCGAGCAGAACGCCTTCTCGGCCGTGTCCCAGTCGTTTCGCCCGATCATGGACACGGTCTTCTCGGCGATCATCCACGGCATGGTCAGTCGCTTCCCCGATGTGAGGCTGGGTCTCATCGAGAACGGATCGACGTGGATCACCCGGGTCGTGGAGGATCTGACCAGCGGGTACGGAAAGCTTCCGCACCTGTTCGCGGAGCATCCGCTCGAAGCCCTCCGGCGGGCCTTCTACGTCGCTCCGTTCTGGGAGGACCCGCTCGACCCACTCATCGATGCCGTCGGACTCGAGCACGTGCTCTTCAACTCGGACTGGCCTCATCCTGAAGGCCTTGCCGATCCGGTCGAGTATTCGCACTACGCAAAGAACGAGGTTGGGCTGTCGGACGAGGAGGTCGCCAAGATCATGGGCGCCAACATGTTCGAGTTGATGGGCGTGTGATCTGACCAGACGAAAATGCCCGCTCCAGGACCGCTACCCCGGTGGCGGTGGATCGTCGAGGATTTGAATCCCGTGATCCCTGATGGGTCGGCGGTCCGGCTGCCTCAGCCTCGGTAGTGTCCCGGTGTGCCGCCTCCACCCCGGATCACCGTCTGGGCCGAGCCCCGCCCCCTTCGCTGTCGAGGCAGTCGAGGCTGGGGGCGGCGTCGGAGTCGAGCTTGACCGACGACCCCGAGGCCTTGGTCTGGCTCGATTCTCACGACGTCGGGGGTCTCGCAGAGGCCCTCGCCGCCGCGCCAGGTGTGCGCTGGGTCCAGTTGCCTTCCGCCGGCGTGGAGTCTGATGACCGAGGTCATTGACCAGACCAGAATCTGGACGTGCGCCAAGGGTGCCTACGCCCGACCGGTGGCCGAGCACGCCCTGACCCTGGCGCTGGCAGGGCTCCGCCTCCTGCCGACCCGCATTGCCGCCCGCAGCTGGGGGGCGCAGGGCGGGACGACCCTGTTCGGTGGTCGGGTGACCATTCTCGGGGAGGAGGGATCACCCGGTCACTCCTCGAGCTGCTCGCCCCTTTCGAGGTCGAGTCCACCGTGGTCAATCGCTCGGGGAACCCGGTGCCCGGTGCCGCCCGTACGGTACCGGTGTCAGAGCTCGACAGCACGCTGAGCAACGCACTGGTCGTCGTGCTGGCTTTGTCGCTGACCCCCGAGACCCGGGGGATCATCGGGGCGGAGCAGCTCGGACTCATGGAGCAGACAGCCTGGCTCGTCAACGTGGCCCGCGGCGGACACGTCGACACCGATGCGCTGGTCGGGGCGCTGCGGGAGGGCGACATTGCGGGGGCTGCGCTCGATGTGACCGATCCGGAGCCCCTGCCCGACGACCATCCGCTCGGGATCTCTCCAACTGCATCATCACGCCGCACACGGCCGACACCATGGAGATGGTGCTGCCTCTCCTCGCCGAGCGGATCCGCACCAACGTGGCCCACTTCGCAGCCGGTGAGGCCCTGATCGGCCTGGTTGATCCTGCGGCCGGTTACGAGGAACGCCCAGGACGTTGGACGTTTCACGAGGGTGGCCAGGAGGGCCTTTTACGGCGCCGGCTCGAGTCGCCGAATCAGGGCACGGTTGGGCGCCTCGACTCAGGCGCTGTCGATCGCCTTCGCCCTCTGGATCTTGACGCCCGCGAAATCGGGATCCTCACGCCAGCGCTCGAGGTAGCCGACGTAGTCGAGCAGGCTTCCGGAGTAGGTGAGATTGCGAACCGCCCGGGCGTCGATCGCCTGCTGCTCACTGTTGTAGAAGCTGGGCGTGCAGCTCTGGAAATAGCGGGCGCCCCCCGCACCGACGGAGAGGAGCACGGAGAGCCATTCCTCCTCCGAAGCCTCTTCCGGCTCAATCCTGACGATTCCCTCCTTGTCGCAGGCCTCGATGATGCGCGCGACATGTCGAGCCGACTCGGAGAGCAGGTGCGAGAAGTTCGTGCCGAACCCACCTTGGACGAGGCTGATGAGAAGCATGTTGGGGAATCCGCTGGCCAACACCCCGTGCAGTGTGTGAGCGCCTTCGGCCCACCGCTCCGAAAGCGCCAGGCCGCCGACCCCCTTGGGGTCAAAGCCGAGCCGCTGGTGCAGATCCGTCGTGACTTCGAATCCGGAGGCGTAGATCAACAGGTCCACCGGGTACTCGACACCATTGACGACAGGCCCCGCGGCGGTGATCTCGTCGACACCGCGTCCTTCTGTATCGACGAGGTGGACGTTGGGCCGGTTGAAGGCTGCGAGATAGTCGTCATGAAAGCAGACGCGTTTGCAGTGTTTGCCCCAATACGGCTTGAGTCTCTCGGCCGTCTCGGGATCGTCGACGACCGCCTCGACTCGTTGTCGGATGGCCTCCATCACCTCGAAATCGATGCGCTCGAGTGCCTCGGCTTCCTCCTCCGACCCGGCACCCCTCTGCGTGTCGACCCACATGACATCTGTCCATCCGTCATTCACCATGTTCACTTCGGGCTGGGCACCGGTGACCGCCTGCGTGAAATTGATGATCCGGTCGTGCTGCCATCCGGGCTCGAGGCTCTGAAACCACTGGACGTCGGTGGGTTGCTGGTTGCGAACGCCCACCGCGCTCGGTGTGCGCTGAAAGACGAAGACTTCCTTGGCAGCCCGGGCCAGCTGAGGCACGACCTGCACTCCGGTAGCTCCGGTGCCGATGATGCCGACACGCTTGTCGGCCAACTGATCCATCGGTTCGTCTGGTCCTCCGCCGGTGTAGTGGTAGTCCCACCGACTGGTGTGGAAGGCCTTGCCCTCGAATCGATCGATCCCGGGTATCCCGGGAAGCTTGGCTTTGTGCAGGATTCCTCCTGCCAGCACGAGAAAGCGGGCAGAGAGCCGGTCGCCACGGCTGGTCGTCACCTGCCAGCGCAGCGCATCCTCGCTCCACGCAGCACCGGTGACGTCGGTCTGGAAGAGCGCTCTCGGGTACAAGTCGAACGTACGAGCCAGCAGCCGGCAGTACTCGAAGATCTCCGTCGCGCTGGCGTAGCGCTCGGTTGGCATATAGCCCGTCTCTTCGAGAAGCGGCAGGTAGACGTAGGACTCGACGTCGCACATGCAGCCTGGGTAGCGATTCCAGTACCAGGTGCCACCGAAGTCCCCGGCCTTTTCGACGATCCGGAAATCGGTGATCCCGTGCTTGAGGAGGTCGATCGCCGTGAGCATCCCGGCGAAGCCTCCCCCCACCACCAGGACGGTCGTCTCCTCGACCAACGGGTCCCGGGTGAAGCCGGGGTCGGCAAACGGGTCCTGGTCGAGTTCCTCTCCCAGCTCACGCCACTGGGCCATGCCGTCGACGCGGATGCGCTTCTGCTGCTCCTGTCTATAGCGCTCCCGCAGCTCGTCGATTGCGGTGCCTTCTGCGCCGTCGTCCTGCTCTGTCACTCTCGCTCTTCCTTCAGTGCCGTGCCTGCGGACTCCGCTGGGCACGACAAGCTCTGTGGCTTGCCAGACCTTGCGGTGATGGCCGAATGAGTCCGCCCGACCAGGGGGGTTGTGGGTGTCCAGGGAACATAGCTTGCACGTGAAACGTGCCGAGGCGGTATTCCTGGTCCGGATGTGGTCACCGGCAGGCGAGCGACCTGCTGTTCTTCGCTGTCGGTCGATCCGGCGGGGATCCTGGGTGCCGAGGCTACCGGTTGGGCTGCGAGGACCGAGTTCGTCGGAGACATCAGATCCTCACATGTGAGGGCTCGGGACCTGCGGGCTGGCGCGGCCAAGGAGCTGGGTGAAACAACGTTCGATTCCCGCAGTGAGCACATCCGCATCCGGGCAGGAGTCCGGGTCGGCGAGGACGCCGATGGTGAACTGGCCGTTGTACGAGAGGGCGGCCACGCTGACGCTCAGGTTGCCCCCGAGCGGCACGAGGGGGATGACATCGAGCAAGCGCCCCCCCAGCAGGTAGAGCGGAAAGTCGGGCCCGGGCACGTTGGTCACGACCAGGTTGACGAAGGGCTGATGGTCCATGAGATGGCTGGCTGCAGAGACCGCGGGCGGAGGCAGGGAGTTCAGTGAGGAGAAGAGGATGTTCGTCGCTCGCGCCTGGCCCTGCTCCTTGTGGGTCCGTTCGACAGCGGCAACTTCGCGGAGCCGCTCGTCAGCCGAGCCGGCACCGATCGGGAGTCGCACCAACATGGCCGAGACCTCGTTGCCCAGCCGGTGATCGTCGTGGTGAGCCGAGCCCACTGGAACGAGTACCTGTAGCTGGCGCGCCTCCATGACCTCGCCCCGGGCCGAGAGGAGATCGTGTACGCCGGCGGCCACCGCCGTCAGCAGCAGGTCGTTCAGCGTCACGCCGAAGCGTTCCTGGGTCAGTCGGAGATCCGCCATTCGTTCACGGGCGACGAGGACCCGTCGATCGAACCCGACAGCCGCATTCAACGACAGACGCGGAGCGAAGGGCGTTGGGGAGAGCAGATCCTGGAATGCCGTGGCGTAGCGTGAGAACAGGCGAATGGCTTGCGAGGGGTGCCATGTGGCATGCCAAGCGTCCGCCGCGAGCTTCGACACGACAGCCCCGAATTGGGCGAGTCCGTCGGCGACCACAGATGCCCTCGGCGGTGGCGGGGCGGGCGCCCACCCGTCCGTGTTTTGGTGGTCATTCGGAGATCGGGCCTCGAGGTCGAGCAGCACGCTGGCGAGCTCGACGCCGGCCAGGCCATCGGCCAGGCAGTGGTGGATCATCTCGAAGACTGCGACGCGTCCGTCAGCGAGTCCGTCGATGAGCCAGATGGCCCACAGGGGGCGGTCGCGATCGAGCGGGGATGCCATCAGGCGGGCACAGAGTTCCAAGAGCAGTCCTTCGTCGCCGGGCTCGGGCACCGCCGCTCCACGCACGTGAAAGGAGATGTCGAAGTCGGGGTCATCCACCCACACCGGCGCAGACTCGCCGAGCAGCGGAAGGCGGACGACCTTCCGCAGCTTCGGAACCAACGCCAACCTGCCCTGGACATGGGCCCGCACCTCGTCGAGCCGGAGGCCTCCTGCGGCATCGTGCAGCAGACCGCCCTCGAAGATCCCGATGGAGCCCATGTGCATAGGCGTGTGCGGTGATTCCATGTAGAGGAACGACGCATCAAGCTCCGTCAGAAGGTCGATTGAGGCCGTCATGTCGCGCGTGGGGGGCCGGGTGGGCGGGCAGAGCAGACTTCTGAGAATCCGTCCTCAATGCAGCCGGCGAGCTTCGGGCCGTCGAGGACGGCGGCGGTGTCTGTCGTGATGGTCACGCAGGCACGTTCCGCCGTGGAGACCAGCGACACGCTGAGGGCTGCCCCTGAAGGCGGTGTGACGGCATAGATGCCTTCGACGGCGATTCCCGCCAGGAAGGTCTGCGACGGAGGTCCTGGAATGTTCGTGATACACAGATCGTCACCCATGAGCATCGAGCTCCACAGGCTGCGGGACAGCCCGGCGGGCAACGCACTCAACCCGGTCGCCAGGATGTCGCTCACGGCGAGACCCGGCGCGTGCTTCCACTGTTCGGCGCTCCGTCTCACCTCGGCCACACTGTCGGCGATATCGCTGTGGACGGGGATGACGAATCGGGCGGGGACGAAGTGGTTGCCGGCTTCGCTATCGGCGGAGTCGCGCACACTGACGGGCATGAGGACGCGGAAACCGCGCGCCACGACGCCATGCTGCGCATGGTGAAGCGTGATGCCGCGCACCACGGACGTGACGAAGACATCGTTGATCGTGCCCCCCCAGGCCTTCGCAGCTCGCTTGAGGGTCCTGAGGTCGAGGTCGAGGATCTCGACGTGGCGCCGGAAGCTCCGCCCGGTCATGATCGGCGACATTGGTCTCCTCGCCGGAGCCATCAGCCGACCAACCGAGCTGCCCACGGCGGCCGCTTGGCCGACGGTGCGCACCGGATGCGTCACCTTGCCGAGCGCTTCACCGACGGAGCGCACCGCACACGCAAGGCCCGGCACTCGGCCAAGGGCTGATTGCCGCGGCAGCGGCAGCGGCCGGGGCTCCGGAGGCTCTGAGGCCGGCCGCGCCTTGACGCCCGCCGTGCGACTGATCGATGGGGTCGAAGAGCCGCGCCAGCACGGCAAGACCGCCCACGCCGTCGATGAGGGCGTGGTGGACCTTCATGACGAGGACAGATCGGTCGGCATCCGCTTCCTCGACCAGGACCGCTTCCCAGAGCGGCAGCGCAGCGTCGAAACCGCTCGTGGCCATGGTCTGGGCCATGTCGAAAACGTCTCGGAGAGTCCCGTGTTCGGGCAGCCGAATGTGGCGCAGGTGCATGTCCAGGGCGAAGTTCTCGTCCAGCACGAACTGAGGTCTCCCTCGTCCCGGTGGTCGGCTCACAGCAAGTGAACGCAGACGGGGGACCGCTTCGGCCAGCTCCGTGACGCGCGCCCGCACCTCTGCCCAATCAGGCTTCCCGTTCAACACCATCAGCGCCACGATGGTGGGTCGCATCACGGGATCCGCGCTGATCGACCACAGCAGAGCGTCCGATCCGCTCATCGTGTCTACTGCTGTCAACCTCTTTGCTGCGTCGTCTGACATCGGAACACCCCTTCTCGACCATCCTGTGGTGAGGCCCTTTCCGGTGGATAGAGACCAAAGTCCCCTCAGCCCGTGATCAAGGTCACCTCTGCTCCGGGAGGTCGCTCACGACGCTCGCGCCGTCCAGCGGCCGCCTCCCCCCGAGACTTCGGGCGGTTGGCTCGGAGCGGCTTGGTCCTCGGCCCGGCGCGGCTCTCGGGTCCTGCTCGGGTGGGGTCTCGCCACGTTGAGGGGCCGAGCCTGACGCCGAATTCCCGGCACGGCGACTCATTCGTGGACATCGTCCGGTCCTCGCTCGGCCAGCTGGCGGAATCCCTCGAGGAACCCGATCGGCAGCCGAGAGTGCCACGGTGGCGTAGCCGACGGCGGTCCTCCCGAACTTCTCTCGTATGGCGTCCACGGACCTGTCCACGCCCCACCGGGAGGCTTCGACGGCAGATCCGGGTCGGTCGTCCGCCGTCCTTGGCAGGTCGGGCGGGTCGAGCGGGAGTTCGAGCTGTAAGGAGTGCTCTGGTCGAAGGTGGGAGACCGAGACGCCGAGCAGTGTGACTTCGCGTTCCCGATTGTTGTCACGGAGGGCGGCCCAGGCAAGCCTTTCAGCCACTTCGGCCAACGTCAGCGTGGTGGAGGTCGCAACTGACAGCGTGACGGACCGGGTCACAGAACGCAGTTGAGGGAAGCGGATTCGTACGGTCACCGTTCGCCCGGCCAGGTTCGCCTTTCGGAGGCGGCCGGCGACTCGGTCAGCCAGATAACCGAGCGTCTCTCGAATGAGCTCGGGCGTTGCCGTCCGACGCCCGAGGGCGGCTTGGGCGCCCATGGACTTGGACCGGGCCGGCGTCTGTACTGCCCGCTCATCGACGTTGGCCGAGAGGGCGCTGAGCTTTGCACCGGTTGCTTGGCCCAGCAGGTTGCGCAGAATCGGGCTGCCGGCGTCGGCCAGTTGGCCGATGGTGAAGATCCCCGCCTCGTGCAGGCGCCGCTCCGTCGTTGCCCCGACACCCCAGATCAACCGGATGGGGAGCGGGTCGAGAAATTCCCGTTCGTCGGCGGGAGCCACGGCGACGAGGCCGTCGGGTTTGGCCACCTGCGATGCCACCTTGGCGAGGTGCTTGGTGCGTGCGACGCCGACCGAGAGCGGCAGTCCGATTTCGGCGCGCACTCGTCGACGAATGGCCGCCGCTATCGCTGTGGGTTCGCCGAAGAGATGGACCGCGCCCGCAACATCGAGAAAGGCCTCATCGATCGACACCCTTTCGACTCTGGGAGTGAAGTCGTGAAAGACCGACATGACCTCGTCGCCGAACTCCTGGTAACGGCCGAAATGGCCGCCGACGAAGAGGAGATCGCCGCAGAGCTGGCGGGCCCGCCAGCCGGGCATGCCGCCGTGGACGCCATAGTTCCTGGCTTCATACGAGGCTGCCAGCACCACACTGCCGCCGACGGCGATCGGCCGGTTCCGCAGCGTCGGGTCCAACAGCTGCTCGACCGATGCGTAGAAGGCGTCGAGGTCTGCATGCAGGATGGTCGCTCGCAGGGCCGGGTGGGACTCCACGGTGCCAATGTAAGCGAACAGGTGTTCGTCTGCCAGGGCGCCGCCATCAAGCCCGGTGAACCTCCTGCGTCCGGGCGCGACGCCCTGGTTAGGTTTTGTGGGCGATGAACGCAATGGCCCGCCGGATGTTCGAACTCGTCGAGCCGATCGGGGTCATCCCGTACTCAGCCGATGAACCCAATGAGGCGATGTTCGCCCTCGGGTTCACCGACTACTGGGACACCTATTTCGCCGGACGGGCGGCGCCTCTCGGGCTCATTCCGGCGGAGGTGGTGGACGCGCTGTTCTACAACTTCGCTCCCGGCGAAGTGGGTCGGCACATCCCCAAAGTGTGGGAGACCACCACGCCCGATGCCGCCATCGCAGCGCGTCGGCTCGGCAGTGCGAGAGCCCTGCGGCGGATCCTCGGCGAACGCGTCGACTCGGCGGACTTCACCCGCGCCACCGAACTGTTGACCAAGGCGGGGACGAGCGCTCCCTTCGAGGGTCGACCCATGTACGCCGCGCTGCGAGCGCTCCCGATCCCCAACGACAAGGTGGAGCGGCTCTTTCATGCGGCCTCGTTGCTACGCGAGCACCGTGGGGACGGCCACATCGCAGCTTTGGTGAGCGAAGACGTCGGTGGCCTCGAGGCGCATGCGCTCGTCGCTCTCGACATGGGCATGCCGGCCGAGAAGTTCGGACGCATGCATCACCTTCCGGCCGCGCAGATCGCCGACGTGACGGACGGGTTGCGTGCGCGGTCTGATCGGGGAGGACGGGTGGCTGAGCGAACAGGGTCGAGGCGTCAAGCAGCGGGTCGAGTCGCGCACTGACGACCTGGCGGCGAAGCCCTACGAGGGTCTCGAGCCGGAGGAGCTCGAAGAGCTCGTGGAGGTCCTCGAGCCACTCGCTGCACTGCTCCTCGCCGCCCAGGACTAGGCGATGTCCCTGGCGAGTCGGAGCGGGAGGGAGCCGGCGGACAGGATGGAGTGATGCGGAGGAAGATCATCACGTCAACAACAGCGTGCGTGTGGGGCACGCAGGTTGCGCCTCGTCGGAACACCGACAAAAATGTCCGGAATCGTGACGAGTGTCGGAATGTGTCGGTCGACACGGTCAGATCTTCGATGCCTGGTGGGGAGGCTCGCCAGTGCTGGGTTGAGACCGGTGGCCTTGGTCGTCATCACCACGGTGGCGACGACGATGGTTGTGTCGCCCGCGCAGGCGGGTGCGGACCAGGTCTCGAACCTCAAGACGCAAGCGGCTCAGCTCTCACAGGATCTCGTGCTGGAACAATTGCAGATCGGCGCGCATCAGCAGCAGTACGCCGTTGACAGCGCCAAGGTCCAACAAGACGACGCAGAGATCGGGTCGACGCAGAAGCAGATTTCTTCTGACGTGCAACGAGTCCAGTCGTGATCGCCGCCGGCTCGAGTCTGAAGCGGTCTCCCGCGTACATCCACATGGATCCTCAGCGGCGGGCAATCAGGCTCGCTTCGGGGAACGAGTCCGAGTGCGTTCCTGCGAGCAGAGTACGAACAAGTGACGAGCGGTGACACGAGCTCTGGCGACAACGTCCGCCACACCGACGAGAGCCAACTCCAGGCCGAGCGTGGCCACACTGCAGCAGCAGGAGGCCCAGGACCAAGTCACCACCGGTGAAGAAGCGGCGCAGGGCAACGCGGCGCGACAGACCCAGATGGAGCTCAGTTCCAAGCAGTCTGAGATCACCGGTCAGCTCGCCGCGGCCGTTGCGCAGCAGCAGGCGTTACAGGCCGCGGCAGCGGCCCGAGCCGTTCGGGCGGCCCAGCGGCCGCACGCGGCCGCCGTTGCCTCTTCGGCGGGGCAGCAAGACCACGACTCCGTCGCCTTCTGCCCCGGCCCCCGCTCCCCAGGGGGCTGCCACGGGCCCGAGTGGCGGCGACCCTTCGCTTCCGCCCTTCCTGCAATGCGTTCTCAGGGTCGAGTCAGGCGGCAACTACGCCGCCGTCTCGCCGGGGGGCGCCTATATGGGTGGCTTTCAGTTCAGCCAACCGACTTGGAACGAGGCGGCTCAGCTGGCGGGCATGCCCCAACTGATCAATGTCCCGCCGAACGCGCCACGCCCGCCGAGCAGGACGACCTCGCCATCGCGCTGTACCAGGCCGATGGCGAGCAGCCGTGGGACGACTCCTGCCGGAACTCTTGACGCCGCTCGCTCGAGATTCCAGGATCTGATTGCCTCGAGCCGATCGGGTCCTAAGGTGAGGGTGCCCGGTTTTGATGACAACCAACCGGGTAGAGGGATTCTGCGATGTCGAATGCCACTGACGAGCAGACAGGAGTCCAAGCGTTCCAGTGCCCTCCGGACACGGGTGAGCGCAAGTTGGACCGCCGTCGTCGTGGCCGCACTGGTCCTCGTTCTGCTGATCATCTTCATCGCGGAGAACACCCAACATTCGTCGGTCAATTTCCTCTGGCTCCATGGGGGCGCGCCCACGGCTGTCGTGCTTCTCATTGCTGCGGCGGCGGGTGCTCTGATTGTGGTGATCGTCGCAATCGCGCGCATTCTGCAGCTCCGACGGGCTGCGTCTTCCCACACGGATTCGTCCCACACGGATTCGTCCCACACGGATTCGTCCCACACGGACTCCTGACGCAGGTCGTACCGCAGCGTCGCGTCGTTCGCTCCGCAGCCGTGCGCGACGGGGGCTGTCAGTCGACCTGTTTGGACTGGCGGCGCCGCTCTCCGAGGTAGCCCGCTGCTGCGAGAGAGGCCGCCTGCGCACGGTTTCGCACACCGAGCTTGGCGTAGAGGTGGCGCAGCTGCGTCTTGACCGTGTTCTCGCTGATGTAGAGGTGGGCACCCAGCTCTCGATTCGTCATCCCCGTCGAGAGCAGCGACAAGAGTTCGCTCTCACGCTCGGTCAGGCCGGCGTCTCGACCGGGCCAGCGCACAGCCTCGTCTATCCGTGCGTGCTGCGATCGCTGGGTCAGGACGACGCGGTCGCCCCCCGCAGCGGCCTTCAGCCCGTCGATGATCTGTTGCCGGGGCACCGCTTTGGAGATGAATCCCTGCGCGCCCGCATCGATGGCGTGGCGCACGGCCCCGGGCTGGTCCGAGAAGCTGAACACCACGATGGCGCCGTTGCTGGGATCGGCGCCGAGGAAGCGCACGCGCTCGCCGAGTGCGTCTGCCTCTCCGTAGGTGTCGAGCAGGGTGACGTCGACCGTCCGCTTCGGCCCCCTGCTTGATGTCGAGCTCGACCACCTCGATCCCGGAGTCGCTGGACTCCAGGAGCGCGCGTAGACCCTCGAGGACGATCATGTAGTCGTTGACGAGTGCAACACGGATTGGCTTGGCCACGGGCCCCACCCTACGACGAGTTCCGCACGCAGGATCACCTGATCGGGTGATTTGATGTGCTGGCACGGTCGGAGTCAGAGCGCCGGAGTCGTCACCGCGCCCAGCTGCGGGGACGTCGCCGGATCAAGGCTCGGCGAGCCGGGGAGGAAAACCCCCAGTGCTGATCGGTCCCCACCGCTCGATGTCGATCTTGAGGAGCACCTTGCCCTGCGTGATCATCGCCTGGCGGTACTCGTCCCAATCAGGGTGCTCGCCGATGATGGAGCGGAAGTACTCGACCAGACCGTCGAGGGCGTCCGGGAGATCGACGACGGTGGCCGTGCCGGTGAGCTGCACCCACGCATCGCTGAAGGAGTCCGAGAGCACGCAGACCGAGGCCTGGGGGCGCCGCCGCAGATTGCGGACTTTGGCCCGCTCCGGATAGCTCGAGACCAGGACCGATCCGTCCGGGCCCAGCCCCATGGTGACCGGTGACATCTGGATACCGCCGTCCGACCGGACGGTGCCCAGGACGGCGTGATGGCGCGGACGCACGAACTCCTCCAACGCGGAGCGGTCGACGTCGGTCTGCGTCGCGATGGAGCGAGGCATGGGGCTCACGTTAACGGCAGCCGGACGTCCACGCGCTCGCTCGAGAGGCTGCGTGGCACGACTCCCACGGCAATCTTTCAGTTCAGTGTGTCCGCACGGGCATGGCGAGGGATGCGACGGAGGTGCTTTCAAACGCGTGGTGCATGACACGGCGTGATCGTGGGTACGAAGTGTGCAGGTTGTCTTTTGAGGATTCCGGTTGAAAGGGGAGGGGACGTGGCGACGACTACCACGGACGAGCTGGGGAGGACGAACGGGGACGGCCGTCCCGAAGGCATGATCCGGAGCCTGATACCGGCCCGGCTCGACCGTCTGGGCTGGTCGCGGTTCCATACCCACCTGGTCATTGCACTCGGCGTGGCGTGGGTGCTCGACGGCCTCGAGATCACGATCGCCAGCAACGCGGAAGGTCTGATCAGCCAGAAGGCGGCGCTGAACCTCTCGTCCTCCGAGGTGGCGTTCGCCGTCGGCACGGTGTACCTCCTCGGTGAGGTGGTCGGCGCGCTGTTCTTCGGTCGGATGTCGGACAAGTTCGGCCGCCGCAACCTGTTCATGATCACCCTGGGTGTGTACCTGTTCGGTGGCGTGATGACCGCGTTCACCCTCGGGCATTCGCAAGGCTGGGTCTACTGGGTCTGGGCTTCCCGGTTCATCGCCGGTATGGGTATCGGTGGCGAATACGCGGCCATCAACTCGGCCATCGACGAGCTCATCCCCGCCAAATTCCGGGGCCGAGTCGATATCGCCGTCAACGGGACCTACTGGGGCGGCGCATTGATCGGCACCATGTTCTTCATCTTCGTGGTGAACCACCTTCCGGTGAGCTACTCCTGGCGGGTGGCCTTCCTGGTCGGGCCGGCACTGGGCTTCGTCATCCTCTTCGTGCGCAAGAACCTTCCGGAGAGCCCGCGCTGGCTCCTCATGCACGGGCGCGAACAGGAGGCAGAGGAGGCCGTCAGGCGCATTGAACAGGCAACCGAACACGGAGGCGGCACCCTCGGAGAGATCGACGAGTCCAAGGCCATTGAGATCACCCCGGCGAACGACATCGGCTTCATCGCGCTGGCCCGGACCCTGTTCGTCCATTACCCGAGGCGGGCCATCCTCGGGGCCACCCTGATGATCACCCAGTCGTTTCTCTACAACGCCATCTTCTTCACCTATGCGCTGGTGCTGACCAAGATCTACAACGTCCCGGCGACCGACACGGCCTACTACTTCATCTTCTTCGCCCTGGGGAACCTCATCGGGCCGCTCACCATCGGCCATCTCTTCGACACGATCGGGCGCCGGAAGATGATCGCCGGGACCTACATCCTCTCCGGCGTACTGCTCGCCATCAGTGCGCTCCTGTTCAACGCCGGGGCCCTCAACGCCGTGACGCAGACGGCGTGCTGGTGCGTGATCTTCTTCTTCGCCTCGGCCGGCGCATCGTCCGCCTATCTCACCGTGAGCGAGATCTTCCCGGTCGAGGTGCGCGCCAAGGCCATCGCCGTCTTCTTCGCCATCGCCCAGAGCTTCGGCGCCTTCGGCCCTTGGCTCTACGGCGAGCTGATCGGGAACGGCCAGGACCACTTCAAGCTGTTCATCGGCTACCTCATCGGCGCCGGGGTCATGGCCCTCGGCGGTATCGTCGCCATCTTCTTCGGGGTCGATGCCGAGCAGAAGTCGCTCGAGGACATCGCACAGCCCCTTTCAGCCCGACCTTCGGCACGCCTCTCGGCCATGACCGGGGCACCCCGCCCGCCCGCGGCGCGCAGCGTCATCCCCTGAGGCCATGTCTCCAGCCGGGTGCTGGACGGCACGGCCCAGCTAGCGTGCGTGAGACATCAGGAAGGGAGTGCCATGAGCAACGAGACGGAGGCCGTCGCGACGGCCGCAGCGGAATTGACGCACGCAATGAGCGGGCTGATCAAGGCCATCGACGCCGTGGGAGACGACGGGGAGGCGGCGAAGCACATTCCCGACGGCCTTCCGGCCGAGCTCGAGCGCCTGGTCGCCCGCATCGGCGCCGACACCGGGCTGGCCGGCTGATTCTTCCGGTGCGGGGCCTGGTGCGGGTTCTTCGCTGGTGTGGTGCCACGACAGCGTGGCGCTGATGCTGATCGGGTAGACCGTCCCCATGCGCATCGGCATCTCCATCGGCACCGCCTTCTCGACCAACGGCCCGCGGGGACAGCGGGAGGGGCCGGCCTCGGTGCTGGGCCAGATGCGGGCGGCCGCTCGCGCCGGTCTCGATTCGTTGACGCTCGGGCGACCACCACTCGACCGGTCCGGGCGGCTACGTGCAGAACGTCCCGATGCTCGGTCGCCTTCTGGCGGAGTGGACGGACCGGCCCGCCGGCTGCCTCTTCCTCGTGCCGCTGTGGAACCCCGTCCTGATGGCCGAGCAGATCGGGACATTGGCCGCCCTGTCATCGGGGCCGTTCATCGTCCAGGTGGGCCTCGGTGGGGGCGCCGCGCAGTTCGAGGCCATGGGCGCCGACCTCACGCAGCGAGCAGCCCGGCTGGAGCAGGGCATCCTCGTCGCCCAGGCCTTGTTGCGGGGTGAGGTGGCCGACAGCGACCTCTGGACCGTCAAAGGGGCCCGGGTCGCTCCGCTCCCGCCGGAAGGGACCGAATGGTGGATCGGTGGCGGGGTGGCCAAGGCAGGACCAACACGCGGAAGAACCTTTGTGACAGAATTTGACTCATCTAAATCACGAGTAAGAACGTGGATGGAATGTTATGATCATTATGGAGTGGTAAATCGTGTGCATCCAAAGCAGATTAATGGACAAAATCTCGTTTCTCCTCATTATCCACCCACAGCGAGAGAATTAAGCATGTATGAATAAAGACGTTATTGGGAAAGCATTAAAAGCTGAACTATCAAAGGGATACGATGTCGTTAGAATTTCTCGTTGGGCCTTTCGCATTTTTTCTGAAAATATTAAATCTCTAGATCCATTTTTGAAAGACACTTTAGAAAAAATAGCTGCAATGGAAGATGATCGGCAATTTGAATTGACTGAAGGCGATCTTTCTATTTTGGCTGATAAACTCATTTCTGAAGGAGAAAAAGAAGAGCTATCCCAACCAGTACTGGAAATAAAAGAAACTGTTCAAGAGCTGGAAGGCGATTGGGTAATGTGTCCCCTCTGCCAGGAGGTTTGGGAAAATCATTCTAAATATGGGATGGTGCGCTGCCCAAGATGCAGTAATAAATTACACAACCCTAAATTCAAACCCTCTAAAAAATAATAGTAAGTGGCCACACCTCTATCTTTGTTCGCACGAATACTGATGCCCTGTTTAACGGCTAAGATTTTCTCCGAAAAGTTGGTCAGGAAGAAAAATCAACTAACGCCTAACTGCGCTTTTCTTTCTCGAATTGTTTTATTAACTTTTCTGACTTTAAGACTCATCAGATACCACCAGAGGAAAACGCCAGCATCAATAGCAACATACATTATCATCCAAGAGCTACGTGTCGCCATCAAGGATTCAATGCTATTTGTCAGCTGTATTCCTGGAGAAATAACTAGCCAAAATATAAGAAGTTTTGTTCCCAGCTTTTTATAAGCAAAATACCAGATCAGCGGCATTGAAATAAGCCCACCAACTGCCCGAGATAAAGGTGCAGTAATCACATCGTCAGGCATTTGAATCCATATTGATAGGCTGAAAAAAATGGTACATACAGCAAACGGATAAAGAACTAACCAACACAAGGAGGACAAAAGCCACTGCTTGCGTGTGCTAATTTCTGATGTATTAACCATATCACTCGAAAAATTCATCTGCTTACTCCTCGCTTCTTAGAAAGATCCTCATACTCTAGAAAAAACCCCTCATTTAGTCGATCAATTTTTCATACCAAAGTACCCGCAACCATCTCTCTCGCACCCTACCCCAGACAAAAAGAACCGATTCGAAAATCGCCTCCGCAGAATCAGCATCTTCTTTTCTATAATCTGCCTTGCCCAATATCTCTTCGCCCTCCTCGGGCAGATGTATCTGATCCACCAATAGCTTCCCCGTGGTTCCGCCCTATCCGTTGAAAAGCAATTAACTTAAGAGTGCGATAAAGTGAATATCGCATAAAGAAAAGCAAACAGATTCTCTTCTTTATCCTCCGCTATGGAGCAATAGGCTGCATACCTCTTAAACTTCGCTAAGCTCTAATTGAAGAAGATTGTTTTGATTGATGTAGTTTCTAAGAGCTTCTTCGGCAAGCTCTACTCTTTCCAAAAGTTCGCCCTTAACGTCCTCTGGACACTTCATAACGAAGATACTAAAATCGACGAGAGGGCTTTCCTGCAAAATCTTTGCAAACTGCCCAAGCTCTTGATGGTATTGGACAATCTCTTTTTTACCCCGATGGTTTCCAGAACAGACGATATCCCTTACAACTTTTTCTGCTAAAGCCAATGTTGCTGTGGAAAGAAATAGGAAAATGGCAGCGCACATTGTCACTTCCATATAGGTTTGAGCAGGATTATCTTTATAAAAATCTCCCCAAATCCTAACAGTTGGACCCAAAGCAGCTAAATTGATCACCATTCCTATCGTCTTAAGAGAAAAACAAAGCGCTGGATTCACCTGTTCAGCGATCGTTCTTTGTTGCCTACAGCGGAAAAAATCCACAATAGATCTTGTCATGCGTTGCGTGGTCTGAATGATCGATTTACCCGTTAAATAAATTCCGCTACAAAGCACTAAACCAGCAAATGAAGCCGCAGTAGCATTATCATCCGCAATGTGTTCTTTTGTCTTCGACCACGTATACATTGTAAGCGCCACTTGAAATGTAGATGTGATCAAAAGACCGGTAACATAAGAAACACGGTCGCATAGCGAACTCTTTTGAGCCGCAGGTTGCATATGAGTGCGCGCCAACACAAGTTTGGTGTATGCATTGACTTTGTCAACAACATCTCCTGTACGTATTTCTGACATTTTAGTCAGAAGCTGAATCTGCTGGAGAAAGTCCATCGTCGTAAATAATTCGCCATGGTCATCAATAAAGCTGACCATATCCGCTCGGACTACTTCAATTTTTTTGCCTATTTCTCCCCGCAAACATTGTAATTGCAAGCTCCTGTCCACAGAAAGTTGGATCGATCGAATGGGCAGCAAAGACCCGGCAACCAACAATACGCCAAAACCCAACTTGGCGTATGCGCCGTCATAATCAAGAGCGGGAAAAGCAACAGGAATTTGCGAGATCAGTGAAAGCACTACTGCAGTGCTAAGCGTAGCTACCCTGTAGCATTTACCTTTTGGTCCTTTCTGCAACATAACAACTTCATGCGTACTCCTAGGCCCCAAAAAATCATCAATGGTTCCCTCGATAGCCCAATATTCTAATCCCAAAAATGCAGCACAATTGGCAAATGCCAAAAACGCTCCCCCGGGTAATGTTAATGCTATTGGGATGTACGGAACTTTTGCACTCGCTGAAACTCCAAAACAGACAACCTTGATCGTCCTTCTGCTACACCAATGCTTGTCCAACAAGTCTTGATTAATAGGGCCAGCTAAAACCGCGTCTGCAACCAGACTTCCATGATCCCATTCTTCCGACACTCTGTGCATCCTCTGCGTCAAAGCGAGCATGTCCGCAGGCTTTACTGCTTGTGATCTTGTTGTCATAAGGCAAGTAGCATAGTAGAAGTCTTAAAAAAAGGAATCAAAATGCTGAAATCGGAACGTCTTTGCGAGATGCTAAAGTTTACACTTGACTATTCTGAAATGATTTTAATTTTTCTACGGACTCCCTTCTTACAATTACTTTAAATAAAGCAAGAAAATCGTCGTAATCACAAAATGGATCCAAATGATTAAAAATGCTTAGTTTTTCAAACTCATTCCAAGTAGAGATATCAGCCTCATTTTGTTGTATCTGGGCTTCTAGTTTATCCAGAGCACACACAAATTTCGCTTCAGGACTTTCTCCTTTTTGATATTCATGCCAATATTCATAGATTCTTTGCCCCATCTCACCATCAATAGAGTCTCGAATTTGGCTCATTGCTCGTTCTTCATCTAAATTCTTTTTTTGTTTATCTAACGGATTTAATACTTCAAAAAAAGGCAAGTCTCCAGTAATTATTTCACAAATATCATGTACAAGAGCGATTTCAAGAGCTCGAGCGACATCAATTTTTGATTTAAAATGAGGAGCACATAAAATGACCATAAGACACAACCTCCAAGAGTGTTCAGCAACACTCTCTTGTCTACCGGTTGAAGTCCAGCCGTGACGCAAAGTATCTTTCAGTTTTTCGGTTTGGTGTAGAAAAACAAGCAGTTTTTTGATTTTACTTTCTGATATCATAGCAAAAAAAGAATGTCATTATTTAACATTTTAAAAAACGAATTGGAATACACGCTATCGCCCTCCCTTTTCTGCCTCGATAATAAAATAATCAAGAATACCATTTTCGTAGGCTGTAAGCCAATTTCTATCCCATGTATCTCGAAATTCTGTTTGATTTATCCATTTATCAAATCCTTGCCAGACGTATTTGCCTATGCTTTGCACACGGATGTTATTGAATCCTACCAATTTCAACATTTTTACAAATTTATCAATTAGAATAACTTTGTCAATTCCACAAGCAAAGTTTGGAAACATTTTAAAGAACTCTGGATCAGGTGGGGTCAGGAAAAAAAACGTTGAAATTATTAATTTCCCATTAGGTCTCAAAACATCAAAGACCGATTCTAAAAAAGCTGGTACAGAACGAAAATGCTGCAAAGCTTCTATGGAATATACTTTTGTTAAACTATTTGCTTTCAAGGGGAGATCTTCTGCCGGAGCTTGTACGAACTTAACATCAGCGTTTTCCAACAAAAACAGCTTGTGCTTTTGGATTGCTCTTTCAATCTGATGTGGAGAAGAATCAATACCTACAATGAATT
Organism: Chlamydiia bacterium; assembly: GCA_963804085.1. Lineage (GTDB taxonomy): Bacteria > Chlamydiota > Chlamydiia > Chlamydiales > Rhabdochlamydiaceae > CAWDOQ01. The sequence goes on along the minus strand of CAWDOQ010000017.1, from coordinate 211,983 downwards.
TCGGATGATATTTTTTTTGTAATAAAACGCAACCATTACCTAAACCACATCCAATTTCTGCAATCTTATCATCTTTTCCTAAATTAAGAGCTTGAAATATTGCTTCATATAATCTTTGAGAACTTAAAGCTCTTGTTTTGTATGAAATTTTAACTTTATATTTAATGTTCTTCCAATAACCAAAATTGATAAACCCACCTGCAAACAATACCGAGGAAGCAAGATCTTGCTCACCATAAAGAGATTCTATACTAGTAAGATTCTCAGTTAGGTCAATTACGGAATTCTCTGTTAAAGCTTTCATACTGGTCTTCCATTAAGAAAAGAAACGCCTTCTTAAAAAGTTCATAAATTTATTTTTGCGTCCTCTTATTATACAGAATGCCAGAAAAAACCCAAGGCCTATTATTAAAAAAATAACATTCGATGGAAAATTTAATTTAATGAGAACAAAAGCAAGCCCAGGAGCTATGATTTCAGCCGCCGTCGTGGTAGCTTCCAATATCCCACATAAAATTCCTTGTTGGTGTGTTTTAAACTTATCACACACTATAGAGTACACCAATGGGATGTACACTCCGCTAGAAGCTCCCAACACCGCTTTTTCCGTGTAATTTAAAACCGTTCTGGAATCCTCCCATGAGAAAGAAAGAAATTTTATCAAAAAATAAAAAAACGTTGAAAAAAATATTATGCTGCACAGTTCAGAAAGGCTTATATTTCTTAAATTTGGTATAAACCTATGTAAGCTTGCGGTTAAAAACAATCCAAGACCGAAAAGAATATATGATTTAGTTAAAAATACAATGTTTTCACTGGCCTCTACCAGATAAGAAACAGATTGATAAGAACATTCCGCAATAAAAAAAGCCAGTATGCTTGCAAATATAACTGTTTTAAAAACCCTCGCTGGCTTAATTAAGTTCGTTTTCTTTGTTATATATTCTAGATCCTTATCCTTTTTGTCTTTTAGAAAAATAACCAGCACAAAACTAATTAAAGATGCATATAAAGCAACATCCTTCCAAAAATTTTCAGGAAACTTTAAGACTAAACAAGCTAAAGGAACTATGATCCAAGGAAGCGATCTATATTGAAATGCTTCTGCATAAGTTAACCGTTTACTCCTAGTTGGATTTTCGTCGTTTTTAGCAGCAAACGCTATAGGCAAAGTCGCAGATGCAAGTATTCCATCTACAAAAAGAGAATAAATGAATAAATTTTTCGTCCTCCCGAGCAGACTAACAAGAACAGAAGCACAAACAGTAATCACAAGCATTAATTTTCTGCCTTTAACATCGGAAAACTTTCCAAGTATTATTGCAAATGCAAACTCCCAAATTAGCCAACAAAATATCAATGTAATTGTGGAATTTAGTCCATAGTCATTAGCTAAGTAGAGCAACCCTAACTTTGTAACTTCGCTTAAAAAAATGAGGGCATTTACAATCATTTTATTCCCAAATTCTACAAATTTATATTGGTATTTGTTTTATTTAACGCTGCCTCTCTCAAGATATATCTTTCCTCTTGAAATTCCTCAACTGTATTTTTGATAGCTGCCTCACTGCCTTTTTAATAGCTTTGCTGTGGCACGCGTAGGAACAAACGCTACACCATTCGAATGAGCTTTTACGCTGCTAGGGGCTGCATAGACAATTAGAGGCTGCTGGGGGCGAAGAGGTAGCCTTTTCTGTTTTTGAGGTGGAGGCAGGCGAGGAAGATGAGGGCTGTGAGGGGAAGAATGAGGATGAAGCTGGCGGGTTGGCCTGTGGTTTTGATTAGGCTGTGGATGAGTATGGGAGAGGCGCCGACGATTAGGCTGTCGCAGATGTTGAAGCTGAATCCTAAGCATGTGTAGCGGACTGTTGTGGGGAAGAGCTCTGCTATGAGGGCGGGGAAAAAGGCGAAGGCGATGGAGAGAAAAAATATCAGGAGTGCTTGGAATGTTATTGTCCAAGCGAGGGATTGCTGATGGATGGATGCGTAGAGGAGGAGCGCTGTGAGCGCTGCTGCGATGACGCTGTTTCGGAGTATTCGTGGGCGGTTTTTTTTGATTGTTCCAAAGATGGGCAGGAGGATGGTTCCTAGAACGAGGGAGCATACGACGATCAGTATGTTCTGGTTAGCGCTGAGGTTGAATATTTTTGAGAACTGCTCCATGGGGAATACGGCTACGAGGAAAAAGCCTGTCACTTCGTAAAGTGAGAGGCCTACGCAAAGGAGCATTCTTTGCCAATGGTGTTGGAAGGCAAATTGGATGGGGTTTGCGACTGTTTTATTCTTCTCCTTGATGCTAGCAAACGAGTGGCTTTCGCGCATTTTACGCCGAAGAACGAAGCCGAAGAGGCCTAGTGCTCCTCCTACGAGAAAGGATAATTTCCATCCCCAGGTTAAAAGATCTGCTGGGGGAAGATACTTTTTCATGAGGAGGCATTCGATCATGCTTATCAGCTGACCTAGCTGGGAGCCAAAAAACACGTAGCTGCAAATGTATGTTCTTCTTGTTTCGGCGGAGCTTTCTGCAAAGTAGCAAATGGCGCCGGGTGCCTCGCTACCTGCGGGGATGCCTTGAAAAAATCTCATCAGCCCGAAGAAAACGATGGTAAAAACTCCCCATGCCAAAAATGAGGAGGCTACCCACATTAGGAGGCTGGGCAAAGAGACGAGCAGGATGGATAGTATAAAAGCAGTTTTCCTGCCCCATCTATCGCCGATGTATCCAAAAAGGACTCCTCCGAATGGTCTTGCTACCCAAGCTGTCAGGATGATTAGCACCGTATTGATCAGAGCAACTGAGGGTAGGGCCAACGTATAGGTGGGATGGGCAACAATGGGTTCCCAGTAAACGAATAGAAATATCTCGTGCCACTCTAAGATGCTTCCAAGGGTGACTACAAAAATGACATTACGCTCTGTCTTGGTCAAAGCTAAAGTGTCAAAAAATCGCGAAATCACTTTAAGCATGCGCACCGGTGAATGTTTGCAGACAGCCTGCTGAGTCTGTTTTTTAGCTTATTGTGAGTTTTGCACCAAGGGGGGATTTCTCTTGAATGGCAAGGGGCGAGATTGCGCTCGAGCAACATGTTAAACAACAGTCTCTAAATCACCTAAACTTAAAAGCAAATAATATTAAAATATAAAGTTTATTTTTTAATAAAAAATTTAATTCTATTGGAAACGAGGGAGGTATGATCAGGGATTCTCAGGGCAGGGCCCGATGCCGCAGATGGTGGCAACGGCAATGATATCGGCGATGACAATTAGGAGGATGTAATAAAAGGCAAAGCGTTCTAGATAGGTGATTGTTTTGGAATGTTCTGGTTTCCATTTGGGATTGTAAAGGAACATCAAGACTCCGATCGTTATCAACGCACAGGCAAAGGCGATAAAGGCCCAGGTGTAGAGTGAAAAGCCTAAGATGGGAGTGCCAAATTTTCCAAAGGTGGGACAGATGTGGAGCCCGATTTGTCTCAGCGAAACGGCAGCGCCAAAAATGCAGTGGAAGAGGGAAATGGCATGGTGTGACATCTTGATACCGAAACGGAAGTTGAGCAGTTGTCCTGTGGCAATTCCGATCATAGCAAGTCTTTGGAGGAAGCAGAGAGGGCAAGGCTGTTCATTTAAAGCATATTGATAACCGAATCCAGCTGTAATGATTCCGCTCAAGACGATCACGAGCAGGGCGGAGATGATGCGGCTTAAATGCTGTGTCATGAAAGATTAATTCCCAAGGAGCTGGTTGCATGGTACCAGACAATGAATGCGGCGAGCAAAAGTCCAAGCGCTGTGAATATGAAGGCCAAGCTTCTCTTTCCTGCGAGAATGAAAACCATGGCGAACAGATAGAGTGCAAAAGCGCTGATCATCATAAATTATCAGATATAGAAATTCAGGATTTTTGACGAGAACCCTTTGTTTTTGCCTCCAAGCAAACTATCTGGCGCAGGGGTGATTCTAGATGTTTTTTTGATAGGGGTTTTAAAGAAGCGGAAGTTTTGTACCAAGGACGATTTCTTTTGCCAGGACTTATTCGCGCGGGGTGCTTAATGGATGTGCAAAATGGCTGAGGAGAGTACAATCTTGCACTTTTAAATGATGGGGGATCTTATGGCTGTTCGTTCTGTTTCTTCTGGGTGTTTGGAGCAAGCGCAGGTGGTGTTGGAGCAGAGCAAGAAGCAGGTGGTTTCGTCTTCTGATATGCTGGATGTGACTAAGATGGGTCCTTTGAAGGTGCCTGAGGGACTGGAGACGAATTATAAGAAATTCGGGGTTCACTTTCTGAGTTATTTGCAATATGACATTCGAAGGGTGCTGGAGCAGGCCGCGATTAATGTAGCTGCAAGGTCGCTACAGGCAATAGGGAAGATGGAGCTCCAGGAGTCGCCTATTCTCGCTCAGGTGCAATTTGGTAGGGGTGAGTGTGTATGTGTTTCAATACTTGCAGCTACTCGGCTGCTGCAATTCAATCCAATCGTTGTCTCTTTGACAGCTGCCAAGAGCTTAGAAGAGCTTGCTGCTCATACTGCTCCCGAGCACAATTTTGTCCTGCTTGGAGTGGAGCATAAAAAATTCCAAGAGCTTTGTCGTGTTGTAAGGACAGTCACGCGGCTCTTTGACGGTTTGCAAAAAAGTGGAGGAGTGATTCTAGATGTTTTTTTGAGCGTTGCTTGCCCAATCGCAGAGTATCAAACAAAGGCAAAACCTCTTTTAAAGTACACGAAAGCATTTGGGACTCATTTCATTTCTGAGGAGCGCTCTTATTCTCCTCGTGTGAAAGATGCTTTCGATAAGGGTTTTAAAGAGGCGGAAGAGATTCACAAATTAGCGGCTCAGTTGATAAATCAGCCGATAAAAAACAAGTGTTTGCAAGAACTATACAACTTTTTAGCAACTAAGGTAGAGAGTGACATTTTGGATCCCATGGTTGGCGTATTAAAAAGAATTTTTCCGAACACCGCGTGGAAATCAAAATTTGACATGGCGAAGGTCGAGTGGATGATCTGGTCGAGGGGGGATGCTAGGGAGATCACATGGATTGCGGATGAACTGCGGGGGCTGGGCTTAAAAATTGAGGCGAATCAGGTGAAAGACTCGGGAAAGCATGCTATTATTCTAAGAGATCCTTTCCCTAGCAAGCATCTAGACTTTCTAGGAGTAGGGGTGTTGAATCTCTTTTTGCCGAGAAAGTTAGGCGATTTGATTATGGCATATGACGGTCGCATGGACGAAAAATGAATGTCAATGGCAACCCTGTTAGCCTCCGGTCAATCTCTTGTTGAGGCACTTACCGTCGCTTTTGAAGCTTTAGCACTCGGAATGAAAGTTCTAAGTGCTTTAAAAACAATCAAAATCGATGATTTTTATAACTCCTTGAAATAGAGAGGCTTTTGCTTAAAATGCAGTCGTTTTTCACATTATTCCCTGTAAAATATGTGAAAATAAACACATTTTATACAGGGAAAAATGTGAACATGATACAATAAAAATCATGAAGAGAGACCTGTATAAACAGCTACTTTTATGGAAAAAAGATCCTGCCCGTCAGCCCCTTTTAGTTCAGGGCGCCCGACAGGTAGGAAAGACATACCTTTTAAAAGAGTTTGGCTCTCAGGAATACAAAAATTGCTGCTATGTAAATTTTGAAGAAATGCCGGCCTGCAAAGCTTTTTTCGAAGCGGACCTCAAGCCGCATCGTATTTTGCGAGATCTCAGTATCCATTTGGAAATGAAAATAGATCCGGAAACAACCTTGATTATTTTCGATGAAATTCAGGAATGCCCCAATGCTTTAACAAGTTTGAAATATTTTTGTGAGCACGCTCCTGAGTATTTCGTGGCTGCGGCTGGATCATTACTAGGAGTCAAATTATCCGGTGCTCGAGGTTTCCCAGTTGGGAAAGTGCATTTTTGCCATCTTTTTCCAATGAGCTTTTTTGAATTTCTCGATGCGATAGGCAGGCCCATGTTAAGAACGATGATGGAAGAAATTGAAACGTTTGAGCCACTTTCTGCGCCTCATCACCAGCAATTATTGGAATTGCTTAAGCTGTATTTCTATGTTGGAGGAATGCCTAAACCTGTGCTGCGTTATATACAGACAGCAGATCTCGATGTGGTCCGAGAAACACAAGAAGATCTTCTCAAGGCCTATATTACATGATTTCGCAAAACATGCTCCTCCTTCCCTAGTTATGAAAATTACGCAGATATGGGATTCCATTCCTATTCATTTAGGAAAGGAAAATAAGAAATTTGTTTTTTCAGCCATTAAAAAAAGCGCTCGAGCCCGGGATTATGAAGAATCTTTGCAATGGCTTTTGGATGCGGAATTAATTTATAAGGTTCATCAAGTCACTACACCTAAATTGCCTTTAAAGAGTTATGGCAGATCATGAGGTATTTAAAATTTACCTTTTAGACGTTGGTTTGCTTGCAGCCATGTGTCGGTTACCCGCTCGTGTGATTGTCGATGGCGATCAATTATTTGTGGAATTCAAAGGCTCATTCACAGAAAATTATGTTGCACAGGCATTGAAAGCGGCTTTGAGAAGGCCTCTTTATTATTGGGCTAGCGAAAGAGAGGCCGAAGTCGATTTTCTTGTTGAGTGGGAAGGAACAACTTTTTCCTTTGGAAGTAAAATCGGGCACTTCGACGAAAAAAAAGAGTCTTTTAGTGTACCAAGAAAAATATCACCCTCCCCTGCTCTCTCGCTCGTCTTTGATGAATCTAAAAAAAGATGGCAACGTTTGTAATTATCCACTTTATTTTGTGAGCCGATTCCCCATGGGGCTCACGCGTGCTAACCGCATGGACGAAAAAGCGGGTATGCTCTAGGATGAATCCACTATTTTTGAACTGAGGATTAGATGCAGTATTCGATCCCGAAAGGGGTGTATGACATTTTGCCGGAGGAGAAGAGTCCGGAGGAGGCTTGGCGGGTTTCGTATCGCTGGGAGTATGTCGAGGCGGTGATGCGCAAGACGGCTCACGATTACGGCTTCAAGGAGATACGCACGCCGATGTTCGAACGTACGGAGCTGTTTGTGCGGAGCGTGGGCGAGAGTTCGGACATTGTCACGAAGGAGATGTACACGTTCTTGGACAAGGCGGACAGGTCTATGACGCTGCGGCCTGAAGGGACGGCTCCTGCTATGCGCTCTTTTGTCGAAGAGAAGCTGCACCTTGTGCCCGGGGCGCAGAAGTTATTTTACATTGGTCCGATGTTCCGCTATGAGCGGCAGCAGGCGGGGCGGTATCGTCAGCACTACCAGTTTGGGGCAGAGGCAATTGGAGCTTCTACTCCTGAGCAGGATGTGGAGATGATCGACATGATGTGCGAGCTCTACAAGCGTCTGGGGCTTCAAAATTTGGTTGTGATGATCAATAGCGTGGGCGATGCTTCTTGCAGGGAGCCTTATCGCGCTCGCTTGATGGAGCACTTGCGTCCTCATCTGAATGAGTTATCTCCTGAGAGTCAGGCGCGCTTTTCGAAGAATGTGCTGCGGATTTTAGATTCAAAAGATGCGAATGATCAGAAGCTTTTGGAAGGCGCTCCTTCGATCTTGGACTGTTTGAACGAGGAGTGCCGTGTCCACTTTGAGCGTGCGCAGGAGCTTTTGAAAAAGCTGGGACACAAGTATGTGATCACGCCAAAGCTTGTGCGCGGGCTGGACTACTACAACAAGACGGTCTTTGAGATTATATCGGGAGATCTTGGCGCGCACAACACGATTGGTGCGGGCGGTAGATTCGATGGGCTTCTTGCGGATCTGGGCGGGCCAAACTTGCCGGCCGTTGGTTTTGCGACGGGGATCGAGCGTATTTTGCAGACGATGCTGAAGCAAAATGTGGGCTTTCCTGAATCTAGTCACCCTCTTGTCTTTTTGGTTCCTCTTGGCGATGCGGCTAAAGAGTACTGCTTTTTGCTCGCTGCCAAACTGCGCCACAGTCAGATTCCTGTCGAGGTGGATCTCTCGGGCAAAAAGGTGCAGCATGGGCTGCAGCTTGCTAATGCTCTTCGTGCGGAGTACACTGTTGTGATTGGTGAAGAGGAGCTTGCTTCGCGCGAGGTAAAAATCAAAGATATGCTCAAGCGCGATAGCCAAACGATAAAATTAAGCGATCTAGAATCTCATCTTCAAAACTTAAAGAGAATTCATGTTTGATTATAGAAGAACGCACACGTGCGGGGCATTAAATAGCTCATTTGTCGGCAAAGAGGTCACCTTGTCCGGTTGGGTCCATCGTAGACGCGACCATGGCGGGTTGATCTTTATCGACTTGAGGGACCGCTTTGGCCTGACGCAGCTGCTCTTCGATCCGGATATCTCTAAAGAGCTTTTGGAGCAGGCATCTAAGCTGCGCTCTGAGTGGGTGATCTCGGTAAGAGGGACGGTGATCCCTCGTGCTAAAGGGATGACCAACCCCAAAATGGCGACGGGCGAGATCGAGATTCAGGTGAGTGAGCTTGCGATCCTATCTCCTGCTAAGACGCCTCCCTTTTCTATCTCGGATGAGCAGATCGAGGTGCACGAGGAGTTGCGTCTCAAATACCGCTACTTGGATATCCGCAGGGGTCAGATCGCCGAAAATTTAGCGCTGCGCCACAAGGCGATGCTGGTCACGCGCAACTACATGGACAAAAACGGGTTTTTGGAGATCTCAACGCCGATTTTGGCGAAATCCACGCCAGAAGGCGCTCGCGACTATCTTGTCCCCTCGCGCACCTATCCCGGAAACTTCTTTGCCCTTCCTCAATCTCCTCAGATTTTCAAGCAGCTCCTGATGGTCTCCGGCATGGATAGATACTTTCAGATCGCGCCCTGCTTCCGCGACGAGGATTTGCGAGCAGACAGGCAGCCGGAGTTCACTCAGATCGACATCGAGATGAGTTTTGGCACGCCAAAAGATCTGATGCATCTGCTCGAAGGTCTTGTACGAAATCTGTTTAAAGATTGCGTGGATATCGATGTGCCTCACACCTTTCGGCATGTGCCCTACAAAGAGTGCGTGGAGCACTATGGGACCGATAGGCCAGATATGCGCTTTGGTATGCCTCTTGTGCGCTTAGATGAGATTGTCAAACGCTCTTCGTTTTCTATCTTTTTGGAAATTCTGCAAAACGGGGGTCTGGTCAAGTCAATCTGCGTGAAAAACGGGGGAGACATCTCGCGAAAAGATATCGATGGCTATACGCAATATGTCAGCGCTTTTGGGATGAATGGTCTTGCTTGGATGAAGAAACAAGCCGAAGGTCTCAGCTCAAACATCGCAAAGTTTTTCTCTGAAGATCTATTAAAAGAGATCGAGCGGGTGCATGCGGTTGAAACGGGCGACCTCATCTTAATCGCGGCAGGGCCGGAAGCGCGTGTTAACCAAGCGCTCGATCACCTACGCCGCCACATTGCAAAAGAGCGCAACATGATACCGCCCGATGCTCTTGAGTTTCTCTGGGTCACCGACTTTCCTCTGCTGCGCTATGACGAGGAGAAGCAAAGACTGGAGAGCGAGCACCACCCCTTCACGTCGCCGCATTTCGACGACATCGCTCTTCTAGACAGCGAGCCGCTCAAAGCGCGCGCTCTTGCTTATGATCTTGTCTTAAATGGCTACGAGATTGGCGGCGGCTCACAGAGAATCCATCAGAGCGCACTGCAGGAAAAGATTTTTGAAACTTTAAGCCTCACGCAGGAAGAGATTAAACAAAAATTTGGTTTCTTTGTCGAAGCGTTGAAATATGGGACTCCCCCCCATCTTGGCTTTGCTTTTGGGCTGGACCGTATCGTTATGCTGCTGGCTAAAACAGAGAATATCCGCGATGTGATCGCCTTCCCTAAGACACAGAAAGCCAGTGACCTAATGATGCAATGCCCCTCTCCCGTGTCACCCCAGCAATTGCATGAACTTAAAGTAAGGGCCGAACCCACCGAAATTACTTGGTATTAATAGAGGAATCTCTTAATTTTGTAATTTACAAAGGTGAGGTAATTTATGAAACACTACTTGATTGCATCTCTTCTACTGGCTTCTCCCCTTCTGGGCGATGGCACGCAGCAAGAAGAACCAAAAGAGATGAAAGAGGCGGATATCGCCAAGATCTCTGAAGCATTTGGCCATATGCTCGCAAAAAATCTCGACACTCTCGGTGTTGGCTTTGATTTAGACAAGGTCGTGAAAGGCCTGAAAGACGAAGTGTCCGGCAAAAAATCTCCGATGTCTGAAGAGGAGTGCGTAGAAGCGCTCACCTCCGTTCAAGAAGCACAGTTTGAAAAAGCAGCTGCTGACAACTTGCAAAAAGCGGAAAACTTCTTAAGTGATAACGCCAAAGTAGAAGGCGTGGTCTCGCTTGAAGAGGGCAAACTGCAGTACAAGATTGAAAAGCAAGGAACCGGTTCAGAAGTGCAACCCCACTTCACTCCTCTTATCCGCTACACCGGCAAGTATTTGGATGGAACTGTTTTTGGCTCTTCTAAAGAAGATGAGCTAGTTTCTATCGACGAGACTATCCCCGGCTTAAAAGAGGGACTGATCGGCATGAAAGAGGGCGAAAAGAGAGTGATCTACATCCACCCAACGCTTGCTTACGGCACGGCAGGATACCTCCCTCCCAACTCGCTTCTGACCTTCGAAGTGGAAGTGATCAAAAACCAGTCGCCTGCGCAAGAGTCTCTCTCTACGACCACCTCTCCTAAGATGAAAGAGGCACACCATGAGATCGCTTCTCCTGAGACACCTGAGCATATCCGTTAATTAGCTGAGGGGCTGTGAAAGTTGTACTTTTTCAGCCTCAAATTCCCCAGAATACCGGCAATATCGTCCGCACCTGTGCCGTCACCGGCTCCGATCTAATCTTAGTCAAACCTTTGGGCTTTAGCACCTCCTCTCGCATGCTCAAGCGTGCGGGTCTCGATTACTGGGAGGGTGTCTCTGTAACTTTTCTAGACGATCTATACGTCTACCTCGAATCTCTTTCTTCCAACTTCTACTTCTTTTCTAGCCGTGGAACAAAGCTCTACACAGAGATCCCCTACGAAAGCGACGATCATCTTATTTTTGGCTCGGAGACAGCAGGCCTTTCCTCTTTTTTCTGGGAGAGATGGCCCGAAAAGTTCTATACTATCCCCATGAAAACAGGTGCGCGTTGTCTAAATCTTGCTAACGCAGCTTCGATCGTGATATACGAAGCTTGGCGCCAAAAACAGTTTTCGCCCTCGTGACCCATGAAACTATTTAAGATGTCTCTTACCAGCCAGATGATCTTTGCCACCCTTTTGGGTGTCTTCGTCGGCTTGTTTTTTGGCGATCTGTGTGAAGTGTTTGCGCCTTGGGGCCAAGCCTACATCATGCTGCTTAAGGTGACGATCATCCCCTACCTCTTCTGCGCTATCATCCACGGCGTGGGCATGCTCCATGCAGGACAGGCGCTAGAAATTTTAAAAAAGGGCATTCTTTTTATCGCCATCGCGTGGGTGATCAATATTTTCATGATCTACCTTACCGCCTTCTCCTTTCCTCATGCAAAAGGGGTCCATTTTGGCAGCTTTACCGGCCAGGAGTCGATATCGCTTAATTTTGCAGAGCTGCTCATCCCGGAAAATATCTTCTACGCTCTTTCTAACAACATTGTGCCGGCTATCGTCATCTTTTGCCTTCTAGTGGGGATCGCTCTCATCCACTTGAAAGAAAAACAGACCCTCATGGGAGTGTTTTCCACCTTTGTCGATGCCCTTACCCGCATCACCATATGGATCAGCCGCATAACGCCTATCGGAACTTTTGTGATCATCGCTTATCAGGTAGGCACGACAGAAATTTCAATCATGAAGCAGATGAGCTCCTACATCATCCTCTACGTCCTTACTTTGCTGATCATCACCTTTTGGATCTTCCCTCGTCTGGCGAGCATGCTCACCTCACTTACCTTTTATCAATGGCTCAAAGACCTTTTGCCCATCCTGCTGCTCGCCTATACGACCAATACCGTGATCGTCTGCTTGCCCTATATCATCCAGCTACTTTCGCGCGAGACCAAAAAGTACTTTCCGAACGAGGAGAAAGCCGAGAGTCAAAGCCAGGGTATCGTCTCTATCGTCTTTAACCTCCCTTTCTCGACTCTTTTCATCACCGTCTTCATCTTTTTCGTATCGATCCTCTATAACATTCCTCTATCGCTGCTTGCCCAGGGCCAGCTATTTGTCGCCACTTTTATCACAAGCTTAGGGGCAGTGAGCCTTGGATCTTGGATCAACAACCTCACCTTCCTCCTCGACTCGCTCAGCCTTCCTCTGGATGCCGTGCATCTGTACATTGCCACACTCCCGTTTATCTCAGGATTTCAGGCGATGCTCTCTGCTATGGAGATCACCACGGTCTCTCTTTTTATCACTCTGGCTTGCCGCAAGCTTCTCACCCTCGACTGGTCTAAAATAATTCGCGGCGCTGTTATCACGGCTATTCCTGTCTTTTTGATCTTCGCATTTGTCAAAGTAGTGCCCATTTTGCCTCCTATCGAATCCATAGGCAAAACCATTTGCGACCTCGAGATGCAATCTGACGTAAAGGTCAGGATTTTGACAGACGTGACACGAGCAAGCTCAAGCCTCTCTCGCGAAGACACTTTTGATCGCATCCTGCGCACGAAAAAACTGCGCGTAGGCTACAACCCAAACGTCATCCCCTTCTGCTTTTACAACTCGCACCGGCAGCTTGTCGGCTTTGATATCGCCTTTGCCTATGAGCTCGCAAATGATCTGGGCTGTGATCTAGAGTTTGTTCCGATGAGTTATGGCAAGGTGACGCAAGAGCTGCAGAGCAACCTGTATGATATCGCAATGTCTGCCCTCTCTATCTCTGAAGAGCGATTAAAAGGACTCTACTTCACTACCCCTTACGTCACGGCACAACTGGTCTTTCTGGTAGAAGACACGCAAAGAAAGCAGTTTCCAAACCTCTCGAGCATTTTGAGAAGCTCTAGCGTCCGAATCGCAATAATGAAAGGCTCCTCTCTCATCACACAGGCGCGCACACTCTTTCCCGATAAAGAGATCGTGCTCGTGGAAAACTACGAGGCATTTGCAGCAAATCCAGAAGTCGCAGATGTGGCCCTTTGGGAAGAGCAAGAGGCTATCTCTTGGGTGCTGCGCCATCCTCGCTTCTTGGTTATCTACCCCAAACCCTCTTTAGGTGTTGATAGACTTGCCTATGCGATCAATCCCTCTGCCAACCGGTTTTTAGCCTACTTAGACCAGTGGCTGCAGCTAAAAGATCAGGATGGCTTTACAAAGAAGCAGTATGACAGATGGGTTTTAGGCAAAAGCGAATCGTCCATTACGCCTGAGCGGCGCTGGTCGATTCTCCAAGACGTTCTGCACTTAGCAAAATAATCTTATTTGTGAGCAGCAGAAAGAATAAAGTCTTTGAGTGTCTTGCCATCTTTTAGGCCGACAAGACGTCCCACCTCTTGACCATCATGGAAAAGAATCACAGTAGGAATAGAGGTCACGCGAAAAGAAGAGGCGATCTTTTGTGCACGGTCGACATCGAGCTTGGCCACCTTAGCCTTGCCCTTCATCTCTTTTGCTAGCTGCTCTAGAACCGGCGTCATCATGCGGCACGGACCGCACCAGTCTGCATAAAAATCGACGAGAGTCGTCCCTTTGGACACCTCTTTTTCAAAAGACTCTTCTGTGATGGTGTGGATCTCGTCGCTCATCGATTTTCTCCTGTTTACACCAATCCTACAACTTTTGCCGGATTAGTTTCTATACTTCTGGCTCAAACTGCCTAAAGCCAAAGCTCCCAAAAAGAGCCCTAAGTCGCGTAATGCGATATCAAAGTATTTACCGGTAGATTAAAAAACTTATCCAACCCCGCAACGATCGGCGCCACAACAAACGCCAGTTGCAATAGACGAAACGCCTGATACCCTTTATCTTCAAAAAACTTGGACATACCCCTACCTGCTTGTTTATTTAAATACGTGCGCGTGCCTGCGCCCGTTTCTATACCCCTTCTATTAACTGGCTTGGACGATAAACCGCAATAATTTTATTTTAAGTTGCTAACATTCAACAGCATACATGAATAAGGCGGAATAAGGCGGAATAAGGCGGAAATTTCCGCCTTATTCCGCCTTATTTTTCAGTAGTGAGTCTGTCAGTGGCGAAAAAGCACAGGTGATTCCTGGCGTTTCTTGCTCGAAAAGTTACGCTTTGAACTGCACTTAATAATTGAATGAACTTTTGATCAGAAACGGGCATTTGTACGAACGCCGAGTTTTATACGGTGCTTTGTTGCCTTTTCAGTGCGCCTTGTTTCCATAAGAGTGCGAGAGCAATACAAGAAAAAAAAAGCAGCACTTTTATCCCGTAGATACCTGTAACGCCATCAATAAGATCATTTTTGCCAAATTCAGGACCGAACATCTCGGATGCAATCAATGCTGCAAAAAAAAGAGCTGGGGCGAAGATATTTTTTCCATTCCGCCGAAAATAGAACATCAATGGGCTGACGACAGTTGTCAAAAGAGTCATCATGACAATGCCTTCCAAACGATGTCTTGCATAATAGTATCCCTCGGCCATTAATATGAGCGGCGCATACCACAATCCCCATGACACTCCAATGATCAACATTGTTAAGAGCGGATGGAATTTCTCCAGTTTTTTATAAAGATATCCCCACCAAAAAATTGTCGCACCACAGACATTTATAACCCATATCAAAGAGCACAAAGGGTATAAAACCACTAAGTCAAAAAACCAATGAGCATCGGGTCCTGGCCGGTAGTTAATCCAAATCCCTAAAAATAAAGCAAAAAAATAAGATAAAAGAAGGATGGGGATCGGCTCACTCAAAATAGGTATTTTAATCCTTTCGAATTTGGCAGAAATGAGCCCAATGCATCCTGGAATCCACGTGAAGAAAAGAATACAAAAAAAGTAAGAAGCTTTTAGTTTTCCATCAGAAAGAGCCATCGCCATCCATTTCATCAAAATCCACGTCCAGGCGAAAGTAATTGCTAAAACTAGCCAACTTTTACGATCCATGGTTGCCCCGTTATTTGTTATAGCGTTCGACAATTTCCTTAATAATAGATTGATAGGAAGGCAGATCAAAACTATGTTCCCAAAAATCAGATTCCGTAGATTCCAATAAGGTGATATTTTGAGTTTTTATAAGCTCGTTTTCGTAGTGTATTTGGCGTTCCTTGAGGAATTCAAGAGGCGTGTCTGTGGAAAATTCTTGATAATCACAGATCAGATCTTGCTTGACACACTCCTGAATTATATCTGCAGGAGTCAATCCCCTTTTTTTACCTTCATGCAAGTGAAGGAGAAATCGGTAAGTATCTTTAGACGCAAACATCGGAACTGGATCCGCAATGCTAAGATAGTTATGAGAAACATGAGCTTTTCCTGGAGACACAAACTTGGCTGCCCCAAAGGTAAAAATATGGACTCTATTTCGCTCATCTGGATTCAGCTGCTCTAATGCCAAATTCATGATGAGGGCCCCTTGACTATGCGCAAAAATTACCACCGGGGGAGACGAGGAATCTTGATTTGATAGATTAATAAGAAATTTAAGAAAATGGACCCCGTTTTTTACAGTATCTGACGGCAGGTTGAACTTTTGTCCTAAAGCATCGAACAACCTTCCAAAGGTTCCTGGTGTGGCGTCATTAATTAAGCTCCATATTTGCTGCCCACTTGCATATTTCTCAATGAGAGCAGCACACTCTTGAGCTCTTGATGGCGGAGTAGATATCCCATTGACATACCCCCAAATGCATTGTCCAGGTTGTTTTTTGCCTATATCTCGAATAGCATCTTCAAATTCATTCTCTTGTCCATATTCTTCATCGGCGAGATGGATTTGGTTAAAATGATGTCCAGGCCTAGATCTAAGGTAAATCGTTCCATTTTTTTTATGAACAATAACGGCATCTAGTCTATGTGTTTCAACCCACTTCAGAGCTTCTTTTGGCATCAGTAGATTTTCATGACCCACAAGGTAGTATTCTACATTTCGATCACGAGAGCAGAAGCGCGATGTGATTTTGGGTAGAAGATAAAATTCTCCTCTATGGTCACTACCAAACCCAAGCAATTTCTGAATCGCTTTTAACAGACGCTCAAAATCTTGACCTGAAAGTGTTCGCGGTTTTGTTTTTTGCTGTAATGAAGTCGCTGCGCAAAGCTTTTGTAAGAACCCTTCCGAATCATTTGGTTGATAATATTTACAAATTTCTACGAGTGGAGAGTCACAATATTTTGAAGAGACTAACCACGCACGATGAGCATCGTTTCCTATAAGTTGATCGCAAAAAATGGCATGTTGCTTATGCGAACCAATAGACCTAAATTCTTTGGCAATCATACTATGAGAAGAAATCAATCCAGGATTGTTCAATCGCCATGCAAGGCCTCCACCTTTGGCGACATACTTATTGTCATGCCTGTCAAAATAGAAAACCGTTGAGTCATCGTAAGTAAATGCCTTTTTGAACATATAAACAATCCTTTTGGCCATATAGATTACCAAGCAATGTAGGAATTCTGCAAGTGAACATTGCAAAACGGAAAAAATTATATGATGTCAGGCCGCTGCTCTTAACTCTTAGTCAAAAAGTGAAGTAATTGATCAAGCTGAAATTAAAAGCTCTCTTCCTCTCGCTATCGATGAAATTCTGGCCTTCATCCAACGGAATACTTCTCTGGGAGCTAAAATTCATTCTGCTCGCAGAGAAGATATCCCCGAATACCCTCCTGCCGCAGTGAGAGAAACCGTGATCAATGCAATTCTACACACAGACTATTCAACTCAACGATCTCCAATACAAGTGGCCATTTTTGACAATCGGCTAGAAGTCACTAACCCAGGACCACTACCCTTTGGACTAAGCCTAGAAACCGCTTTATCTGGCGTTTCTCAGCTTCGCAATAAGGTACTGGGTAGAGTGTTTCGAGAATTGCAACTCATCGAGCAGTGGGGATCAGGACTGAATCGCATTAGTAGTATCTGCCAACAACAAAATATTACCGCCCCAAAATTTGAAGAGTTGGATCATTTTTTCCGCGTCACTCTCTATCCACGAACAGCAAAAGTCGTACCCTCTCAATCGTGGCATGTCCCCATTATTGAGTACATCCAACAACATGGCAAAATCTCCGCTATGGAAGCTGAAAAGATTTGGAAATTAACTCGCAGAACCGCTACTAGTCGCCTGAAAAAGATGTGTCAGGAAGGGCTGCTCGTTGAACTTTCTACTGGCCCTTTTGACCCTTATAAAACCTTTATTTTGAGCGAACCTAGAAATCAACCTAGAAAAACCTAGAAGCCCAACTTTTCTAGGTTGATTGCGCTAGCCGATTCTCTTTATTGATCTACAGACCGCCTTTTTGCACGAACGTTATTACATTTAAGAACTTGTAAAGACAAGCCAAACCCTCTACACTTTCTTTTAAATTTATTGGCTTGCGCATGGAAAAGAGACTCCAGCTTACCCAAAAATCACCCTCTTGCACCAAAATCGCTCTCTTTCGTTCTTTATTTCGAGGTCGCGAAGATCTATACCCTCGACGATTTGAAAGCCGAAAGACCGGGAGATCAGGCTATTCACCCGTGTGCGGGAATGAATGGATACGAGGCATTTGCGAAAAGCCAAAAATCAAATGCTCTGAATGCAGGCATCGCAAATTCCTGCCCGTAAGTGATGATGTGGTAAAATGGCATCTTTCTGGCCAAGATGATTTTGGCAAAGACTTCGTCATGGGGCTGTATCCGATGCTGCTCGACGAAACTTGTTTCTTTCTTGCAGCAGATTTTGATAAGTCCAACTGGGAAGAGGATGCACGCGCCTTTCTCAGAACTTGTCATCAATTAAATTTGCCCGCAGCGTTGGAGCGTTCTCGTTCTGGCAAAGGCGCTCACGTCTGGTTGTTTTTTGCTGAAGCAATCCCAGCAATACTTGCACGAAAGCTGGGGTGTCACATCCTAACTGAAACGATGGAGCATCGGCCAGATGTCGGACTAGATTCTTATGATCGATTCTTTCCAAATCAAGACACATTGCCTCAAGGTGGATTTGGGAATCTCATTGCGCTCCCTTTGCAAAAAAAAGCTCGCGATCAAGGGAATAGCATATTTGTGAATGAGGATTTAATTGCTTATGAAGATCAATGGGCGTTTCTGTCAGGACTTGCAAAAGATTTCTCGTCAAGAGACTGAGGCGATTGTGCGTCGTGCAGAAGGAACAGGCCGCATTGTTGGAGTGCATTTCAAGTTAAGTGAAGAAGATGATATTACCCCATGGAATAGACCAGTCACTAACAACAAAGCAATCCCTCCCTCTATTGACCTACCGGAAAGTTTGGAAATCGTTGTTGGAAATGAGATCTATATCCCCAAAAAGGGGCTATCTCCTTGGCTAAGAAATCGATTAATGCGACTTGCAGCATTTCCAAATCCCGAATTCTATAAAGCTCAGGCTATGAGGCTCCCTACCCATGAAAAACCTAGAATAATTTCATGTGTCACAGAGCACTCTGATCATCTAGGACTACCACGAGGCTGTTTTGAGGACATTTGCGACCTACTTTCTGATCTGAAAATCAAATTGATTGTTCAGGATGAGCTACAGGCAGGGGCATCCCTTAAAGCAAAATTCCTGGGCGAATTACGGCCTGAGCAAAAGGCAGCTGCAGCAGCAATGCTTAAAACAAACTTTGGTGTTCTATCAGCAACAACCGCATTTGGTAAAACCGTCATTGGCGCCTGGCTCATCTCAAAGCGAAAGGTAAACACTCTGATCCTTGTGCATCGCAAGCAATTGCAAGAGCAATGGATAGAGAGACTTTCCACATTTCTTGAACTGCCCAAAAATGCCATAGGTCGTATCGGTGGTGGGAAGAGAAAGCCTTCGGGTCTGATTGATGTGGCGGTAATTCAGAGTCTTGTGCGCAAGGGAGTCGTCGATGATATTGTCTCGCAATATGGTCATTTAATTGTAGATGAATGCCACCATTTGCCAGCGTTTAGTTTTGAGCAGGTAGCTCGCCAGTCAAAAGCTAAATTTATTACAGGACTCACAGCCACTCTGACACGAAAAGATGGCCACCACCCGATCATTCTGATGAGGTGCGGCCCGGTGCGTTATCGAGTAGATGCCAAGGCTGCAGCTCAGCTGCGCCCATTTGAGCATACTGTGTTTGTCAGGCCAACTGCGTTTTGTCCCATTAAACCAGCCCATGAGGATCTGCGTTTTCAATTTAATGATTTATATGATGAGCTCATTCGCGACGAAGAGCGGAACCAGCTGATCTGCAATGATGTTGCTTACGCCGTTCAAAGCGGCAGGTCGCCGCTAGTATTAACTGAACGAAATGAACATCTAGACTGTTTGTTTGGAAGACTTTCTCCCCATATTCACCATCTCGTTGTGCTTCGAGGTGGCATGAGCTCAAAAGAAATTGCTCAAGTGACCAGCCGATTGGCTGCTATCCCCGCAAATGAACCTCGGGTTCTGCTTGCGACTGGCAAGTTTGTCGGTGAAGGCTTTGATGACGCGCGCCTGGATACTCTATTTCTTACAATGCCCATCTCATGGAAAGGAACTATCGCACAATACGTTGGCAGACTGCATCGTCTATATGCGGACAAGAAGGAAGCACAGGTGTATGACTATGCTGATCTCGGCGTACCCATGTTAGAGCGTATGTTTAACCGACGCTGCCAAGGTTATGAGGCAGTAGGATATAAGATTCTGCTCCCTGCTAGCGCAGTTCCTGGATGGCCTACCCAAATACCGCTTCCCGTCGACCCTGCTTGGAAGGCAGACTATGCAGGTAGCGTCAGACGGCTCATTCGTGATGGAGTGGACATGCCCCTTGCACATTTATTTGTTCAAGTCGCTTCGATTCTTCCTCCTGAGGCAGAAGGAGTGAATCGTGCTCGAAGCGCAACTGAAAGCTTTTTATTTCGTCGCCTTGAAACACTACCTGAGACAGCAGGACGATTTCGGCTGAATACAGAACTCGATATTCCATTCGATGGTTGGGGCCGAATGGAGGTAGATCTACTCTGTACCGAAGCTCATCTTGCAGTTGAACTTGACGGTGCCCAGCATCTTGCTAATGCAGAAGCTTATCGCCGAGATCGAAGAAAAGATGCTTTGTTACAGGAGAACGGCTACACAGTTCTGCGTTTTTTAACTGACGATGTGGGCAAACGTCTTGATGAGGTCTTGGATTCTATTCTTCGGGCCTTAAGCAGACATCAGAAAAATAAACTGCACTTAATAAACAAAACAATGGGTTCACATGGAGCAAAAAAATAAAGGAAATCCGATCAAATTAAAGGAGTTGATCGAAGCCCATCAGTTGGCTTACGAATCTTGAGTATTCAATTGCTCTTGTAAGAAAAACACCCAAGTATTTCTTACATGAG
Source organism: Chlamydiia bacterium (assembly GCA_963804085.1). Lineage (GTDB taxonomy): Bacteria > Chlamydiota > Chlamydiia > Chlamydiales > Rhabdochlamydiaceae > CAWDOQ01. Next base: position 191,531 of record CAWDOQ010000017.1, on the reverse strand, counting down.
TAGCGATCGAAAACAGCCAATAAACGTTGATTATTACTTGAATTTTCTCGCCGAAAGACCTGCCAAAATTTATTCAGATGCCCAGGCAATTGCGCAGGGAGACCCAGAGCCGTGTGAAGAAATCCCCGACATAATGCATGAACTGGTAGAAGCAATTCTGCTCTTGCACTTCCAAAAGAGGTGCTCCCTCCGGAGGGTTAAAGTCGTAGATTTCGACTTCAAACTCATTAGTATGTGCTGGCCCAAGTCCCGCAACATATCGATTAATGCAACCAGCAACGTGAAGTTTCCCATCAAAGAGCGCAGTGTAAGAAAAATTGTCAAAATTATCGTGTTTTAGCGTCGTAAGATGCCTCTGGGTACGAAGGTCGTAGATTCTTGTATGTGGATGCGTTGTCACAGCGATCTTATCTAAGAGAACGGCATAGTCCTGTCTAAACCAGGATTCGGAAAAATTTTGCCTATTAAATTGCCGGTGTGTGTAGTACTCAGGAGTGCGACGATCCAGTAGTTCTTGAGGTCTAACGATTCCTAAAGGTGCTGCATCGACTTCTACATTCTGGGTGATCAAGTTTATAGAAAAATTCATAGGATCTACAGCATACAACCTGTCTTGTGCGAGTAAAAACAGCCGATCGTTAAAGGGGATAGGAATGGGATTAGTCACCCCTTCGGGCAATGCAATGCGGCGCTCGTATCTTCGTTGTATGTGATCAAAGACATCGACTGCATTTTCTCTTGCAAAATAGAGCTTGGTTGTTGTTGCCTCGATCACTCCAAAAGGCTCTAGTTCGTCAGGAATTTCGATCCTTGCTCCCGACTCAGCTCCGGAATTAAGATCTAGGAAAAAGATCTCGCGTGTGCCTACACAAGCGGCCCTCTCTTTGATCAGACAAAATCGCGTAAAGTATGACGGTGTTTGTACTGTGCGCACAGGTCGTAGATCCTCAATCGCGTTATCCCAGGTTAATAGCTCCCGGTTGTCATCGTCTCTTTTATGCGCGACAAGTTTCCCATCTTCTGACACACGGAAATGTGCTATGTCTTGAACATTTAGTCTCGCTGTCTCTTGAGCCGCTGCTCTAAATGTACGGCGAATCTGATGATCCGCAAGACTTCCCATGTAAATTTCCATCACGTCCTGATTGCGTCCAAACTCTACGGCCTGCACTTTTGTAAATAAGTTCCCGCGATGTACAGAAGGCTTCACGTTACCGATCAGCTGATTGACTTCGAATCTTCCTGCGCAGACTCCGTTTTGCATATTTTGCATAATAGTTTGGAAAAATTGCGTACATCGAGCGATCAGATTTGGGCCTTGTGGAATCGAAGGAAAGGCGGAAGCGCGCACCTGTTCTAAGAGATCTGTCTGCTGAGATTCGCCGATCTCTCTCCATGTGCGATTGACCTGCCTGCACCTTCCGAGATCTCGAAGATGCCCCATAACCTGGTTCAGAGGGATGTTATTGCCCGTGAGAAAATTGAATATTTTATTTGTTATCGGACGACAATGAGTCGAAATCTGCTGAAGATTTGGCTGAAGTTTAATTGGACTTACCATGATTGCCTCGTAATTTCCAGCAATTATAACAAAATAATAAAAATAAAACAAACAAATGCTGATTTTATTTATAAATATTAATAACAAAAAGTTTAAACAATGAGATTGATGCTTTCTCACCATCCGTAATTAAGATTTTACTTCAGTCTCTCTTATATGTTTCTTGCTCTTCTGGCAAAAGAGGATGGTGACTCTTCTCTTGAAATGAGGAGGGGGAGCGGGCTATACTTCTCGTTTTTATGCGGCTATGGCGGAATTGGCAGACGCGCTAGATTCAGGTTCTAGTCGGGGCAACCCGGTGGATGTTCGAGTCATCTTAGCCGCACTTCTTTATATTAATTCATTTAATACTAATTAAAATGCAAATGCCGTATAATTGCGTAAATTATTTTTATTATGACAGCTGTAACAAATAATCATACTCCGTACGCATTCCGCAAACTGGAGAAAGCCTGCTCTTTTTTCTCTTGCGACTGCATCTCGGAAGAGAGTGCGATCAAGATTGGAAAGGTGGCGCTCGGCGTTTTAGCTTTTGTAGTGGTAACGCCGCTGATAGGCCTGGCCGTTAAGGGTGTATCTGACCTTTTGGTCTCCTATGGATGCGACATATCGCCTAAACAGGATGCGATGCAAATATGGGATCAGCTCGGTGAACTCCCTGCTTTTTTCTCGATTCCTCTAAAGACGGTCTTGGGTGTTTACATCGTGGCTCTGGGTCCGATTTTCGAGGAATTCATATTCCGAGAGTTGTTTAGAGATTTATCTGCAACAATTGTGCACGGAATTGGCCATGGTCCCGATACTTTTTGGGGCAAAGTGGAAATGGTTCTACTAAACGGTCTTGCCTTCACGATCCATACATCTATCTTCCAGAGCAGGGATGGACAAACGTTATTATGTTTGTATTTACTTTTCTCTGGGGTTGCGTTCTTTCCATCTTGCGAGAGACAACAGGCGATATCATCGCCCCTAGCGCTGCGCATATCGCCAACAACAGCACTTTCATGATTCAGACCTTGTTTTTCACTTAAAATTTAGGGAGGTGTGCCGTGGGCACCCTCTTCGTACCAGTTGCGCAGGCGGGTGAGGCTATCTGTGAGTCTTTCTGCAAAGGCGCGCTGCGCCTCTTTTTTCTCTAGGTGTGCAAACTCCTCCCAGCGAATGGGCGAGCCGAAGACGCTTGCGGTCTTGCCAAAGAGTTTGGGCAGGCGCATAAAACGGTTCCAGACTTGAAACGTTCCATGGATATAGATCGGAAGGACAAAAGCGCCACTGCGTGACAAGAGCATGCCGATGCCGGGCTTGATGACTCCGAGCGCATCTTGGCTTGCGCGTTGACCTTCAGGGAAGAGAATGACTTTTTTTCCTTCTTTTAGGAGCGAGGTGATCAGTCTAAAGACACCGATGTCGCTGGGGTCGCCGCTCACAGGATGGGAGTTTAAAGCGCGGATCAGCCCGCCAAAGAGAGGATTTTTAAAGAGTGTCTCGCGCGCTAAGAAGTGAACCTCTTGCGGGGAGGAGATCGCAGCAATGGGTGGGTCGAAGAAGGAGGCGTGGTTGCCTGCGATGATCGCTCCGCCCGGGCAGAAGTGCTCTCTTCCGTAGACTTTGTGGCGGTAGAAGATTTTGAAGTAGAGTTTGGCGCCTGTGAGAATTGCGCGATAGAGAAGGTTACCCTTCTCATACTTCTCGGGGTATTTGCTTTTTTTGTACTCTAAGACGCGTTGGACTACCTGCTCGAGCGTAAGATCTGAAGTGTCGATAGTAAGAGCATCTTCAGGACATTTCAAAGGAGCGTGTTCGCGTGTGGAGTCGATCTCATCTCTTCGCATGATATCTTGCAGCATCAGATCTTGATTGAGGCGAGCTGCGTTTGCAGGAGTTTTTGCGATAATCTCTTTAAGTCTGCGCTCGGCTCTCACTTCTGGACGTGCGGTTAAAAAGATCTTGATCTCGGCTTTAGGGAAGACGACTGTGCCCAGATCGCGTCCTTCGAACACAGCATCGCTGTTTTCTGCAAAAGCGCGCTGGATCTTCCAAAGAGCTTGTCTTACAGGAAGAAGTGCAGCTACTGCAGAAACTGCACCCGTCACCTCTTGAGAGCGGATTGGCTCTGTTACATCGATATCATTTACAAAATAGCGCTTCTCTTGATTGACCTTTTTTATGTTAAAGGAAAAAGAGTCGAGCAGCTGTTCGATGGCTTTCAGATTGGTGAGCTCGATTTTATTTTCTAGAACAAGCCAGGTGAAGGCGCGGTACATTGCCCCCGTGTCGAAATAGGAAAAAGAGAGGGCCTCTGCTACTCGTCTTGCAACTGTGGTTTTTCCTGTGCCCGCAGGGCCATCAATGGTGACAATCATTGCATTTTTAAAAATAAGTAGATCATAGGACCTGTGAAGAGAAGGGAGTCTAACATGTCGAGCACTCCTCCAATACCGGGCAGTCTGTTGCTATCTTTTACAAACGCATCGCGTTTGAGGAGTGATTCGGCAAGATCGCCGAGTTGACCGAGCACGCCGAGCGTCATTCCAAGCCAAATCGCATCGAAAAGTCCGAGCTGAAAGACACCATGAGAAAAGTGTTTGCCAAAATAGGATAAGAGGACGCTCGTGATAGCTGCGCATAAGAAGCCAGCAACGGCTCCTTCTACTGTCTTCTTTGGGCTTAAAACGGGAGCCAGGCGATGGCGTCCCCAGAGTTTGCCGACAAAATAAGCGCTCACATCGGTGATCTTGGTCACGATGATCAGGTAGCCGAGCCACCATCTGCCATCTTGTGGAAGAACGTGGCCGGTCACCGGGTAGAGAAGAGCCAGCATGAAGCAGAGTGGGATCGAGACGTAGGCGACGCCAAAAGACTCCACAGCAATATGGATTAAAGCATTTGTCTTGTCTCTAAAATGAAAAAGAAAGAAGAGCAGCACGCCTAAGAGCAGAATCAGAAGAGGTAGAAGCGAGAAGCTAGAGAACTTGTGCGCAATAAAAAAGGCGATCACCTCGAAAAACCCGAGAAGAATCATCAGTCGCACTGCCGGTTTGAGATCTTTAGCAATAGCGAGCTGGGCATACTCCCACACACCCACTCCGGCAAGGGCCGCGACAGTAAGCACGAGAATAACGCTCACCCAGGGCTGTGAAGAGAAGGCGATTAGCCAGAAGACAAAAAAAATAGTGATGATGGAGACGACCAGCCTACGATTGAGGTCTGCAAGCCTTCTAAATCTTGTTTTCATTACCCGCCTCCTAATCTACGGCCACGCTGCTGGTAATCTAAAACAGCTCCCAATAGATCTTTTGGTTTAAAATCCGGCCATAATGTTTGTGTGAAATAGACCTCTGCATAAGAGAGCTGCCAGAGCAAGAAGTTGCTAAGGCGATACTCTCCGCTTGTGCGAATCAGTAGATCGGGATCTCCCCATTTGGCGGTATCTAAATAGCGCGCGATGAGACTTTCGGTTACATCATTTTTACAGACGAGTCCCTTTTCGATATCTTCTACCAATCCCACAACGGCTCTTTTTAGTTCGTCTCGTCCCCCGTAATTTAATGCGAGGACCAGTTCGATCTTATCGCCGCCTGCTGTCGCCTCTTTGCTCTCTTGCAGCACATCTTGTACCTCTTGGGGAAAGCGGGAGATGTCTCCGATCGCATCCAGTTTTACCCCTTCTTTAATCATGCTCTCTCTTTGACGTCGTAAATAGACCTTAAAGAGGTGCATTAGCTCATGCACTTCATCAGGTGATCTGTTCCAATTCTCTGTAGAGAAGCTGTAGACAGTGAGCACTTTGATGCCTAAATTAGAAGCGGCGCGCACAGTGCGCATGAGCGCATCTGCTCCCTTCCAATGTCCTGCCACTGCAGGAAGAAACCGTTTTTTTGCCCACCGACGATTGCCATCCATCGCAATTGCGACATGGCGCGGGATACGCGTGGGATCGAGAAGAGAGAACTCTTGTGGAGAAAAGAGAGACTCTTGAGTAAGCGTCATCTCTTCCATCATTTCTTCGACGAGTGTTTCCATAATTTAAAAGATAGAGTGTGTGAATATTGTTTTTTCGCGCTCAGGTCCTAAAGAGATAGCACTTATAGGTGCCCCGCAAAGCTCTTCTATACGTGCTAAATATTTGCGGGCAGCTTTTGGAAGCTCGTTAATATTTGTGCACTCTTTAGTGGAGGTCTGCCATCCCTCTAACGTCTCATAAACCGGTTCAACCCTTTCCAAATCTTCGATAAGGGGAGGAGGAGTCTCCCATTTCTTTCCATTCAAGCGATAAGAGGTGCAAATCTTAATATGAGGAAGGCTATCCAAAATATCGAGCTTGGTGAGGGCTAGCGAATCTGCGCCATTTAGACGCACAGCTTGTCTGATTAAAACAGCATCAAACCAAGCGAGGCGCCTCTTCCTTCCCGTTGTTGTGCCGATCTCGCGCGCCTCCTCGTGCCCCATAAAGTGTCTCTCCTCTTCCGGCGTAAGCGCAGTGGGAAGCGGACCATTGCCAACGCGGGTCGTGTAGGCTTTAACAACACCCAAAGTGTGGTCGATCGAGCTAGGACCAAGTCCGGCTCCTCCACAGACTCCTGCTGCAAGGGTGCTAGAGGATGTGACGTAGGGATAAGTTCCAAAGGTGATATCTAAAAAGGTGCCGTGCGCCCCTTCAAAGAGAACCTTCTCTCCTTTCTTAACAGCCTGACCTAGCTCCTCTTCTACAGAAGAGACAAAGGGGGCAAGCTGAGAGCCATAGGCAGCGTACTCTTTGATAATCTTTTCTAAATCCAGAGCCGGTGCATTAAAAAGAAGTTTTAGCTCCTCATTTTTCTGTGCAAGTGCTTTAGCCAGATGCTTTTTGAAAATTTCAGGCGAGATAAGCTCGCAGATGCGGATCCCGATGCGCGCTGCTCTATCGGTGTAGCAGGGTCCGATTCCCCGGCCTGTAGTGCCAATCGCGTTGGCTCCCTTCTTTTTCTCTGAGAGCTGGTCGATTTCGCGGTGATAGGGAAGGATGATGTGTGCATAAGGAGAGATAAAGAGGCGCCCCTGAAGCTTGACGCCACGATTTATAAGTCCTTGAATCTCTTGGAGCAAAACAGCCGGATCTATCGCGGTGCCGCCGCCGATATAGCAGCGCGTATGGGGATAGAGGATCCCCGAAGGGATCAGATGAAAGCGGAACTCTTCTCCTTTGACTACAATGGTATGGCCCGCATTGTTGCCGCCTTGAGCGCGCACCACATGCTTGGCTTTTTCGGCAAGTAGATCGACCATCTTACCTTTGCCTTCGTCACCCCACTGCAATCCTACGACAATGACACTGGGCATAGTTATCCGTTTGCCTGAATTTTTTTAGGCTCAACGGTATAGCATAACCGAAGGGGTATTTGCCCACCTAATTTTTTTTAATGGCAAAGAATTAAATTGTATAACTCTTTAACGTGCCTTTGCCTGTGCCTCTGCCTGTGCCCGATCTTACTTTTTTTCAATAATCTCTCAACCCAGGCACGGGCACGGGCAGAGGCACAGGCACGTTAAGAACTTTTAGTTATTTAACTGGACAGAATCGCTGTCGGGTCGTATTCTCTGCTAGTTTAAACTGGACACTTATAAGCATGGAAAAACAAAAGCGTTGGCAGTTCTTTTTGATTTGCGCCGTTGTAGTTTTAACGATTTACAACATCCTTCCTACCCTTTTTTATTATGCAAAACCGCTGCACAAATCGGTCGATGAGAAGAAGGCGAATGAGATCTCCGTCGCTATCGGCCAGCGCGTCAACAGCTTAGAAAACGACTCTCTCTCCTGGCTTCGCTCCTACTGCTCTCTTTTGCGGCTAAAACCCCAGACGATCGCGTTCGATGAGAAGCAGCCCGAATTCGTTACGCTCACCTTTAAAAACAGCACAGAAGCGGGTCTTTTCCGCCAGCATCTTACAAGAGCCGGCGCTCTGATCTCTTTTGCTCCCGCGCAGCTAGGTCTCTACAATGATGATTCTTCAAGCAAGAGTGTGACAGTCCAAAGACGCATTCCCTTACATTTCGATGCAAAACAAGCTAGCCAGTTCTTCCAATTTTCAACTAAAACAGATGCTCAAGGAAAAATTACCGACCTCTATCGCGCACTTGTTAATGACCGCGCTCTGGAAGTGGGAATCTCTTTGGGTGGCGCAAGCGAAAATGCTGAGTATGTCCGCGGTGCAGCAGGTAGTGTCCGCGATCCTCAAGTACAAGAGCTTATCCTCCAGCTTTCGCAAAACATTCTTTCATTTGTTAAAACATTTGGAGAGAAGGGCCCGATTGCAGCACGTTATTTCGCAAGCTTCACACAAAGCGAGACGGGCAACCACGCCAAGAGCATCCAAGATCTTTTACTCGCCATGCAACAGATGAAGGACCAGCTCCGATTGGAGAAGGTCGCGCTTCAAGGACAGACAGCAGACGGCGTTAAAAAGCTGCGTTTAGAGCAGCTCTCCTCCTTTGAGGAGACCCTTACTTCCGCAGAAGCCATCGTGAAAAGACAGACGCATGCAATGTCTGCAGGAGCGACTCCTTGGAACTACAACTCCTTTGGCGCCGTTCTGCAAGAGAGCGCTCTTAAGCAGGCGAGCAATCTGCAAGTAATCTCTCTTCAGAATCGCAACCCGTTTATCGAACAGATCGTGATCGATTGGGCAAACGAAAAGATCTATCTGCGCCCTTACGCCGATATCCTCGCACTCAAGACCACTCTCGAGAAAAACAAAGAGAAAAGCTATCTCTCCGACCAGGTCGATCAATTTATCTTTAATCAGATCGCGACCACTTCTCGTCAGACCCGTGAGACGATCTCTCCCACAGAAGGACAGTTTGAAATTGCGCTCAACCAGCTGCCAAATAGCAAGAGCTTTTTAGCGATGCGTTTGGGAAGCGTGGCACAAGCAGAAGCGACTCAGGTTCAAACCGCTCTTAGCGCTAACTGGCTCCCTAAACACCAGGATTTAAGCCGCAAGGCGTTCCCTGTTTTGGACTATAATACCTATCAGTCTCTCCCCCTAGATCAACAGAAGCTCGGGCTTGTTATCTACGCCCCCTCTCAGTACAACAAGATGCCTCCTAAGGGCTTCCGGATGAACTCTCTCTACGTCATCGCCAAAGGGCTGGATAAAATTTTAGAACGCGTGCGCCAAAACCCCGAATCGGAAGAAGCTAAGCAATTTTTGTTCGACTTTTACGCTCTGCGTGATCTGCTACAAAAGAATGGCTTTTTTGGCTATGCAGGCTCCTCTTATGCCCTTGGCCCTGAATATGCTAGCGACTTTATCTTTGAAAAAGAGGACTACTTTCAGACGATTCTCAAAGCGACGCGCGAAGATTTCACTGTCCACGGGACCAAACGCTTTGCGGTTCTAGAATTTACCGATGTCGAGCAGCGCCTTCTTACAGAGAACAAGATCGACACACGCATTCACGAAGATCTCCTCAAATGGCGCGACGACTACAACGCAGCCGAGCTCGATATCAAAGGCGTTTCGCGCTACGACGTGCCCAAGCCGACTAAGAGCCCTCTCTGGAGCAACTTCTGTTTAAGCTTTGTTAAATATTTCCGTGGCGACGAGCGCAAGATCCTACACTGGGGCTTGGACCTTTCGGGTGGTAAAACCGTCCAAATCGAGCTGCGTGACAGAAACAACCGAGTTGTAACTGCAGAAGAAGATCTCAAGCAAGGTGTCAACGAACTCTACAAGCGCGTCAATAAGATGGGCGTCTCAGAAGTGAGCATCCGTCAAGAGGGCAACACGATCACTCTTGATTTCCCCGGCTCTCAAGGACTTTCTGCTGCAGAGCTTGTAAAAGCCTCTTCGATGTACTTCCACATCGTCAACGAACAGTTCTCTCTTAACAACCCGGCGCTTGCCGAAAACGTGAACCGCTTTTTGCAAGATGTCTGGAATGAAGCGGTCGTCACCAACCGAAAAGATGCCGAACAGATCCAGATGATCGCGTGGAAACATATCCATGGCGACTCCTTCGACCCTGAAGTGGTAAAACCACGCTCAGACGCTGCTAAAGCCCTGCACGACAATGGTCTCAAACTCGCGTCCCCTCTCGATCCAAGTAGCAGCAGCGCTTTCAACGACTCCTTTTCGCGACTTGCGATTATCCGCGGTGATGATTTTACGGATTGGCAAGGACAGACCCATCCCCTCATGATTGTTTTCCGCAACTTTGCACTCGAAGGATCCAACTTAAATGATGTCCACGCCTCCTACGATCCATCCAAGGGCAACTTCCTCGGCTTTAGCGTAAAAAGCGGCCAAGCTCGAGACGAGCTTTACGCATGGACCTCCCAATTTGCCAAGGAAAAGATCACGGGCACTCCCAAAGAGAATTTTTCAAAGGGAAGAGGCTGGCGCATGGCCGTTATTTTAAACGGCTCGATCATCAGCTCTCCGACGCTAGATTCTGCATTAAAAGATAGCGCGATGATCACCGGCAGCTTCACGCAGCGCGAAGTCAATCAGCTAGAAGCCGATTTAAAAGCGGGATCCTTGAGCTTTACACCTCATATTCTCTCTGAGAAGAATGTAAGCCCGGAGCTCGGCGCACACGAAAGAAGCTTAGGCATTTGGGCAATGGCGATAGCGCTAGCTCTTGTCATCGGCGTCATGATCGCCTACTACCGTTTTGGCGGCCTTGTCGCATCTGTTGCCGTTATTTTCAACCTGCTGATCATGTGGGCGACACTGCAAAACTTACAAGCAACTCTCACGCTCGCATCGATAGCGGGACTCATTCTGACTGTCGCGATGGCAGTCGATGCTAACGTCCTCGTCTTTGAAAGGATTCGCGAAGAGTTTCAACTCTCAGGACGCATCGCACAGGCTGTCCACGCAGGCTACCGCAAGGCTTTTTCTGCGATTATCGACTCTAACACCACCACAATCATCGCAGCGCTGATTCTTCTCCATTTTGATTCGGGACCAATCAAAGGCTTTGCTGTCACGCTGATCATCGGTATCGTCTCCTCGATGTTCACCGCACTCTTTTTAACGCGCTACTTCTTTGCCGGATGGGTACAAAATCCTGAGCACAAAGCACTCAAGATGTCCAATTGGATCAAATCGAGCCAGTTTAATTTCTTGAAATTTTCTAAACCCACGCTCATCTTCTCGACACTTGTCATCCTCGTGGGCGGCTACTTCTTCCTCTCTCAACGCCACACCATTTTGGGTATGGATTTTACCGGAGGATATGCTGTTAGCTTTGAGCTTACGCCAAAACAGGGAAGCGACTACCGCAAAGCTGTAGAAACTGCCCTTGTCCAAGCAGGCGCGACCGCTCAAGATTTTCAGATTCGAGAGCTCACTCCCGCCAACAATATCCGCCTCTTTCTAAGCCGCAGTATGCAAGAATCGGGTAGACCCTTCTTTGGCATGCCGCTAGAGACCGAAACAAAAGAGTTGGGCTATCTATACGAAAACAATCCTCGGATCGTCTGGATTGTACAAGCACTCTCAAAAGCTGGCTTAAGTCCGACCCCCGCTTCTCTTGAGACACTCAACACCAACTGGGCAGAGGTGAGCGGCCAGATGTCCGATTCGATGCGAAATAGCGCAATCATCGGTCTTATGATTGCTCTTTTGTGCATCCTGCTCTACATCACTGCACGCTTTGAGTTTAAATATGCGATCTCTGCCACCATTTGCTTGGCGCACGACGTCATCTTCACGATAGCAGTTCTTGCGGCCTTGCATGCGTTTGGAGTGCCGATACAAATCGATCTAAATACTGTTGCAGCATTGATGACAATCGTCGGCTACTCGCTGAACGACACGATCATCATCTTTGACAGAATCCGCGAAGACCTGCGCCTGATCCACAAAGCCTCCTTCAAAGAGGTAATCAACCACGCGCTAAACGTCACCTTGAGCCGCACGATGATGACATCCGGCATTACGCTGCTTGTCCTTATCCCCTTAGTCGCATTGGGTGGTAGCACCCTGTTCGGCTTTGCTCTTGTGATGGGCGTTGGGGTGGTATTTGGTACCCTTTCGTCTCTCTTCATTGCTGCTCCGCTTCTGGAATACTTCCATAAGCGCGAAGAGCGCAAAGAGACCGAGCTTCTCACTCATCAAGAATAAACTATACGTGCCCGTGCCCGCGTGCGGTATGCGTCAAATGAGGCCATATTGAATAAAAATTTAATTCAGATATGACTGATCAGTTATTGGGTATGTTCTTGATCCAGTTATGAGGCAAAAGCTCTTCCAGCTTTTGCGCATTGTGGTCCATGAGACGACGCATTATGTCTTCGAGATACACGCGAGGATTTATATGCAATGCCCGGCAGGTCTGCACCAGAGATAAAATGACCCCTGCTGCTTCCCCACCATCATTACTTCCTAGAAAGAGCCAGTTCTTACGACCCAATACAAGCGGTCTCACGGCTCGCTCTGCGACATTATTGTCCAACCGGGCCCAAGGGTGAAGGGTGTAATTTTTTAAGTATGAGATCAAGCTGCAGTAGTACCCTAATGCTTCTTTAAAATTGGATTTAGGCAATACTGTTCCTGATAGCAGCCGAGTTTTGATTAGTTCTGTGAGTTCATCAATAATGGGAACTTCAAGTTCTTGTCTTATTTGTAGTCGCTCTTCAGGCGACTTTGTCCATGCGATTTCTTCTATTTGAAAAAGTTTTTGTATCTTATGCAACACTGTGTCGCGAAGGTCTTTATCGCCATGCTCGGCTTCTATAAATTTTCTGCGAATATGGACCCAACATGGACACCAAGTAAATTGCTTTGTTGCAGCCAGCTTTTCATAGGCTCCATATTTGTCAGAGTGCACTACACCACGATAACCCTTCAAAAGCTCTGCAGCTTGATGGTGTTGTCTATTAGTTCTAAAGTTATAAACTCTGCAAGAGGGATTGCTTTCTTTGCCTCCACTTAGGACCCACATGTAAGTGATTTTGGTTTGTCCCATCCCAGGATCGAGCATTTTGATGGGCACTTCATCGATGAAGACATTTTCACTGCTCAGTATCAGGCGAGTCATCTCATCGCATAAGGATTTTAACGCAATGCCACATTTTATAACCCATTGGGACAACAATTGGCGGCTGATAAAAATCCCATCTCTAGACATGATTTCTGAGATGCGATTAAGAGGATTGTGGTCTGCATATTTCTTAACTAAAAGCTCAGCTAAAAAACTATCATCTACTTGACAGCGTGATAAAAGAGAAGATGGAAGATCGGCTATCTTGATTCCCTCTTCGCTTCTTTGAGGATGAGCATATTTGGGTCGGACGATTTCTTTGATAAAATAAGAGCCAGGCTTATGGGCTAATTTACGAGACACTTCCTCTCCGATCTTAACAAGAGGTGTCCCTGTCTCTTGGCACTTCTTTTGCTCTTCTGGTAGGTCGATGACAGTGCGTTCCACGGGCAAGTCAGGAGGAAGGGTGATTTTATCTTGACCGTTACGACATTGCTTTACACGTTCATGGCTTTTGATAACTTGCTTTTCTGGAATGGATTTTTCTAAAGCAAATCCATTAAAACTCAGTTGAGATTCATCGAGATTACGAAGATCTTTTTCCGAGCGCCTGCCAAAAATCTGACGACGCAACCATTCCAGTTGCTCTTTAAGAGCATCGACTGTCTCGCGTAGTTTTTGATTTTCCGTTTTCAGATCCGATAATTCTTCTAAGGCGTTCATGATCAGAACGTTAGCATAATTTCCGCATTAAATCCTACATTTTTTTAATTTTTTTTGTGCGCAAATGCTCTGGGAAATTGCCATGCAAAATCATTTCGAGATCGGAACAAGAAATCGTCGAGGTCGTAAAGCATTTAGGTGCGAAAACACCTTTTCTTGATCGGACAAACCAGTAAGACAAATTATGCGATGTCCAATGGAGTATCTTTACACGATTACGCTTGCGGTTCAGAAAAATAAAATATGCTTCGGGTGGAATCTCATTGACTAGAGAAGTAGAAATGGCACCCAGGCCCTCGAAGCCTTTTCTTAGGTCTACAGGAATACCGCAGAGATAGATGAAAGCATGTTCAGGGATAGCGAGCATATGACTCCTTGAATAAAAGGAATCATCTTACAAAAGCCGGCTACTTGAAAAAATATGGCCTCATTTGACGCTTACCGCGTGCGTGCCCGTGCCCGATCCGGATTAATTTCGGGCACGTGCACGTTACAAAGCGCCCAATACTCATAAAAACTTTTGCTTTTCCTTGTCAGGATTGTGAAACAAGAGCTGCATGCTTCCAACCGTGATAGAAAGCGCAGCGGCAAGAAAAAAGGCGCTTTGAAAGCTCCCTGTACTTTGCACCAACCATCCGGTTAGGGCAGGTGAGATGATCCCTGCCACTGTAGCTGCGGCACTTAAAATACCCAGCACTGTTCCTGCGAAAGGTTTAAATAGATCTCCAACCAGAGCAAAGACGGGAGCGTTTAGAAGATAAATAATCCCAAGGCCCAATGTCATCCAAATAAGTGAAGTTGAAAGCTCATTCGAAAAGGCGAGTGCTAGAAAAGAGAATCCGGACAGGAGCAGGCTGACTCCCATAACGCTACTACGTGCAAGCCGTAAAGATTTTGTACGTTTCAGCAAATAGTCGGAGAGCCAACCCCCGAAAAGCAAAAAAATGGCAGCAGCAATCCAGGGAGGAAGGACTAAATATCCCGTGCTTAAAATCGATGCTGCAAACATTTGCTGTAAATAGCCGGGAAGCCACAAGAGAGCAAAGGCGATGGTATATCCAAAAGCAAAATAGACTGCACCAGCAAGCAGCAGCGAGCGATTGCACAGAAGGGCTTTCCAAGGTATCTCCTTTTTCAAAGGCATTTCGATCTTATTCGAAGAAAAGAGAGCTTGGGGATGTTTGCGAAAAAGGATTAACCATGCGATTGCCCAAATAACCCCTAAGCTACCTAGAATGACAAACATCGCTTGCCAGCCAAAGTAAGCGATCAAATAGGTCGTAAGTGGGGCCCCGACGATTGATGCAAATGGCACTCCCGATAGACTGATAGAAATGGCGCGTGCTCGAGAAGAAGGAGGAAGCCAATTTGTGACAGTTTTTAATAAAGCAGGAAAGTGAACCCCTTCTCCAATTCCTAACAAGATTCTAAGCCAGAAAAATGACCAGAAGCCTTCAGCCAATCCCATTAGCATAGTTATCACAGACCATGCAGCTGCGGCAACTGCCCAGAGCCCGACTGTACCAAATTTGTCGACTAGAATCCCTCCATAGATGGCCATCAAAATGTACCCCAATCCAAATGCAGCTGCAATAACACCAAACTCAGCATTGTCAATTCCAAAGGAAATTTTAATCGGCTGAATAGCAAAAGAGATCGAACTTCTGTCAATATAGTTAAGAATTGTGATGAGGCCGACAAGCGTCAAGATCTTCCATTGAAAAGAGGAAAGAGAGATCATGTTGCACTCCGGTTGATCTGTCTTAATATTATTATTTCAACAGTGAAATCAACGAAATTCTCACTCAGGAAGAATAAATTATACGTGTCCGTTTCCAAATTAATCCGGATCGGGCACGGGCAGGGGGCACGGGCACGTTAAAAAGAGATGTGTAGGTAATTCCACCCCCTGCTATAATCCCGATAAGTTAAAAAAAAGATTTATTGCCAATGGGAACCTCTGATGTAGAAAAACATAGGGCATCAGCGGAGGATGAAAAGGGTGCAAAGCCACGTAAAGCGCTACCACAGATTTACCGAGAACCTCTCTGGGTATATCCGGAAACGGATGCAGAATGGGTTCAAGCGATTATTAGCGAATTTAGCATTCATCCTGTAACCGCTCAAGTGCTTGCTTCTAGGGGATTCGACAACCTAGATGAGATCCACGATTATCTCTATGCAAAATTGCCAAATTTGCTAGATCCGCACCTCTTTCCAGAGATGACAAAAGCGACTGATCGCGTTTTATCCGCCATTAAAAGTGGTGAGGCGATCCTCGTCTATGGAGATAACGATGTAGATGGGATTAGCGCCGCCTCGCTTCTCACAGAATTTTTAGAGTTCATCGGGGCAAAGGTCTTCTTTTTAGTGCCCAATCGCACATCGCTCAAAAACAGCCTCATGCTCGATGCATTAGACTATGCGATCAAACAGGGCTGCACTCTCTTGATCACCGCCGACTGCGGCATCACCTCTGCCGATGAGATCAAAGAGTGTGTGAAACAAAATGTCGATGTGATCATCACCGATCACCATGAGCCAACGGATCAGCTACCACACTGCGTCGCCACTTTAAACCCCAAACTCAAAGGGAGCACCTACCCAAACCGCGAGCTTACGGGAGTTGGCGTCGTTTTTAAATTAGCACATGCCCTTACAAACCAGCTCATCGCAAATGGTGAGATCAGCGCAACTAAGGTCGACCTCAAACGCTACTTAGACCTGGTCGCTTTAGGCACGATCGCCGATATGGGATCTCTGCGAGGAGAAAACCGTATTCTAGTGCGTTACGGGCTAAAACAACTGCGCAAAACAAAGCGTATCGGTCTTAGCAAACTCTTTGCTGTCTGCGAGTTAAAGCTAGGAGAGATCACACCCGTTGATATCGCTTCCAAAGTGGCGCCGCGTCTAAATAGCTTGGGCCGAATTGCCGATCCCAAAAAAGGCGTAGAACTCCTTCTCATCCGCGATCCCGTGGCAGCAGAAAACCTTGCAAAAGAGCTCGACTTAAACAACATAGAAAGACAAAAGATCGAAAGAAGAGACTCTGAAGATGTTGAAGAGTACATCCTAAAACATCCAAATATTCTGAGCAAAAAAGCGATCGTACTCTACTCGGAGAAGTGGCATCCCGGCATCATTCCTATCATCACGGCACGCATCGCCAAACAGTACAACCGTCCGACAATCGTGATCGCTATCGAAGATGGCATAGGCAAAGGCTCCATGCGCACTATCCGCGAATTCCCTCTTCTTCCTATTTTGCGTGAAAATGCAGACCTGCTTATCAACTTTGGGGGCCACGATTTTGCGGCAGGCCTGACCATTAAAAAAGAGAATATCGAGGCATTCAAAGAACGGTTCATCCGTGCAGCTCAAGAACAGCTCAAAGACAACGATGTAGTACCTAAACTCCACTTAGATGCAAAAGTGCATTTCGGAGAGCTTACCTTTGACTTCTTGGAGTCGCTCAGCCTTTTAGAACCCTTTGGTAACGAGAATCCCGCACCCATACTCTACTGTGATGCCAAGCAGTGCTGGCCTCCCAAAGTGGTCGGAAAAACCCATTTAAAGCTCTATTTGGAGCAGAATGATCGTTTGCTGGAAGGGATAGCCTTCAACATGGCAGACAAGCGTGCCATGCTCTGTAAAAAGAACCTTACGCTGCATATCGCCTTTACTCCGCATGTGAATACCTTCCTGAATAAATCTAGCATTCAGTTGCAGATCAGAGACTTCAAAATAAAAGCGTAGCGCCTTCTTCACTTGCCCCTGCCCCTGCCCCTGCCCTTGCCCGTGCCCTTGCCCGAATTAATCCGGATCGGGCAAAGGCAAGGGCAGGGGCAAGGGCACGTTGAAGAAGGAGAAAAGCGTAAAAACAAAAAATCACCCGATCAAGATCGGGTGATTCTAAAATACGCGCACGAAAATGCCCTCCTTACTAAAAAGACAAAAAACGGGTCGATCCTAAGATCGACCTATTTACATAACTTCGAAGTTCTGTGTCTTTTTATTGAGGTAATTTTCTTGGTATTGTTTGATGTCATTCGAGTGAATGACCCAAGCAGCTCCCTTACGGACGGCCTTGAGAAGACCTACGCGTGTTGCGTAGTAGATCTTCTGAGCAGGAACGCCCAATATTTTCGCAGCTTGGTTAACAGAGTAGAACCCTTTGAGATTATCAAATAAGAGCTCTCCATTAAACATCGATTTAGTTCTGGAATATTTTAGTCTACGGTAGTTTTCTAAATCATCCAGATGGATCGTCCAGCGTGTCGTATCTTTTGAAGCTTTAAGCTTTTTTTGCTTAATAGCAACATAGATAGCTTGACGCGTGACATTATTGATCCTCGCCGCTTCTGTTATAGAAACAACTTTCTTGTTAGGCGAAGGATTGTCCACAATCTCGCACCTAGCTTCCTGTGTTCCATCATTATCCATATTCATTTTCTATTTCCTCCTAAAATCAAATAAGTAACATTTTGTCAATCATGGCTATCTGCCACTTCAGCAGGAGCCGGTTTTTGCATTTCTTTCTAAGCTCAAAAGAGCGTGTTTTTTATTATTATGACAACGCTTGTATTAAGTGATTAATAATTATGACATAGAAAAGCATTTGATATCAACAGCGAATCCAAATTTTTCAGTTAAATTTCGGGGGTCAGAAGCGTAAAAACCTTTTTTTTAATGGCCATAAACTTTTGATTTGCTGTAAGCTACGGCTAAATACCCCAAGACAAATATATGCTCAAGAGACTGCTTTTTTTCGTCCTATTTGCTCTTACCCCCCTCCTCTGGGGAGCTAAACCCCCCTCCCTTTCCCCCCATGACACCCGGGTTAAAATCGAGGAGATCTTAAAGGCGCACGTCTCCCATCAAGAATTAAATGCCGAGCTTGTAGGGCGCGCTCTTGTTAATTATTTAGAAGAGCTCGACCCCGCAAAAACGTATTTTACTGAGCCTGAGATACTTAAGTGGTCATCCCCCTCCGAAGAGCTTCTTGTAAGCGCTCTTGCTGGGTATAAAAAAGAGGACTTTTCCGTCTTTGAAGAGATCCATAATAAGCTGATCGGAGCCATTGAAAGACGTGCTGTTTTGGAGAAAGAGGTCGAAAAAATCCCTTCCCCAAAAGGTGTGCAACCATCTGAATTTAAAGACCTTGCATGGGCAAAGACGGAAGAAGAGCTATTAGAGCGTCTGGTTCGAATTAAAGCGGTTCAAGTAGAAACCGCCGATAAGCTCGACCAGGAGACACGAGACCAATTCCTCCAAAGGATGACTAAAAGAAGGCTCAATAGAGAGAGCGAGCTTGTACCCTCTTCCAAAGGGGACAGGCTTAAGTTAATCCTATCTTATGTACTAAAGGCTACTAGTAGTGCCTTAGACTCGCAAACAGCCTATTTTACCCCTGCAGAAGCCAACCAGTTCATGATCCAGGTCCAGCAGCGGCTCTTCGGTATTGGAGCTCAGCTCAGGGACGATTTAAGCGGTTTTACCATCATGCGCCTCCTAGATGAGGGTCCTGCCAGCAAGGGTAATAAACTTAAAGTTGGCGACCGTATTATAGCTGTAGATAAGGAGCCGGTCGTAGGCCTCGATATCACAGAAGCGGTCGAGCTTATCCGCGGCCAGCAAGGCTCCCCCGTCCATCTGACGGTTTTAAGGACGACCGGCGAAGGGGAGAAAAAAGACGAGGAAAAGCTCGAAATCGAGATCGTCCGTGGCGAAGTGGTCTTAAAAGAGACACGTCTAGAGACCCATTTTGAGCCCTATGGCGATGGAGTGATCGGCGTCCTCCATCTCTTCTCTTTTTATCAAGATTCCAACTCCTCTTCTTCGGGTGATCTTGCCAAAGCGATCGAAACGTTAAAGAAAGAGCACAATCTTAAAGGCATTATCTTAGACCTACGTAATAACGCGGGAGGGCTTCTCCCTCAAGCAGTCACAGTCACCGGCCTCTTTATCAACAAAGGGGTTGTGGTCTCTGTGAAGGACAACACAGGATTCATCCAGCGTTTGCGTAATATTGAAACCAAGATCGCTTGGGATGGCCCCCTTCTCGTGCTTACCAACAAGACTAGCGCATCCGCTGCAGAGATCGTCGCGCAAACGCTGCAAGATTATGGCAGAGCACTTCTAGTCGGCGATCCATTCACCTATGGAAAAGGCACTTTCCAGACATTCACTTTGGAAGCCGCTAACTACGGCAAGGTGAATCCTAAAGGCGAGTTTAAAGTGACGCGCGGAAGGTACTACACCGTTTCCGGAAAAAGCCCGCAGCTGACTGGCGTTGAGACAGACATTGTGGTTCCCGGCGCCTACTCTCAGCTTGATATCGGCGAGAAGTTCGCAAAGTTTCCACTCGGCAATGACCAGATCCCTGCGAGCTTCGAAGACGATCTCTCCGACATTCCGCCCTCTCATCGCAGCCAGATCGCGCGTCTCTATAAGTTCAATCTGCAACAGATAATGGCCACCTACCAGCCCTTTCTTTCCACATTGCGTTTGAACTCCCACGCACGCATGGAGAGCAACAAAAACTATCAAAATTTTTTAAAAGAGATCGGCAAAAAAGATGCGCCTCTTTCCGATCCTTCTGAGATCTTTGGTCAGTCTGACCTTCAATTAGATGAAACTGTTAACGTTATGAAAGACTTAATCTTTCTAATGCATAAATAATAACCATCTGTTATCGTTATAGCAAATTAATTGTTATGACGATTTCAAAATTAAATAATAGCCTTCACAAGTTCATTGCCGAGTTCACAGAGCGTCCGCATGTCCTGATGCAGACCTCCAGAGGCTGGCGGCTGAATGTTTCTGCATTGCTCTTTCAAGGCTACGAGAAAGAACCCGATCTCAAGCTTTATGTCGCTCGCGCAAAAGCCGCACATCCGGATGAGAGCGCTTACGTGGAGCGCGCAGCCGGTGTTGTAAGAGGCGTATTAAAAGATGCCTCCGGAGAAGCAGACGGAAGAGGAGCGCTACTTCCTAGCTCTACTCTTCATCCGCCTTACTTAGCGCAAATTGCAGAGTATGTAACTCAGGATCTCTGTCAGTTGACTCGCATAGCCACTAAGAATATTCATGGCGAGAGCATTATCTCTTTTGCCAACAATATTTTAAAAAAAGCTAATTCGGATAGCGTAGAAAAGGCAGAAGAGATCCGCCGGTGGCTACCAACACATGCATCTGCTGTAAAAGATGGTGATGCAAGAGATCACGGTTGGCTTGCACCAGTAGGTTGCTGCCTTTTTTTTCTTTCGCCAGAAATCACCTATTTTTCAAGCGTGACACACCTTGATCTCGCTGATAATAAGCTCTCTTTTTTACCCTCTTGCATTGGCAAGTTAACGCAACTTCGATTCCTCGGACTGCAGAAAAATAAGCTCACTTTTCTCCCTCCTGAGATTGGACAACTAACGCGACTAGAGAAGCTTTGGATCAATCACAATAAACTCACCTCTCTTCCGGTAGAACTTGAGGGACTTAAAGCACTCACCGAATTCAGCGCGGGATGGAACTCTTTCACGTGCATCCCTCATGCGCTACGCAAAACAGGAATTGCAGCCATTGATAAAGAGTTATTCTACCTACCCGAAGAGGCGTTTGTCCCTCCCACCTGCTGGGAGAGCTTCTCCGAAGCCTTTTGGAATGTGTGGACGTCCATTGTGTCTTGGTTTAAAGCTCTTCTCGAAAGAACCCCCTAGTGGACGAAGAGGACAGAAGAGTGGCGCAGAAGAGGATGGACTAAGTGGACTTGGTGGACGATGTGGACTTTAGTGGACAGCGCCAAGAAGAAGAGTCGGAAGAGATCCCCGTCCACCTCGTCCACTAAAGTCCACAGCTCTTCTGTCCACTTCGTCCACTAGGGGTTCTTCTAAAAATTAAATTTAACATCTACTGCGTTCTCCCTTGCAATCATTCCGAAAAACCTGAAAAATGAGAGCAAATTTTAGGTGAAAAAATGAACGTACGCGTCCGTATTGCTCCTTCCCCCACAGGCGACCCCCACGTCGGGACCGCCTACATGGCTCTTTTCAACTTGATATTTGCACGCCATTTCAAGGGTAAATTTATTTTGAGGATCGAAGATACCGATCGCACACGCTCGCGCCCCGAATATGAAAAGAGCATTTACGATGCGCTGCATTGGGCAGGGATCCGTTGGGATGAGGGCCCTGATGTGGGCGGACCTTTCGGCCCGTATCGCCAATCAGAGCGCACAGAGATCTACCGCAAATACTGCCAAAAGCTTCTAGACGACGGAAAGGCATACAAGTGTTTTGCGACACCTGAAGAGCTTGCCGAGATGCGCGAGATGAGTGCAAAGCTAGGTCAGCGCGTAGGCTATGACAGAAGATACCGCAATTGCAGCGCGGAAGAGGTCGAAAGACGTGAGCGCGAAGGCCAACCCTTTGTGATCCGTCTAAAAGTACCTCTCACCGGCGAGTGCGTTTACGAGGATGGAATTAAAGGACGCATCACCTGTCCTTGGGCAGATGTCGACGATCAGATTCTGCTCAAGTCGGACGGCTTTCCTACCTATCACCTGGCAAACGTGGTCGATGACCATCTGATGCAGATCTCTCACGTGATCCGCGGCGATGAGTGGATGAGCTCGACACCGAAACACATCATGCTCTATGAGAGCTTCGGCTGGACGCCTCCCACCTTTATGCACATGCCTCTTCTGCTTGGAAAAGATGGCAAGAAGCTTTCCAAAAGACGCAACCCGACCTCGATCTTCTACTACCGCGATAGCGGCTATCTTCCCGAAGCGTTTGTCAACTTCATGACGCTGATGGGCTATAGCATGCCGGACGACAAGGAGATCTACTCACTCGACGAGATCATCCCCGCCTTCGATCCCAAAAGAATCGGCGTCTCCGGCGCCTTCTTCGACATGCAGAAACTGGAGTGGATGAACCAGCAGTATCTGATCAACAAAGTACCCGAAGATAAATTATGGGAGCGCATCAAAGGTTGGAGCTTTAACGACGCCTTCATGCACAAGCTGATGCCTCTTTGCCACACACGGATTAAGACCTTTGGCGAATTTATGGAGCTGTGCGACTTCTTCTTCATCAACCACCTGCCCCACTCAGAAGAGCTGCTTACGCCCGGAAAGATCGCCAAAGAAAAGGCCTGCTACCTTCTGCAAGCGTGCATCTGGAGCATGGATGAGCAGGAGAACTGGGGTAAACCGGGAATCGAAAAAGCGTCTCATGATGTTGCTGAAATCTTTGGAGCCAATCATAAAAAAACGGTGATGCCGCTTTTATACGGAGCGATTGCCGGCAAGCGTTTTGGACCGCCTCTTTTTGAATCTGTAGAGATCTTAGGAAAAGAGCGCACGCGCGCAAGACTTTTGCAAGCGATCGAATTTTTAGGAGGCATCTCCGGCAAAAAGACAGACCTCTTGAGCAAGGGATGGGCTAAACGCGATTGCAAAGATCTTATGGTTTGATCGTCTCTTCATCCTTTTCTTGCTCTTCCTGCGCAGTGTCGGAGATCTCCGCAGTGTCTGAGATGATATAGACTGGCTGATGGTAGCCGGTGTCGGTACATCCGGAGAGTAGAGCGAGAAAAATAAAAAACAAGATAGGAATGTGAAGCATAACTAAGAGAATATTTACCTTTTTATCGGGCATTTGTCCATGACTATTTCTGAAAATAAAACAGTGCAAGAGAGTAAAAGACGCCTCTTCTCAGGTAAGATCAAAGAGAGGATGCTCTTGACCAAAGAGGGGTCGACAAAAAAGACCTACCATCTGGCTTTGGAGTTAGAAGGTGAGGTATCTTTTCGCGTGGGAGACTCTTTGGGCATCTATGCGCACAACGATCCGATTCTTGTGGAGCGTTACATAAGTGCACTGAAAGCAACCGGCGAGGAGCTTGTCCTCGATACGCGCTCCAAAGAGACGCTCTCTCTTCGCTCTTTTCTTTTGCATAAGGCCAATTTAAGCCGGCTTACCTCCTCACTCTTAAATCTAGTGCAAACATATGAGCCGATTGCTCAAAAGAAACAGCCGCTCCAGCTCTTGCTCCAGCCGGAAAATAAACCTCTTCTATTGGACTACTTAGCAAGCCACCACCCTCTTGATGTTTTGCAGCTCTATCCGGAAGCAAAGATCCCTCTGCAAGAGCTTGTAAATCAATTCGGCCCGCTGCTTCCCCGTTTTTACTCAGTTGCCTCATCGAAGAAAATGCACGCTCAAGAGGTGCATCTGACTGTTGGCCTCACCGACTTTATCCATAAAGGCGAAAAGAGATATGGCGTCGCGAGCCACTTCTTATGCCATCTGGCAGAGATCGGTAAAACCAGCGTCCCTTTCTATATCCAATCGGGCCATCACTTCACGCTGCCGGATAATCCCGACGCGTCCATTATTATGATCGGTCCGGGCACGGGCATCGCTCCCTACAGAGCCTTCTTGCAAGAGCGCCAGGTACTAGAGCACAAAGGCAAAAACTGGCTCTTCTTTGGAGAGCGCAACAGAAAGACCGACTTCTTTTACGAAGAGTTCTGGAATGAGCTCTCTGTACAAAATAAATTACGTCTGGATCTCGCGTTTTCTCGCGACCAACAAGAAAAGATCTACGTGCAGCACAAGATGGAAGAGCAGGCCTCCGACCTTTGGGCGTGGATCCAAGAGGGAGCCTATCTCTATGTGTGCGGCGACGCCTCTCAGATGGCTAAAGACGTAGAAGCCTCCTTAATAAAAATCATCAGCGAGCAAGGCAAAATGAGTGTAGATGAGGCAAAAGCCTATCTTAAGAGCCTGCGCGCGCAAAAACGCTACCTACTCGATGTCTACTGAAAACACAGCTAAAGGCTGTAAAAAGACACGCCTTGCGCTCCTCTGGATGAACCTCACCAGCGAGCCCCTCACCTCGCTCTATACCCTTCTGCCCTTTATCCTGCGTAAAGATCTCGCAGCATCGACTCTGCAGCTCTCGCTTTTCGTGACACTCAGGCCGGTACTCTCGGTCTTCTCGTTTTACTGGAGCTCCTATATCTCCCATCGCAAACACAAGCTCCTCTCCAACTTGATGGGAGCCTGGCTCTTTGCACGCCTCCCCTTTCTTCTGCTCCCTTGGATCGATAACGTCTGGTACCTGCTCTTTGCAGCCGGCGTCCACCAGCTGTTTAACAGCGCAGGCATCCCTGCTCTTATCGAAATTTTAAAACGCAACATCCCCAAGCAGCCGCGAGAAAAAGCCTATTCCTTCTACTACCTTCTGCGTTTTGTTGAAAGCGTCGTGATCGGCATCTCTATCGCAGATATCTTGGATGGGAGCGGGACAAGTTGGAGGATGCTCTTTTTTGTCAGCGCGCTCATCGGTCTGACCAGCCTCTTCATCCAAAGACGCATCACACCTCTTGAGCAAGAGGAGCCGGTTCCTGCACCCGCCCCCATAAAAAACTACCTCCTCCAGCCGTGGAAAGATTGCTTCTCTCTTCTGCGTTCACGTCCAGACTTTGCTCAGTTTCAATGGGGCTTTATGATTGGGGGCTTCGGCCTCATGCTGATCGCACCGGCGCTCGCCGTCTTCTACGCCGATGTCCTCTTCCTTTCGCATGCAGAGATCGCGACCGCACGCTTTGTCTTGATGGGTATAGGCGTCATCCTCTCCACCTTGTTGTGGAGACGCGGCATCCAAGAGATCGCCATCCCACGCCTCACCGCCTGGATACTGATGGGCTTTGCCCTCTTCCCTCTCACCCTTCTTTTGACACCGCTCAATAGAAGCTGCCTCTATGTCGCCTTCTTCATCTACGGCGTAGCACAAGCAGGAAGCCATCTCCTCTGGAACCTCTCCGGAACGCTCTTTGCGCAGGAACAAAGCAGCGCCCCCTTCTCCAGCACCAACATTCTAATGGTAGGCCTGCGCGGTGCCGTCGCACCCATACTCGGCGGCCTCCTCTGCGACCTGTTCGGCGCACTCCCCATGCTCTTCATCGGCGCCGCCATCTCCCTCTACGGCGCCTGGTTTATGCTCACCAAAAAGCACGCACAAGAAGCGTGACTTCTTCTTAATGCGCATCTGCTTGCATATTTATAATTTTTCTTGTATGCAAAAATATTAGAAGCTCGCTAAGATTCTGTCATCATCCCGCATGGTTAATATATCATGCGAAAGCCACGGGCTCCGGCTCGTGGCACGTTTTTTTAGAGGGTCTATGGATCGTCAGCGTGTCGTCTGCCTCATAGATGGTCTCAATCTTTACCATGCTATTTCAGCTCTTGCTCGTCCGGAACTGAAGTGGGTGGATCTGAGGAATCTCTCGCAAGTGTTTCTGAAGTCTCATTGTAACAGATGCATCTAGGCTTATTTCAGTGCTCCGTCCTCCTGAATATGCGCCTAAAACTAATGAGCATTATGTTATAAAAAAATAAACAGGAGAAACCTGTGCTCCTCAAGCAAGCCTGCAAAATTATTAGTGCTCACAAAAAAGACCTATCAAAATTGGGTGTTCGTGCTCTCGCACTTTTTGGCTCGGTTGCAAGAGACGAAGCCTCGCGCAAAAGCGACATAGATATCCTGATTGATTTCGATGCAAAGCAAGGCCTGTTTGCTTTTGTAGGCGTTAAACACTACTTAGAAGAGCTTTTGCATTGCGAAGTCGATTTGGTCACAAAAAACGCCTTACATCCTGCTCTGAAAAAGAGAATTTTACGCGAGGCAAAGCATGTCTTCTAGACAATGGCTTAAATTTCTAATGCGCACAGATAGACTTTGCACTTAATCGGCTTGTCTTTTTCTTGCTTTTTCCATTTTACCTTAACTAACTGATAATCAATATCATGCAATTAAAATATTAATTTTAGCCGTTTGATTGGCTAAAACAGGGGGATAAACCAGCAGATGGAATGGCTGGAAATGGGGGATGCATAAACGCCTTTGCGCTGTAGCTTTAAAGCCTGCATTTATTTAAACTAACTTGCTCAAACTAAGGAGTTTTATGCCAAAGCGCGTTTCAAAAAAAGATACGTCCAACGATATGGTTGATTTTGTTGACGAATGCTGTGAAGCAATGCTATGCGCAATCTCTTGTTCGACTTTTGCTACGTTAAACCTTACGCTTTATCGCAATGGCGAAAAGCGGATGGATTGTTTAGAGATCACAAAACGGCGTGCACTGGGCGAACTCGGATATGCTGTTCTGTCCGTTGCCTCTCTTGTGGAAGCTGTTGTGCGCGCTATTCTTTTTATACCTACTCTCATCGCCACACTAATCTGTGATCCAAAAGGTAACTATGTGTGGGTAAGTTTAATGGGCGAGGGCGCTATTATGTGTAGCGCAAATGTTCTATTTTGCCTCGTTGCACTGGTCCGCAACATTTTTTCCCGGACAATTGAAGATAATCCCTTAGATTATGCTTGCTGCTTTTCTAAGAGATAGAACCTCAAGATCTATTGTCTGAAATACGTTCTGTTGCTACTGTCCGCTCAAGATAGGAGAGGATTATGCACTGGTTTGTTTGGATAGCGATTGTCCTCATTGGTTTTGTTGGCTTTCTCTTTTGGCAGAATTTGAAGATGCCGAAAACGACAGGACTGATGGAGGGTCAACTCCAGCCTTGCCCAAAGAGTCCTAACTGCGTCTGCTCTAGTGACGAGGATGGGCAACATTATATTGCGCCCCTCCCTTTTGCATCTGAAAAAACTTTAGGCCAGATTCAGGCATTTTTATCGAATAATTACATCGCACAAGTGGTAGAAATAACCCCTACCTATTTGCATGTTGTGGTTACGACTCCTGTTTTACGATTTAAAGATGACTTGGAATTTCAAGTAGACCGACAGAAGGGCGAAGTCCAAGTCCGCTCTGGTGCGCGCGTGGGATCTAAGGATTTCGGAGTCAATCGCGCCCGCATCGAAAAGCTGCGCGCTTTTCTAAAGAACACTTAATTCTATAAGGAGATGCATGACGACACAACTTGCTCCATTTGCGCCCTTGGAATTTTGCCAAATGATGTGCCCTTATCTCCCTAGTGAATTAACTCCTCGGGCAAACATCGACCGTATACTCAAGTTTGTAGAGTTACTCCCTGCATCCATCTGGTCTAGATATTTAATCTTTGAGTGTTCTTTGAGCAAACGTTCCATGGATTTAAGTTTTCATCTCGATATATCCACTGAGGAGAAGAAGAGCCTACTAGCCGACTGCTTTCAATATGATTCTCTTTCTGCTCCATTAAAAAAAAATGCTTCTTGGAAACAATTTTGCGAGCTGATCAAAAAATTTGAAACTGAACAATTGTTCTTCAAGCGAAGCGGCATCACTGCTCTTGAGCTCGAATTTGATATAGGAAGCTGTGAGGATTGGCCTCCCTCTCCCAACATATTTTTTCTACAGTTAGCCGCTCGGGATGTTGTTCATACGGGTCTAGATTTTTTTAGCGATAAACTAGCAGCAGCACAAGTTGCTACCATTTTGAATATTGCTCAAATGTATGACCTGGACCTTACAACGACAGGCTTCATGACGGCAAGAAGATCTGAATGGATAAAACTCGCCTTCCGGTCACCCCATCTTCCCAACGCATTGGAACCCTTTCTGCAGAAGATATCCTATGGCTATCCTGTTTCTTCTCTTGTTCAACTGATCAAAAAAATTAGACCATTTGTGGGCGACATCGATCTTCAAATTGATGTTACTGATGCTATACATGCAAAAATAAGCATAGTATGCTACCCATCCTCTCCTTATCTTGCTTATAAATGGGCTCCTTTTTTAGAAATCTTAGTACAAGAGAAATTGATCACCGAAAAGCAAGCAAGCTCCCTTCTTTGTTGGCCCGGAGGCACTGCATATTTCATTGACGGACAGGAACATCCATTTATCAGGCACTTCTACTTCAAGATAGTTTACGAACCAGGCATGCCTATTGATATCAAGGCCTATCCATGCGTATTCCATTACGATACCCCATTACGATAAGACTGTGAAAAAAATACCGCACCTGTTACTTCTAAAATATTAAGAAGACAAACAAGGAGACTCTTCTATGGCAAATAAGCAAGTAAATATAAAAGATGAACAAAAACTTCGCGATAATCTTATCGCACGCGCATGGCAAGAACCCGCTTTCAAAGCGAAACTGTTAAAAAATCCACGAGCTGCTCTTGCAGAGGTAGGCTATAAACTTCCAGACAATATTAAGATCAATATTTTCGAAGATAAGCCAAATAACTTCAATTTTGTCATTCCCCTGCCTCCTCAGGATACACGAGAACTATCAGACCAAGAGATACAAAAGCTCGCAGCTGGAGCTGGAAATGAACCTTTAGGGTATTTCGACGGGGTACTACATAAGCTACATAATTATCCGCATTGAACCTCTCTCACTCCTCTATAGTGGTGAGGGTGCAGAAGCACTGCAGACCGTCGCCGCAGCCGAAGTCGGTGAGGCCGTCGCCGGTGGTGGCGGTCAGGCCGACTTGGGAGAGGTCTAGGCGCAGGACTTGGGCTATTTTTTGGCGCATCTCGAGGTTTTTTTCTTGGAGGCGTGGGCGCTTGCCTTCGATGGTGAGTGCGACATGTTCGATCTTCTGCTTGCCGAGTGTTTGAAGGGCTTTTTCGACATAGACTTGGCTGTCTGTAATCCCATCTTTTTCTAAGAGGTCGTCTGCGATGCCATCTAGAATAGGCACGCAGGAGAGGGAGCTTATCGCGTTACAGATCGCGTGAAAGACGACATCACCGTCGGAGTCGGCGGAAAGACCCGGGGTGTCCTCAAAGATGACGCCTCCAATTGTACAGGGCTTTGCAGAATCGGGAGAGAGAAAGCGGTGGCTATCTTGTCCAATGCCTACGCGGACTCGCGGGTATGCGCTCTTGGTCATACGAATGTGGTCTTCAAGCTCTTTTCAATCTCGAAGCGCTCTATGGCAAATTGGATGAGTTTATCGACAATTTCTGTCATCGACACTCCGCTTGCTGCCCAAAGCTTGGGATAAGCGCTGGTGCTGGTAAAGCCGGGAATGGTGTTGATCTCATTGACGTAGACAGTGCCATCCTTCTTTAAGAAAAGATCGACGCGCGCTGTTCCCTCGCAATAAAGTGTTTTGTAGGCTTGGATGGAAATCGCTTGAACTCTCTGGATCGTTTTCTTGTCCACTTTTGCAGGGATATGCATCACGGTTCCGCTATCATCCATGTACTTAGCATCGTAGGAGTAGAACTCATCTTTGGCGATCACCTCGCCGGGAAGTGAGGCGATCGGGTTCTCATTGCCGAGCACAGAGCATTCGATCTCTCTTCCGTCGATAAACTCTTCGATCAGAATCTTGCGGTCATACTGGAATGCAAGCTTGATCGCTTTTACATAATCCTGTTTGTTTTTCACTTTTGAGACGCCAACAGAGGAGCCTAAATTCGCCGGTTTTACAAAGAATGGAAGGCCAAGCTCTTTGGTCACATCAGAAAAACTCTTCATTTTGGCAGCTTTTGTATCGAGAGTAATGAAGCGCGCGATCGGGATATTTGCCTCTCGGAGTAATCTTTTCATCACATCTTTGTCCATGCCTACTGCGGAACCGAGGACGCTTGCTCCTACAAAAGGAACGCCCGCCATCTTTAAAAGTCCCTGGATCGCGCCATCCTCTCCATAGGTTCCGTGAAGAACGGGAAAGATCACATCGATGGGAGCATGCTTCTCTTTTTTGGTGAGGCTTACGAGTTCTTGCTTCATCTCTTTTGCAACTAGGGCGACATTGTTCTGGGGTTTTTGAATGCGGACGCGTTTGGGGTCGTGCGCATGTAAAAGATACTTCTTAGCGTCGCAAAGGTGCCACTCTCCCTCTTTGGTAATCGCAATCAGAACGGGCTCATACTTTTTCTTGTCGAGAGCAGCTACAATGTTCTTGGCAGACAAAAGAGAGACTTCATGCTCTGCAGATCTTCCTCCGAAAACAACTCCTACGCGTATCTTTTTATGCATACTTTTCCTTAAGATTGATTGCATGCCTCTACATATAGCAAATACGCAGTTTGAATGGGAGCTTGTTCAGAAAAAAACTCCGGTTCTCGAGGAGAGTTTTTCGATACACCGGGTTTTTTTGCAACTGCAGTTTCTCCCTTTTTTGTATGCAGCGCCAGATGATGGAGTGGCTGTGACCCAAAAACCGACAGACTCTTTTTTTCGTCTGTTGGAAGGTCTGGGGATAAAAATACCACGCCTACATCTCTTATCTGAAAGAAACCTACCTTACTCGTCGATCGACTCGTGGGGAGCTTCTCTCAGTGTACACAAATGGGCAGAGGAGCGCGCGCTCTCCTATGAGATGCCTCCTTGGGAGTGTGTGCAAACGGTAAACTCCAAACTCTTCTCTTTCACAAAGGGTCCCAAGCTTCCGGGCGCGACTCTTCTCTACAAACAAGAGGATGCGGCGAGATGGCTCGAAGAGCAAAAAGGGCTCAAGGTGGTGAAGACTTGTTTTGGAGTCTCAGGGCGTGGCCATCACTTTGTGGAAGTTCTTAAACCTGAATCTCTTCTATTTTTACAAAATGAGTGGAAAGAGGGGCGTCCTGTGATCGCAGAGCCGTGGGTCTCAAGAGTGCTCGATTTCAGCACGCAGTGGAAAATTTCCAAAGAGAAGAGAATCGAGTATGTGGGAGCGACACTTTGTGAAAATGATGAGAGAGGTACCTATCGGAATAATAGCGTAGGTGACGAGCAGCAGTTATTTGGCGCGCATCTTGCCCATCTTGAGAATCATAAAAAGATAGTCCTGAACGTCTTAGAGGAGATGGCAGATCTCGGATACTTTGGTCATGTGGGAATCGATGCGATGCTCTACACAGACGGTCAAACTCTCAAGCTGCATCCGATTGTCGAGATCAACGCACGCAAGACGATGGGCTGGGTAGCTCTTCTTGTAAGAGAGCGTCATTTTCCCGATAAGAGACTCACTTTACACTACGTGCCCGGCAAGTCGGAAAAAAATCTTCTCCCTGACAGTCTCATAGACCGAACCGGTTTTTCTCGGAGTTTGCAGTTTACTTTTAATCATTTTTCGAGCTAACAATGTGGTAATGGACATCCTGAAAATCAAAGGCGGGCTTCCCTTAGAAGGGAGCGTCAAAGCAGCTGGTGCAAAAAACGCCATCACCAAGATGCTCGTGGCTTCGCTTCTCTCCGATAAACGCTGCACTTTCTACAATGTGCCCAATATTGCCGAGGTGGAGATTACAGTTGATCTTTGCAAAGAGATCGGCAGCGAAATCCATTGGGATAGACAAGAAGGTGTCATCGAAATTATCACCAAAGGTCTTAAAACTACCTACGTCCCTCAACGTTTTTCCGGATCTAACCGCATTCCTATTTTGATGATCGGCGCGCTCTTGGGCCGCACCGATGAAGATATCATCGTACCGACAGCCGGTGGTTGCAAAATCGGTAAACGTCCTGTCGACTTTCACATGAGCGCTCTGGAAAAACTGGGCGCGACCATCGAGTACCGCGAGATGAAAAAAGAGGGGGCCTATTTTGCCCGCGCGCATAATGGTCTCAAAGGTGCTGTGATCCATCTGCCCTACCCATCAGTTGGCGCAACCGAAAATGCGATCTTGGCTGCTGCTCGCGCCAAAGGAAAAACCGAGATTAAAAATGCAGCGGTAGAGCCCGAGATCATCGATCTGATCCTCTTTTTGCAAAAGCTCGGCGTAATTATCTCTGTCGACGTCGACCGCACGATCCGCGTCGAACAGACCGTCCAATTTTTTGATGTCGAACACACTGTTGTCAGCGACCGCATAGAAGCGGCTTCGCTAGGCATGGCAGCAATTGCGACCAAGGGCAAGGTTTTTGTCGAGGGAGCGCAGCATCAAAACTTGATCATCTTTTTGAACAAATTGCGCGAAGTGGGCGCAGGCTTTATGGTCAAAAGCAATGGAATCGAGTTTTTCTATAGGGGCCCTTTGAAAGGGGGTGTCCATATCGAAACCGACGTCCACCCCGGCTTTTTGACCGACTGGCAGCAACCCTTCGTTGTTCTCCTCACGCAGGCAGAGGGCCACTCTGTCGTCCATGAGACCGTATATGAGAACCGCTTTGGGTATACAGAAATTTTAAAGACGATGGGCGCAGACATCGAGCTATTCACCCAGTGCCTCGGTGGAAGAGAGTGCCGATTCGCCTCTCAAAACTTTTATCACAATGCGATCATCCGCGGACCTACGCCTCTCATCTCCAAAGACATAACTATCCCCGACTTGCGCGGCGGTTTTGCCTACGTGATGGCCGCACTCATCGCCCCCGATGTGAGCATCTTATCCGGCGCTCACTACCTCGACCGAGGCTATGAGAACCTCGTCCATAAGCTAGCGACTCTTGGCGCTAACATCTCTCGCGGCCCCTCGCCCGACTTGGGCGGCGTCCCTGAGGCTCCTTTAAAACCTTTCTCTTCCCTTATCGTTGACTCTGAGACGATAAAGCAGTAGACTCTTCTTCCCTATGGACTGGCGCAATATCCGTCGGCAAAACATCACCGACTGGAAATATCTTTTATATTTTTTAGAGATTGAAGAGGCCAAGCAGGAGGCGATTCTCGCTAAGCCCCGCTTTCCTCTCAACCTGCCTATGCGGCTGGCCCAGAAGATGGAGAAGAACAATCTAAACGATCCCCTCTTTAAACAATTTGTCCCTCTTGAGCAAGAAACAGTTGCGGCTCCTGGATTTGTCGAAGATCCTGTGCAAGACGTACGCTTCATGAGAGGCAAGAAGCTTTTACAGAAGTATCGAGGGCGCGCTCTTCTGCTTGCCTCTAGCGCCTGTGCGATGAACTGTAGATTCTGTTTCCGCCAAAACTTTCCGTATGAGACCGAGGAGAAGGGATTTCATGAAGAGCTAGAAGAGATCCGCAAAGATCCCTCTCTTTCTGAAATTATCTTGAGCGGCGGCGATCCCTTGTCACTCATGAACGGGACTTTAGAAAAGCTGATCGCTGATCTCGAAGAGATCCCGCATCTTAAGCTGCTCCGCTTTCACACGCGCTTTCCCGTCGGCATTCCAGAGAGGATCGACAGCGATTTTCTTAAGCTATTAGAAAAAACAAGACTGCAAGTGACCTTTATCATCCACACTAACCATCCCAGCGAACTCGACAAAGAGGTGTTAGAAGCGCTAAAAAGGGTGCAAAAACTGGGTATCCCGCTTCTTGCTCATTCTGTGTTGCTAAAAGAGGTTAACGACGATTTTCACACCTTAAAAGCGCTTTTCGAAAAGCTGATTCAAAACGGGATTCTACCCTACTACCTAAACCTGTTAGACCCTGTCCAAGGCACAGCACACTTCTTTGTCGAAAAAGAGAAAGGAAAAAGTCTTCTTGCAGAACTTGCAGCACATCTTCCCGGCTATGCCATTCCGCGCTTCGCCCAAGAGCTCCCGGGTGCCCCCCACAAAACGCTTATCTAGTCCCCTTCGTGCCTGTGCCCGTGCCCGCGTGCGGTAAGCGTCAAATGAGGCCATATTTTTTCAAGTAGCCGGCTTTTGTAAGATGATTCCTTTTATTCAAGGAGTCATATGCTCGCTATCCCTGAACATGCTTTCATCTATCTCTGCGGTATTCCTGTAGACCTAAGAAAAGGCTTCGAGGGCCTGGGTGCCATTTCTACTTCTCTAGTCAATGAGATTCCACCCGAAGCATATTTTATTTTTCTGAACCGCAAGCGTAATCGTGTAAAGATACTCCATTGGACATCGCATAATTTGTCTTACTGGTTTGTCCGATCAAGAAAAGGTGTTTTCGCACCTAAATGCTTTACGACCTCGACGATTTCTTGTTCCGATCTCGAAATGATTTTGCATGGCAATTTCCCAGAGCATTTGCGCACAAAAAAAATTAAAAAAATGTAGGATTTAATGCGGAAATTATGCTAACGTTCTGATCATGAACGCCTTAGAAGAATTATCGGATCTGAAAACGGAAAATCAAAAACTACGCGAGACAGTCGATGCTCTTAAAGAGCAACTGGAATGGTTGCGTCGTCAGATTTTTGGCAGGCGCTCGGAAAAAGATCTTCGTAATCTCGATGAATCTCAACTGAGTTTTAATGGATTTGCTTTAGAAAAATCCATTCCAGAAAAGCAAGTTATCAAAAGCCATGAACGTGTAAAGCAATGTCGTAACGGTCAAGATAAAATCACCCTTCCTCCTGACTTGCCCGTGGAACGCACTGTCATCGACCTACCAGAAGAGCAAAAGAAGTGCCAAGAGACAGGGACACCTCTTGTTAAGATCGGAGAGGAAGTGTCTCGTAAATTAGCCCATAAGCCTGGCTCTTATTTTATCAAAGAAATCGTCCGACCCAAATATGCTCATCCTCAAAGAAGCGAAGAGGGAATCAAGATAGCCGATCTTCCATCTTCTCTTTTATCACGCTGTCAAGTAGATGATAGTTTTTTAGCTGAGCTTTTAGTTAAGAAATATGCAGACCACAATCCTCTTAATCGCATCTCAGAAATCATGTCTAGAGATGGGATTTTTATCAGCCGCCAATTGTTGTCCCAATGGGTTATAAAATGTGGCATTGCGTTAAAATCCTTATGCGATGAGATGACTCGCCTGATACTGAGCAGTGAAAATGTCTTCATCGATGAAGTGCCCATCAAAATGCTCGATCCTGGGATGGGACAAACCAAAATCACTTACATGTGGGTCCTAAGTGGAGGCAAAGAAAGCAATCCCTCTTGCAGAGTTTATAACTTTAGAACTAATAGACAACACCATCAAGCTGCAGAGCTTTTGAAGGGTTATCGTGGTGTAGTGCACTCTGACAAATATGGAGCCTATGAAAAGCTGGCTGCAACAAAGCAATTTACTTGGTGTCCATGTTGGGTCCATATTCGCAGAAAATTTATAGAAGCCGAGCATGGCGATAAAGACCTTCGCGACACAGTGTTGCATAAGATACAAAAACTTTTTCAAATAGAAGAAATCGCATGGACAAAGTCGCCTGAAGAGCGACTACAAATAAGACAAGAACTTGAAGTTCCCATTATTGATGAACTCACAGAACTAATCAAAACTCGGCTGCTATCAGGAACAGTATTGCCTAAATCCAATTTTAAAGAAGCATTAGGGTACTACTGCAGCTTGATCTCATACTTAAAAAATTACACCCTTCACCCTTGGGCCCGGTTGGACAATAATGTCGCAGAGCGAGCCGTGAGACCGCTTGTATTGGGTCGTAAGAACTGGCTCTTTCTAGGAAGTAATGATGGTGGGGAAGCAGCAGGGGTCATTTTATCTCTGGTGCAGACCTGCCGGGCATTGCATATAAATCCTCGCGTGTATCTCGAAGACATAATGCGTCGTCTCATGGACCACAATGCGCAAAAGCTGGAAGAGCTTTTGCCTCATAACTGGATCAAGAACATACCCAATAACTGATCAGTCATATCTGAATTAAATTTTTATTCAATATGGCCTCATTTGACGCATACCGCACGCGGGCGCGGAATCGGGCGCGAAAAAAGAATCATTGAGAGCTTAGAAGTCGAAGCGGGCGCCTGCAGTAAGTCCCTGGAACTGGAGATCGCCCGGATTGCGGACGATATTTCCCAGAGTAAATGGATTTGAGTTGGGTTCGGTAAAGGCCATCAATCTGTTTTGACGGAACCACTCGTTAAACTCATATCCAAGAGATAGTCCCAGATGTGTGGTCTCCTTCCAGAAGTAGCGGTCCCAACGGACGCCGCCAATTGCTTGGATAGCGGAGACAACATCATGCTCTTTGTCACGCAGATTGAGACGCTCAAGTGGTACGCCGCTGCTCAAGATCTGATTCTCTTTTTGATGGACGTGGAAACGGCCCCAGAGAAGGCTCGCAGCAAAGTCTCCAAAGATGCTCCATCCTTTGCCAAGAGGGCAGCGAAGATTCACGCCGCCGCGCAGACCCACGCCTGCAAATTTATTCTTATCTCTTACCTCTAACGTAACACCTGGCGACGCGATCTGATCATATTCAAAGGAAGCGCGCTGTTTGATCCAGCCAGATGTGAGCCCCATGTGGGGACGCAGTGCAAGGTAGCGAATGGGGGCAAATGCTCTTCCGAGCTCAAGGGAAATGGTGTCATATTTGATGCGCCAGCGAGCGGACGCATGGCTTGCGCCTTGAAAGACGGAAGTGTCTTCAAAAGAGACAAATTTTGTAGGGAGGAGAAAGCCATTTACAGGCGCACGGTGAAACACACTCTCTTGGGTATGAAAACGGGTCCAGTTCAAAGAGAGATCCCAGAGATTGCCACCAAAAATGCTTCCGAGTCCAATACGGAAACCGGGGTCGTAGCCAAAAGGCATTCTCTTCACATCGCCATCGATCATCCCGGTTCCACTGGGCGGCGGTAAGGCATTGGAAGAAACCGCATAATCTAAGCCATCTTCACGCACCTGCCACCAGAGAAACTCGCCCGTAGCAAAGACATCGGGTATGCTTACTTTTTGCCAGCCGACATTTTTTCTTGTCTTCGCGTAGGGTTCACTTAGACGCGGCTCGCCCTTCTCTTCTATCTTCTCCTCTGCAGGAGAGGAGGAGTCTACTCTTTTGGAAGAGTCAGCATTTACAAAAAGATTGCAGATCCGGTCGCGGCTATCTGCAATTAGGCCCGCTTGTTTACGGCTATCCTTTGCAATCGAGATATGTTCATGCGTCTCCAGCTCGCCCCACTTGCGCAGCCCTAAGAAGGTCAAGTTGCTAAGATCGGGATGGAGGCGATTAAAACGAGAAAGACTCTCTTTTGCAGAAGCCGTGCTTCCAAGAGCAAACTGCTCGTTATTGTCTGCAAGTAGTAGGATCTGCTTCTTCTTGTCTTTTGCAAGAGTTCCCTTCTTTTCATTTGTCGCAATCAGATCCCCCCACTTGCGCATGTCTAAAGCGATAAAGTTGCTAAGGTTGGGATGGAGGCGATCAAAGCGGTCTTCACCCATTTTCATTCTTGCAAAATGGTCTCTTTTGCGCAGATCAAGACCTGCGAATTTCGTAGTGTCGGCATGCAGACGATCAAAGCGATCCTCTCCTGCTCCCATTTGAATTTTCGCATAATGGTCGATCTTGTGAAGATCTACGCCTTTAAACTTGGCAGTATCGGGATGCTGACGATCAAAGCGATCCTCTCCTGCTCCCACTTGAATTTTTGCGTAATGGTCGATCTTGTGGAGATCTACACCTTTAAACTTAGATGTATCGGGATGCTGACGATCAAAGCGATCCTCTCCTGCTCCCATTTGAATTTTTGCGTAATGGTCGATCTTATGAAGATCTACACCTTTAAACTTGGCAGTATCGGGATGCTGACGATCAAAACGATCCTCTCCTGCTCCCACTTGAATTTTTGCGTAATGATCGATCTTGTGGAGATCTACACCTTTAAACTTAGCGGCGTCAGAATGCTGACGCTCGAAGCGATCCTTTCCTGCTGCAACTTGTATTTTCGCGTAATGGTCTCTTTTTTGCAGATTTGCGCCGTTTTGCTTAGCAAATTCCGGATGCTGGCGATCGAAACGATCTTCATTTGCCGGTAGATGTATTTTCGCGTAATGGTCTCTTTTTTGCAGATTTGCGCCATTTTGCTTAGCAAATTCCGGATGCTGGCGATCGAAACGATCTTCACTTGCCGCTAGATGTATTTTCGCGTAATGGTCTCTTTTTTGCAGATTTGCACCATTTTGCTTAGCAAATTCCGGATGCTGGCGCTCGAAACGATCCTCGCTTGCCGCTAGATGTATTTTCGCGTAATGGTCTCTTTTTTGCAGATTTGCACCATTTTGCTTAGCAAATTCCGGATGCTGGCGATCGAAGCGATCTTCACTTGCCGGTAGATGTATTTTCGCGTAATGGTCTCTTTTGTGTAGATTTGCACCATTTTGCTTAGCAAATTCCGGATGCTGGCGATCGAAACGATCTTCACTTGCCGCTAGATGTATTTTCGCGTAATGGTCTCTTTTGTGTAGATTTGCACCATTTTGCTTAGCAAATTCCGGATGCTGGCGCTCGAAACGATCTTCACTTGCCGCTAGATGTATTTTTGCGTAATGGTCTCTTTTGTGCAGACTTAAGCCATTTTGCCCAGCTAGTTGTGGATATAAACGAGCGAAGCGATCATCAGAAGTTTCTAGATGTATTCTTGCGAAATAGTCTCTCTTGTGCAGATCTGCGGCATTTTTCGCAGCCAATCGAGGATGCAGACGATCAAAGCGAGAGCTAGTAGAAGTGTTAGGGAGGGCTGGCGTTCGTTCGCTTCCATCGGCAGAGAGGTAGCATAGAGTCGTAAAAAAATATCCCGCTCCTACTACTGCCCATACTCTTTTAGAGTTGAGAATCATAATTCCTCCTTAGAAATCTAACCTAGCGCCGGCAGTGATCCCTTGCAGCCCTAAATCACCCGGATTACGCAATTGCTGTGCGGTTCCAATATCGAAACCATCGTCTCTGGCGCGTAGTTGATTCTGATCAAACCACTCATTAAATTCATAACCTAAATGAAAACCAAGATGCCAGCGATTTTCATGAAAATAACCATCCCATCTAAGGCCCAGAGCCAGTTGCAGAAGAGCAACTGCGCGGTTTAAGTGATTATGCATCCGAGTTGTAAAGGGAAGGCCGGTTCTAGGATCAAAATCTGTGTGCGCCTGCTGGACTAAATTAAATTTGCCCCAAACTGCCGCTGCTGCGAGATTGCCGTAGATGCTCCACTGTTTCGCAAAGAGCCAGCGCGTGTCTAGCCCTCCTCTTAACCCCCAACCCGCAAAATCATTCTTCGCATTGCCCTTGGTTGTTGCCACAACACCGCTCGCAACAGGATTGTTGTCAAAACGGATATGCTGATTGATAAGAGCTCCTACAAATCCAATGTGCGGACGCATAGCAAGAAAAGGGTTTAAGGTAAAAGCACGGCCCAGTTCTAAATTAAGTTGATTCAGACTGATCTTCCACCTAGCAGAGGCTTTTGTAACAGGCACTCCGGAAAAAATAAGTTCGCGTGTGGAATAGAGACTGCCCCCTGTAGGAGGCTGCGCAGAAGACGATTCGCGTGTGCACAGATCGGTCCAAGAGAAGTAGATATCCCAAACTTTGGAAGGGACGATGTAACCCAATCCCAATCGAACTCCAAAATCAAAATCAAATCCGATCTTTTTTACGCTGCCATTGATGGGTGTATCTGGAGAGCCTCCGCTTTGCGGCGTTTTAGAGGTGATCGCATAGTCCATTCCGCCTTGATATGCATGCCACCAGAGTAGTTCGCCTGTAACAAAAAGGCCGTAGCCTTTTTCTGGTCTTTTCCATCCCGAAGCGGTTGTTGGATCAAAAGGGTGAATAGGTGCCAGACCAGATGTGGTTGCTGGCGTGGTTGCTGGCGTGGTTGGAGAACTCTCTTTTTTGCCGGGGCTATCGGCCAGGGCGCAGGCAGATCCTGCAAACGTCAAAGCACCACTCAAAAGCCACGTTCTCTTTGCGTTGAGAATCATAATTCCTCCTTCACACCAACACTCCTAAAATTCAAAAAGCTCATGTTAGAAATCCAGCCGCGCTCCCAAAGTAAAACCTTGAAAGAGCAGATTGCCGGGGCTACGCGTAAGAGCGGAGAGATGCGAGCCGATGGTAGGCCCGAGATCTTCTCTTACAGCGATTAATTTATAGCGCATATTTTGGCCAAACCACTCATTGAACTCATAACCAAGGTGAAAGCCCCAATGGTAGCGGTTATTTTTAACAGCGGCATCCCAACGAATGCCAATCGCTAAATGTAAATAGGTTTTAAGTTGATGGAGATGATTTTTAAGATTACGGATAAAGTTAAAATCGGTGTAGACGCGGTCTCTTAAGTTGAAGTGTCCCCAGAGAAGAGCTGCTGCTGCATCGCCGAAAAGACTCCACCCACAGGCAATAGGCCAACGTGTATCGAGTCCGCCCTTGCCGCCAATGCCGAAGAAGTTGTTGTTCCCCGTCACCTTCATAAAGACATTCGCATCGCCTACTAAGCCGGATGTCGTATGGTTGTATTTGACGTGCTGCTCTTGATTGATCCAAGCAGCCATCACTCCCATGTTGGGACGAAGCGCGAGATGTTTGTTTAAAGAAAAAGATCTCCCAATCTCAACAACTGCATTGTGCAGAGTGATGCTCCAATCGCTTTGCGCACTATCCAAATTACTCAAATGCGTATTTTGATCGACTGTGATGAGTGTAGGGACAAGCAGTTTTAGATGTGTGGGAGACTGACGTGCAGTGGGCCCATGTCCTAGCTCTGTGTCGCCTGCGTGCGTTCTAAAGTAGGTCCATTGGGCATACAGATCCCATTCGCTATGCGGAATGTAGCGGCCAATACCAAGCCTTACACCTGGGTCATATTGAAAGCCGACCTCATGTACTTTGGCCGTATTTTTTATTATGCTCCCGCCGATAAGTCTCTGATCGACCGTTGCAGAATAATCCAACCCCTCTTCGAATGCTTGCCAATAGAGAAGTTCTGCTGTCACAAAAAAGTGTTTAGAGCCGGGCATCCGCTTCCAGCCCGTCGCTTCTATGCCTTCTTTATTTTCAGGGGGCTCTTGGATGGATCCGCTCTCTGCAAACGCGCGCGCTCCCAATGAAAGGGAAACGATCGACCCGGCTAGTGCTGTCCATGTTTTCCAAGAGTCGAGAATCATAATCCCTCCCAAAAATGCAACTTACAAAAGATGAAAAAGTTCCGAGATGACTTCTCTTGTACGTGTTTGGGGTAAAAAAAGTCAATATAAAGGACCGTCGAGGGAGACAGCGACACTTAATGGACGGGCCCCAATGGACAGAAAGAACCATGGACTAAAATGGACGTGCAATGGACACGAATGGACGGGGCCCAAGAGAACTAGTTTGAGTTTCCTTCTTGGCGCTTGTCCGTTTTTCTTACTTGTCCGTTTTCGTCCATTAAGCACCCTCTTTGATGGAAGAGACCTGAACTTCTGCGGGCACCAAAGAGGCCACGCCGTGGTAGACGTTGGCATAGCCGTGGCTGTAGACGTCGAGAACGCCCGGGGCGGAGCCCCCAACAACCACATACCAAGCACCAATCTGATCTTCTCCGCCATCGCTTGTGCGTGTGTAGGTCCACTGCGGCTGAGAAAAGAGGCAGATCTTATAACGGGCATAATGAGCCACTGTGCTGATGATATAGTAAAGTGCTCTTCCTAGTTGCTTGGGATAATCTTGCTCTGCTTGGGTTTGTGTCTTGTTTCTGCTTCCAGGCTCTACATCTTTTTGCATCCATACCCAAATGGCTTTTACCACGGGTTCATTTCCATATTTCCCGGAGACACAGGCGGTAATAGAGAGCTTCATGCCGGCCTTTTCCGCCAAGGGAGCAAAAGTGTTAAAGCTTAACGGCTGGCCATCGACTGTTTTGGGGATGAGCGTTAGGATGTGCGTTTCTTGGAGTTTGTGAGCTGCTTTGTAGACTTGAGGAGGAAGATGCGGGAGCGATCCCTGGGTCTGCTTTCAGGTGCTCTTTCCACTCTTTTCTTCCAAAAGCCATCTCGTGAATCTCTTTGAATCGATCTTTAAATTTTCCGCTTTTGGGGGCTGTCATGTTGTAGTTTGCGCCTTGCGCTTGCCAGAGGCGCTCATCTTTCCACGATTTACAGACGGCTTCGCATTGGATGATCTCTACAGGCTCGAGAAATTGTGTCATCTGGCGAAAGGCATTGAAGCACTGCTTTGCGAGATTACGGCTCTGCTTGGGGATGGGGGACTGGGTGGGAGAGCTCTTGGCTGGCGTAGATTGAGCTATAGGCTTGTCGTTCGGGTTCTGATTCCAGGACAAAAGTCGATTTGCTAAGTCACAAATCCACACACATACAGCCTGCCAGATCGCGACAATGCGTTCGGCAAGCTCTGTGTAGCAGGGTTTTTCGCCTGTTATTGCTGCAGTTTGTTTTGCAGGATTTAAACCTATTGCTGACGTCATAGGCAAAAATTATAGCATGAAAATGAATAAACAGAAAACTAACATTTTTAATAATAAAGATTTTATGTGACAGAGGGAGCAGCGACAAGTCTCCGTCTATGGAAGGGCGCACTTAATGGACGGGCCCCAACGGACAGGAAGACCAACGGACCAAAATGGACGTGCAATGGACGTGCAATGGACGTGAAACGGACGGGGCCCAAGAGAACTAGCTTAAGTTTCTTTCCTGGCGCTTGTCCATTCTCGTCCATTTTAGTCCGTTTTTCTTACTCGTCCGTTTTCGTCCATTAAGCGCCCTCTTTGACGGATAAGCGCGAGCGATTCCGGTGTCATAAATCCCAAATCTCCGTCGATCCAGAACGCATTAAATCATCTGCGACTTCTTCGATCTTTTTTTCCAAATGCTCTTTCGATGGAAGTTGTTCTTCTAAAGCCATGCTTCCCACCAATGACTCGAGCTTCTTTTTTGCTGTTAATTTTGCTCGCTGCTTCATCACGTCACCCAGATCTTCATTGGGAAGCGGGAGTATCCAGGCAGTACAAAAAAGCGCATTAAATACTCTTTCCAAAGTTTCTAAGGTAATCTTAGCCTGTCCTGATTCAATTTTCGAGAGCTGGGGTTGCGTAATTTTCGCTCTCTTAGCCAGCTGTTTCTGGCTCATATGTAAGCTTTTTCTAAGATCTCGAACCCAGCGATAATAGGGAAAATTTCCAATCTTGCGAACCAGCGCTTGCGTCTCTTTAAGCGAGGTATCGAGTCTTAATCGTTCTGCTAAAAGCGTTCGTCGTTTTGCCATATGCCATAAATCATATATTCATCTTTCTTATTTATATGATAAAATGAATATTTCTAACACAAAAATATCACTTAAAATGCATAATTTTTCACTAACATTCTTATTCTAAGCATCTTGGGGAACGGAAGAGACCTGAACATAGTGGGTTTCGGAGACGCCTGGCGGATTCTGCCCTGATAGATAGAGCCGTTTGATTTTCTCTTTATCGACAGTCTCCTTCATTATGACGGCGTCAAAGTTTTTTGCCGCAGCAAGCGGGGTTTTGATCGATAAGAGAAAAGCGCGTCTGACACGGTATCCGGACACATGAGCAGTTGCTGTATCTTTTGGCATGAGCTCCAAAATATCTGCTGCCAGGGCCTTTTTCTGTTTTTCCAGCTCTTCGAGCTTTTCTCTTAGCGCAACATATTCAGCAACTTTTGTCTCAAGCAGCATGTTTGAGCACTCCTTAAATGAACAAAATGTTAATTTGCTGATCATTTTTTGATTGTCAAACTCAATCAGCAAATTGATATTATGCTTGTTTGCTGATTAATTCTGTCTTGCAGATTTTGACTCTGCACAGAAAAATTGGAAGGCAAAGAGTTAAAACAGGATGACACATAAATAATTTAATACTCACTCTATTAGGTTTTTTGAGAATTGTATTTAATTGAAGTAAATATACTTAATTAGTATCATTTGTCGAATTAAACACAACAATCAACAAATCAAGGAGAAACCAATGTCACAAATTACAGGTGCAAAAAGACCCGTTGGAAAAGACTTTGCCCCCGACGTAGAAACGAATAAATTAGAGCCTACTCAAAAAAAGCTAAAACCAGATGCCAGCTCCTCTTCAAACAATGCACCGCCAAAAGCGATTTCGATCATTCAGGAAAATGGCAAAAGCTCCTCTTCGCACTCTCAAGCAAAGGAAGCTCCTGCATCAAATTCCTACCGATCCCTATCTCTTGATGCATCTGCTCCAGAATCCGCTTCTCAAGAGATACTAGAATTCCAAGCCAAGGGAATTGCTCTTCTCGCACAGAAAAAATTTACCGAAGCTGAGCAGGTTTTTCGATCAGCCATTGCAAAAAAAAGCAGCTCATTCAACAGCAAGGCAAGTCTTTTCCACAATCTAGGGATCGCTTTGTCCAAACGTAATGTGGGAAGAGATCTTACTGCTGCGATCGAGAATTTTCGTGCCGCACTCTCAATGCCCATCAATGAACCACTGCTGGAAGCGACTCTGCATTACGACTTGGCTGATGCTCTCATGACACGGGATGAAGAGGGAGATCTTTCGGCTGCCATCGAAACTTATGCTGCTGGGACGCAACTCCGACATGAGGATGCTCATCTCAAAGCTAAATTGCACAATGACCTCGGCTATGCGCTTGTAAAGCACAATGAATTAGGCGACACTGCCTTGGCCGTTGAAAGTCTCGAAGCAGGAGTTGCACTAAAAAATCAACATAACGATAAAAATCTTACAGCTGAGCTTTTCCTCAATCTTGGGGATGCCTATGTCACGCATAATGAAGAGGGAGATCATGAACGGGGAATTGAGAGCTTGCAAGCCGGGATTGATATAGAACCTAATGACCCTGTTCTTCTCGTCAAGCTTTACAATGAACTGGGTGTGCTGCTCTTCAAAAGTGGGGGTGGCGACCATCTGGAACAAGCAATTAAAAGCTACC
The DNA here is from genome assembly GCA_963804085.1 of Chlamydiia bacterium. Lineage (GTDB taxonomy): Bacteria > Chlamydiota > Chlamydiia > Chlamydiales > Rhabdochlamydiaceae > CAWDOQ01. Next base: position 146,836 of record CAWDOQ010000017.1, on the reverse strand, counting down.
GTGTACTGCAATTGCATTAGAAAATGAGCATCAGAACTACGAACTGAAAGCAGTTCTGCATAGTAACTTAGCAGATGCTCTAAAACACGCCATGCACCAGGAGACCTCTCCTCTGCAATGAAAGAGTACCAAGCCTCGATACAGATCCCACACAACAATCCTGAACTTAAAGCTGAATCTCACTGTCAATTTGGACTCTTACAAGAAGACAAGAGGGCAACCGGACGATCTCACTGCAGCGATCCAGAACTATCAAGTTGCAGCCGAGCAGGTGCACAGCAATAGAGGAGTTAAAGCGTATCATCTCTTTTGTTTAGGAGAGGGCGCTTCTAAAACGCGCAGGAAATCGTCACCTCACTACAGGCATCGAGAAGTTAGAAGCAAGGAGCTGATTTGCAGTTTGATAACCCCCTCTTGAAAGCAGATCTTCACTTACAACTGGGATTTGGCTCTCATCAAACGAGGCCAAGATGGGGATACGGCAGCTGCTATTGAAAACTTCCGCTTGGGAGCAGCTTTAGACATACGAGACGTAACACTCCGCGCAAAACTCTACTACCATCTGGGAAATCAGTTCGCAAAGAGAAACGAGGGAGAAGATATCTCTCTTGCAATCCAGAATTTTCAACGAAGGACCGATTTAGAGTTGGATGATCTCGAGCTTAAGAGCAGATTGCTCCTCAACCTGGTACGTGCGCTCAAAATTCGTAAGCAACCTGATGATCTTGGTCTTGCTATTTCCAATTTGCAAAAGCTGCTCGATTTGCCCTATGAGGGTGTAGAAGCTCGTCTAAAACTATCTTGGTATTTAGACCAGTGCGTGATGCTTCGCGAGCGCAGTAAAAGAGAAGATCTTCCTCTTTTAATTAAGAACTATCAAGCAGCCATTGCACTTCAGTGTAACGACCGCTCGATCAACGCAAAGATCTATAACGAACTCGGTGGTACACTTAGAGTCCCGCGGACAAGAAGTAGATTTCTCTTTAGCGATTGAGGCCTTTCAATCAGCTCAAAAGCTACTCGCCGATGAAAATCCGGATAAGCTTGTCATCCTTAACAACCTAGGTCAAGCGCTCCTCTCACGCGCTAATCCTGAAGATCTCGCTGCTGCACTCGAAGCGTTTCAAACAGGGATTAAACTTGTGTTAAATCGACAAGGTGTCGATGTCAAGGTCAAAGAGAACCTTATCAAAGGAATAATCGCTCTTATGCGCAAATCGGGCGACAACGTCCTCCCTTCTGTGCAGCTTTAAGCTGGATGGGTTCACATGCGGTCAACGACTTGGAGGCCGAGGATGTGCAGGCCTTGCTTCAGGATGCGAGCGGTGGCTTCTGCGAGGAGGAGGCGGCTCTCCTCTTGGGGTGAGCCCTCTACTCGGCAGTCGCGGAAAAAGGCGTTGAATTTCTCTGCGAGCGTATAGAGATATTCGGTGAGGCGGTTGGGGAGAAGATCGCGCGCAATCAGGTCTAGCGTCTCGCCAAACTGGCGCAGATGTAAGGCGAGAAGGATCTCGCTTGGATGTTCGAGTTCAATTTTGGGATTTTTGAGAAGGGGCGCCATCTCTTTGCCGACTTTTCGTTTGATCCCCTGTATACGTACATAGGCATAGAGCAGAAAGGGGGCTGTGTTGCCCTCAAATTTGAGCATCCTTTCGTAACTAAAGAGATAATCTTTAACGCGGTGGCACGAGAGGTCCGCATACTTGACTGCATCGATACCTAAAACTTTGGCGAGCCTCTGCCTCTCCTCTTCAGACTCTTCGGGAAGACGCTCATCGAAGACCACTTTTGCTTTTTGGATCGCCTCTTCGAGAAGGTCTATTAGTTTTTCGGTCTCGCCGGATCTAGTCTTAAACTTTTTTCCGTCGGGTCCCAACACAACACCGAAAGGCACATGATCGACCTGCACCTTGCGCGGATCGAGATAGCCGGCAAGCTCTGCTGCTTTAAATACCATTTGGAAATGGAGGCTCTGTCCGGCATCTGTCACATAGATGAGTCTATCTCCCTTATCGACTTCGATGCGGTAGCGTATGCTTGCAAGATCGGTGGTATCGTAGTTGTAGCCGCCATCCGACTTCTGGACGATCATCGGCAGAGGCGTGCCTTCGGCAGTTACAAAACCGTCCATGAAAATGCATTTGGCTCCATCGGAGACGGTGATCAGCCCTTTGTGCGTTAAGTCATCGATAAGAGGCTTTAAAAACGGGTTGTAAAACGACTCGCCGCGCTCTTTTAATTTAACATCGAGTAGATCGTAGATCTCTTGAAAGGCGTGCCTTGAGATCTCGCAGATCATCTTCCACGCTTTTAAAGAGGGGCTATCGCCTCCTTGGAGAAGCACGACTTGCTGTTGTGCACGTTTTTTAAATGCTGGATCTGCATCAAAATTTTTCTTCGACTCTTTATACCAGTGCATAAGAGAGGGAAGGTCTGTCTTCTCTTTTCCCTCGAGCACTGCTGGAACATGTTCTTGCATGTAGACGATGAGCATGCCAAATTGCGTGCCCCAATCCCCTATGTGATTTAAGCGCAGGACATCATGCCCTAAAAATTCAAAGAGCCTTGCGATCGCATCGCCAATGATCGTCGAGCGCAGGTGGCCGACGTGCAGCTCTTTAGCCACATTGGGCGAAGAGAATTCGACGATGATCCTCTGTTTTTTCTCCGGAAGCGGCACACCAAAATGGGTGTCTTTGAGAAGCTGGGCGATCTGGTCTGCAAGAAAGAGAGGATCTAAAGTTAAATTGATGAAGCCGGGGCCTGCGATCTCGACTGCAGCGAGCATCTTCTTTCCCTGGCTATCTTCTCTATCCAAATGCTGGATGATTTTGGTCGCCACTTCGCGAGGGAGAAGATCAAGCTCTTTTGCGAGCTTGAGCGCATTGTTGCACTGGTAGTGGCCAAACTTTGTATTTGTGCTTTGGGCCACCTCCGCTTGCAAAAGAGGAGTGCCGGGAGGCAGGTGCGCACCAAAGGCATCGTGGAGCGCCTCTTGCACCATCTTCTGCAAAACACTTAAAATATTTTGCATAATTTAGTCGTCCCTGAAGTATTCATTCGCCGAATCTGTTTTGCGCTTTTTGTCGATTTTCAATTTTTGCGAACTCCTTAACTTTCTTCAAGTTAGATTCGTTCGCAAAAAGTGAAAATCGCCGAAAAATCATCAAAAATCTTCGGCAAAGCAATACTTCAGGCCCGACTTTAGCGTTTGCGGTCGGCGTGATGGAAGTAGGGTGGAATCTGTCTTTTGCCAATTGCATATTTTAAGCGGTAGTCGCACAAGGCAACAGCTGCTGCATGAGTCGAGACGCGGTTTTGGAAGGAGATGTCGTAGATTGCAAGAAGCTGATCGTAAATGGTGTTTATCTTATCGCGGGCAAGGCCGGGATGATATCCATCGGGAGAGAGCTCTTGCGATACGTTGATCAGGCCACCGGAATTGATCACAAAATCGGGAGCGTAGAGCACGCCTCTTCTCATGAGTGAAATCGCATCGGCATCGTTTAAGAGCTGGTTATTGGCGCATCCGGCGATTGCTCTGCAGCGGAGCTCCGGTATCGTGCGGGGGTTTAAGATGGCTCCCATCGCACAGGGCGCCAGAAGATCGCATTCTACAGTGAGAATCTCATTGGGTGCTACAACCTCTGCGCCAAATTTGTGCGCAAGCTCTCGCACCTTTTCTTTATCGACATCGGCAAGAATTAGCTTAGCGCCCATCCAGAAGAGCAGTTCAGCCAGGATAGCACCTACGCTGCCTACTCCTTGAATCGCGATTGTGCGTCCTTCCACCGAGTCGCTTCCAAAGACCTTTTTTATCGCAGACTGAATGCCGCGAAAGGTACCCCAAGCAGTGAAAGGAGCTGGGTTGCCGCTGCTTTTAGGATGGGGAAGTCCAACCACAAAAGGGGTAGCTTGGCTGATCGTGGTCATATCTTCCGGGGTGCTGCCGACATCTTCTGCACAGATGTAAGCGCCTTTTAACCGGTTGACTGCTTCTCCAAATGCGAGAAGGAGCGCTTTTGTCTTATCTTTTTTGGGATCAGCGATAATGACACTCTTGCCTCCGCCCCAACCGCAATCGGTGACAGCAGATTTATAGGTCATCCCTTTTGCTAATCTTTTCACATCATCTAAAGCAGCTTCAAAGGAGGTATAAGGATGAATACGCGTGCCTCCGAGAGTCGGGCCGAGCGCCGTGCTATGCATACAGATGATCGCCTTTAGTCCAACCTTTTCATTGGTAACCTTGATCACCTTCTCATATCCCTCGACGTGTATCTCTTTTAACACGAGAGTCTCTTCTAAAGTCAGAGCCATTTTGCCCTCTCCTTTGAAAATTAAGTTAGTGATCAATTTTCTAAATTTGACGGAATATTTACAAGGTATTTAATTTGCCTCTTGATCATTAATCATAATTTCAGATAGGCTCATCCTCTATTTTTAACCTATTTTGAGGGCATAATGACAACGCTTGTCATTTCAGAATCGCTAAAAGAAGAGCTGGTCAAGTTTCTTAAAAAGAACAAGAAATCAGACCTGATCACAACATACCTCTTTTTTTTAGAAAGAAAATATAAGATCAAACCGGTCCTATTCATCCGTGAAAAGATGATTTACCAGAGCCAGGACGAGCTGATCAAAAAACTGGAAGATCAAGGCAAACTCTGGCGCGAAACTGAAATTAAGATCCAGGTAGGCCAACAAAGCGTCAACGAACACACCAAAAAGGTCTATATCTGCCCCTTTACCGGTAAGGTTTTTGGAGATAACACCCATCCTAACCCGCAAGACGCCATCTATGATTGGGTCTCTAAGTGCCCTGAAAATACAGAGCGCGTAGGTGGTTTAAAGGCTAAAAGATTTTTTGTCTCAGAAGATCCCGACGTTATTAAAAATTATATTGTAAAATTAAAAGAGCCAATCACAAAAATTGTTTACTCTTCAGCCGTGACAGGCAAGCTATTTAACAGCAAAGCTGCTGTCATCGATGACTTTATGAAGAACCAGCTCAAGCCTCTTTCTCTTACAGAGGTGACAAATCAGAACCGCTTTCAAATCGAAGAACACTTTCTCGCATTCATCCAAAAGCAGCTACATGAGAGCAAAATCAATGCGTTCGTAGAAGGACTCTCCGGCTTTGAAGAGTTTACACCTTTTGTTGATGGGTGGCTCGAAGAAGAGCGCGTAGAGGAGAATGAGTAGACCGAGCACTTCCTTTGTCACAGAAGCTGCCGCGGAGACAAAGCAAGCAGGACGCGAGTTAGCTAAACAGCTTACGCCCAATAGTGTCTTAGCTTTTCAAGGAGAACTGGGAGCAGGAAAAACAACCTTCATTAAAGGTCTTATCTCCGAACTCACAGGCGTTGCCGAAGACACTGTTGTCAGCCCCACCTTTTGTTACCTCAATATTTATTCAGGCGGCAGGCTCGCTGTCTACCATTTCGATCTCTATCGGTTAAAAGACGAACAGGATTTCTTGAAGCTGGGCTTTGACGAGTATTTAAATGCCGAAGGGGTCTGTTGTATCGAATGGTCAGAGAAGATTCCAGCGCTTCTGCCTGCGCATAGAAAGATGATAGAACTGCTCTATGCAGGAGCCGAAAAAAGAACAATTAGGATCTCGTGAAAAAGGTACTTTTTAACAAGGGGCAGTTTCTTACAAGCGCCCTCTCATTAGACGCTCTTCCGCTTCTACAAAACTCGCGCGGAGTCGTGCTGCCCGAAATCGCTTGTATCGGAAGGTCTAATGTCGGCAAATCCTCCTTACTCAATCATCTTCTCAATGACAAGACACTCGCACGCGTCTCCTCTACACCCGGAAAGACACAGCTGCTAAACCTCTTCACAGTCGATGAAACACTCCTTTTGGTGGATCTTCCGGGATATGGCTACGCAAAGGTACCTAAAAAAATAAAGGAGTCTTGGGGAAAGAGCATCGAACACTATCTTAAAAACCGATCCTCTCTTTCTCTCCTTCTCCTCCTTTTGGATTCCCGCAGGCTGCCATCAGATGAGGACCTTGCCTTTATAAATTGGGCCACTTTTTATAAAAAACCGTTTCTTCTCGTCTTTACAAAGGCTGATAAGCTGGACAAAGGCACTTTGGCATCGCAGATCACCATGTCTCTTTCTCTTATCAAAAAGGAGATTGCAACAATCCCTACTTTCGACTACCTTCCCTATTCCATAAAAGATGCGGCGGCAAGAGAGAAGCTAATTGAAAAAATTAATGCGGTCCTATGGGCTTAATACATAAAGAGCAATTTGTCTGTTTCGACCTAGAAACCACGGGGCTTGACCCGTCGGCAAACAGCATCATTGAGGTTGCGGCTGCAAGATTCACTTTCGACGGCGTGATCGAATCGTACGAATCTCTTGTCGATCCCGAGATTCCCATTCCTGCCGAATCGATCGCCATCCATCACATCACAGATGAGATGGTCAAGGGAAAACCTAAGATCAACGAGGTCATCCCTCCTCTTTTAAAATTCTTGGGCAGTGACATACTGATCGGCCATGGCATCTCGCTCGACATCTCTTTTGTCGCCAATGCTGCAAAGCGTCTCTGTATCCCATCCAAACTGGAGTCGCAACCCTATCTTGACACGTTGCGCATGGCGCGTTTGTATGGAGAGAGCCCTTTTAACTCTTTAGAAAAACTGCGGGAGCATTTTAATATCGAGTCAGAGGGAGCGCATCGTGCAATGAGCGATGTGGTCGTTAATATTGAAGTCTTCAAGTTTCTCTGTAAGAAGTATAAAACGACCCAAGAGCTGTTTGAGCGCCTTAAAAAGCCGATTCAGCTCAAAGCAATGCCCCTTGGCAAACATAAAGGCAGGCCTTTTGCAGAAGTTCCTATCGAATATCTCCAGTGGGCTGCGCATAAAGATTTCGATCAAGACCTGCTCTTTTCGATCCGCTCTGAAATTAAGCGGCGCAAGCAAGGCAATCCCTTCACACAAGCTGCCAACCCTTTTTCTTCTCTATAAGCAGCTACTCTGGCTTCCACTTCTCCTCCTGCTCCTTTCGGCTCAGCTACCCAAAGGATTTGTCTACGAACAGCGCACACTTGCAGGCCCGCTCTCGATCCACATTCTCGAGGTCGACCCCAAATATGTGAAGATCGCCCCTGTCCACGCTTCTCCCTACGTCCTCTCTAGAGAGAAGACCTCTTCGATTGCAAAAAGAAAGGGGGCATTTGCTGCAGTAAACGGCGGTTTTTTTCGTATGGAAGGAAAGTATGATGGCTCCTCTTCAGGGATCTTAAAAATTGCGGGTCAATTTCTCTCCTCTCCTCGGAACAAGCGAGCTGCTATTGGGTGGATGGACGGAGGAAAAGTAGTTCTGATCGACCGCGTCGATATGAAAGCCGCGCTCCAATGGGAGAATCTCTCTTTTCCTATAGATTGCATCAACCAGCCGGCATCCACCGATAAAACCATTCTCTACACCTCTAATTTTTTCTCCTCTACGCTATCTCCACCTCAGACTAAAGAGGTTCTGATCGATAAAGAGGGATCCGTCCAATCCATTGGATATGGGGGAGATTCCATTTTACCGATCGGAGGGTGCGTTTATGCAATAGGAGAATCGGTCTCTTTAAACCTGCCTCAAAAAAAGCTCCGGACTCTTGCCAACTTCTCGATTCAAGTGCTTCCCGAACTCGACACGAAAAATGAAGCTCTTTGGAACAAGGTAAGCAACATCGTAGGAGGCACACCTCTTCTCATCTCTCAAGGCGAAAAGATCTCCGACTATACTAGCGAAAAGACGCGCCCCTCCTTTTTAACCGAGAGGCATCCGCGAACCGCTATCGGAATAAAACCGGATGGCCATTGGGTCTTTGTCGTAGTAGATGGCAGGCAGCCCGATCGCAGCATCGGCATGACAATGAAAGAACTTGCCGACTTTCTCTTTTCGCTCGGCTGCTGTGACGCTCTTAATTTAGATGGCGGCGGATCTTCGACACTTTTTTTAGATGGATGCGTAGTGAATGGCGTCTCGTGTGATGAGGGAGAAGAAGGAGGCGGAGATGAGCGCCCTGTCAGCGACGCTATATTAATGTGGAGCAAATAACCCAACTAAAAGACCATTGCATAACTTATTTGAAGAAGAAGAATTAGAACAGGATGGACAGGATAAGCAGGATGAAGAAAGAGAAGAAGAAGATGTTTTACCACCCGCTTCGCAAGCTCGCTAGAGGGCACAGAGAGCACAGAGAAGAGAGAGAATGAATAAACTCGCTATACAAGATCTTGTTATCAAAGGCAAAAAAGTAATCATGCGCGTCGACTTCAACGTCCCTTTGAACAAAGAGGGAGAGATTACCGATGACACACGCATTAAAGAAGCCCTTCCCTCCATCGAATACATCCTGAAAGCGGGCGGAGCTGTTATTTTGATGAGCCACTTGGGACGCCCCAAAGGAAAGCGGGATCCGGAGTTCTCTTTAGCTCCTTGCGCCAAAGCGCTCAGTAAACTTCTAAAAATGCCCGTTCACTTTGCGTCAGATTGTATTGGCAAAGAAGCCGAAAAAAAAGCGCACGCCTTAAAAATGAACGATGTGCTGCTCTTAGAAAATTTGCGCTTTTACGCAGCAGAGGAAAAACCGGAACTCGATCCCTCTTTTGCAGAGAAGCTCTCTAAACTCGGAGATCTCTATGTGAACGACGCTTTTGGAGCCGCCCATCGTGCACACGCCTCCACTGTGACGATCACTCAATACTTCCCCGAAAAAGCAGCAGCGGGATTGCTCATGCAAAAAGAGATCTCTTTTTTAGAACCGCTTGTTAAAAATCCCAAGCGCCCCTTTTATGCGCTTATCGGCGGAGCCAAAGTCTCCTCGAAGATCGGTGTATTAGAATCACTTCTTACGAAAGTCGATGCGATCTTTATCGGAGGCGCTATGGCCTTCACCTTTCTTAAGGCTCAAGGAATCTCCGTCGGAGATTCGCTCTGTGAAGCCGATCTCGTAGAAAAAGCGAACCACTTTCTGAAAGCTTGCTCCTCCAAAAAAATTAAAGTCTGGCTGCCGGAGGATCTTGTCATTGCCAATGCTTTTCTAGAAGATGCCCCTTCAAAAATTATCTTAGCAAAGGAGGGGATCCCGGCGGGATGGCAAGGAATGGATATCGGACCGCGCACAACGGCTGCATGGCAAACAGAACTTGCCAAAGCGCAAACAATTTTTTGGAATGGACCCATGGGTGTTTTTGAATTTCCCCATTTCGCCAAAGGGACAAACGCTCTTGCCCAATCACTCGCTCAATTAAAGTCTTTGCGGATCGTAGGCGGAGGAGATTCCGTCGCAGCTGTCAATGCTCTTAAACTAGCAAAATATTTTTCACACGTTTCGACAGGGGGAGGCGCTTCTTTAGAGTTCCTCGAATATGGCCGTTTACCAGGCATCGATGCGCTATCAAATAAATTTTAAATATCTATCTTTCTCTTGAGGAAAAAAAGATCGTAGGCCAGAACGAAGCAATCTGCTATTATGTTGCGTAAAGAGGAATGATCTCCATGAGCGAGACCTTTGGCAAGATACGTTCTTTCCTGTGGCCTATCTATAGAAGCGAGCTCAGCAAGTTCCTGCCCGTTTTCCTCATCTTTTTCCTAGTCGGCTTTAATTACAGCATCTTACGCGCAACAAAAGATGCGCTAGTCATCACAGCACCGGCGTCAGGTGCAGAGGCTCTCCCCTTTTTAAAGGTCTGGGCGATTTTGCCCATGGCATTTTTGTTCACCTTCCTCTTTACACGCGTCTCCAACAAGCTCACACGCGAACGTGTCTTTTATGCGATGATGAGCGTGTTTATCGTCTTTTTCCTCCTCTTCACTTTTGTCCTCTATCCCTTTAGAGATCATCTCCATCCGCACGAGTTCGCCGACCGCATGCAGGCGCACCTTCCTTTAGGATTGCAGGGACTAGTCGCGGTCTTCCGCAACTGGACCTTTACCGCCTTTTACGTCATGTCCGAGATGTGGAGCACCATTATTATGACCGTCCTGTGCTGGGGCTTCGTCAACGAGATCACCAATGTTAATGATGCCAAACGCTTTTATGGCCTCTTGGGAGTTGGCATCAACTTCTCAGGTGTCGCCGCAGGCCAAGTGGCAACCTCCCTCTCACAACACGTTTACAACCCTCATCTCCCCTTCGGAACAGACTCTTGGGGCCAATCAATCTTTTTTTTAAACGGCATTGTAATCCTCGTCGGCCTTATCTGCATGGGCCTCTTCCGTTGGCTGCATGCAAAAGGCTTTGGTTACAACTCTGCCGGAATTGAGCCTCACGACCACTCCTCCGAAACCTTTAAGATGGGCCTCCGCAAAAACTTTGCCTACTTAGCAAAGTCTAAATATTTAATTTGCATAGCCATTATCGTTGTTACCTACAACATTGCGATCAACCTGGTAGAAGTTGTGTGGAAAGACCAGGTGAAGCAGCTCTACCCCAATCCAAGCGACTTTAACGCCTACATGGGCAAGGTGCTTACTGTAATTGGCGTCATTGCGACTACAACTAGTGTCTTCATCTCAGGCAACATCATCCGCAAGCTGAGCTGGACATCAAGCGCAATGATCTCTCCTCTTATCCTGGTCACGACTGGCATCGGCTTCTTCTCCTTCCTCTTTTTCCAAGATTACGGCTTAGGCGTTGTCGCTGGATTGCTTGGATCGACACCCCTTGCAATGTGCGTCTTTTTCGGCTCGCTCCAAAACTGTCTGGCGCGCGCCTCCAAGTACACTCTTTTTGATGCGACCAAAGAGCTGGCTTTTATCCCTCTTAGCAAAGAATCCAGACTTAAGGGCAAGGCTGCTATCGATGGCGTCGGCTCTCGCTTAGGAAAGTCGGGTGGCTCTATCATCCACCAAGGCCTTCTCGTCTTCTTTGGCACGATCTCTTTGAGCACACCCTATGTCGCTCTCATTCTGCTCGGCGCAATCGGAGCATGGATTGTCGCCGTCAAATCCCTAGGCAAGAAGTTTAACGAACTTGTAAATACGCACGAGACTCTCAAAGTCGAAGATGATGAGAACGTCCAGGTCGCGGCTCCCGCAGTGGCCAAGAGCGAAGTGTAGCCTCGCGCCATGGAAAAGCTCATCACCTTTATCACTAGCCACGCCGCACACGCTCACTGGTTTATCTTTGGTGGTTTTTTGCTTGCAGGAATGAATGTTCCTATCAGCACAGATCTACTCCTCATCACTAGCGCAATCCTGGCTGCAACTGTTATCCCGGAGAACACCCTTTTATTATTCTCCTCGATCTTTTTTGGAAGCTGCTGCTCTGCGTGCATCGCCTATTGGATTGGAAGAAAGTTCGGCCCCAAACTGCTCAAAGTGCGCTACTTTAAAAAGATAGTTACGGAAGAGAAGCTGGAAAAGGCTAAAAACTTTTACAAAAAATATGGGTTTTTAACTCTCCTTTTCGGACGCTTCATCCCCTTTGGCGTGCGCAACTGCATATTTATGAGCACGGGCTTAAGCAAATTCTCATTTAAAACATTTCTCATAAGAGATGTTATCGCCTGCTTCATCTGGAGCAGCCTTATATTTTCTCTCTTTTACTTCGCCGGACAAAACCACCAAGCTCTTTACCAGAACTTGAAGTTTATCCTTTTGTCCGTAATCGCAGCTTTGGCTGTGACGGTAATTGCCATCATTTGGTATAAGCGAAGAAAAGCATCTGAAAATACTTAATTGATCGATCATGAGTTTATCCAACGGCCTCTCTTTTTTGCGCGCCCCTCTCGCACTTCTTTTCCTCGTAGATAGCACCTTTTGGCGCATCACGGCAATCTTGCTTGCCATGCTGACCGACAGCATCGATGGATACCTAGCGCGCAGATACCGCTCTACGACACAGTTTGGGGCGATTTTAGACCCTGCAATGGACAAGTTTTTCGTCTTCTTCGCCTTGGGCGTCCTCTTGATGGAGCAGAAGCTAGCCATGTGGCAAGCAGGCGCGATGATCTCGCGCGACTTCTTTCTCTGCGCCTTCGGACTCTACTTGAGTTTTTCTGGATTGTGGGAAGCTTACAAATGCAAAGCTATTCGCTGGGGCAAGGTGACGACCGCGCTCCAATTCTTCGTCTTAATCGGCCTCACGCTACACTTCACATTTCCTTGGTATGTCTACACCCTCTTCATCCTATTCGGATGCCTAGCCTTCCTCGAACTCCTCCAAATCAAACAAAGCAGCAAAGCCTAACTAACAAATTGAATTTCATAAACGCGAGAGAAAACGCCCGAGACACTAAGACGCTGAGATCGCCCCTTTTACATAGTAAACAGTAAAAGAACGAAATCTTTTTAAGAAAGCAAGGAGGTTCAATGGTTGCGTAGGTCATTAGCTTCCTTGCTTTCTTAAAAAGATTTCGTTCTTTTACTGTTTGAACTTCGTTCAAAAGGGGCGATTGGGCCCCACGCATTCTGTTCAACTCTCGCGGATTTCTCTGCGTCTTAGTGTCTCGGGCTTTTCCTCTGCGTTTATGAAATTCGAAACTATGAATACTTCAACGATGATGATGCGGATCTATCCTGGTTCAGGTTAATTCGCGGGCGTCTTGAGGAGTGAGCTTTTCGAATTGGCGTCCGATCGAGCGGGACGCTGGGATGGAGATTAGGGCGAAGGAGAGTGCGAGTATCCCTGCAAAGATCGCGCTTTCGCCGGGACCTCCCAAAAGCAAGAAGAGTATGATGCTGAGCAGCGATGAGGTTCCCCTGCCCAAACGCGAGCCAATACCGTCGATGATCAGCTTACCTTTTGTCTGCCCCTCTTTATCGAGCGGAATAAAAGCGAGCTCTTTGGTCGCATCAAAGAGGGTATATTTTGCAGAACGGCCAATTGCAAAGTGCAAGCTTCCTAAGATCACAGCCATTGGAAGAGGGGCGGCAGCTGCCGGGAAAATCCCAGCTTTGCTGCAAGAGATCACAAAAAAGAAGGCAAAGGTCATGAGCACCATGAGAATCGGCGTGATGAACGCAGTGCGGCTCCAGGAGTAGGTCTGCAAAAGATAGGGGGTTAACACAAGCGCGCTCAAGGCTGTCAATATACCCGTCCAAAGCGTCAAGTTGCCCATATATCTACAGTAGTCAGCTGGTGACGGATACATCTGTTTCAAAGTCTCTAAAAAGATCAGCTCACCAAGCGCATAAGAGACATACTCTGCCACGACGATAAGAAGAAGAGCGCTGAGATAGGGCGATTTTAAAAGATAGCGCACACTCGAAGTGAGCGAAAGAAGAAGCCTCTTATCATCCTCTTTTGGAAGAGGAGCCTGAGGTTGAGTCAAAGGGTTTTTCTTAAGATGCTTAAAAAGAACACTAAAACAGAGCAGCGTCAAAAGCCCGCAAACGATCAGAAAAAAAGTAAGCAGATACAAAGAGTGCTGCCAGCGCTGCGTCGAGAGTGCAAAGAAGTTCCAGCTCATATGAGACGTACAAAAGATGGTGATCGGCCCTGCTAAGATCGCGCCGATACTGCTGCCGAGCATCAGAGGCGGATAAAAGCGTTTGCCTTGGTCAAGCGACAGATTTTGATTGATAAATCCCCAGAAAAGAACAGAGAGGAGAGCCACCTTCCAGAGCTCAGACATGATGTAAAAGATCATGTCGGGCCAGTGTGTGAAGACCACCTTAAAGCGGGTGAGGCCAAAGAGCTGACCCAGTTTGTTCTCAAGTAGCGTGTGGATAACCTCTCGCTCCGGATAGATCCAAAAAGCAAAGATCAGGAAAAACGAAAGAAAGAAGAGCATCGTCATAGAAAAGATAAAGCGTGCCGAGAAAAAGCGCATGAGACGCGACAGCCCCCATGTCAAAAGAATCGAGGCAGGAAAAGTGCCGAAGAGCTCGAAATAGGGGATAAAAGCGGCGCTCCCTCCCGTGTCTGCCACTACAAGCGCGTTGCGCGCACTTCTCAAAATGCTAAAGTTTATGTTGATAAGACAGACGATGAAGAACATCAGCCCAAAGAGACGCCACTCCTGACCCTTGACTTGGAAGATCAATTTTTTAAACATGCGCCGTTACCTTTGGGAGAATCAATCTGAACCAGTAGGTGAAATGCGCGCTTTCGTTGTGTAATGCCTTTTCCAGGTCTTGCAAGCTCATCCATTTCCAGGCAGCAACCTCTTCCGGATTAGGCTCAAATGCCCCTTCAAACTCTCCCTGAAAGACATGGTCAAACTCATGTTCAATAAGACCCTTGTCCAGCTCTGCTCTATAGGTAAAGTCAAAAAGCTTGTTAAGAGAAGTACGGATCCCCATCTCCTCCCACAGCCTGCGCTCTGCTGCCGCAAGCGGAGACTCGCCCGGTCTTGGATGCCCACAGCAAGTGTTGGACCAGAGCCCGCCCGAGTGGTACTTAGAAAAAGCCCTCTGCTGCAGGAGCATCTCCCCCTTCTTATTGAAGAGAAACACCGAGACAGCGCGATGGAGTTTGCCGGACAGGTGAGCGGCTAGCTTCTCCTCGACCCCCACCTCTCTATCCTCTGCATCGACCAGAATGACCTTTTCCATGAGAGAGAGAGTAATAAATGGGCTCTTTTGCGCCCATTAAAAACTATTCTCCAAACTCTAGTTTACGCAAAGAGGATGAAGAGGGCCTAGTGGACACTGGACTAAGTGGACGTTGTGGACTTTAGTGGACGAAGTGGACAGGGCCCAAGAATCAAAATTAAATTGGCGCTTGTCCACCGCGTCCACCAAAGTCCACAGCGTCCACTTAGTCCATTTCTTGGCGCCATTTTTTGCTTTGCATTTGCGTTTAATAAAAGCTCATTCAAACTTTGTCGTAGCACAGAGAAAAATGCTGCAGAAATCAGTAGTACTCGTTGTATGTGGCGATGAGATTTGCAATGGGGCGAGAGATCTGCCAGAGCTCTGTGATCTCTTCAACTGCGCGCACGAGCTCGTGCGTCTTCGAAGTCGATCATCTTTTGGACATCCTCGTCTGTTCCTAAATACTTGGGATGTTCTTTTATCATTTCGTAGGGAATGAAGTCTTTATACTCGATATGACTTCGCGAATCATCAAGAGGAATCACGCTCGTAAAGTAGTACTCAATCGAGGAACAATCTTGAAATTTATTTTGCAGGATATTTTCAGCCAATTCGACGTAGCTCAAAGGTATACGAGTGCCAGGTTTGAAACGATTCCAGATCTCGACAACAGGGAGCGCTCCAAATTCGCGCAGCGTTTTGTAGGCTAAAAAACTGCCCGTCAGGACAGCATAGAGAAGCGGCCTGTGCCCTTCGTTGGGACCCGTCTGGTTCGGATTTGCCCCCAGTTCAAGTAACAGCTTCGTGCGGTTATTCGCTTCCGGATCTCTCTCATTTCCTCCTGCTCTAGTGTAGTAGGGGTTGGCAACCAAAAAGAGGAGACGGTCATCCGTAATGCACTTTCTCACTTTTTCCATCTTCTCTGCATAAGAAAGAGTGTTCCCGCTTGTACGGATCGGATCGTGCTTAATCACCGTAGTCCCATTCCAAGTACGCACATGCGTTGTGTCTGCAAACTGCTCATACCTGTCAAGAAGAGCAACAAGCGCGCTCTCCCTCTCAGGAGAAGCCAGCTCGCTCGCAGCAAACCAGCTGCCGCAATAAGAGATAAAGTCGGAAAGAAGAGCTAAGAAAGCATTCCAGACTGCTTGCACACGCACGCAAATGTCTGCACAGATGCAAGAATTGTTCTCTTTTGCTACAGATGAGTGCGAAACAGGACTGGTTGCGGTAACGGCGGGTATCATTGAGCATACCAGTGGTTGGGTATTCGAAGATACTCAACGACAAGCGCGAGTACGCGTTGAGAAATTAACTGATCCAAAGTATCCATCACGAGTTTTTCAGTGTCGTCTAAAAGCCTCTTTTCATAAGCAATGATCTGATCGATATCTTGTTCTGTGCCTAAATTCTTGGGGTCCGGCGGATCGAAAGGCCGTATAGTCGTCGCCCTCACTGCGTAAGGAAACAGCCTTGCTACGTGAGCTTGTACATACGCCCCAAAAAAATCCGCATATCTGGTGAAGCTCAATCTTTTAATTTTATCGGCAAGCTGGAGGGGTGTCTTATCTTCTGCTGAGGCCATTGGATCGGCGCCATGCTCGCGCAGCGTACGGTAGGCTAAAAAACATCTAGAGAGCACTGCGCAGTGCAAAGGTGTAAAGCCATCTTCTGTTTGTGAGTTTGCAACAGCGCCTAGTTTGAGCAGCTTCTCCACACCATTGCTCCCCTCTTTCGTATAGAAAGGATTGGAAACAAAATGGAGCAGATGTTTGCTGTCGATATAGTTTTGAATCTTAACTAACGCTTCCCGGGCAGGTTGATAAACAACTTCTACAGGGCAACGCACCATTTCACCATTCAGATTTTCCAACCAAGTACCAGCGTCGAATTCTGCTGCAAACCACTCACTTAAATCGGTCCATCCGCGCGGCACACTTGGCTTGGGAGGAGGGTTAAGAGGAAGCGACCCTTCTGGCATCTCTGCAGGAGAACCCACGCCATGAATCTTCTCGCCGCACCAGGAGAGAATGCTCTCAACTATTGCCAAAAAAGCATTCCAGATCGCTTGTATGCGTACGATAAGATCAGAGCAACCAGAAGGCTCCTCTATCTTTATATCTTGGGCAACATGCAAAGCTGTGGGTCGAATGGCATCTGTCATGGGTTTCTCCTGATTACTTGGTATTTGAGGTGCTCTCCGATCAATGCTACAAGAGGCCGAGGGAGAGTAAGGCCCAAAATAGCATCGAGCTTAGCTCTAATGGATGCTACAAGCTCCTCTTCGTAGGCGAGCATCTGTTCGATCTCTTCAAACGAGCCAAAGTCGTAGCGATTGCCGCTATTGGGTAGTTTTGCAACTTCTGCAATCACTCTAATTCTCTCGACTGCATCGCGTGCTTCATCGGTGCCAACTTTGGGAACTTTGCTGAGAGCATAGGGAAAAAGAGCACACAATTCATGATCCCGCTTTTCAATCATACTATCAAACTTCCAAGGAAAAAAAGTGGTAGGTTGTCTTTCGACTAGGATATGTTGGGCAAGAGCAATCGAGCTCATGTTGCCTTCCCAGTGATTTAGCATGCGAAGTAAGGGGTCGGCCCCATACTCGCGTAAGGTGCGATAGGCTAAAAAACAGCCGCTGTATACAGCGCAGTGAAGAGGCGTGTAGTCGAAAGCAAAAGTTTTCTCGTTGGGATCGGCGCCAAGCTTCAGTAGCCCCTCAGTTGCATTTTCTCCTACAGGTTCTTCTGGAAGGATTCCTTTTTTCCACAAATTGGTTCGCTGATCCTTGGTAAAGTGGGGATTTGCTACCATGTGCAGCAGATGGTGTTCCTTGGTAAGTTCTCTTATTTTTTCTATGTTTTTATCTAAAGGAAGCTGGAGATCAATCCAGGTTCTAAAAAACGCTCCTGCCATAGGCATAAAACCACGATCCCAATCGGGATCAGAAAAAAGATCAAACCATTCGACCATCTTGGTCTGCTCGGCTCTTAAATCTTCCTGGTGGCGTGCTTCAAACATCTTCTCATGCGAATTAGGCGGGACAGGTAGCTCGCTTGATTTGCCTACTCCATGAACCATCTCACCGCACCAGGAGAGAATGCTCTCAACTATTGCCAAGAAGGCCTTCCAGACTGCTTCGACGCGCTCGAATAGGCAGTCGCAAGAAGAGGAAGACACGGCTGGCAACATGGCTCGCGACAGGATCTGCTGATGAGAGTGGATGGATCATCTAAATGCCTCCAAAGTGAGATGCTCGGCAACGAGTTTAATAAGAGGTTGAGGGAAAATACCATCTAAAGTGGGATTGATCTCAGCGATAATTTTGCGCACTTCGTAGTCGATCATCTTGGCGATCTCCTCTTTTGTGCCAAACTGGTCCTCATACATATTTCCGTAGTAGGATCCCATTCCTCCTGTGAAAAGAGTGTAAGGAGACTGGTTTTTCGGCACTTCTTTTAAAAAAAAGTCGCGCACGGAGAGTGGCGAGGTTTGCATTCTGTAAAGAAGCTCCATAGTCGATTCGCCTCTATCGAGCATGCCTCCATAAAGTTTATGCTGATCTGCACCCGCTTGCCTTAATGTTATGTAGGCTAAAAGACCGCCTGTAAGCGCGGCACAACGCAAGGGAGTCATAGAATTTTCGTGCAATACAACACTATTGGCATCTGCGCCCAAACGGAGCAGTCTGGCAGTGTAATTGTGTCTTGCGTTTGTGTAGTAGGGAGATGCCACCAAAAAGATCTGATAGTATCTTTCAATGAGAGCCTTAGGCTCGCCGAAACGCTGGTCTGTCACTCTTCCTTGGTAATCTGCAATTAGCGTGCTTCTGTACCACTCTACGAGCGCTTCTTGAGTAGCAGGTTCCGCTTCTACTTCTGCCTTTTTTTCTTCGATAGGTTTTGGTTCAGGTTTTGGCTCTGCGATGGGTGTGACGATCCAGCTAGCGCACCAGTTAAAGAAGCGAGCGCCCAGGTCTGTGATGCAGGCGACAAAAGCGTTCCAAACCTCTTGGACGCGCTCCAAAATTTCCATATAGACAGGTTTGTCTGCGAGGGGGGAAAGGGGGGCAACTGCGGCTGCGGGCCTACCTAATTCAATTTGATTTGCCATAACGATCTCCTGCGTTAAATGTGGTAAAATAATAACATAAAAAATCGAAGAAGAAAAGAATTAATATTAACTATTAGTTATTAAAGATTTTAATACATGACAATGAAGAAACGACCCAAAGGACCAAAGGGACGTAAAGGACCTAAACGACAAAGAATTCTTTTGTCCTTCGTCGTTTACGTCCTTTAGGTCTTTTTGGTCGCTTTTGTCCTTTCTTCTTACACTTGCTAAATTCAAACCCAACCTCTAAGATCTTTTTTAAATTAAAAGGATTAAAAAATGGACTATACACGCGAATCGATCTTTGTCTCTGCCATCCGCAGTTTTTGCACCTCTTTAGGAGCTATTTTGGGGATTCTACTCGGCATCGTCTTGCTAGGCGTTGTATTTTTAATTCTCTCTCCCCCCAGCTTTGTCCCTGAGAAAACAGAGCTCATGGTGGCACAAGATGCAGAGGGTCGTCGCGAGCTCTTATCTCCCAGCAGCCCTGTGCTACTCAGAATCGACTTTCATGGCGTGATCGGAGCAGCAGATCTAAATACCGAGACGATGAATAATATCCTGATCGACTCGCGCGAAGGGATGCTAAAAGGCAACCGCGTCAAAGGGATCTTGCTCCACATGGACACTCCCGGCGGCACGGTGACAGATGCGGATAATATCTACCGCGCGATCAAAGCCTACAAACAGAAGTACAATGTGCCTGTCTTTGCTTATGTCGATGGTCTCTGTGCTTCCGGCGGCATGTATATCTCGTCAGCGGCTGATCGTATCTTCTCGGCTCCTTCCGGCGTCATCGGCTCGATCGGTGTGCTCATGGGGCCTACCTTTAACTTTTCGCAAGCGATGGATAAGTGGGGCATTGAGTCTCTTACAATCACACAAGGTAAGGACAAGGATGCATTAAACCCCTTTAGACCTTGGAAAGAGGGAGAAGATAGTTCGCTGCGTGCGATTACGGCTGCTATGTATGAGCAGTTTATCACCATCGTTACCGATGCGCGCCCACGTTTGAGCAAAGAAAAACTGATCAACGAGTATGGCGCAAATGTCTTCATCGCAAGGGAAGCCGAAGAGTATGGCTATATCGACAATGCGAATATGAGTTATAGCGAAGCTCTGCAAGAACTTGCAAAAGCTGCCGGGTTGGATGAAAAGACGCACTACCAGGTGTTTCAGCTCACGCCCAAAATGCCCTTTTTCTCAGAGTTTACGCAGAGCTGCTACTCTCTTTTCCGCGGCAAGATCACCCACACATTCCAGATGGGTCCCTACTTAAATTCAGAGATGAGCGGTAAATTCCTCTATCTCTATCAGCCTCAAGCACAGTGAAAAAGATCTTTATCGTCGATGCGGTCAACATCCTCTTTCGTTCCTATTACGCAATAGGACCGATGACCAATCCCAAGGGAGAGTCGACTAATGCTCTCTTCGGCTTCATCCGTTCTATAAACAAGATGATCAAGGATTTTTCCCCGGACTACTTTATCGCCGTCTTCGACGGGCCTGAGAGCAAAAAAAAGCGCATAGAGATCTACAAAGAGTACAAGAGCAATCGAGCGAAAATGCCCGAAGATCTCTTTTTGCAGCTGGAACGCGCTATCCTCTTCTGCTCGCTCGCAGGAATCCCACACTTGGCCATCCCGGGCGTCGAAGCAGATGACACGATCGGCACCATCGCACGCTGGGCAGAACAGAAAGGAAAAGAGGTCTACATAGCCTCTAGCGACAAGGATCTTTGCCAGCTTGTCTCTAATCACGTGTTTGTAATCAACGTGCACAAAGAGAATCTTCGTATTGATCGAGAAAAAGTGAAAGAGCTCTTCGGTGTCACACCCGAGCAGATCGTCGATCTTCTCGCTATCATGGGAGACGCTTCCGACAATATCCCGGGACTCGAGGGGTTTGGAGCTAAGACCGCAGTCGCTCTCTTAAACGAGTTTGGCACTCTTGAAAACATCTTGGAGCATCCGGAAAAGGTGCCGGGAGCAAAAAAACAGGAGACGATCCGTACAGGCAAAGAGATCGCCCTCTTAAGCAAGCAGCTCGCCTCTTTAGATTTCACGGTCGACTTTCCACATGAGGTCGAGTTCTTTCATCTGCAAGAGCCCAAACGAGAGGAGCTCCAAGCGTTTTACCAAGAGATGAACTTTATGACTCTTCTCAAAGAGATGGGCTTAGAAGCAGTAAAGCCTGCTTTAGAAAAAGAGGTGCATTACAAACTTGTCGAAGATGAGAAGGAGCTCACCTCTTTAGTCGAAAAGCTCCTGCTCGAAAAAGAGATCTGCATCGACACAGAGACGACAGATGTGAAGCCGCTACGTGCTGAACTTGTCGGCATCGGGCTAGGAGTGCGCACACACGAAGCTTGGTATATCCCTACAAATGGCAATATCCCGCGAGGAAGAGTGCTGGATATCTTAAAACCGATCTTTGCAAGTCCGCACATCTCTTTTTTTGGGCATAACATCAAGTATGATCTGCATGTGCTAGCAAATCTCGGTATTACGCTTAAGAAGATCTCTTTTGACACGCTTCTTGCTTCCTACCTGCTCTCTCCTCACAACCAGCGGCACAACTTAGATCAGCTCGCTTTAGAAAAATTTGGTAAGGTGAAGATCCCAATCGAAGATCTGATTGGCAAGGGAAAGAAACAGATCACGATGGATCTGGTGCCAATCGAAAAGGTGTCTGCTTATTGCTGCGAAGATGTCGACTACACCTTCCGTCTAAAAGAGCTCTTCGAAAAAGAGTTAAAAAAAGAGGATCTTCTAGAGCTACTACTCAAGATCGAGCTTCCGCTTATCCCTGTGCTTCTTCGTATGGAAAGAAGTGGAATCTTTGTCGATGTCACTATTTTGCACAAGATGTCCAAAGAGCTTGCCGAGAAATTACAGGTGCTGCAAGAGGAGATTTTTGCACTCGCGGGCGAGACGTTTAACTTAAACTCACCAAAGCAGCTAAGCGTAATTCTTTTCGAGAAGATGGCGATCAAGCCGCCAAAAAAAACAGCCACCGGCTATTCGACAAGTGCAGACGTTTTAGAGTCTTTGCAAGAAGAGGCGCCCGTCATAAAAAAGATCCTCGTCTATCGCACGCTCGAGAAGCTACGCTCCACCTATGTCGACGCCCTACCCGAAGAGATCGACAAGCACACACACCGCATCCACTGCACATTCAATCAATCGGTTGCAGCGACAGGACGCCTTTCATCACAAGACCCCAACTTGCAAAACATTCCGATACGCACGGAAGAAGGGCGCAAGATCCGCACAGCATTCAAACCGCAGCATGCGCACTTTAGTTTTGTCGCGGGCGACTATTCGCAGATCGAGCTGCGGCTTCTTGCCCACTTAAGCGAAGACCCTGCGCTTTTAAAGGCTTTTAATGAGGGCGAAGATGTGCACGCGTTCACCGCTTCATTGGTCTTCAATGTGCCGCTCCAAGAGGTCACGCCCGAGATGCGCAGACGCGCAAAAGCAGTTAACTTCGGCATCATCTACGGACAGCAGGCGTTTGGCCTATCGCAGGGTCTAGATATCGAATATGCAGAAGCTGCAGAGTTTATCGAGACCTACTTCGAGCGTTACAAACGGGTAAAAGAATATCTTAACTTTTGCAAAGAGTGCGCCCGCAAAACGGGGAGAGCTGTCACTTTAACCGGCCGCAAGCGCCCCATTCCTGAGATCGACAATAAGAATCCAATGATCCGCGCTCAGGCCGAACGGCTTGCGATCAATACACCCCTGCAAGGGACCGCCGCAGACTTGATAAAAATCGCTATGATCCAGATAGATGATGTGCTCCAAAGCGATAAGAATCTTGGGGTTATGCTGCTCCAGATCCACGATGAGCTCCTCTTTGAAGTGGCAGACAGTGAAGCTCAGCGTCTTGCCACTTTTGTGAAAAAGACGATGGAAGGGGTCTTTCAATTGAAGGTGCCGCTAGTGGCCGATATTTCCATTGGAAAAAATTGGGAGGAGTGTTAACTTTGAAAAAAGTTGCAGTTACCGGTGGACTCGCTTCTGGTAAAAGTTCCGTTTGCCAAATCCTCAAAAGTTGTGGCGCATATGTTGTGAGCGCCGATGAGATTGTCCACAGGTTGTTATCCCCAGAAACAGAGATTGGAAAAAAGGTCATCCTCAAGTTTGGTCCAGAAATTCTCATAAATCAGAAGATCGACCGAAAAAAAGTTGCAGAAAAAACATTTTCAGATCCCGAAAGGCTTCAATATCTTGAAAAACTTCTTCACCCTG
This sequence comes from Chlamydiia bacterium, assembly GCA_963804085.1. Taxonomy (GTDB): domain Bacteria; phylum Chlamydiota; class Chlamydiia; order Chlamydiales; family Rhabdochlamydiaceae; genus CAWDOQ01. The sequence continues at coordinate 123,956 of CAWDOQ010000017.1, read as the reverse complement.
CAGTATTAAATGAGATCGAAGAGCGCTACCAGAACACACGAAATGATGCACGTTACGCCCTCTTTGTCGCTGAGATCCCTCTCTTGTATGAGAGCGAAAGCCACAAGGCGTTTGATTATGTCATTGCAGTTGTCGCAGGTGAGGAGTTCTCTCGCAGTCGATTTGAAAAATCTACGGGATATCTCACAGACGAGTATGAACGGAGGATGCGCAGGCAGCTCCCGATTCATGAAAAAGCTGCAAGAGCAGACTTTGTGATCAAAAACAATGGCAGTATGGAAGATTTAAAAAAGAACGTTAAACAAGTATTCGGTTCAATAAAAGGAGTTTCACCTTAAATGTATCAAGAAGACCTCTCTCAAAACGCCCACAAACCCGATAATAACAATAACAATGAAAAGCTGCCCCCACAAGAAGAGGGCGCGGCTCCCTCCGGCGAACAGCATCTGACAAAGATCTCTGAGCTCCAGAGGATGAACATTGACCAGCTCACTCACTACGCGCGTCACATCGGGGTAAAAAATCTTGGTACGATGACAAAGTCTCAAATGGTCTTTGAAGTCGTCAAATTAAAATCAGAGAGTCCAAATGAGATCTTAGTAGGCGAAGGGGTACTCGAGGTTCTTCCCGATGCTTTCGGTTTCTTGCGCTCTCCGAACTATAACTACCTGCCTTCTGCTGAAGATATCTACGTCTCTCCTGCGCAGATCCGTCGTTTTGACCTGAAGAAGGGAGACACGGTTTATGGCACGATCCGTTCGCCCAAAGACAAGGAGAAGTACTTTGCTCTTTTGAGAGTCGACAAGATCAACAACAAAGCGCCCGAGCAAGCTAAAGAGCGTATCCTCTTTGAAAACTTAACGCCTCTTTATCCAAGCACACGCATCGTGATGGAGACGACTAGAGATGTCTTCACAACACGCGTGCTCGACCTGGCAGCTCCTATAGGAAAAGGCCAACGCGGCCTAATCGTCGCTCCTCCTCGTACAGGTAAGACGATCATCTTGCAAAATATCGCAAGCGCGATTGCAAAGAACAATCCAGAAGTCATCCTCATCGTGCTGCTCATCGACGAGCGCCCCGAAGAGGTGACCGACATGATCCGGATCGTCAAGGGCGAAGTGGTCTCCTCGACATTCGATGAGCCCCCAGAAAGACACGTGCAGGTTGCCGAGATGGCGATCGAAAAAGCGCGCAGACTCGTCGAGTATGGCCACGATGTTGTGATCCTACTAGACTCACTCACTCGCCTTGCAAGAGCGTATAACACAGTGCAGCCGCACTCTGGCAAAATCTTAACCGGCGGTATCGACGCCAACGCTCTACATAAGCCTAAACGCTTCTTTGGAGCTGCGCGTAACATCGAAGAGGGCGGATCGCTCACCATCATTGCAACAGCGCTAATCGAAACAGGCTCGCGTATGGATGAGGTTATCTTTGAAGAGTTCAAAGGAACCGGCAACATGGAGCTCGTCTTAGACCGACGTCTTGCCGATAGACGCGTATGGCCTGCGATCGATCTGGTCAAGAGCGGCACGCGTAAAGAGGAGCTGCTCTACCATCCATCCGAGCTAGAGAAGATCTACCTCATCCGCCAAGCGCTAGCAGACCTCTCGCCGCTTGATGCGATGAACCTGCTCATTGGCCGCCTGAAGAAGACAAGTAATAATGTGGAGTTCTTGCTCTCGATGAAGGATTAATCCGATATACACTCCGATGAATTGCACCGATTAGACCAAAGGGACGTCAAGGACCTAAAGACATGGGACTTAGTCCATTTATTGGTCCCTTAGGTCCTTTATGTCGTTTTGCGTCATTCGCTTATAGTCTCCACCAACTTCCTTCTCACCTCACGAATTTTAATATTACTTCTCGTGGGACAAACGCGATTTGTAAGCAAGATCACAACACACTTTGTCTCGGGATCGGCCCAGAGGGAGGTGCCGGTAAAGCCAAAATGGCCAAAGGCCTTTTCGCCAAAGAGTGGCATTGTTTCCCAGCCCCACTCGCACCGGTTGGGTTTGTCCAGAACGCTCTGCATGAAAAGAAAGAGATCGCCTGCCGTACTAAAGAGACCTGCATGTCCGGCTATACCTCCTAAGAGATCTGCTTTTTCATCGTGCACCGTGCCCTGAATGAGTCTTTTGCGAAAGATAAGATCCTCTTCTGTCGGAGCGATCTCCTCTAAAGAGAAGCCCTTTTCTAGAGGATTGAAGACGGTGTGCTTCATTGCAAGGGGCATTAGAACTTTTTCTTGCAGAACCTCTTCTAAGCTCTTGCCCGTTACTTTTTCTACGATCTTTCCTAGCAATATGAAGCCGAGGTCGCTGTAGCATCTTTTTTCATCAGGAGCATAGCAAAGTCCATCCGAGAAGATAAAATTCCAGATCTCCTCTTCTTGTTTCTCGCGTGTCAGCGCTAAAAAATCGCTCTCATTAAACCAAGGCGGGATATCTGCTTTAAATCCCCCTCGATGATTCAAAAGCTGACTAATCGTGATCGGCTGTGAAAATTCTGGAAAATAGAGGAAAAGAGGATCATCTTTCTTAATTTTACCCTCTTCGCACAGCTTCTCGATAATAGCTGAGGTAGCCACTACCTTTGTAAGCGAAGCAAGATCAAAGAGAGTGTCTAAAGTGATCGGCGTACTGTCGGTGTAGGTGCGCGTGCCATATGCTTTTATAAAGACAACTTCTCCCTCTTGCGCCACTAGAAGCACGCCACCCGGAAATGCCTTCTCTTCGATCGCCTGGCGCATGAGCACGTCGATCATAGGAATTGCCGAGAGCGGGAGAGAGGAGATGCAAAAGAGAAGAAGAAGAAAATACTTCATTTTTACAAAAGTGCTATTATTTCTTGATCGCTTGTCTGTCCAAACTCGCGGTAGAAGTTGCCCACCGCATAAAAGGGCGAAGGGCTCGATAAACAAACCGTTTCATCCACCTGGGCGCTCAGTCTCTTGAGCGAATCAGGCGCAGCTACAGGAACAGCTAGAACGATCTTTTTGGCTTTTGCTTTTCGCATCGAACGGATCGCGACTTCCATCGTAGATCCCGTTGCAATCCCATCATCGACCAAAATGATTACCTTGTTCTTAAAATCCACCTGGGGTTTTTTGCCGCGATAAAGTGCCGAACGCTCTTGAGCGACCTTCTTTTCGCGTTCGATAATTTTTTGGATATAAGCAGAAGATACCCCCATTTGTTCATTTAAAAGCAGCTCGCCAGTTTCAGAGAGCGCGCCAAGCGCATACTCCTCATTGCCGGGCGCGCCGATTTTGCGCACGACAAGAACTGCTAAAATCAGCCCAAGCATTTTCGCCACCTCATCTGCGACGATCACTCCTCCGCGTGCAAGACCAACCACAACCGTCTCTTTCTTGTTTGCGTAAGAGCTAAGCTCTTTTGCGAGCATTTTTCCTGCATCGCGTCGATCCTTAAAGAGCATCATGGCTTTTCCTGGTGAGTTTTAAAATATAGTGGCCTTTGCCCGAAAGAGGAACTTCAGCAAGCTCCTCACAAAGAAAGCCCTGCTTTTGAAAGAGTGCAACAAGCTTTTCCTTCGGATAGGGCTTTACACGCTTATGTTCCTTTGCGCTATAGGGGATCTCCTTCCAGTGAGCAGGCGCTAAAATCAAATAGGCTGCCTGCGCATGGCTAAATACCTTGTCGATCAAAGTTTTTTGGACTGAGCGGTCCATCTCGCCAAAGGCAAAATCACTGACTATAAGATCGTACGAGGCAGAAGGAGGAGAATTTAGAGTGTAGAGCGAGACGCTTGGAATAGAAAGCTCTTCTAAGTATTTACGCTGCAGTTCTAGCGAAGAGGATAGATCTGCAATTGCATACTCTTGCAAAGAGAAAGAGAGGAGAGCACCGTGCACTGCCCGCCATAGCCCCCTCCCATTTCCAAAACTTTGAGGCCATCTAAAGAGCCGAAGTGACGTTTTAAATCTCCAGAGATCTTCATGAAACGCAGCGTAGAGGGCGAAAACGCCCCCACTTTTTTATAGATAAACTTGCGCGGATTGCCGATCAGATCGTTTTTGCGGCACTTCTCATGCAAAGCGAGCAGTTCGGGATACTCTTTTTGGAGCGCATCAAAGAAGCTTTTCCCCTCCTCGTAGCTCAGATTTTCCCATGAGAGGTTGGCAAGAGGCTCGCGCTTAAAATTACGAAATGCATCCTCTTTCACAAGCGAGGCACACAGCTCAGGAAAAACCATGTTATCCGAAAAAGAGAGCGGCTGCTTTTTACTCGCTTTTGAGTCCCCAGGCAAGCGCTGCACTGACACAGACGCCCAATAAAACGAAACGCTTCATCTTGTTAAAATACTCCGAAAAACCTATATCTTAAGATATATGCGTTTTATATTCACACTTCTCAGTCTAGGGGCTCTAGGGTATGGCGGCTGGTGGACCAACCTGCACCATCCTGAATTTAAAAATCAAATTATAGAGTATGTCAACCGAGGCTCCTTCCACACGCTAGAAGTGCGCTACACAGCCAACCAGATCATGGAAGTGCATAGACGCGATCTTCTTAAAGACAACCGCCACAAGTATTTAGAGCCACAGCTCAAGTTCTACCCCTACCTCATGATGGAAGTGAAGTACAACACCACTCCCGAGAAGACGCGCGAAGGGATCATCCTGTGGGACTTAAGAGATGGCGAGATGGTCATCGACACACGAGCTTGGGAAAAGACCCACGGCTTTGGCGACTGCATCCATGCCAGCACAGACCGCCACGAGTTTAAAATTTTGAATATCCTCGCCCGCAAAGGCGGATCGATCGACCGCGACGGTCTCTCGCAAGCACTTCGCGTTGAAAACGATGTGCTCGATGCTTGGATCGACAGCTGCCGCAGGAAAAAGCTGATCGTCCAAGCAGGAAACCGCTACCGCCTCCACCTGCAAAACCCCAAACTTAAAACCGTGCCCGAAACGCAGATCGACGAGAAGCTGGTCACCATGCCCTACAAAAATGCGGTGCGCCTGCCTAGACGCTTTGCCCTCTCGCAAGTAGAGAAACTTACCAAAGCTGCCTTTGGCAACGATTTTGCCATCCGCAAAACCTCCGACGTCTACCTCCCCGTCCACTGCATTGTCGTGCAAAACCCCGACGGCTCGATCCACACAAGCCACTGGAACGCCCTAAACGGCCAGCGCCTCTCCCAAACCCACTTCATCGATTAGGTATTAGATTTAATTTTTTGTTAAGTTGAATAGACATGTCGGGGGTATCGGCGATTCTCGTCGCTACCCCCCGCTGGCCCCCTTGCGCCTCACCTCGCTTTGCCAAATCACGTCCTCGTCGGAGGGGTGTGTATAACACGACCCCCCGCGCGCTTCCGCGCTCTCCTGTGGTGTGATTTTGCTGTGCGATCTGGGTCGAAGGGCTGCTCGGCGCATTCCCTCCCCACTCCTTCGTCGCGGGTCCCCTTCCATGTCGGCTCACAGAGCCATACTTCAAGAGTGTATCCAACAGTGACAGGCACTGCGACACGACGCGAGAAGGGACCCGCCCCGAGACGTAAGTCCGGCGGGAAGTGAGCGCGCGAGCAGCCATTCGACTCAGATCGCACAGCAAAATTGTACCGCAGGAGAGTGCAAAGCACGTTCGGGGCTGTGTTATACACGCCCCGACTCCGAGGCTGCGAAGACAATCAAATGTGCCTGACGGCACATTTGATTTGCAAAGCAGTAGGGAAAGCCCATGCTCGGTGCTGTATCGGGCTTCGAAAGGGGACACGCACACGCAGTGGCTTGTCACCCGACATGTCTATTTAACCAAGAAAAACTTATTTCTCTTCTCCTTGATAAAAAGAAAGCGGCGGGATACCATTTTTGATCAACTGGGGAAAGATGGCTGAGCGGCCGAAGGCACGTCCCTGCTAAGGACGCGTACCTCCTAAAGGGGTACCGTGGGTTCAAATCCCACTCTTTCCGATTTTTAGACAATCTGTTACACACAATCAGCATGACCCAAAATATCAAAGTTGCTCCCCATTCCAAAGAGTCGGAGATGATGGTATTGGGCTGCATGCTGACCAGCATCAACAGCCTCAACATCGCCTCTGACGGACTCGATGAGTCTGACTTCTACTTCACCGAGCACAAGATCATCTTTCAGGTCTTGAAGGGCGCGTATAAGAATGATAAGCCGGCCGATATCCATCTGGTCTGCGAAGAGCTCAAACGCCAGGACAAGCTGAAGGCAGTAGGCGGTGCGGGCTACATCACGACGCTTGCGCAATATGCGGGCACATCGGCTTATATCGAAGAGTATGTGGATCTGGTCCGAGATAAAGCGATCTTGCGGCGGATGATCCAAGCCGCTCAAGAGATCGAAAAGAGTTCTTTAACAGATCCGGAAGATGTCCACGGCACACTGGATGAAGCGCAGCAGAAGTTTTTCACTATCAGCCAGGCGGCCAACCCATTTGCCGGCGTTCACATCAAAGAGATCTTGTCGGGTGTAAAAGCCACTTCACAAACGCCCTACTTAAAAGAGCTGCAAACAAGACAAGAGTCCTACCAAGAAAAGGGTCCTGAAGATTTGGGGATCACGGGGATTCCCACACACTTTATCGACTTTGATAAGATGGTAAATGGCTTGTCTCCCTCTAACCTGATGATCTTGGCGGCAAGGCCTGCCATGGGAAAGACAGCTCTTGCCCTCAACATCGCCGAGAATGTCTGCTTTAAAAACGGGGTACCGGTCGGCATCTTCTCGCTTGAGATGAGTGCCGAACAGCTCCTCCACAGAGTCATCTGCTCGCAAGCAGAGGTAGAATCGGACAAGATTAAAACAGGCTCTTTGAATGGGGTCGAATTTCAGCGCATCGTCTCCTCTGTGAGTGAGATGCAAAAAGCGACTATGGTGATCGACGACCAGCCGGGACTTAAGATCACCGACTTAAGAGCGCGCGCAAGACGGATGAAGGAGAGCTACGGCATCGGTTTTCTCATTGTCGACTACTTGCAGCTGCTCTCGGGATCGGGGTTCTTTCGCTCTGCAGAGAACAGACAAAACGAGATTTCGGAGATCTCGCGCCTGCTTAAGACGCTTGCGCGCGAACTCAACATCCCGATTCTGTGTCTGTCACAACTTTCGCGAAAAGTGGAGGAGCGCCAAGGCCATCGTCCCATGATGAGCGATCTGCGCGAGAGCGGCTCGATCGAACAGGATGCCGACCTTGTCCTCTTTTTATTGCGAAGGGAGTATTACGATCCTTACGACAAACCTGGCATGGCCGAGCTGATCGTCGCTAAAAACCGCCACGGCGGCATCGGCAACATCCAGCTCACCTTCCGCAAAGAGCTCGCGCAATTTGTCAACTACTCTCCCGTCTACAGTAACAGCGGAAAGCAAGCGGATAACGAGGAGGCCTTCAGCGCCTTCTCCCCTCGTGCTCCCGATTAACCCCAGTGGACAAAGTGGACAGAGTGGACAAAAGATTGGTGGACGAGGTGGACGGGGATCTCTTCCGGCTCTTCTTCTTGGCGCTGTCCACAAAGTCCACTTAGTCCACCTCGTCCACTAAAATCCACCTTCTTCGCGCAAGTCCACTGGGGTATACTATTTCTTGGTGTCGATGGTAGGCGAATAGCCGAGGAAGTTGCGGAAGTAGGCCACAACGGGTTCGATGATGTGCATCGTGAACTGGTTGAGCAAGAATGCAGGAAGAGCCGTGGTAACAAAATAGATGAGCGCTCCAGGGATAATCATGAGGAAACCAACGAGGCGCAATAAGCACTCGCCGATCGTCTCCACGATCTTCTGATAGGTCTCGCCGGGCATGTAGTTTTGTCTAAACCACAAACGGAAGGGAATCTCCTCGAGAACGCCAAGCTTTGATAAAGGCGCTTTTTTATCTTCTCTATCGCATAAGCTGGGCATGTTAAGCGCAATGTAGGGAACAAGCTCGGGAGAGATTCTACGGAGTGGGTTGTGATCGATCGTGAGCTTCTCGGGCTCAAGTCCTTTGAGAAGAAGGATCTCGCGCGGTATCTCAGAAAGATCGTTGTGCGAGACGTCTAATTGGGTAATTTTGCTGAGCAGCGCGGTTTGATTGTCCGGGTCCTGCATCCAAGCGCGTATCTCATACGCAACTTCGAGATTAGCTGCGTCTCTCCTCATTTTATCGGTTCCAAAGTCTTTGGAAAGGCGTGCAATCCTCTCTTTAATCACACCCCAGAGCTTCACTAAATTATCGTCTCTTTCTTGATTAACGTATCTCTGCCCTTCAGTAAATCTCTTTAAAGACAAGGAGCTCGGGTGCTTGCGCTGCACCTCATCAAACTCCGCTTGATAGGTCGGACAGTAGGCGCGCTGTCTTTCTAAAAGCTTGGCAAAACATTTCGAGATGCCTTGCAGGGTGACATTTAGGCTTGGATTGTAGAATAGAACATCGACTTGAAGCTCGGCTATTGCTGTGTTTTTTGCACCCTCTCTCCAGAGATTATTGCACACAAACTGGCGGCTGAACGCAGAAAAAATGCGGCAAGTTTTTGCAGGATTTGTCTCTTGTACATAAGATAAAATCTCAACCCCAAGAGGAGTGGCTATTTTATCCCATGCAAAAAAAATGGGGCCATTTTGTGCTCCGACTTCTTGTGTCATCTTACACCCTATTTTCTGCTTTTTTCATCAGCGTGTCTATCGAGGTATGCAAATGGTCGCGGTAGCTTGCACTCCTATTGATCGCAGGCAAAAACTCCTTCGTCCAGATGATCGTCACCACGAATGCAAGACCTGCCGCGCCGTAAGCTGCGGCTGCAGTTCCAACTAGTACAATCACACTCCAGATGCCGATTTCTAAAGCAGTGATACCGGCGCTGATTTCTAAAAGAGCTGCGAAGAAGCTTCCCGTTAAATAGACAACGGCGCCTGCCCAAAAGAGCAAAGAGGCTGCAACTACCGTGGTAAATACAACACCTGTGGTGATCACCACGCTGTTTTCATCTTCTCCCAGCAGATATCCTCTGCGGCGTGCTTGGCGGCTATGCGGCACTGAGCAGAGTTGAGATGTCTCACATCCCAGGTGTGCCAGTTCCCTCTTCTGGGTGTAAAGTCATCAAAAAAAGAAGGGTCTTGTGCATGCACGACACCTGAGGAGAAGGCATACTCCCACTGCCTCATATAAATGTCGACGCCTCTTGGAATACAAGCCATAGTCTATGCTCCTCCAACAGCTGCTGCTGCTGCAGCGGGTTCAGGATCGCGTGCGCCTAAGATCTCTAGTTCGCGCGAGCGCTCATAAAGATGCTGCATATAATCGTAGCTTCTGCTGATCTGCGGGATCCCCTCTTTTGTCCACGTGCAAGTAAGAACATATAGGGCGGCAGGGATACCATTGACAAACGCAGTTACGGCAGCAACGAAACCGACAATGACAACTGCCCCCGCTAAAAGCTCGCTGGCTGCAAGAGCAGCCACTGCAAGATGGAGCAAAAATATAGATGATCGCAACAGTAACCGCCGAAATGAGGATGCACAACCCAATATAAAGAACCGCTGTCGCTAGAACCGTTCCGACGGACAGTGCAACCAGCTTAGCCATCTCCCAATGGCCTCTTGAGCGCGCTTCTTCTGCCAAAGCTTTACACTGTTCGATATCGAGCGGTGTGACGCGTGCGGGATCGAGCTGCGGCGTATCATATGCCCGCCACTCCTCCTCTCCCTGTCTGGGTGAAGCGAAGCAGGCGGTTAAGATAGGAGTATCGACTGTTACATGAGAGTCAGTCATTGCCCTATCCCAAAAATTGCACATACCTTCTATCAAATCACACATTTGATCCTCGAAATTAACAAAAGTGGAGGCCATTATAACTATGAAGATAATATAAAGAAACTACAAGCCGATCGCGTATTAAAATTTTTAATGCGTGCATCGCGCTCCTTTACATTTAATGCAGCGCCTTCTACTATACTTTTAAAAGTACGGAGAAAAGTAATGTCCTCTGTTAAAAAAAAGCGTAGAGCGAAGATCGCCAAGCACAAGCGTAAAAAACGTAGACGCCGCGACCGCCATAAGAAGAGCTAAAGTTAAATTTTTTCTAATCTAACAGTAGCCTCCTGTTTTTAAGCAGGGGGTTCTTTTGTCTAAATTTTTCAATCATGTGGACCTATCCAGAAGAGTTTGATGTCATTGTAAGCGGAGCCGGCCATGCAGGGGCAGAAGCTGCGCATGCAGCTGCGCGCATGGGCGCAAAGACGCTTCTACTCACGATGAATCTGGATACGATCGCCAAGATGAGCTGCAACCCTGCTGTCGGCGGCACCGCCAAAGGGCACCTGGTGCGTGAGATCGACGCGCTCGGCGGCATCATGGGCAAAGTGACGGATGAGACTGCAATCCAGTTTCGTATGCTCAACGCCTCGAAGGGACCGGCAGTCTGGTCGCCGCGCGCACAAGCAGATAAACTTGCCTATCAGACTGCTATGCGCCACAGGCTGGAAAAGACGCCTAATCTTCACATCAAGCAGGGAACGACAGAGTCTTTAATTGTCACGAATGGAAAGATCGAAGGCGTAAGAACGCTAGAGGGGATCGCCTACCGCGGAAAAACTGTGATCCTCGCGTCGGGCACTTTCATGCGCGGTCTTATCCATATCGGCGAAACAAACTTTGCTGGAGGGCGCGCAGGAGATAAGCCATCCGTTGGACTTTCCGCCTCTCTGCAAGAGCTCGGATTTACTTTAGGCAGACTTAAAACAGGCACACCTCCACGCATCCACAGACGCAGCATCGATTTTTCTAAAGTCGAGGTGCAAAATGGAGACGCTGGCGTGCGCTTCTCTTACGATGAGCCCGAAGGGCCTGGGCTTCCACAAGTTCCTTGCTACATCACCTACACGGGAGAAGAGACAAAGAGAATTATCCAGAAAAATTTGCATAGATCTCCGATGTACTCAGGAAAAATCCAGAGCATCGGCCCGCGCTACTGCCCTTCGATTGAAGATAAGATCGTGCGTTTTGCAGATAAAGAGCGCCACCAGATCTTCCTCGAACCGGAAGGACTTAACACAGAAGAGTTTTATGTCAACGGCGTCTCCTCCTCGCTCCCATTTGATGTGCAGTTTGAGATGATTCAGAGCATCGCAGGGCTGGAGAAAGCCGAGATCATGCGCGCTGCCTACGCGATCGAGTATGACTATGCAAAGAGCGGACAGCTCTCCTACTCGCTTGAGACCAAGCTGGTAGAGGGGCTCTTCTTTGCAGGCCAGATCAATGGAACGACGGGCTACGAAGAGGCGGCAGGACAAGGCCTAATTGCAGGGATCAATGCTGCGCAAAAAGTAGCAGGAAAAGAACCGTTTATTCTGAAGCGCTCCGAAGCCTATCTCGGTGTGATGATCGATGAGATTGTGACAAAAGAGCTGGAGGAGCCCTATCGCATGTTCACAAGTAGAGCCGAGCACAGGCTGCTTCTGCGCCAAGACAATGCGGACTTGCGCTTGCGTCCTTACGGCTACTCTTTGGGGATGATCGAAGAGGCGCGTTACAATAAAACAGTCGAAAAGCAGAAGACAATCGATAGCGAGTGTGCAAGGCTTGCAAAAGTCTTTAAGACGATCGATGGAAGAGGCACTTCTCTTGCGCAGCTGCTTTCGCGACCGGGCTACACTTACGCTACGCTTCTTGCCGATTTTCCGGCAGCTGCCTCCGACTTTGGGCAAGAGACCAATTTCCAGATCGAGTTAAAACTGAAATACGCAGGCTATATCGAAAGACAGGAGCATGAAGTGGAAAAGCTCTTGAGCATCGAAAACATCAAAATTCCGGATGCGTTTGACTATTTACAAGTGAAGGGACTTTCGAATGAAGCAAGAGATAAGCTCCACCGCGTAAGACCCATGAATCTTGGTCAAGCTTCGCGGCTTACTGCAATCTCTCCTTCGGATATTTCGGTGCTAATGGTCGCGCTTAAAAAATCAAAATACGTGCCCGCTTCCGCGCCCGCATGCGCGCCCGATCCGGATCAGGATTAAATTTCGGGCGCGCATGCGGGCGCGGAAGCGGGCGCGAAGGGAACAAGGATGACCATTCATCTAATTGAGATGCAAGCGCCAGTGTGGGAGCAGCTAAGGCTGGAAGAGGCTCTTCTAAGAGCCGATACGCGCAATTTCTGTCTCATCAATCAAGGTGCTCCACCTGCAATTGTGCTGGGGATTTCGGGCAAAGCTGAAGAGCTTGTCGACGTTGAGAGAGCAAGAGAAAGCAGCATTCCACTCGTACGGCGCTTTAGCGGCGGAGGCACGGTTGTTGTCGACGAGGAGACTCTCTTTGTCACCTTCATCTCGCAAAAGGAGCTTCACCCCTTTCCTTGCTATCCCGAACCGATTTTGAAGTGGAGCGAAGGGTTTTACAAAGAGGTCTTTCAGCTACCTGATTTTCATTTGCGCGAGAATGACTATGTGATCGGGGAACGTAAATGCGGCGGCAACGCGCAGTATTTAAAAAAAGATCGCTGGCTGCACCATACGACCTTTCTCTGGAAATATGAAAAGGAACGGATGCGCCATCTTCTGCATCCAAAAAAGACACCTGCATATCGTGCAGGAAGAGATCATCTCGACTTTCTCTGTCAGCTGCACGAGCATCTACTTAGCAAGGAGCACTTTATAAATAGAGTAAAAGAAGTGCTCTCTTCGCGCTATTCTGTTCATACAATACCTCTTGAAGAGGCGCTCAAAATTGCCGCTCTTCCCCATAGACAAGCCACTACGAACCTATCCATTTAAATTCTTAAGCGATGTATAACATCCTGCTTATCCTGCCGGCGAAGCCGATCGTGTTCATCCTGTTACTTTTCTTAAAATGCAAGATGACAGGATCAACACGATCGGCTTCGCCGGCAGGATAAGCAGGATCAAGAAAGGCGGCAAGAACGCAAAAGATCTACTTTTTGCGGTCGGGTAGGCTGATCAGATTAGAGATGGCTTGCTTGGCAACTTCTCTTCCCATCACAGCAATCGACTCTGTGAGAGGGATCTTCTTGGGACAGACGCGCGCGCAGTTCTGTGCGTTACCGCAGTCGCTTACGCCGCCCTCTTGCATCATGGGAAGAAGGCGCTCCTCTTTCATCAGCTTGCCGGTTGGATTCGCGTTAAATAAACGCGCTTGTGAAATCGCCGCAGGACCGATAAATTTGGAATGCTTATTCACCTGAGGGCAACCCTCCACGCAGCAACCGCACGTCATGCAGGTGGAGAGAAGATAGAGTGTCTCTTGCAATTTGGGATCAACTTTTGGTCCAAAGCCACGATCGAACGAGTCATCGACATCGACCCAGCCGCGGATTTTTTTGAGAGCTTCGAACATGCTGTCGCGATTTACGACTAGATCTTTGATGAGAGGAAACTTAGTAAATGGCGCTAAGACAACCGTCTCTTTGCCTGTAGCTTTTAAGATCTCTTCAATAAGCGCTGTGCACCCTTGACGCGGCTTTCCATTGACGAGCATCGAGCAGGAGCCGCACACCTCTTCTAAACAGCCTTGCTCCCAAGCAATAGGTGTGACTCGTTCTCCCTTTTTGTTAACGGGCTCCTTTTGCACTTCCATCAGCGCAGAGGTGACGTTCATGAAGGGCTTAAGCTCGAGCTCAAACTCCTCCCAGTACTGCTTTTCAGGGACGCCGCGTAAAATTTTAAGAGTGAATTTTTTCATATTTTAAACTGGAAGCGCGATGTTTGTCGGAATATTTTCCAAAGTGGGTTTAACCTTCTTTGCTTTCACATACTCTCTTTTTACGGGCTTTAAGTGCCTTAAGTCAACCGGAAGGTAGCTGATATGGGGCTCATTCTTCTTGGCATCGTAGGTCGCGATCGTCGTCTTCAGCCACTTCTCATCGTCGCGCTCGGGAAACTCCGGCTTGTAGTGCGCCCCACGAAACTCATCGCGAAGTAGCGCACCCTTTGCCATGACAAGCGCAAGCTCGAGCATGTAGGCAAACTGGTTGGCAAATGCGTAGGTCTGGTTGAGATGAGTGCCGCGATCATCGAGCGAGATATGAGCATATCTTTCGCGTATCTTTTTAATATCTTCGATCGCCTTTTTTAAATCTTTGTTGCTTCTCTTGACAGTGACATGGCTGATCATGATCTCTGCGAGCTCATCATGCAACCGGTGCACATTCTCTTTTCCGCTGCGCGACATCAGGTCGTGTTTAAAAACCTCTTCTTGCGCTAGCGCCTCTGCATACATCTTCGTAGAGAGATTGCCGTAGTTACTTTGAAGGCCATCTAAATAACGGGGGACTTCGCCACCGGCAGTTAGTCCGGCAAAGATGCAAGCAAGTAATGCATTGGCTCCTAAGCGGTTAGCACCATGGTAAGCAAACTCCGATTCGCCCACATTAAAGCAGCCTGGGATGTTGGTCATCTGACGGAAGCGCGTGAAGCGGTCCGGATCATCAGCTGCGGGCCAATCGACCCACGCGCCTCCCATCGAATAGTGCACAGCCGGAAAGATCCTCATCGGAACTTTATGCGGGTCCTCTCCCGTGAATTTGCGGTAGATCTCAAGGACCGATTCGACCTTATGCTGCTGCTGAGCAGAAAGATGTGTGATATCGAGATAGACCTGCATTTTACCATCGATGCCAAGCCCCATTTCGCAGATGCGCAGCACTTCGCGGGCGCCGATATCGCGCGGGACGAGATTGCCGAAGACCGGGTACATCTCTTCCAAGAAGTACCAGGGTTTTCCCGTCTCTCCGCAAGGGATCGTTTTGCCATCGGGCGTTACGATCGTTTTGGAGGAGTCTCCATAGACCCAGATGCGTCCCCCTTCTCCTCGAACAGATTCAGATATCAATCGTAGTTTGTCATCTGCCGGAATTGCAGTCGGGTGGATCTGAATAAATTCGCCATTAGCATAACGCATTCCCTGCTTGTAGAGCCTTCCGTTTGCAGCACCGGTGCAAAAGGTGGAGTTGGTCGATTTTTTGAAGATCAGGCCAGGTCCGCCTGTGCCAATAACAACAGCGTCTGCCTTAAGTACGTCGAGTTTAAGCGTAAAGAGATCCATGATCACGATCCCGCGCGCAACCCCCTCCTCATCCAGGACAAGACGCATGAACTCATGGTTTTCAAACTTTTCAATCTGCCCTTTCACTTCGAACCTGCGCACTTGTTCATCAAGCGCATAGAGCAGCTGTTGACCGGTGGATGCTCCGCAATAAGCAGTTCGGTGGTAGAGCGTTCCTCCAAATCTGCGCACATCGAGGTTACCCTCATTTGTCCGGTTGAAAGGACAGCCAAGCTTTTCCATCATGCGGACGATGCCGGGAGCGGCCATGCACATCTCGAGCACGGGAGGCTGATCAGCTAAAAAATCTCCACCTTTGATCGTGTCGTACGCATGGACAATCGGCGAATCCTCCTCATTTTTAAGATTCATCGCTGCATTGATCCCCCCTTGCGCACAAACAGAGTGGGAGCGTTTGACTTTTGTTACAGAGACAATTTTGACATGGCAACCGTTTTCTGCAAGGCGCATGGCACAAGCAAGGCCTGCAAGACCGCCGCCTACGACAACCACCTCTTTTTTGAGCGCCATTAATACCTCAGGTTAAGCCAGTAGGTGCCCCAGATGGAGGAGAGCCCCAAAAAGGTGACAAGCAGCATTAAAGCTATGGCTAAAGTGACTGTCCAGCGCTGTGCGGACATGCGGAGCACAACGCCCCACGTAATGAGAAAGGTCCAAAGGCCGTTAAACGCATGGAAGCACGCAGCTAAGACAAAGATTGTGTAGAGCCCTACATAGATCGGATTTTTAAAAGTGTCGCGCACGCCCAGCAAGGAGGCGGTCCCAAAATTATCTGCCACCGCGATCACCTCTGTACTGCTGATTTTTTTTGCACTTAACTTCTGCACCCAGCGCTGCTTCTCTTGAAATTGTTGTGAAGAAGCAAAGATAACCGCCTTTTGTAGATCGTAAGCAGACGGCGTCGGGCCTTCCCAACTTAAAAGTTCCTTCTGTTTTAAAGCTTGCGCGGCATCAACGAGTGCACTCTCCTCTTTTCTCTCTTCGAGCTTGCGCACCTCTTTTTCGATTCCTTTCGTGTCATATAGCGTCGCGCCCAATCTATCTGCAACAGTGTAGAGACCATCGTCTACACTCACGCGCACAAAGTAGTAGCTATTCTCACCTTGATTGAGCGAATCGGGATACTCCAAAAAGCGGAACTTGACCACATGTCCAATCAGACCAAACAGCAAAATCCACGAGGTGATCCTCTGCCAGGTGTACGCCCTGTTGCGTCCATACTCAGGTAGTGATGGTGTGCTCCCATCTGTACGATGAGAATTGGATTTGGCTGTGAAAAGATACTTCACTCCCCAAACCAGGTGCACAAAGATCGGCACACCGAGCAGCGTGATCTCGATCGCTTGCAAGTAAGGCAAATTATGAAGCCAGTTGACCATCTGCACAAACCCTTGGCCGCTGTCACCTAATAAAAGTGCAGCTTGCGAGTTTGTCAGGAGATGTTCCATGAGAAAAATCACCAGCCAGAGCCCCATCAGCGAATGGAGCCTTCTCCAAATGAATGCTCTCGGAAGACCGGAAGTCGAAGAGGTTGTCATACATGAACAATGTAATGACCCCCACACTTTTCAAAAAGAAAAATTTATGATTTTTTATGCGGGAAACGCATTAGCCACCCGTGTATCGGCATGGTTTTTCGTGGCAAAGAATACCAATACACCATCATCAGAACAAGAAACAGCTGCAGGCGCACCGCTTTCAGGATTCTTCTCTTGCATCATAGCGATGAAGTCATCCGAGTCTAAGGGACGCTGATCCCAACGGGTGTAATGAGCAAAGATGCTGACAACGATCCAAAGCGTTTTTCCAAGCCGATAACTCTTCTCTGCTTCTTCCTGCGACTTTCCTCCAGTCTCTGGCACAAAATCTTTTTGCAACCAGACCCAAAGAGATTTCTCTACAGGCTCATCCCCTAATGTTTTTCGAATACCTGGCACCATGCGCAACTCCATCGTCCGCACGGGTGTAAATGAAGCAAAGGTGTTTAAGGTAAGCGGCTTCCCATTTACCGTTGCGGGGATGAGAGTAAGAGTGTGTGTCACTTCTAACTTTTTAAAGGTGCGGTAGATGCTGACGGGAAGGCGCGGGGCAACGCCTGGATCTCCAAAATACTGTTTCCACTCTGTCGCTCCAAAGGCTCGGATTGGCTCGGGGGTTTTAAACGCCTCTTTGTACTGCCCCGCTTTGCACTTATAATTTTCTTCCAGCTCGACTCCTTCTTGCTGGCATTGCATCTCCCATACCTTTTCGATGATGTTCGCCTTCCAAGATTTACAGACCGGTTCGCATCGAGCCACCTCTTCCGGGTAGAGATAGCGCATCACCAAACGAAAAGAGTCAGGCGAGCTATCTGCTATAGTCAGCTGTTTAAGCACTTCTGGCGGAAAAAGACGCTCAGCTAGAGAAGAGATCCAGGCGCAAATCGCATTCCAGATCGCTTGAATGCGCTCGAAAAGCGCATCCAAGCAGGGCTTTTCTTGTGCCGGAGGTAAAGTATTAATTGTAGGATTTAAACCTATTGCTTGTGTCATAGAGCAAAAATTATAGCATTAATATCTGAAAATGGAAACACCATATTTATTATGCTAAAAAATTTTTATTGCGTCTCCGCGACCCTGCGTCTTTGCGTTTTTCTTGAAGATTAACGCAAACCCCGATGAGCTCTGGGCTCACAATAATCGATGAAAATTTAGTCTCGGTTTAAAAAAAACCCATGACTCATACTCTTTACGTGGTGTTGTCTTTCGACAACCCTACAATCTTAAATATAGGAGATATGAGCCATGGAAGAAGTATTCGAAAGATGCTGCGGATTAGATGTACATAGAGATTCCATAACTGCGTGCGTAATGATAGGCAATGGAACTCAAAAGCGCAAGACAATCAAAACATTCCTCACTTTTACACAAGACATTCAGGAACTGGCAAACTGGTTAAAATCGCTTGATATCCACCATGTTGCCGTCGAGAGTACAGGAATTTACTGGAAGCCGATTTTTAATGTATTTGAAGGCGATTTTGATGTTGTTTTGGTGAATGCGCAACATGTGAAAAATGTCCCCGGAAGAAAGACCGATGTTAAAGATAGTGAATGGTTATGCAAGCTTTTGAAATGTGGGCTACTTAGCAAAAGTTTTATTCCACCGAGAGAGATCGTCCGATTAAGAGAGGTTGTTAGGTATAGACAAACGCTAACCAGAGACCTTTCGAGCGCTAAAAATCGGATCATTAAAATGCTAGAGAACGCCAACATCAAGCTTTCCTCTGTATTTTCAGATGTTTTCGGTGTTACAGCATGGGGTATGATCTGCAAGCTTGTTGCAGGAGAAACGAGAATGGAAGTACTAATGGACTATGTTCACGGGAAGTGCCAAGCGCCTAGGCTGGAAATTGAAAAGGCTCTAAAAGGCACCCTTGCAGAAGAAGACCGCAAGATATTACGGATGATGATGGATCATATCACAGCCATTGAAGCTATTATTGAGCAGATTGACAAACAGATTCAAAAACAATTGATCCCCTATCAGGCGCAGGTAGAACTTTTAAAAACAATTCCTGGTGTAAAAGACCTAGCCGCAGCCTCCTTAATAGCTGAATTAGGAGTCGACATGAGTCAGTTTAGAAGTGCCGCCCACCTTTCGGCCTGGGCAGGATTATGTCCAGGAAATAACCAAAGCGCGGGGAAGATCAAATCCTCGCGTATCAGAAAGGGCAACAGGCACCTGAAGGTAACAATGACCCAGGTCGCATGGGCAGTATCGCGTACAAAAAACACTTACTTAGGAGCTAAGTATCGCGCTCTAGCACTCCGGAGAGGAAAACAGAGATCTATTATAGCCATCGGGCGCAAAACTCTCGTCGTGTGTTTCCACATGCTTAAGGATAATATCCCGTTCCACGAAATAGGCGTTGATTTTCTAGACAAGCTAGAGCCAGAGCGAAAAGCCAAATATCATGCCAAGCGGCTAGAAGAATTGGGATACCAGGTACAGGTCACTAAGAAGATAGCCTAAAAAAAGAACAACCAATAGTCCGATCAAGGGAGAGAAATTAAAACATTTGCAAAAGATCGACGTCTTAGTGGTGGATTACCCCGCAACGCAAACTGATCTGTCAGTGTAAGTACAATAGATTGTCGTCCCAGCACAGCTGGTGAACACGTAGGGGAAAGCTTGCTTTTCTTAACTGACACGCAAATTGGATTAAAGGACGATCTTGAGTGGAAGGGAGTAGAGCCTGTCCAATAAAATAATTGGGAAAGAAGGATTGCTACAACAAGGCTACCCCCATGTCACAAAACCTAGAAATTTTCAGGGGAAAGACGCAGGGTCGCGGAGACGCAAATGAATTAAGAAAGAGGGCCCCAACGGACAAAGTGGACAGGCGCGAAGAGGGTGGACTTTAGTGGACTTGGTGGACGATGTGGACTAAGTGGACAGCGCCAAGAAGAAGAGTCGGAGGAGATCCCCGTCCACTTCGTCCACAAATCTTTTGTCCACTCTGTCCACCTCGTCCACTAAGGGGTCTTCTGTCCACTTAAAGAAAAAAAGCGAGCAGTATTGCGGGTGGTGGCTTCAGCCACAGCAGGGAGAGGGATATTGCGGAGGGAGGCGATGAGGGTAGCGGTTTCTGGAAGGAAGGCGGGTTCGTTTTTCTTGCCGCGCTGGCTGTGCGGGGCAAGATAGGGCGCGTCTGTTTCGATGAGAATGCGATCTAGTGGAAGGTAGCGGGCCACTTCGCGCAAGCTCTCCGACTTCTTGAATGTGACGATGCCGCTCAAGGAGATACTCCAGCCTCTTTTTAACGCCTCTTTTGCCTCCTCGAGTGTTCCGGTAAAACAGTGCAGGAGCAGCGCCTCTTTTTTGTATGTGGCATCTGCAATGCTAAAAAGGTCAGCAAAAGCGTCTCGGCAGTGGATTACAACCGGAAGGTTGCAATCAAGCGCAAGCTGCAAGTAGCGCTCTAGAAACTTCTGCTGCATTTTTTTGGGGGAGTGCTCGTAATGGTAATCTAAGCCGGTCTCGCCGATCGCAACCAGCTTTTTTTCTTTGGCGCACTTCTCGACAATAGGAAAGAAGCTCTCTCCCTCCTTTTCCACATCGTGCGGTGTTGTGGCTGCCGTATTATACACCCAATCATACTGCTCGCTCAGCTCAAGCCCCTTCTCTAAAGTCAGCTCATCGGTGCAGATGTTGATGATCTTGGTGACGTTTGCTGCTTGCGCACGCGCGAGCACCTCTTTTACGTCCGGAAGGATCTCTGAAGAGGTAAGATGAGCATGAGAATCGATAAACATCGGTTGTTACTTTATCAGTTTTTTAAATCGGCGTGAAGCTTGATAGTGTTCCAGAATAACCTCTGAGGGGGCAATCTTAAAAAAATCGGAATCAAAAATTTTGCAGTATGCAAGAGGCATAGAGAGTAGACGGGTCTTGGGACAAGAGAGGAGCGCCCCTCTTAATGCTATCTGATCCCAAAACTCCTTCGTTCGTTTTCTGTCTTGTAACTCCTCAATGCAATTTCCCATCCATTGGTGCAAAAGCTGGAGCGTCTCTTGAGTGTAAGCCGCATAGATCGTATTGGAGATAACTTTTGAAGGATGATCCGCTGCAAGAGAATCATGGGTGCGTACAGAAAAGTCATAGTTGTGGAACAGAGAAAAGTCCGGAGCATTTAAAAAAATGGAGTCGGCATCTGTCCAAAAAACAGGCCTCTTATGCTCTTTTAGTTTTTCTAGGATGAAAAGCGGCTTTTGAGCGCAATTCTTCTCCCAAGATCCTAGAGAAGGACGCGATTCGATTGCATGCTCTAACTTCCATCTTTTGCAAGAGTCTATAAGAGCCTTGGCCTCCTCCTCATAGGGAGTCCCTGCAGTATAAAAAGAGATGACAAGCGGCTCTTTCTCTCTTGGCTCTCTTGACAAGTGGCCCTCCTTTGCTGTATCTATTATAGGCATGCTCTCCACATCTTTGTCTCTTATTGGCATGAACGTCTTTGTCACCGCTTATTCCCAATCGGATTTTTTTGGTAAACTCATTTTTCTCGGTCTGATCATCCTCTCGGTGGTCTGCTGGGTGGTTCTTCTGCACAAAACATGGCTAACACGCAAAGTAAGAGAGGTCTCTTTTGCTTTCCAATCTGCTGTCGAACAGAATAATGAACCTCTTTTCTCTTTGGATATCACAGACCTCCCCAAAACGACATCCAAGATCCCACACCCTTTTGCAGCGATCTTCTTTAGCTTAAAGCAGAAGGCGGTTGAAGTGTTAAATAAAAACCGCTACTTCTCAGCGCAGGCAGGCTCTCCTAAAACGCAAGCCGTCTATCTATCGCGCGGAGATCTGGATCTCATCGAGTCGCATGTTCTCACCACTATCTCCATTCAAGCGAAACAACTAGAAAAAAACCTCTTCATTCTTTCCACTGTAGTGACGCTTGCTCCCTTTTTGGGTCTTTTGGGCACAGTATGGGGAATCGTGATCACCTTTTCAGAGCTACATGTTGGCTCGGCAGGATCTAGCGCCATGATTTTAGGGGGACTTTCGACGGCGCTTGCAGCAACGGTGATCGGCCTTTTAATCGCCATTCCTGCTATTATCTCTTATAACTACTTGAAGCAAACTTCTAAAAACCTCTCCTCCGATATGGAGGACTTTCTCTATATGCTCCTCTCGCGCGTGGAACTCCAATACCGCAAAGCGGATATCGATTAGATCATGAGAAAAAAACGCTCACTTGCTCATCATGAAGCGATCGAAGATGTGTCGATCAACCTGACGCCTCTCTTAGACGTTATCTTTGTCGTTCTGATCATGTTCATCCTGATCGCCCCTCTCTTAGAGCTCGACCGGATCCAGCTCGCTCAAGCCAGTGCAAAAGAGAGCAAGCAGATGGCAGTCGTTGAAGAGGCAAGCCCTGTTGCGATCTATGTTTTTGCCGACAACCGGATCCGATTCAATTCAAAATTTGTCACTCGTGAGCATCTTTTGCCCCTCCTCAAAGAAGCTAAAAAAAAATATCCCAACCGCACCCCCCAGCTCTTTCCCGATAAAAAAGCGGAATTTGGCACCTACCAAGCCATTAAAAATGCTATAGAGCAGGCGGGCTTCGAACAGCTAGACATTATTTTACAACCCGACTAAAAATCTCTTTAACATTTGTCATTTAAAGAGATTCCCTATATAATTTTCCTTATTTTACATGAGAGGAATTCCAGATTATGGCATCTGCCGTCGATAGGTTAAATGCGCTAAACCCACAACTAGCAAAGCTTGAGCAGATCCCCGTAAGACCCGATATTTCTGCTGCTGCAAAGGCGCCGGTTGAAGGAGAAGCTAGAACTTACCAACAACTCGTTGACGATGCGCAAGGAGTGCGCCTCGGTTTAGTTTTTGAAAAACTTACCGATGAACCTGATGCAGAAAACGACCTTTGGATGTTAGAACGGCAGCAAATTGCCCTCATGTACCGCACAAAGGGACGCACACATGCCCCTGCTCGCGATGAGCTTTTGACCGATTTTACCAGAATCATCGAGCGTTACAAAAGAAAAGCCGATCTTTATCCCGGTGGAAACGGACAACTAACTGCTCATGATAGGGCGCAAATCGCACGCGTCTGCAATGAGTATCCCGCATTTGTCGAAGCTCTTCTTCGCCGCCACACAAAAAGTGCAGAAATCGAGCGCAATTCAAACAGCCTCGTGTGGGACAAGCTCGATAAACGCATGTATCCAAAATTCGTAAGACAGTACTTCGTATATCATGATGAAGATGATAAATACAAAGATCCTTGGACAGAGGGATTTGTTAAATTTTGCCTAAGGTCCCCAGGCGCCTCTGGAATGGATGCTCCCGAATGGATTAAGGTTTTTGTTGAATATCCCAATGAAACCGATGCTCTCATGAAGGCGACTCTTGATAAGCGGATCGGCGCAGTCTCCCCCGACATGCTCTCTTTGCGTCCTCAAGCGGATGGTTCTTTAGCAGTAAGTATCAAGATACAAGGGGTGTGGGAAAGAGTTCAGGGAACAAAAAAGCAATCTGTTGCATTACGCAACTTGGTAGATACTAAGGCCACTCCCCACTCTCTTCCGAAACAAGATATCTACTCCAAGATGCGCGCTAAACGTTCCGGTTACGAAGATGTCGAGGTCTTTCAAGAGGGAATCTTAAACTGGGATTCGATTCAGCTTGGCTCTTTTAATCCCACAACCCACCAGATCGATCAGGTCGACGTGAATCAGCCAGACTGGCTCCTAAAACTACCCCCATGGAGAATGGTCGACGAGGCGCAGCTTCAACAACGTTTCGCCGGTCAAGTACGCTGGCCTTACTCCGGCACACGTTTTGCTCTTGCAGTTTGCGCAACACGTGAGACTGCGGATCTAAACATCCCCAATAACCACGGCTTTTTTGAGGTTGTCGCAGAAGTTGAGCCTGGAAAATTCGTTATTCTTCCTTTTGGATTCCAGCCTCCTACGCTACCCGACAGCGACATAGACAAGCTTTGCTTCTTGCAAAGCACACAGCCGGGCATGCTTCACTATCCGGATGAGAGCGACTACTTAAGCCAAAGGCAGAAATTTTCTGAGTTCTTCGCGATCGATGGCGCAGAGTTTCAGGTGCTGCAAAAGCATTTAGCCCACTTTGTCGAGAAGGCGCGTGCAGGACAAGAGGTCTTCCAACCGACGGGCAATAACTGCGCAAGACACGTACAAAAAGTGTATGATACAGTAATCGGCCAAAGATTTTACAAACCATTTGAAGAGTTCGTTGAATCGCTCTTTCCGGATAGAGAAGTTCACGAGGAGATCAAAGTGATTAGAAAAGAGCTGGATGATGAGGCTCTTTCGGTTCTCTCCAAAGAGGTAGCCGAGCATCTGATCGCAGGAAAAGACCAAGCAAAGATGGCATCCCTTCTGCACCTCTGTATCAACACCCTTGCAGATGTGCTCAAAATCAATGGAACGCCTATCGCTGCATATAAAGTCACAGAAGCTGAAGCTCTTCAAAAAATCCAAGCTCTCTATGCAGAAAACCCTGCAGGTGCAGATGCTATCTTAACAAATGACCTTCAAAAGCTCATCACGCTCTGTTTTGAGAGTCAGCAGTTTTATAAGATATCGATCTACGATGCTGAGCTTAAAAAACCTGTTCTCGGTCCTATTTTCGATTTCATACGTAGCATCCGCAGTGTCTGGTGGCTCTGGCTAAGAGACTTTCTCTTCTCTTTCCTATGCTTGGTCCTCGGCTCATGGAGAAGCATCAGCTATGAAAAGGAAGATGGCACGGCAAAGACGGTAAACGCCTTGAACCATGCATACCACGGGCGCGTGATGCATCTGCCCGCCAATGCCTTCTATAGGTCTGAAAGGATGGATAAGCAGCGCGGAGAGGTCACCGCTATCTTAAGCCGATTGACAAATTCGCGTCGTTCGTCCTAGCCTGTAAGGCGTGCTATACCGCCTACGCAAATGGATTAAACGTGATACTCCGCGCGCCTTTTTCACTTTTTTTGTGATTGGCGCTCATCTCTCGCTGCTCGGATACCTTACCTTTTTCTTCACGCCTAAAGTTAAAAATACGCAAAAGTCGCTCGTCATCAAGACGATGACAGCAAAACCCATCGCCTCCTCACCGAGAGAAAAGAGTGTAAAAGCTGCAAACAGCTCGCCATCTCTTCCAAAAGCAAAAAAGGTTGAGGCAAAAGCCCCTCCCCCTGCTCCTGTCAAAAAGCCAACGCCGCCACCAGCAAAAAAGGCGCCTCCCATTGCTGATAAACAGCTAGACAAGAGCAACAAAAAGCCGCCTCCAAAAAAATCTGTACCTGAAAACCGGGAAAAACTAACGCAGAAGTTATTAAACGATCTAGAAGAAAGCATTGCGAAAATCGATGAAAAGCCCGATAAAAGAAGTTCCTCTCGAAAATTAGAGCTGCCTAGCAAGCTAGCACCAGTCCAGTTAGATGGTATAGATGAGAGAGGAAGTGGTGAAGGGGAGTATCAAGCGACGCTTATCGGTTATTTAAAAGAGTCGCTCCACCTTCCCGATTATGGCGAGGTGAAGGTACAGCTGACTCTGCGTGCAGATGGCAGCGTCGTGAATCTTCTAGTCATAAAAACGGAAAGTGAGAAAAATAGGGAGTATCTCGAATTGCATCTACCGCACTTGAGATTTCCTCCGGTGGAAGGAATTAAAAAACAGAAGACCTACGTAGTGACATTTTGTAACGAGCTATGAAATATAAAATACTTGCATCTCTTTTAGTCTGCTCTAGTCCCTGTTCTGTACTTTATGCAGAAGACTCTTCTAGCCAAGAGATCCGTGTGCAGCTCTCTTCTACAAGCGCCCTCTCTCCGCTATATGTCGGCAAATTTGGCGGCACGAGCTCTTTCGATAAAGATTACCTGCATCAGCTCGAAGCGGTATTAGCTTTTGACCTAAGCTATAACGGCGTCACAAAAGTCGTTCCTTCAACTGAGCAGAAGGAGCAGCTCCTTTCCAAAGAAGATGTGAAAGAAGCTTTTCATGTCCCTTCTTGGAAGAGCATGGGCATTCCCTACCTCGTAAAAGTCAAAATCACCGGTAAAACCCTCGAGGCTTACGCCCTCTCTATACAAACCGGTTCGCTCAAACACTTTATGGATGTGGCACTAACCGGAGATTTAAACCAGGACCGCAGACAGATCCACAAGCTTGCAGACGGCGTCTCTAAAGCGCTCTTCAATAAAGAGGGGATTGCCAGCACAAGAATTCTTTACGCTGTCCAGCTCAAAGAGACTAAAGCCGATAGCGGCGATTGGCAGTCGGAGATTTGGGAGTGCGACTGGGATGGACACAATGCGCGCCAGATCACGAAAGAGCGCAGCTACTGCGTTACACCCGTCCTCGTTCCCGCCTCTCCTCAATATCCCGCAGCGGGCGATCGTTTCCTCTACGTCTCCTACAAGATGGGTCAGCCTAAAATCTTCATCGCTTCGATAAAAGAGGGAGTCGGCCGTAGACTAATCGATTTGCGCGGCAATCAGCTGCTTCCTGCGATCTCTTTGCAGCGCGACAAGGTTGCTTTTATCTGCGATGCCAACGGAAGATCGGACCTCTTTTTACAGCCCTTCAATCCTGCGACGGGCGAGGTGGGAAAGCCGGTGCAGCTCTACTCCTACCCACGTTCTACACAAGCATCGCCTACATTTAGCCCCGATGGCTCTCAAATCGCTTTTGTGTCAGACAAAGATAGCCGCATGCGCATCTACACGATTCCTGCAACTTTTCAGGGAAAGCGCTCTGAAGCTGTGCTACTTACAAAACAAAATAACGAAAATTCCTGTCCTTCCTGGTCTCCTGATGGAAGAAAATTAGCCTATAGTGCTAAAACAGGGGGGATACGCCAGATTTGGATTTATGACTTCATGACGAAAGAGGAAAAACAGCTCACATTTGGACCCGGCAACAAAGAGAATCCTGTTTGGGCACCAGATAGCACCCACATGGTGTTTAACTCGACCGATGGCTCCTCGTCTGAACTTTATCTTGTGAATTTAAACCAACCCGACGCCTTTAAAATTACTAAAGGTCAGGGAAAAAAACATTACCCCACATGGGGAAAACGTTAATATAAGAGGAAAAAATGAAAAAGAATTATCAATGGATGCTCGTAGCATGCGGTCTTACCTGCCTTATCGTCACAGGATGTAAAAACAACAGAAACGTATGGGACGATTCCAAGTCTGCAGGAAGCTTCAAATATAAAAACAGCCAGTCCCTTTGGGGCAATGATGGCGAAGACCACTTTGCACAAAACGACGACTTTATCGGTCCTTCGAGCGAAGACTTCCTCGCACTGCGCGATGAAGATTTAAAATCGCAATTTTCCGATGGAGCTATCCCACAACCTAAAAATGCTCCAGGAGAGCCTGGAAGCGGTATCCCTAATATCGAGGCCTTCCAAAAC
Organism: Chlamydiia bacterium; assembly: GCA_963804085.1. Lineage (GTDB taxonomy): Bacteria > Chlamydiota > Chlamydiia > Chlamydiales > Rhabdochlamydiaceae > CAWDOQ01. The sequence continues at coordinate 96,944 of CAWDOQ010000017.1, read as the reverse complement.
CCCTCTTCTGCACTTCTCTCTGTTTTCCGCACACTCTACTTTAATACCGATGACCACATGCTGCGCTCTCAAGACTCTTTGGCAGCGGTAGACCGTGCTGCTGAGTATTTGAAAGATCATCCTAATACCTATTTGATGATCGAAGGACACGCGGACGAAAGGGGCCCAGAAGCCTACAACCTCTCTTTGGGAGCTCGTCGTGCCAATTACATCCGCTCTCTCTTGGTCAAGAAGGGTGTCGATCTCAACCAGATCCACACGATCTCTTACGGCAAAGAGCGTCCTGCAGAGCTCGGCCATGCTTCCGAGTCTTGGGCAAAGAACCGTCGCGCACAATTTAAGATCTATCAAAGATAGAGACCTCTTGCGTAACTTCATTGCTGCGTATAAAAAGGGCGATAGATACTTAAAGAGCGCATCCTTCTTGTGTGGAGTGCGGCGACTTGTCGCCGCTTTTCTCCACCGTGACTTGTCACGGTGCTCTTCAAAAGCAGCGACAAGTCGCTGTCTAACAAAGCGGCGACAAGTCGCCGCACTCCATATAAGAGTATATCCAACATTAGTGGGATTATTAATGCTTCTGTTGGCCGGTTGCTCGCGTGCTCCTCTTGCCTTTTTGCAAGAGGACAACCATCGCGTTGACATTGCAATAGATGAGCTGCGAACGGAAGTGGCAGATCTTAAACACACTTTGCACGGCACACAAGTCGCTCTTCAAATTTTAGAAGAGCGCGAGAAAAAAGTGCAAAAGCCGCCTGCGCGCAGCCCAGAACTTGCCCAGCAGATAGCCGCACTTTCTCAAAAAGTCGCCCAACTAGAGAAACTCCAAGAGAAGATCTCCTCACATACGACCCAATCGCAAACCACCTTTTCTCAGCTAAGAGATAAGATGCGCGAGCTAGAAAATGAGATCGCCACGCAAAACAAGCGTCTCGATGAGGTCGCTAAACTTAAAAGCACCCTCACCTCTCTTAGCCAAGCATTAAAAAATAAAAATGCAGACTGAAAAAAGCGCCAAAATCGGCATCTTTGATTCAGGGTTTGGCGGTCTCACCGTCATGCGTAGAATTCGCGCGCTTTTACCCCACGAAAATATCGTCTATTTTGGTGACACCGCAAGGCTGCCTTATGGTAACAAGAGTCAGGAAACAGTCTTACGCTATGTGCAAGAAAGCAGCCAATTTCTTCTCGAGCAGAAGATCAAAATCCTCGTCATAGCTTGCCACACAGCTTGCGCGCTCGCCTTGAGCGAACTGCAAAAGGAGTTTCCCATCCCAATTGTGGGAGTAATTCCTGCAGCAATCGAAAGCTTAGAACATCTTCCTAAACACGATAGCATCGCAGTTTTAGCCACGCGCAGCACCATCTCGTCGGGCGTCTATCAGGCTGAGATCGCAAAAAAGCTTCCTCGCTCCAAAATTTTTGCCATCGCCTGTCCTCTCTTTGTTCCCCTCGTAGAAGAAGGATTTATCGACCATATGCTTACAGAGCTTGCCATCCGCGAATACTTGAGCCCCTTAAAAAAAGAGAAGATCGACGCCCTTCTTTTGGGATGCACCCATTACCCTCTTTTAGAAAGCGCATTAAAAAAAGAGTGCTCAAAAGAGACTACATTGATAGATCCCGCTCTCTCTTGTGCCGAGAGCGTGCGTCTCCTGTTAAACAAAAATGCTCTTCTCAATCCGCAAAAGAGAACACCCGATTACACTTTTTATGTTTCTGACGATCCGGAAAAATTTCGTCTTCTTGGTAAAACTTTTTTAAGCTACCCTATTGAACACGTACTTTCAAAACCCGTATGACAAGCGTATCTCTTTTTCATAACACCGGCCTTATGACAATAGTGGGAAGCTATCTCTCTCCTGGAAAAGCGGATGCACTATTTAATCTCTTTTTTTCTAAAGATAGCAGCTTCACGCTGTTTGTGCAGGCGATTAAGCAGCATACCTATTGCGGCAAAGAGGATATGCGTTTTATTGGTAAAAAATGCTATGCCCCAGAATATAGACGTTCTTACCTTGTCATCATCAAAGGCTGTTTATCTAATTTGCGAGAGCTGGATTTCTCCAAATTTAAAGAACCCGGAAAGCTTGCTCTTCAACTTGCTACTGATGATACCTGCGCTCCTATCGTCTATCACAGCCGCTACCAGTTGGTTCATATTAAAGGAGAAGAACTCCGAAAAGTAATCGATACGCTTCAAAATAGACCAAATATTTTTAACGCTTTGAGTGGAGAGGGAATTAAGGATAGAGAAAAACTAAAGGTTGCACTATTTCAAGCGATATTCAAAAAATGCAACAGTGCGCAAGCAGAAGAGTATTTTCCTTGGGCAGTGTGGGGACCTATAGCTATCTTGGACGAAGAAGGAGCGTAAGAGAATCGTCTCCATGGTAAAGAAGATCAATAGCGAGATCGTCTCGCAATTTTATGCCGACTCTTCCCAATCCCAAGAGGACATGACCCGCTCCCTTTCTCAAAAGCGCCCAGCATCGCCCTCTGCAAGCGAGTCGAACCCCAAGCGTCAGCGTACAAAAAAAGGTAATGAAACATGAGCCAAAAAAAGAGAATCTTGCTTATCGAAGATGAAGAGGACATCGCCGCTCTCCTCAAACTCCAAGCCGAAGTGTCCGGTTACAAGCTGCACGTAGAAGTAGATGGCATCAATGGCTATAGAGCGATCGAAAGAGAGAAACCCGATCTCGTCATTCTCGACATCATGCTCCCCGGACAAAATGGATTCGATGTCTGCCGCAAGATCAAAAACAACCCCGAACTTAAAAACATCCCCGTCATCATCCTCACCGCAAAAGGAGAGGAACTCGACGTCGTGCTCGGCTTAGAGCTCGGAGCAGATGACTATGTCGCTAAACCCTTTTCGCCCAAAGTGCTTTTCTCACGCATCAAAGCGGTGCTGCGTCGTGGCAAAGAGGCAGAAAAGACTCTCAAAACACTCTCTTTTGGAGATTTTATTCTCGAAGTCGACCGCTACCTCTTACGCAAAGGCGATAAGCTCATCACAATCACCCTATCCGAATTCGGCATCTTAAAGCGCCTGCTTTCCAACCGTGGCAAGGTCTTGACTCGCAACCAGCTCCTAGACGACGTGCACAATGATGATGCCTTCATCGTCGATCGCAACATCGACGTGCACATCGCATCGCTCCGCAAAAAGCTCGGCCCCAACTTCGACTGGATCAACACTGTCCGCGGCGTCGGCTACCGCTTCAAAGAGTAAGAAGTTGTTTAAGGCGTGCGGGGTCGGAGCGGACGGTGATTTTTTTGTGCTTGCTCACGTTGACCAGGCCTGCTTTTGCGCGTTTGGGCTTTGAGACGTGCTTGACCTCGGCGACGGTAACGTCGGCTATTTTCTCCCCTTTAGCTTTGCTAAAGTGGACTGCGAGCAGCGCTGCATCCAAAAGTGATGCTTCATCGACAACTTTGCCTTTAGGACATCTTATTATTAGATGAGCGCCTGGCCTATCTGCCACGTGCATCCAAAGATCGTTTCCATGCGCAAAAGAGAAGGTGAGCTTCTCATTGTCCCTATCTTTCTTGGCCACATAGATCTTGAGGCCTGCCTCTGTTGTAAATTCGCGAAAAGGGTGGGCTTTTTTTTCAGCTGCTTTCTTTGTTTTTGGCTCTTCGAAGCTCTCTTGTACTTCGACTGCTTTGAGCTTCTCCTCAAGCAGCGCTATCTCTTTTCTTACACGCGCAATCTGCTCTTTTGCATGAGCCAATTTTCGTTTTAATTTGCGCGCATGGACAAACTTGCGCTTTAAAAATTCGCCAGGCTCAAGATCGGAATCGAGTGTAAGAGTGCGCATCTTTCCCTCATTCTCCCAATCCTCCACTTCGATCTTCTTCATTCCATTTTTTACGCGAAAGAGATTGCTTTGAAGAAGCCTCGCCTCCTGCTCCTCCTCCTTCCACCGCTCTCCTCTTGCTTCCTCTTTTACGAGAATAGCGAGCCCATTCTCTTTTCTTTTAAGCAGTACTAAAAAGCGCCTTCTCTCCTTCTTACGCTTCTCTTCTAGCTCTGTATTTTTTTCTTCGAAAGGCAACATATCTCTTGCAAAAACCGTTAAATCTTACTAAACAAAGAATAAACGAGGAGAGGCGATATGCAAAGCAAATTACTGCCCATAATGGCATGTGCTGTGCTCTTAGCGGGTTGCGAGAGTAAAGCAGGGACTGGCGCACTCGTAGGAGCTGGCGGCGGCGCACTCATCGGAGGTCTCGCCGGAGGCGGCACCGGAGCGCTTATCGGGGGAGCAGCAGGCGCAGTTGGAGGCGCCCTCATCGGCTATGCCCTGGATGAGCACGATCGCGCAGTGATGGCAGAGAAGTCTCCTCGCACATTGGATAGAATCGATCGAAGACAGCAGCTCACCGTAGAAGATGTGAAAAACATGTCCAAAAACGGCTTGAGCGATGACACAATTACCAGACAGATCGATGCAACACAAAGCGTCTTTCGTCTCTCCAGTTCTGATATCATCGGTCTCAAAAAAGCAGGCGTCTCCGAGTATGTGATCAACTACATGATCGAAACCGGTGATTGAGTAAATTACGCTTTTAGGGTAGATTTTTTGCATGCAAACAACAAGTTCTGAGAAAAAACAGGGTAAGATTCTTCACTTCGCTCTTCGCTCTTCTTATTTTGAAGAAAAAGCGAAAGAGCGAGCCGCTACCGCAGTCCAAGAGTTTTTCTCTCTCATGCGCTCTTATGCTCTCTTCCGCATCGCCTTCTTTCTGGTCGCTACTTTAGAGTGTGTGGGTTTTCTTATCTTTTTCCCGCTGCTTACCCAATCAACTGTTTTTGCATTCACACTCGCTGCCCTCTTTCTCACCCTCTTCTCCTACTTTGTCCTTCGCTTCTACTTCGATGCAAAAAGACCTGAGCAGTTCGAAGAGATCAAAGAGGATTACGTCGCATCCTGCAGGATGCTTTCTTCTACCCCCGAGCCACAAGAGATCGCGTCTGCTCTCTTCCACCTAGCCGATCTTATCGACGAGAAGATGCAAAGCCTCTACCAGACCTTTAAAAAGCGTCCTTCTCTTTCACTTGTCGCGGAGAAGTTTAACATTTGGATGCATTGGAAGGATGTCTATGAGATAAAAGAGAAGCTGCTGCTGCACGCCGTGCAAGAGTATCTTCAATCCATCAAACAAGAGCCCTGTGCGATAGAGCCCCACGCACGCCTTGCAACTGCGTATGTCGCTCTTGCCAAGATCTATAAAACACCGGATACCCCGATGGCATATATCCCGCGCGAATACGCTTCTCTCAAGATGCGTCAAATGTTTGAAAAGTCCGCAGCACGCGCAATCGAAGAGTTTAAAATCTTAGACCACTTTGCCCCAGGCGAGCTCTGGGTACACGCGCAACTTGCCGCCCTCTACCACGAGATGGACGACCTGGAGCACGAGAGCGCAGAGTACGAAGCGATGCTCAAAATTAATCCCCTCGAGAGCGACATCCTATTTCGCTTAGGCGTCCTCTACTTCCAGCAAGGCCAAAACGCCAAAGCCCTCCGCCTCTACGAGCAGCTCAAAAAGCTCCACGACCCCCGCGCAGGCGACCTCATCGCCTTCTACACCCGCTGATTTTATTTGGGATCATCTACCCAACGCAAATGAACGATCGCATCGTGAAAAAACTGTTTCGACCAGAGTGCTATTTTAGTTTTATCTGCAATAAAGACTGAAATATCTGATTTAGCAAGTTCCCAATCGATCTCATCTATCTTTTTGTGTAGCCTTGCGAAAAGTTCGGAAATCCCAAATTTTTCATTCTGCTGTAGATGTCCAGTTTGCCGCATTCTTTCTCTTAAATGAGATAAATTCACAGGAATTCCGTTTTGCATATACCAAATTAGATCATACCAATCTCGACCTTTGACACGCTTTTGCCAATTGCGACAAAGAGCGGCATGTATCTTTCCTGCACATAGATCAACGATTGCATATGTGCTCACATAAAAGGGGACCGGTTGCAACACTAGCTTACTTTCAAATGGTAAATGGGATGGAGGAGGATCAGTATCGATCTCCAGTTTGATTTGAATTTTTTGTTCCGGATGAATTCCTTCAGCTGCTTCCTTGATAGATAATAAAAGAGCGAGTGTATTTGCTTTCAAAAATGCGGACCAGATCCCCGTTTCTTGATTTTTTTTTCGAATCGCAACATCTAGCTCGAATCCCATGGCTCTTAATTCTTGATGCATTCCTTCTATGAAAGGAGAAAAATCAAAATTTGGATCAGCTTTTATAAGTGAAAAATCAAGATCCTCACTATACCGATCCAATCCATATAAAATTCTCAATGCGGTTCCCCCGTAAAAAACCGCATGCTCAAAAAATTGATGGCGAGCTAATCCTAACAGAGCCGTCTGTTGTAAAACCTCGCGTATTTTGTCAATTTTTGGAACATTATCCGTGTAACTCTCCAACATTTTTGTGATGACTGGATCGAAGTTCATATTTTGCCTACCAAATCTATTAGATAACTGACACTTTTTGCCCGATAAGCCTTGGCGATTTCAACCAGAAAACTCTTATTCAACTGATGAAAAACTTCTGGTTCCATTCGCTTAGACTCCAATAGCTCTTGTTGTAAGAGATCTTTATCTAGCCCTTTACATGTCGTAAATACTAAATCTACGAGCGCCTTTTCAGGCGTTGCTATTAAAAATCCCCCCGGAAAACCAGCTGTCTGTTTTTGTGTAATTCCAATCGAATACCTCTTAGGTGAAAGAGGATGGTAAACAAAATCACCTAGTGGTGTGTGAAACTCCTTTTTCTTGCCCAAAGTCATACTGGTGATTGTATGCACCCGCTCTGGAATCATCCCATAAAAAGAAAGAGCCCATTCCAGACTCACGTAAGAAGGGCCATAGAGCAAATTTGCGACCTGTTCGTAAGGAATTACGGTATTGCCATCCGATTTAATTTTGTCTGCGATGAGGTAAAAGCCATTTTTCAGCCTGATTAATTCTCCATTCTTAACCATCCTCAAAATACCTTCTCTTGGCTTTCGGTAATCAGCCAAAAGGTTAAGCAGCGTCTGCGCATCCACATAAGGTGTTTTTATAAGTTTCAGCTTAGCTCTCATATCCCTCCTCTTTTTGAGATATTACCAAAATTCCTATTTTTTGTGGGAATTTTGGCAAAAAAGAAAGAATTAATACCAAAATTCCTTCTTTTTATAGGTATTCTAGCTAAAAAATTAAGTCTAACAAACAACATTAATCGTTGATTTTCAGAGAGGTGCACTCAAAAAAGAGGGCGTTTAATGGACGAAAAAGGACAATCAAGAAAAACGGACTAAAATGGACATGAGCATGTTGCTCGAGCGCAATCTCGCCCCTTCAGGGCGAGTTAGCCGAGCTATATAAACAATGCGGCGCGAAGCAGACGCCCCTCACATGGGGAGAATCTCCTCCGTTTTACGGAGGAGTTCTTCACATGGACAAGCGCCAAGAAAGAAAACTTGAGCTAGTTCTCTTAGGCCCCGTCCATTCATGTCCATGTCACGTCCATTTTAGTCCGTTGTCCTCTCTGTCCATTGGGGGCCTGCTCCTTTTATTCCTTGTAAATTCAAGTAAATTTTTTAATATATTATCTTATTAATTTTGTTTGTTTATTTGCGAAATAATTATATAATTGCTGTCTAAATATGACACATTTAACTGCGGCAATTACATCAGCGCCTACTACTACAGCTGCTTATCCTGCAGAGATAAGCTGCTGCGACTGTCTGGTGGAGCGCATCTCGGCTGTCTGGCAGGCTTTTTGTAGGCTGCTTTCAGAATGCGTTTCTTGGCTCTTTTCGCCGGTTCCTGCTGCCCCGATTCCTGCTGCCGTTTATGAGAAGGCACCTCTTGCCATTGCTCTGAAAGCACCTGTTGCCATACATCTTCCTAAAGCCACAGTCAGGACATTACGCGACTTAGTAGATGAGTGCCATATAGCGTGGGACCGCATGTGGCCGAAAGAAGAGGATGAAGTTCCTGACTTTTCTGTTGCTCGCCCCCTTTTAAATGAAGCTGCAGCATGGAAAGAGAATACCCCCTTGATCTCTCTTATCAAGAGGGTTCAGACAGAAATGAGATTTAAGCATCTAAAAGCGCCAGTCCGAAAAGCTTATGCTGATTTTGCGATGGAATTGACGAGAGCCTATATCCAGGCAGGCGTTACCTTAGATGACAAGGATAAACAGGTGTGGACTAAGCATGAAAGAGGAGGCACTGCTCTGCACTATGCGATAGTCGTTGCCATAAGCGGCGATGGCAAGCTGGACCTCTCTATTACTACATGTCCTGAATTTGTGCCTCTTGCAGAAACTTTGATCAGCAATGGGGCTGATTTAGAAGCAGAAGACGACCGTGGATCAACACCTCTTGGGTCTGCTTTGCAAGCTATCAATAATTGGCCAAAAGAATGCGATGATGGCTGCGTTAATAAGCTGATAGATATTCTGCTCCGCCAAGGAGCAAGTTTAGGAGCCAAAATTTCTAACGTGGATGCTCGCCCTTTATCCGCTCGGGCATTAGGTCTTGAAGAGCGCCAAGAGTATTGTTGGGGTTACGATCCTGTGATCACAAGCTTTATTAACGATCGCTTTGCTGCGATTTGCGTATCTACCCCCTCGTTGCCTCACCCCGTGCAAAAGCTTGCTGCGTCCTACCTTGAAGGGGGAGCTGTTCTCGATCCGCTTCCAGCTCTTCACGTCTCTTAAATTCACCACAGTGGTAAATTAATGCCCGCTTAGTATAATCGCACAAAATATTTACTTTGAGGCGACATGTACTTTGTCTCTGCTCTTCTTGTGCTAGTCTTGGTTCTTTCGTCGTTCAGCCAAGTGAAAGTCGCATCGCCGGATCAGGCGCTGCATTTGAGGCGCATCTCTGAGTATTGGAAGGAGGGGGATTATACGGCAGCAAAGGGGCAGATTCTCTCTTTTTTGTCTCACTACGAGAAGAGTGATTTGCGAGATCACCTCTATGCGATGCTGGGCGATATCTACTTTTTGGAGAATCAGTACAAAGATGCGATAGCCGCCTACGATCAAGTCACAACTAAAGAGTTCAAAAAGCGCATACTTCTGCACCGTCTGCAGGCGCTTTTTTCTATGCAAGAGTATATCCCGCTCATCCGCAACGTAACTGAGCATTTTAAAGAAGGGAGCGAGATAAAAGAGGAGGAGACTCTGCGCTTTTTACTCGCCGAATCTCTCTGGCGTCATGGGATGAAGATCGAATCAAAAGAGAAGCGCGCACTCTTTTTAGAGCAGGCTCAGGTGGAATATGTTTTTCTTGAGAAGACGCGTTACAAAGAGGATTGTCTTCTTCCACTCGCTGAGATCAACAAAGAGCTGAAGCGCTACCCTCAGGCCGCCTCTCTTTTTCTTGCGCTTGCAAAGAAAGAGTCCGAAAAAAAAGAGGAGTTTCTCTTTCAAGCGGGATGCATGCAGCAGTATTTTGATAATACAAAAGCAGCTGAGACCTTTAGAACAGTCTATGAGATGAAGGGCAAACGCGCACCCATAGCCGCCTACAATCAGATGCTGCTTCTCTTCCAAAACGACAAGTTCCGCGAGCTCGTAGCAGCAAAAGATCAGGCTTTAAAAGAGATCCCTCAGGAGAAGCTACCTCTACTTAATTTCTTCATCGGCAAGAGCTACTATGCTTTGGGCAATCATAAAGAAGCAGTTGCTCCTTTAGAGTTTTTTGTGCGAGAAAAAAGACAGGCGACTCCTGAATGCCAAGCCGCACTTCTCTCTCTTCTTCACTGCGCTCAGGCGTTAAATGATCGCCCTCTTTTAGAGCGGGCAATGCAGAATCTGTTTGCTCTCTTTCCGCAAGACTCCGCCTCTCCTTATGCCCTAATGCTCCATGCTGAGCTCTCAGAAAAGCTGACCGACACGGCTGCTGCTCAAGCAGATTTGAAAAGAGTGGTACAAGAGTTTCCTGCATTTCAAGAAAGAGAGAGAGCCTTTTTCGAAAGAGGCCGTCTCTTCTATGTTGCAAAAGAGTGGGAAAATTGCCGTAAGACCTTTTTAGATTTTCTAAAAGAGTTTCCCGAAAGCAGCCGTCTTCTCTCTTCTTTGCGTTATATTTATAACTCCTCTACCCAAGAGTTAAAGGGTGCAACTACTCCGAAAAAAGAGGAGCTTCTCTCATCCGTTACACTCCTGGTTCAGCAGGAGAATCGCGAAGAGTACCGCCTTCTTTATGCACAGCTTTTGCAAGAGTGCGGAAGAGATACAGATGCCTTTATGGAGCTTTCACGCTTTGTGCAAGATTTTCCGGCTTCTCCCTCACTTGGCCACGTCTACCTGATGCTAGCGCTCTCCTCGAAGAGCGATCCTCTCTCTTTTCTTACGCATGCAGATAAAGCGCTCGAAAGAGGCACAGATGATAAGACCAAAGGGTGGGTGCTTGTCGAAATGTACAACGCCTGCTTAAAGCTCGCCCAAGAAAAGGATAACAAGTGCGCAAGCTGGATGGAAAAGGGCGCCGATTATCTCTTTTCTTCCCTTTCGCTCCCCGGCGTTTCTACGCGTCCTGAGAATCTGGTCTGGCTATCGGATTTTTACTACCAGAGAGCAAAACAGGATCCTGCATCTAAAGAGGGCGAGCGCGCCGCGCTGCTTTTGCAGAAACTCTTGGGTGTGGAAAAATCTTTTGCCGACCTCTCAATAACGGATGAGAATCTATCTTTGGAAAGCGAGGTGCTAAAGTTTGCCGATCTTTTAAGCTGCCAGAAGAGAGCAAAGGAAGCTGCAACGCTTCTGGAGGCGCTTGCACAGCAGCAGAAAAAAAAGCCCGACCTCTCTTGGAAGTTTCAAAGACGGACGTTACTTGAGCTTGCAAGAGCCTATACAGCAGATAAAAACAGTGAAAAGGCGATTCAAAGCTACGATCAACTCATCACAAGCGCGCCTCTTGTCCCCTCTCTTCTTGCAGACGAAGCTCTTCTCGAGAAAGCGAAACTTGAGTATTCTTTGTTAAGTAAAGAAGAGAAGAGTGAAAAAAATCCTAAGATTTTCAAGATTCTCGACAATTTAAAGGATCTACAAATTAAAAAGAGACTGGTCTCCGAGCCTCTCCACCTAGAAGCGGCTCTCGAATACATCGCGATTAAAGTGGACCTTGCGCCAACAGACGCGCGTACAGAAAAGGCGCTGCATCTTTTTAAGCAGATGCGCGAAGACTTCTTCTCAGAAGAGGATCTACTGGCACAAGACTACCATGCTCTTCGCTCGCGCTTTCCCGAAAAGGAGAGGCTTTTTCAGAACTACATGAAGTTTGTAGATGCGACAGTTATGCATCTAGAATCGGAGATGTGTGAAGAGAAGGAGGCGCCCCCTCTTAAAAAACAGGCTGTAAAAATGTTAGAGGAGATGCAACAACAATCCCAGCTCACCCCAACTCTTAAGAAAAAAATCGCAGACACACTTGAAAAGGTCACGAAAAAACACGCATGAAACAGCGCTCCCTTCTCATAAAATGCCTTCTCGCTTCTTTAGTCGTGCACGTCTCTGCTCTCTTTTTGTTTTACCGCAATCCTCTTTTCCTCACGCCTCTTGGCACGCTGTTCAAAAAAACGCGCTCGCCTCTTGAGCATGTTCCGGATGAGACGCTCGATCTTGCGCTCGATGAAAAAAATAAAGAACTTGAAGAGGCATTTGCTAAGCTCTCTCTTCCCTCTCCTCACGAAGAGATCCCTTTTGATGCTCTCTATCACCCCTCTGACATAGCAAGAGAGGCCACTACCGAAACAAGCTCTCCGGAAATGGCAATAGTGACGCCGGAAGTTGCGATTGGCAAAGAAGAGGAGGGCTACTCTCTTGCTCTTCCGACTCCTTCGTTTGTTCCATCCCAGCAGCTTGCGATAGACGAAAACCTCTTTCCCTTTCCTCAAATTGCAATCGATAAAACCCCCGCTTTTGCTGCCCCCTCTTCTCCCCTTGCTGCCCAAGAGGGAGATTTAAACGAGGAGACCCTTCCTCTTTCGGCGGCACCAGTTCCCTCCTTTGAGAAGCGAGGCGAGGAGGCGAGCGTCATGCAAAGAACTCCGCTTGGATCTCTTCCTATTGAACAAGAAAAAGGAGTAGCGAATTTCGATCTTAAAGAGCTGCCACTGCCTAAAAGAAAGGTCGCCTCTCTACCTTCTGCTCCTCCTCCTGCTGCAAAAGGCCCAGAACAGGCAAGCTCTCTAGAAGGTCTAAACGCTTATCTCTTTCCTGAAATTGCAGAAGCCGAAGAGTGGGAAGAGGGGTTCGACGTAAAAGTGACTCTCATGCAAAACGAGGACAAAGGGTATGTCTTTTCTCTCTCGTTACAACCCAATCAAGAGATGGGAATCACCAAGATCCCGCAAAATTTTTACTTTCTCATCGACCGCTCTAACTCGATCGAAAGACACAGATTTTCTGTCTACAAAAGAGCCGTCCTAAAGGCGCTCTCCTGCTTGCAAGAGGGAGATAAGTTTAACATCATCCTCTTTGACAAGAGATCTGTGCGTATGAGCGAAAAGAGTGTCCATCTCACACACGCTGCGATCCAACGCGCAGAAGATTTTTTGGATAAGCAAGAGCATGGAGGCATGTTTGCCTCTTGCGACCTCTTTGGAACTTTAGAAAAGATCATTCCCGGTGCAGATCAAGAAAAAGAGGTGCATACTGCCATTTTGCTCACAGACGGCAAGTCGATAGAGAACACATCCAGACAGCAGAAAAAGATCAACGGTTGGATACAAAAAAACTCGGGACGCGTCTCTCTTTATACCGCAGCAGTTGGACATGACAATAACCTCTTGCTGCTCGATCTTCTCAGTTCTACCAGCGGAGGAGACCTTCTCTACTCCGACACACACGCTGCCTTCCCAAGACGCCTGGCTAAATTGATGCTCAACCTGCGCGATCCTCTTTTAAAAGATATAATGATTACAGCGACTCCCAAAGACGGAAAAGCAGCAGTCGTATGCGCCTCCTGCTCCGCGCATCTCCCCATCTTTTACCAGCATATGCCCTACGAGATAGTCGGCACGATCGACAAGCCTTGCGACTTTACCCTGCTCATCCAAGGAAGGCACAAGGAGGAGTGGGTGGCGATCAAAAAGGAGATCTCCTTGACAAAAGCCACAAGGGCGGGCCGCACTCTTGAGAAAAAGTGGATGTACAAGCAAGCGCAAGCCCAATATGGCAACTTTGTAAAAGAGGGAAAAACCGCCCACTTAACCAAAGCAAAAGAGCTGCTGAAGTCAGCAGGCAATGAGATAGCATTTGAATGAGTTTACGTGTGATTGCCGGAGAGTACAAAGGTCGTCTGCTTAAGTCTCCCAAGACAGATAAGACGCGTCCCACTTCCGGCATCTTGCGCAAGTCTGTCTTTGATATCTGCCGACCCTGGATCGAGGGGGCTGTCTTTTTAGACGTTTTTGCAGGATCGGGCGCGATCGGAATTGAAGCACTCAGCCGCGGCGCATCCCATGTGACATTCATCGATAGCGAAAAGCGCGCTCTTCTCTGTATCCAGGACAATCTACGCGCACTCAAACTGGAGGAGCAGGCACAAGTTCTTCTAGGAGATGCTCTGCAGATGCTCGAGCGGTTAGAGAAGCTCAAAAAGAGGTTCTCGATGATCTATATCGATCCGCCTTATGGCGAGAACAACTTTAACCTCGACATCCTCACCTTTTTAGATACCGCCCAGCTTGCACAAGGAGCACATCTGTTTATCGAAGAGCCCTTTCCCTCCTTGATTGAAGAGCAGAAGATCGTATTTCAAAACCTCCGCCACATCGACACACGCAAGTTTGGCCGCTCCCTCTTGCATCAATATCTCCGCTCTTCATAAGATGCGGTTATGAAGAAAGCACTCCTCGCCGGCTCCTTTGACCCACCCACCTTAGGCCACCTCAACCTGATTGAGCGTGGAGTAGGCATATCCGACAAGCTCTATGTCGCCATTGCCTCAAATAGCCAAAAACAGGGGAAAGAGAGCTTTTCTCAAGAGGAGCGAAAAGAGATGCTCCGCGAGATTACCCGCTCTTTTTCTTCAGTCGAAGTGGTGAGCTTCTCTGGCCTTTTAGTAGATCTTGCCAAAAAGCTGGACGTCCGCTGCCTAATTCGAGGCCTGCGCGGGCTAGCGGATTGGGAGACAGAAGAGCAGATGGCCTATATCAACCATAAGATCGCAGGCATTGAAACAATTTTTTTAATGCACGACCAAAAACACACTTTTATAAGCTCTAGCCTCATCCGCGAGCTCGCCAGCCATAAAATGCGCCTGGGCGCCTTTGTCCCTCCCGCTCTCGAAGAGAAGATCTTCTCGAGATTATCAAATAAAATTTAATTTATTACGTTTTTCGCTCTTCGCAACCATTCGCATATTTTAATTAAATCACTGATCGCTTATAATTTACGTCTTCTAATGGAGGCGAGATCTATATGACTAATCCTATTGCAACAGATACAAGAAGGGTCGCCCCGACTCCTCCTGAAACCATCTTGAAAAAAGATGTCTCAGTCAAGCCTGCTGTGGACTCGCTTGCTTCTCTAGAAGCAGCAAAAGCCGCCGAAGAGAGCTCCTACTTAGCGTGTATTTGCACCTTCGTTTTGGCCGCTATAACCACCCTTGGCGGACTCATCTGCCACTATCTATCCTCTTGGTTTGGGAGCGAAAAGGCAGAAGAGAAACCTGAGCTTAAAATAGCCAACCAGCTTAGCAGCATCTATGCCAATGTGGAACAGACGTGGCTCCAATGGGAAAAACCAGATGATTTTGCCTGCCGCGTTGTTGTCTCGGCAAAATTCTTTATGAAAAAAGATCCTGAGGGAAAGCAGCCGGCTCCCAAAATTTACAAAGCGGCCAAGTATTTTAATCAGCAAAATCTAAATGATTTTCAGAAAATAAAAGGATTCTTTCAAAAAATGCAAGGTTACGCATCCAAGAGCGCAGATCTTGCAGATTTTCAACTTGCTGTCGCATGGGGATATCAGAGCGGAGAAGAACCTCATTGCACTCTTACCGAATACACCTGCGGGCATAAAGATAATAAACCTGCCATGGCCTCTGGCCTTTTTAAAGGATATCCCGAAATTGCAACCGGCATCTCTCAGGCAAGCGCTTTACAAGGTATAATTGGCATTAAAAATCTGTTCGATGAGGAAGGAAATCTCATCCATGAAGCACTAACCGGCCGTGCAATCACCAATAAAGAGAGGCAGTTACCTCTGGATCGCATCGTGGCCAATCAGATTTTCGTGTCTTTTACCGAATTCTTTAAAGGATACGAGGAGCTCAACCGTGTATTCCCCTGCCGCTGTTTAGCATTCCTACAGATCGTCACAAACGAAAGTACGCAAGACCTCAAGAGCTTTAAATTTGGCAAGCTTTGCAAAAACAAGATCGACGTTACAGAAGGGTTAGGACTCTTTCAACAAATCCTACCTCTCAAGAGTCCCCATCTTGTAGATTTTAAACTGGATTTTCTGCTCATTCACGCCAATAAAACTCATTCGAACAAATTTGACTACACTACCGTCTCCTTTGAGCTGGCAAACTCCGCTGCTAGCAACAGCGAAGATCCAACAACGACACCCTATCAAAGCATAGAACCGCGCTCTTCAGAAGAGCTCATGAAAGAGCTTCACGAGCACTGCCCTGCATTTGACGCTTGTGGCGAGCAAGCAGACATTCTTTCGAGCACGGGTCATCTGAACGATAGAGTTTTTTCAACAGAAATTTAATAAGAGGAATTATTATGACTACAGGTACAAATCCTATTAAGACTTCCGGTAGCCTTTCAACAGACACCAGCACCCAAGCTAGACTGCCAACTACTGCTGCACGATCAAAAGATGTCGACACATTAAAATCGGCAAAAGAGTCTGAGAGCTGCTGCGGCTGCTGTGAGTGGCTGCTTCCCTCTTGCATCGTAAGCGGCTTCCGCTACATCGGAAGCTTGTTTATATCTCTATGGGAGTGCCTCTTTGGACAAGAAAAGGCAAAAACTCCATCCCTTCGCAAACAACGCACGCTCATTATTGACGAGAACTCTCTCAAAAAAGCAGAGATGCTGCCGCGAGAAAAAGACGAAACCGGTAAGGACGAAACCGATGATGCGTGGATCGTCCGTAGCGAATTTAAAGCGGGCATTAATCTCCCTACACCTCAGCAGATGCTTGACGATATCGAAAGAATCATGAACAACAAAATCCTTTCTTGGTTAGAGAAAGAGCCTTCTCAATTGGAGAGCTTCTTTCCCTGCAGAGTCGTAGTAAGAGCTGATCTTCAATGGGTAGACCTTGCAAAAAAGCAGCGGGGCTTAGCCACCGGCAAATTGGGCTCTCTCTATCAAAAAGGAGATGAAAAACGCCTTCAAACAGAGCTAGAAGAGTTCCGCGATCTACTCCTATCGCATGCGGGCAAAATACGCCATTATACGATCGAATTTATGCACATCCAAAAATCAGCCGAGACTTGCTTTTGCATGAACTACAGCATGTTTGGCTGTAAAATGGGTTCGCCTTCCTTAGTCCTTCTGCCGGAATATTCGAAAATACTTTCACTCGAAAATCTCAATACGGTTTTTGCAGACGGACGCTCGATCCTAGCCACCGACCTAGTAGACGAGCACGGCAACCTCTCCACAACCGAACTCTAAGAAAATTGGAGAAAGAGGCCCGTAAGAAAAACGGACAACGGACTTCAATGGACAAGAAACGGACAAAAATGGACGGGAAACGGACGCGGGCCTAAGAAAGAAATTGTCCGTTGGGGGGCTGTCCGTTTTCGTCCGTTTCCTGTCCGTGCCTCTTCCTTGTCCGTTTTCGTCCGTTACGCCCCCGTCTTGGTCCTTTCTTCAAAGCGCAGCGACATGACGCGAGAAAAGGGCCCTGTGGACACTGGACGAAGTGGACGTTGTGGACCTTAGTGGACGAAGTGGACAGGCCGCAAGAGGTCTAATAAACTATAAAACCTTAAAGTCGGAAAAGATCCCCGTCCACCTCGTCCACTTTAGTCCACAAATCTGCGCCTGTCCACTTCGTCCACTGGGGGGTTAGCCTAGTTTTTTGCCTTTGTCGTAGCGGGATTCGCTGCAGACACCTTGGTTGTCGTAGGACTTTTTGGTGCCGTGTAGGAGATCGTCGACAAAGGTCTGGAGGAGGCGCGGCTTGCCATCGTCATAGTACTTGTTGAATTTGCCGTGGCGCTTGCCATCTTTATACTCACCTTCAAAAACTAGGACATTTTCCGCATTCCATTCAGACGCAAGTCCATCGAGCACTCCATGGATGTAGTGGTTTACGGAGGCAAGCTTCCCATTGTCGAAATAGGTCTTCTCCTCTCCCTCTTTCACATCGTTCTGAAAGAAGGCCTCTTTAAAGAGCTTTCCATTTGGGAAACACTGGACAGCATTGCCATGCTTCTTGTCTGCCACAAACTCTATAGACATGATCGTGTCACCCTTGGGGTTGAAGACTTTTGCAACGCCTTCACGCAATCCATTTTTATAAAACGTCGTGGAGACCTTGTTTCCAGCTTCATTGTATTCAACCGCTTCTCCCTCAGGCTTATCTTCATGAAAGTTCACTTCGAGCGCTTTGACTTTTCCAAAAAACTCATGGGGTGGATAGAAGATCTCGTGCACACCCTCTTTTTTGTTATTTTTGTAGTGGAAGATAAGCTCTTTGCCATCCTGCTTTCTCTCATAAAAGCGGCCGTTTAGTTTGCCCATCTCATAATTTGCTTCTTCAACAAGGTTGCCTTCGGGATCCCAGAGCGCTTTCATCCCATGGAGCTCTCCTGATTTGTAAACGATCACCGTTTGGGTGACTCCATCGGGATAGTAGGTCTTCTGCTCTCCATCCAACTTGCCCTGTTCGTTGTAAAAGTAGCGTTTAGCCAATTTTAAAGCCTGCTTCTCTGTGAGCGCCTCCTTGGCAAAGTACTCTCTCTGCTCACCGACCGGCATGCCTTTTACATAGTTTTTAACAAGCCAGAGGCTTCCATCTTCGTACCAGATCTGCACTTGTCCATCGGCTTGGTCATTGACGTAGCTCGCTTGCGAGCGCATCTTTCCATCGGGGTAATACTCTTCGCCTTTGCCTTGGCGCTTGCCTTTTACAAACAAGACGCTCTCTTTAAGATGGTCTTTTGCATACCAGATCTTCATTGCACCCTCTGGCAGATCCTCTTCAAACCGCCCTTCGAAAACAAGCTCGCTTGTAGCGCTCCATTCGCGGTGCATTCCCTGCTTTTTTCCGGCATGGAAGTTGCCTGATGTTTTTAAGACGCCGCTATCATGCCACTCTTTTCTCTCACCTTCGAGAAGACCATTTACATAGTGCTCTTCTAGGCGGGCGTTTCCATTTTCATACCACTCTTTGTTCGCACCGTTCTTTGTCCCTTGAGTGAGCTCGCACAAGATCGCTGGCTTGCCCCCTTCATACCACTCCTCGTAAGCGCCCTCTTTTTTTCCTGCCTTATAACTTGCGCGCATCTTCATCTGTCCGGAAGAGTAGTACTCCTTCTGCTCGTCTTCAAACTCTCCCTTAACGTAGAAGTAGTCGATTTGGATCTTTCCATCTGTATACCACTGGCGATGAGCGCCTTCTCGCTTGCCGTCTGCTAGAAAATACTCGGCACTCTTTTTGCCGGTTGCGTGGTACTCCACTATCGGCTCTTTCAGTTTGCCCTCTTGATCATACAAGGCGACATATGCAGGCTGGCCATTCTCATGGTTTCTCCAGTGCTTACCCACTTTTACATCTTGCTTGTACTCCCCTTCGCCGAGAAGCTGTCCATTAGAAGAGAAAAACTGCTCTTTTCCTTCTTTCTTTCCATTTTTGTAAGCGACCTTGTAACCCTCCTTACCGTTCGGATGGTAGCGGAGGTGCGTGCCGAGAGGTTCTCCCTGTTTAAAGTCTTGAACCTCTAGCACAGTGCGATCATCCGCATAGAGAAGAACTGCAGGATTTTTGCCATCTGAGTGCAGAAGTCCATTAAAATATCTGCGGCTTGCCTTGAGCGCGCCATTGGGATGCCACTCAAAAGCGGTGCCATGTGGCACTCCCTTCTCGTAGGGAATAAGAGCCGAGCGGACTCCTTTTGCATAATAGCGGCTAAATTCGCCGACTAGTTTTCCATCTTCGTAGGTACCCTCTTCGGCTTTAGAGCCATCTTCGTGGAAGGCGACCATAGAACCATTGCGCACGCCCTGTTTAAACATCCCTGTTCCACGGAGCTGTCCTCCGGGATAGTAGATCTGCATCTCCCCTTCGAGCAATCCCTGGTCATAACAGGCTAGCTTCTCGACCTGCCCTGTAGAAAAAAAGGAGACGTTAACCCCATGTGGTACAACAGGTGTTTTCCATTCGGCAAATCCGGGAGAATCCTCTTTGACGATAGTCAGATCCATTTCGTTTTTAAGCTGGCCATTGGCATAGAAGCGCTGCTGCTTCATCGGAACCTGCTGCTCATCCTCTTTTTGCTCAAAAAAGATCACTCTCTCGGGAGTGCCTTCCGGGTAGCTCTCCATTATCTTTGGACGCCAGTGCGGCTCGCGTGCTTTTAGCGACTGGACAATGGTGGGAGCCTTCTTTCCTTGCTCTTCAGAAACAAGGGGGGCGGACAAAAAGAGAGTAATTGCACAGAGAGATAAAAAAGGAGAATAACGCATAGATTTTCCTCTGAAATTAAATCAGTGACAATCTGAATTATTTTCAAAAGAAAGGAAAAACGCAAGCCTATTTAAAGCATAGGCCTGCGTTTTTTAAAGAAATCCTTATGACCAGAAAGCGAACCAAGAGAGGTAGATACCCGCTACAAAGGGGATAATACCTCTAATTTTGAGCATACGCTGATCAGACATGCCCATTTGGACGATGAACTGAGGAGCGTAGAGTGTAAGAACGCCTCTTAAAAAGAGAGCCCAACCGACAATGGTTACGGCAAGAGCTGGTTCCCACTCCCACATGTTGTATTCGCGGATGATGAAAAGACCGATTAGCATGTTCATTACGGAGCGCAAATAGAGCACCGCTGGCATGCTTTTCATTGATGCGTGAGTCTTCGCTAAGTTCTCATTATAAAGTAACATCCAAAGACCAAGAATAAAGAGAAATGGCCCAAAAATACTTGCGAGCCACATTGCTTTTTCCATTTCCATACTGCCTCCCTTAAAAATTAAAACCCCTAATATCATCAAATTACAAATTAAATAAATTACTTGTCAATTTCTTTCGTAGCGAGCCATCAGGGTGACTTGGACGAGAATGTGGGAGGCCATAGCCTTTTCGACTTGCTCTTTGGTGGCGCCGACGGGGAGGCCGAGAGTTTTGTCTAAGGCGTAGAGTTTAAAGAAGTAGCGGTGTTCGCGGTCGGGTGGACAGGGGCCTTGGTAGGTGAGTCCTCCACCTGTATTTTTGCCTGGGGTGCCGGCCGGCTGGCTGTTTTCTGCAATCGATGCAAGAGTTGTGGGCATATCGTAGACGACCCAGTGGACCCACATACGGTCTTTTCTCACAGATTCGGGCACGTCGGGATCATCCATGATGAGCACGAGGCTCTTGGCATTTTTAGGAACGTCTTTGATTTCAAGAGCAGGGTTGCAGTTCTTGCCATCGCATGTGAACTTAGATGCGATTCTCTCACCCTCTTTAAATGCTGGACTGGTCAGCTTCATTCTTTTCTTTGTACTCTCTCTTAACATTTATTTGAAGAAAGGAGAGGTCGATGAGCGTTTTGGTCTTGTCTTTTGCGTATAACATGATCTTATTTGCAGGATGAATTCTGCCCGTAGAGTAGATGGTCAGGTCGGTACCTTTTGCCGGCTTGTCATCCACGCGCAAACTCTCGACACCCTTCAAACGCCCGTCGTGTCTTCTTCCGAGCATCTTTATCTCGTCTGTCGAGGTTTTGTAACAGAGCTCTCCTTTGGCATTGGTAAAGATCTTGAGTTCCATCTCCGCGCGGTAGCAAAGAGCAAGCGCTTGCAGCTGCTTGATCTCGTTGACGAGTGTCTCGCTACTTGCGCGGAACCTGTACAACCCGACTAGCGAGCTCATCTGCCAGCCTACGACGGAGGCGATGAGAGCCACCAGAATAAGCGACACAGAGATCTCAAGAAGTGTAAAAGAGCGCTTAGTCCTCGGTGTCATTCTTTTGCGTGCGTAGGGTGTCATATTTTGCAGTTGTTACCTTAATATCATCCGTACCCTCTGGCGTGATCGTAAATGTTGTTCCCCAACCGTCTTTGAGCAGTTTTTCTGGATTTTTGACTAACCCGGACTCCTTTAAAATCTTCTCCGCCTTTTTTATATCTATTACATCATCTCTTGGTGTTCCTTTGGCAACTTCCAAAAGCAGGATGTCGCGCACCTGTTTTGCGGCGTGTTTGGATTTAAAATATTTACCTTCGTCAAGGCTGCCCTTCATATTGTAGCCGATCACACTGCCGATCAGGCCAATCAAGAAGATCACGATCATGATCTCGAGCAGTGTTAACGCTCTTTTTTTTGTTCTTTTTTTCATGGTTATATCCTTTAGTTATTCATAAATGAGCTCACGTCGGTTAGCGGAAGTAGGATCGACAAGACGACCAGACCTACTATTGCCCCAAGTGTAAGCAGTAATGCGGGTTGTAAAAATGTAGTCAGCTGCGCCAGGTTTTTTTCGAGCTCCTCATCGTAGATCTCGGCGATCTTTTGCAGCATATGCCCCATGGTGCCTGTCTCTTCTGCAATGCTGAGCATGCGGATGACTACCGGGGGAATCAGTGGAGAGCGCTTGAGCTGCTGGCTCAAACGCTCGCCTTCGACAATTTTCTTCTCCGCGCTTTCGATCGCCTGTTCGAGTTCGACCAGTTTCATCGTCTTGCGCGCAAGCGTGAGCGCCTCGATGAGAGGTACGCCTCCTGCTAAAAGAAGAGAGCAGGATCTACAGAAGCGGATCAGCGCCGAATCGAGGAGCAGCGTCTTGAAAATGGGCACTTTTAACAAAAATCTCTGCAGCAAGAGACGCCCATTGGGCATACGCAAAAAAACCATAGGCCCCACAACAAGGGCCGTCAAGGCGGAAAAAAGAAGTAGAGTATTTGCATTGACCCACTTGCTAATAGCTAAGACAGTGCGGGTCAAAGGATGGACGTTTCTGCCGTCGAAGAGCTCTTGCAAAGAGGGGACCACAAAAAAGAGGAGGCTTGCCACAACTATCATGCAAAAGCCAAAGAGTATGCCGGGATAGGTGAGCGAGGAGATGAGCTGCTTTTTTAACCTCTGCTGGCGCGAGATGAGAAGAGTGAGCTGATCGAAAATTTGAGGGAGCGAGCCGCTCTTTTCACCTGCGTGTACTAAAGAGAGGTAGATCGCATCGAAGCTTTTGGGATATTTTTTGAGGATGTGAGACAGCGAAGAGCCGCTTTTTAGCTTGTCGCAGAGGTCTAAAAAGAGGGGATGTGTTCTATGTCTGCGGTACTTCTCCTCAATCGTGAGTAAGCTCTCATAAAGAGGCAGGCCCGCACGCAAAAGCTGGGAAAGTTCGCGTGTGAAGTTGAGTAAAAGAGGTGGGGAAAGGACGATCTTATCCTCTTTTTTTTCTAAAAGAGTCAGATCGGTCACCATCACCTGCTCGCGCAGTAGCCGCTCTTGTGCAAGCGCAAGCGAGTCGGCATCGATGACGCCGACTACTTTTTTTCCCATGTCGTTTAAAGCTTTGTAGCGGAAGAGTGCCATCTCTATATTATCCTCTGATCTTCAAAGCTGCGTGTGACGCGCAGAACCTCTGCACTGGAAGAGATGCCGGCCAAGACCAAGTGGGCCCCCTCTTCGCGCAAGTTGCACATCCCTTCAGTCGCGGCTACTTTTTGCAGCTCGACTGAATCGGCACTTTTTAAAAGCTGGCGTTTGATTGCGCTCGTGACGGGCATAAGCTCATAAATTCCGCAGCGGCCCTTGTATCCCGATCCGAAGCAGGAAGAGCACCCCGCACCTTTAAATAGCTGACCGTCCTTGAGTCTGTCTTGAGAGATTCCTAAATCGGCAAGCTCGCGCTCCGATGGCGTATAGGAAGTGCGGCAGTCGGGACAGATCATCCGCACAAGGCGCTGGGCCAGCACGCCCACAACAGAAGAGGAGAGCAGATAGGGCTCGATCCCCATGTCGACTAGGCGAGTCAGTGCCGAAGGCGCGTCGTTGGTGTGCAGTGTGCTCAAGACAAGGTGTCCGGTAAGCGCTGCTTGAATCGCGATCTCTGCTGTCTCCTTGTCGCGTATCTCTCCGATCATGATCACATCGGGATCTTGTCTTAAAATATGGCGGAGGCCAGTAGCAAAATTAAGATCGATCTTTGGATTTACGCCGATCTGAGCCATCCCTTGGAGCTTATACTCAACAGGGTCTTCGATCGTCATGATATTCATCTCAGATGAGTTTATCTCGGAGATCGCGCTATAAAGTGTTGTCGTCTTACCGCTTCCGGTCGGCCCTGTCACAAGAACGATCCCTTCGCTTAAGCTGATCTGGTGTTGAAACGCCTCCAAAATGGCAGGGCGCATGCCGATCTTGTTAAGTCCTACCATCACATTGCTCTTGTCGAGAATACGGAGCACGATCCTCTCGCCAAAAACCACAGGCACTGTGCTGACACGAAAGTCGATCTCGCGCTTACCCATTTTAAGTTTGATGCGTCCATCTTGCGGTAGACGCTGCTCGGCGATATCGAGCTGGGCCATCACCTTGATACGCGTGATAAGCTGCGACTGGAACTCGCGAGACGGCGCGTGGCGCATCTGGAGGACTCCGTCGATGCGGTAGCGCACGGAAGTGCCATTCTCCATAGGCTCGAAATGGACATCGGAGGCGCCTTGCTGGATCGCTTCTAAAAGCATCGCGTTGAGCATGCGGATAACAGGAGAGCCTGCGCTCTGCTCGAGAAGGTCATACCCCTCTCCCTCGTCTAAGCTTTTATCTCCTGCTTGATGCAAGCTCGCAATCAGCTCTTTGGCTTCGTTGTCCTTCTGGTGGTAGCATAGCTCGATCGCCTCTTCGAGAGTTTGCTGAGAGGAGAGGATCTCTTGGATCTCCCTCTTTAAAAAGGCGCGCGCCTCATCGAGCGCATCCAGATCAAGAGGATTTGAGAGCGCAACGAGGATCTTGTCTCCCTCCTCACACAAAGGCAGAAGCAGCCGCTTTTTTACAAAAGCGTAAGGGAGCATCTGCCTCTTCTCTTTGACAAAGGTATATGTGGAGAGGTCCGTTACGACCGGAATGCCAAAACGTTCGCCTAAGGTCTCAATCTCTTCTGCAATCATGTTCCGTGCAAGATTATCTTCAGACTGTTTTGGAAAAACTTCTTGCGCTCTTTATTGCGCGCTTCGACCATCTTCTCTAAAAATTCGGGGATATCGCCTGCGCGCTTCTTAAGCTCTTCTGTGCGCAAGAGATCAAACTCCTCTTTCGGATCTAAGATGATTTTTGGGGTGATGAAAAAGAACATCTCTGTGTTGTTGTCGGTGAGTTTTGTCGATCCAAAGAGCTTGCCCAGGCCGGGGATCTCACCCAAGAAGGGGAGCTTCTCTTGAGAGTCTTGGCTCGCCTTTCTTCTCAGGCCGCCTAGGATGATCGTCTGGCCATCTACCACGCGCACCTCGTTCTGGATGTGGCGCTTATCGACAAGAGGACGGTCGTCCGGATGGGGCTTGGTCGTATCAAAAGTGATGTCGGTCTGCAGTGTCACAAACCCCTTGCCCTCTTCGCCTATATCCTTCTCATTGTCGGGAAGATGGATCGTAGGCGTCAGCACGATGGTGATACCATACTGGGCACGCGTGAACGACTTTTCAAAAGGCGATCCCTTTGTTGGTATCGATAGGAGCCGCACCATTGTTGATCGAGATCTCCTCAGTAATCGCAATCGTCGCAGGAGTCTGATTGACCGTGACGATAGAAGGGGCCGCATTTAGCTGGATATCCTCTTGCGTCATGAGAAAGTTGTAGGCCAAATCAAAAGAAGGAAAGCACTTGCTGCTTCCACGGCTGAAGAAGAATTGTAGTACGCCCGGGCCGCTCGGCGCATTGCCCGACTCAAATTTTATATGGTTGGCTTTTGGCCCCAGTTTGAGGAGGTTCAAGCCAAAATTGTTCTGCTGGTTCAGCCTCTTCTCAAAAAGGAGTACCTCGATCTGCACCATCTTCTTCGGGACATCAAGCTTGCGGAGGAGCTCTTTGACTTTCGGAAGCGTGTCTCTGCGGATCACCATCAGGATCGTGCCCGTTTTAGGATCGGGGATAAAGTGGTCTGATCCCTCCTCCTCATATTCTGTATGCGAGATGACGGTTGGATGAGTAGAAGGGGGTGGATTGGCAAGAGCCGGCGGATTCTGAGCATAGCCGTCGGCAGGTTTAGTGCCCGGTCCTTGAAGCGTGTAGTTCACCTCGTAGTTGTCACGCTCGCCTTCGGGTGCTGCATAGAGTAAAGAGGAGTAGACCTTGTCGAGCACTTTGGAGAGCTCTGTAGGATCGCTATGACGGCAGCTGTACAAAAAGACGGTCATCTCAGAGGGGTTTTGCAGCTGCTCTTCTGTTTCTTGGATGATCTTCTCTGCGCGGTCCACCACTGCAGGTGTACCGATCAAGATAAGCGATCTTCCTTGTGCAAGTGGAAGCACGGTGAGCCCCTCCTGCTCGACTTTTCCAAAGGGGACCTTCACCTTTTCGATCGTGTCGCCAAAGAAAGATTGCAGAAGCTTTTCCATCTCTTTTACGTTCATCTTGGTTACCGGCACGACGCGCGAGATCTTGCCCGAGCCGTCTGCCCACACCGTGCTGTAAAGAGAGAGAAGCCGTTCGACCTCCTCTTTGGAAGAGACGATCGCGATCTTAGTGCCGAGCTGATAGACAAAGGTCTGTCTTGCGTCGGCAAATCTCTCTAAAAACTGGAATACTGCTTTTACCTGCTCGATCGGAGGAGAGAGGAGGTAGAAAAGACGTGCGTAGTTAGGGACTCTTCCAAGATCGTGCAGGGAGCTTGCGATATTTTTTACAGCAGATGGGTCCTGCTTAAGCAAAAAGAGCTGGCGCGTGTAGGCGTTTAATTTTTTAATGCCGATCCCGTTTTGCGCGAGGATTATCTCTAGAACATCGCTCCATGCCTCGCGTGGAATCGGGATGCTCGAGTGCATCTGCAGCTTGAGTGCAGCCATCTCGGGAGGCACGATGTAGAGGTAGTCTAAAGCTCCATACTCCATTACGATCTGACCCAGAGTCGTCTCCTCCTGATCCCAGAGAGCATACCCCTCATCTTCTCGCTTCATGTCGAGCACTGCTTTCTCGCGCCACCCCTCTTCTAACTGAGAGATCTCCTGTTTAATGCCATTGACATGCTCTAGGAGAGCGGCATACTCCTCATCTTTTGCTTCCTGAGTGTATAGGCTGTCTATCTTGCTGTAGCAGTCACTGAGCTCGCTGCGCAAAGAGATCAGATCCTGGTTGACCTTTTGCAAAAGATTCTCGCCATTTGCTCCATAGCCCTCTTTTTTGGGAGAGGTTTGGGCTTTTTTCTCCGAGATCGTCTGCCCCATCCCTTTTTGTGGAAGAGCTGCTGCCAAAATAAATAGTGGGAGAAGATATCGCATCTTTTACAACTCTCGTTTTCTTTTTGTGTGTGAGCGCGCAGGCTTTTGCTCAGAGGTTATGGGAATCGATACAGGAACAATTTGCGTGCGCATCTCATCAAAATAATTGCCTTGGAGCATCGCTTTTCCCTGAGTCTTATCGATGCTATCTACAATGAACAGCTCTCCGCGCAATCGGTGCTGTAGACATTCTTCGATCTGCTGCCATTTTTTAAGATGGCGCCAGCCGGAAGCGGTCTTTAAAAGCCAGTCTCCTTGGTTCAAGATCAGCCGTCTTTTTCCTGCAACACACGTGACCTGCGAGTTATTTCTCAAGCGTACGGAGGTCAAGAACTGCTCCGGTTTAAAGGCAAGCTTGGGAGCAGCTTGCGCTTCGGCTTTCAGTTGAGAGCGGAAAAAGCCGGTCTCATCCCAGGCGACAATCTCCACTCCTTTCGGAGTCGCAGATTGGACATACGCCACAGGAGCGTCGGGTTTTACCTCTTCGAAGGGGACCACCTTCCACTTCTCCTCTTGCCAGGTGAGATAGTCGCCTTGCGCCACATAGGAGACGTAGGAGCTCCCTCCGCTGTCTAACTGGACTTTCTGCTTATCGCGCATGCGCCGGTACTCCTCTCCCCCATACTCCTGCAAAAGAATATCTTTCCCCCAGCATTTAGCCTGCTTAAGAGACTGCATGTAGGGCGTCTCCTGTTTTTTCAGAAGCGGGCTTGTGACCTGTCCTGTTGTTAACACGGAAGAGAGAGAAAACTGGCGCTTCTCATGCTCCCCCTCTTTTGCCACTTCGAAGCTGACGGCTCCCTTCTCTGTGAAAAGAGGCTTGAGCACAAGGCCGGTAGATTTTGGAGAGAAGGTGAGAAGACTCCTCCACCCCTTTTCGTTATCTTTCAAGTAGAAGGTCTCTCCGCTCTTTACCACCCTCTCCTCTTTGGCGCTCTTAAGACCCAGGAGCACAGAGGCCTCGCTTTTGTATGCGTCCGGACGTGTGTTGCGAGCGAGAAGAACCACCTCTCGGCTTAAGCGCGGAATGAATTCTGAGAAGCGGTAGCTAGAGAGCGCAAGCGCGTTCGTTCCTATCGCTTCGTAGGCTTCGGTAGGAAGATACCTCTTTTCTAAACTCAGAGAACTAGAACTCATCGACACAGCCACCGGATCTTTTTGTTTAAGTGTGAAAAAAGAGAGCGCGCAAAAAGCAAAGATAAGAGCCGCTCCTGCCGCTGCACATCCTTTGTTCGCATACTTCCAAACTCCGTCGGGCTGAAATCCCGAACAATTCCCGATAAACATGAGTTAAGATTCTAGGGGATAAACCTTAAAAATACAAAGATATCTCGAAGGTGGTTGCTAATAATTATAAAAAATATTTAAATGCCGAAAAAGACCTATTGCAAGAGGAAGGTGTATATGAACGGAAAAAAAGATTCAGTTTCAGTTAAAGAAGTCGAAGAGTTTACAAAGAAATACAAATTAGAAGTCTTCTTTTGTTTGTCTTTTATTCTCGCTTGCTTCTTTAGTTTTGTTTTCTTTGGAACAGGCTGGTGCGTTGTCCTCGCAAGCCTTGGCGGTATCTTAGGCGTAGTCGTAGCCGCCCGAGTCGAGCTATTTTTCAAAAAGAGCTTTCATTTTGTATTCAAGCAGGAAAAGCTCACCCAACTCGTACTCGCAATCGCATGGCTGGTGCTTTCGATGTTCGTGCCCCCTCTAGTATTTCTGAAGCTAGGATTATATGGCGGCAAGAGCCTCTATCACATGGCGATGGAGATGTCAGACCGTTAAGAAAAAGAGAAGATCGGGCGCGCATGCGGGCGCGGACGCGGGCACGATTGAAGAAAGCAAGAGAAGAGCCTCTTTCACATAGCGATGAAGATGTCAGACCGTTAGGACTGGTATGGAGTGCGGCGACTCGTCGCCGCTTTTCTCTGACGCGACTTGTCGCGGCATCTTTTGAAGAGCATCGACAAGTCGATGTCTAACAAAGCTGCGACAAGTCGCAGCACTCCAAACCGCTTCGCGCCCTCACATACCTAATCAAAAATGAGTCTACACCTTGATCATGCGGCCATAGCCAAGAAGCTCACGCGCCTTCGTGACGACAGGCACGACAACAAGCGATAGAAACTCGATTGAGAACCCACAAGAAGGGGGCAATAAGTATAGCAATTGCTACGCAGGTCACTCCGGCTGCATTTTGTAAAAATTCGGGTAAACAGCTGAGATGCTCCTCAGGGTTGAGCATACTGACGGGGTTGATCATGTAAAGTTTCTCTCGCATCCATAAGGCAAAAGGGATCTCTCTTAACTCTTTCTGGCTCAATCCGATTACATTGATGTACATATTGCATGGATTACCGATATATCCAAAAAGATACCCATAGCCAAACCAACGGAAAAAGTCCGGTGAATCGCTAAAAGGTTTACCCAACCAGTTTTCATACGTAAAGTAGTAGTCATACACATCTTCTGGAAAGATCTTGATAGGGTTGGATCTGAAATCGATAAAATCTTTGGCTGCTATAGACATTTTAGGAATGTGCTCAAATCGATTAGCTGAAAAACTCACGGTATCCAGATGTTCTAAATTATAGATCTCTTTGGGGACACAGCGGATCTGATTACGGTCTAAGTAGAGCTCTCGAAGCATTGGAAATCTTGCAATTTCGAGAGGAATCCCTGTAAGCCCTCTTTCATATATGTCAAACTGTTGAACTAGATTAATGGCTGCAAGGTTTGCGGGATTATTTAAATAAGCGCGAATCTTTTTTGCCGTTTTTGGAAATCGGGCGCATAGTCATTAAGCCCGAGCGCACGTGCAATTCCTTCCTGCCCAGCTGCTGGTCGCCACGCTCTCTCTAAGTTCCTATCCTGTTCTTGACCATCCCCTACAAGAAGTAGTGCGCCCTTCTCAAAGCGGGCGCGGCTGTAGGAGCCGGCAAACGCTGGCTGTGCTTTTATAAATGCGTAATACAAGGTCGAAGTGAGAAAGGCTTCGCGCTGTTCGTTTAGAAGCTTTTTAAAGCAAAGAGGAAGCGGATCAGTAATCGCCGCAACTTGCTTTTCTAGAAGCGGATTGCTTCCCAGCAGCTCGCCACTCCTGCTCCATTGCCTTCTTAGTCCAAGCAGCGAATGTCTTGCTCACTTGCGCGTGCGTTACCTCCGGCGAGAACGCTAAAATCGTTTTGCCTACATCATAGGAAAGAGGAGTCATATCAATCTAACCTGATCATGCGGCCATAGCCGAGAAGCTCGCGCGCCTTCGTGACGACAGGCACCACAGCAAGCGACAGAAACTGATTGAGGATCCAAGTGGGGAGGGCGACTATGAGTATTGCAACGAGGGCTGAGGCAATGATAAAGGGCCATCTTAAGATGCAAGGAAGACCAGGCGCCCAGTCGTCCATCTTTTGACCCAAAATCATCTGAAAAAGATTCGGCACGCGCAATTTTTCTCGTAGCCACATGGCAAAAGGGATCTCTTTTAAATTCTTTTTTGAAAGCTGGATATAGCCATTGTCCAAAGTGGTGTGTGCAGGAGGATTAAAAATGCCAAAGGGCCAGTCGGAGGGCTGTATCACATGATATTCTTGATCAAAAGGCCTACCCAACCAGTTGTCCAAGGTAAAGCAATGGTTATACATCTCTTCAGGAAAGACAGTGATGGGATTTTCTGCTAAATCCACGCGTTCCAGATTTTTCATCTGGAGTATTACTTCGGGAAAGGCGCGGATATTGTTGTGGCTAGCGTAGAGATAGCGCGAGCCTTTAAATTTAACGACCTCTTGAGGAATTGCATTAAGTCTTTGATCGTTTATGCTTATCCCAGAATGCCTATTGAGCGTTTCTTGATTTTCAGCGGCGTTTAAATAAGCTCGGATCTGTTTTGGACTCTTCTCCCACTCGAAACGGAAAGTAAGACCCAAGCCACTGTAAAGCCCCCCTCCCTTATCGTCATGCCAGGCCAGACTCAAATTATTATCTTCTGCCCTTCGCGTGCGTGCCCACGCCTCTTCAAAACACTCTTTTGCATAAGAACCGGCAAATGCCGAATTTCTTAATTCGGGTGGCGGGAAGGCTACACGTTCTTTAAACTTATCTAGATCGCTATATGTACAAAAAGTTTTGTGGAGACGCTCATAAAGGATCTTAAAACAGAGCGGAGACTCTGCCTGAATCGTCACTACATATTTTGCGAGATTTGGATTTTTGACCATCTCTTGCCACTCCTTTTCCATAAGTGGTTTATTCCAACGACTAAAAGTTTTGGAGACTGCATTGTAGACGACGCTTTTGGGTAGGTAGGATAGGACCTCTTCGCCAAGACGGTCAGAAATTTTAAAGATTGGTCTGGTTATAGCTTGTGTCATAGGCAACTATTTTAACTTAATTTGAGGAAAAGATCAATTATAGATAGTTCTATAATTAAAACTTTAATTTATAGATCTGTTCCATCTGGTTGAGTGTGGAGAGAAATGTAAATTTTTCCTTAACAAGTCTGTTGCCGTTTTGGCCAAGTGTGTGGCGCTGTTGGGGGTTATCGAGCAGTTTGGTCACTGCTTCTGCGACCTTTTCCGGAGAGGAGGGAGGGACGATTAGACCGGTGACTCCTTCGATGCAGACTTCGGGCAGTCCTCCGATGGGGGTGGTAAGAAGGGGTCTTTCTAAAAAGGCGGCTTGGAGGCTAGCTTGCGAGACGCCTTCGTGGGCTGTGCTGAGGAGGGTGAAGATGTCCATTGCTGCGATCGCAGCAAAGGGGGAATCTAGGTGGCCTGTAAAAGTGACTGTGTCTTGGAGTGCGAGCGCTTCTGCAATCTTTTTGTGACTCTCCAAATACCCGCCGCCGACAATGACCCACTTGATCTCTTTGCGCTCTTTTAAAAGGGCGGCTGCTTGCAAAAGGTCGCGAATGCCTTTCCAAGAACGGACAATGCAGGCGCATCCAATGAGATACTCCCCCTCTTTTACGCCAATGCTTTTACGAAACTCTGCGATCTCTTCGGGTGTTACAACCAACTTGTCTATGTCTACGCCGGTCGGAATCGACAAGCAGCGAGCAGAAGTTAAGCCGGCCTGCTTTTGAATGAGAGTAGCTACTTGCGAAGATGTAGTGACGACAAAGTCTGCAAGCCCTTTGTAGAGAAGGCGGCTATTAAGTCCCGGACGAATTGCTGTGGAGAGGTGGCGGGTGCGGATGATTTTTTTCCCGAGTATTCTTGCGGCTACTCCTGCGATCCACGCATCCCAAGAGGAGTGGGTGTTTACAAGCTCGATCTTATGACGCAGAAGAATCCAAAGAAGGAGTAAGAGGGTCAAAAGCGCAAGCGGCTTTTTAAAGGGGATCTCATAGACGCGAAAGCCGCTTTTTCTTGCCTTTTCGACAAGCTTTCCGCCTCGCGTGACGGCAAAAAAGAGGGTGTGGCCGCGCGCGCGCATCCCTTCGGCCTCTTTTAGGATGCGCATCTCCTGCCCTCCCCAACCGTTTGAACTTTCAGTGTGTAGTATGCGCATGCATGAGCTCCTTTAAAATGCGTCTATGTCCAGAAGAAAATGGAAGCTTGCCCACTTCTTCTAATGAGTGCCAGTGGTAGGGAGCGCAAACTGCTTTTTCTTCTACTTGCCACACAGTAGGGTGGAGCTGGGCCTTGTAGCGGGTGAAGCTATGCGAAACTTCTGGCAAGTGGCTTTCAAAGTTCACTTTTAGTCCCCATTTTTTTTCTATGTGCATTTTAAGAAATGCGGTGTCATGGACCTCTTCCAAGTAGGGAAACTCATATAGCCCTGCCATCACCTTTTTATCTTCGACTCTTCCCACCAAAATCTCCTCTTCGTGGCAAATGATGAGGAGCGACCTTTGTAAAAGAGTGATCTTAGCTTTTGGAAGCCTCTTTGGCAAAACTTCTGTTTTTTTATGCCGGTATGCCAAGCAGCTAGTGCGAAGGGGACAGCTAGAGCAAAGCGGTTTTTTTCCACACACTGTTGCGCCAAGTTCAATGAGCGCCTCCATCACCACCCAGGGCTCCTCGTCTGGTAAAAGCTCGAGGGTGAGCTCCTCTATTTTTTTGCGGACGCTGGGTTTATCGATCTCCTCTTCGATCAAAAAATAGCGGGCGAGCGTGCGCAGGACATTGGCATCTACTGCTGCTGCCTTCTGGTGAAAGGCAAAACTCAAAATGGCTCCCACCGTGTAGGGACCGAGTCCTTTGATCTTTTCTAGCTCCTCGCGTCTTTGAGGAAGAGAACCCCCGTGACGCTCTACGACCTCTTTTGCTGCTGCATGCAGGTGGCGCGCCCTGGCGTAGTAGCCAAGCCCCTCCCACTCTTTGGTCACCTCTTGCAAGGAGCTCGTGGCAAGCGCACCTGATATTGGGAAAGCGGGAGATCCAGCGCTCGAAATACCCCACAACCACAGAGGCCTGCGTCTGCTGGAGCATGATCTCCGATACCCAGACCTCATAGGGAGAGGGCATGTGCCGCCAAGGGAAGGCGCGCTTCTCTTTATGAAACCAGCTTTTGAGTGCAGATATAGGAAAGGGCGGCATAAATGTATCGGCAGATTTTTCCAGGCGGTCATTATAGGCAACCGGCTTCATAAATTTCAACTCCTGCTAAATCAATAGCTTATGTTAGTTGGCACGCTATTTGCATCTATATCTTTCAGTATGGAACAAGCAAGAAACGACGCACAAGATAAGCTGAAGGTCTCCCTCCAAAAGGAGATCCATATTATGCGGGAGATCCTGGCCAATATGCACCAGGAGGAGCTCTCTCTTATGCTCCATGACAAGAGCGGCTGGAACAAGGTCATGGAAGAGCGCGCCCAAATGGTGCGGCGCTTGGGCGGCCTGCGCATAGATAGAATGCAGGCTACCGCCGCTCTTCAGTCTATTGTGGGTGATGGGCAGAAAAAAGAGGAGCCCACGCTAGAGAAGCTCCTATCTCAAGATGAGGTCGCTTCCTGCGAAATCTTATCCCTACGCGACCAGCTCACTGCGCTGACGGAGAGAATGAACTCGCAAAACACCAGGAACCAGAACCTTTACCACCAGGTCCAATACCGTTTAGGCCCGCCTCCTGCGCCTCATCCCCAGCGCGTTCCCCAGGCCGCCAAGCGCAAAATCTCCGTCACCACCATCAAGCCTTGGCTCTAAGTTGAAGATTTTAACCAGCGGTGCCATTTTACGTAGATTCCACGCAAGACGCATGACGCAATGCCGCGAAATTATATCTATCGATATTTTTGATTTTATAGAAGGAAGAGAAAAGCAAATAAGAGCATTGCTGCCCATATCTGTCAAAGACCTGTTAGTTCTTTTGCATTCCTTTCATGAAGAACAAAAATATCGATAGATATTTTTTTCATTTGCGTCTCCGCGTCTTTGCGCCTTTGCGTTGAATCTCTGTCACCACCATCAAGCCCTGGCTCTTAACTTCTGGACAATTTTGTAAGTGGGCTTACAAAATTGATCTATGCCTGGAACTTCTGCCGCAGCACTTCTGTATGGATCGAGTGAGCACCATCTCGATCATTTGGCTCCGCTTGCACACTTTTATGATATTCCGCTGATCGTGACGCAAGAGGAGGTCGTTGAGCTTGCAAAGAGATACTATCCTGCTGTCGATGTCCAGCATGTCGACTACTTAAGGCTGCCCTTCCATCTGCTAGACAAATATGAGACGGTCTTCTCCTGCCTCCCTCGCGTGAGTGTCGAGGAGATCTGCTTCTTGGCTCAGGCATTCAGTAAAAAGCGGATCGCAACCATCTGGTGCCCGCATGGCAACTCAGACAAGGGGCACGCCTCTCCGTTCATGGAAGCGCTTTGCAATGAGGAGAGAGCTCTCGTCTATGGCGATCGGATGGTCGAATTCTTAAAGAGCAAAGGGGCCTTCGATCAGCTAAAGCGGTGTGAGAAGGTCGGCAACCTGCGCTATGCTTTTTATCAAAAGCATAAGAGCTTCTACCAAGCACTTGTGGAAAAGGAGATTCTCCCTCATTTAAAAAAGGGTGTCCCGACTATTCTGTACGCGCCTACGTGGCAAGATTGTGAAAACTCCTCCTCTTTTGAAGATATCGCTCCCATTTTAGTGGGAAAATTGCCTGCAAACTTTAACCTCATCGTGAAGCCTCACCCCAATCAGTTAAACACCTGCCAGCAGGATGGACGCGCTCTATTTTTAGAAAATTTTCCCCCAATCTATCCTCTTTTAGACCTTGTCGACATCTACGTGGGGGATATGTCATCAATTGGTTACGATTTTCTCGCTTTTCAAAAGCCGATGTTCTTTTTAAATCAAAATATGCGCGATCTAAAAAACGATCCGGGGCTCTACTTGTACCAGTGCGGAACTATGCTACTGCCGGAGGATTATCGCTCATATCTTCCAGATCATCGAAAAAGCTACTCCTCACGATAAGAGCTCTTCTTAAAAGTGCGGCAAACAGTATACTCCGAGACATTTAGCGAAACCTTTGTAAAACAGCTTGTACATGAAAGCATACGCAATTAGCACAGGACCCGATACCCATCTCGACCACTTAGGCGTGCTTGCAGCACTGCTCGAGATCCCTTTAATTGTCACAGATGAGAAGATCTTTGCGATTGCAAAGACTTTTTATCCACAAATCGAGGTGGTTCTAAAAGAGCCCTCATCTCTATCTTTGGATTTTCTTGCACAAGAGTGTGATCTTATTTTTCACTGCGGCAAGTTTTGGCTACCTGAACTTTTGCCACTCTTTGAGCTTTTATACAAAAAGAGGATGCGTTTTGTCTTCTGCCCGCATGGCAACTCGGACAAGGGCCATTCGATAAAACAAGGCAACATGTCTCACGACATTCTTTTAGCTTATGGCGATCACATGTGCGATCTTCTTAAAAATACAGGTACGGCAGGTAAGGTAGTGCTCACTGGCAACTACCGCTACCCTTACTACCGCAAACACCAAGCTTTTTACGATAAGCTGGCTGACGCCCGCGTCTTCTCTAGATTCGATCCGAAGAAAAAGACGATTCTCTATGCACCCACATGGGAAAATAGCGAGAACCCTTCGCGCTTCTTCGAGGTGTGCAGCACGCTCATCTCCTCTCTTGCGCCTTTTTTCAACTTAATCATCAAGCTCCATCCGCTGATGCAAGAGGATCAGCCTGCGCGTCTTTGTCAGATACAAGAACAGCATGCCCACCATCCGCATGTTCTCTTTTTGACGGAGTTTCCGGCGCT
This sequence comes from Chlamydiia bacterium, assembly GCA_963804085.1. Lineage (GTDB taxonomy): Bacteria > Chlamydiota > Chlamydiia > Chlamydiales > Rhabdochlamydiaceae > CAWDOQ01. The sequence goes on along the minus strand of CAWDOQ010000017.1, from coordinate 61,085 downwards.
CTATCCACTGCTTGCAAAGACAGACATTTACCTAGGGGACTTCTCCTCTGTTGGCTACGACTTTCTTGCCTTTGACAAGCCGATGTACTTCTTTAGCACAAACAAGAAGCTTCCTTTACACCGGTGCGGCATAGAAATCCCCGATCAAGAGATAGCCAATATCGCTGCCTATTTAATGAGAAGAGAAGAGGAAAATCTCTCTTTGATGCGCCAAAAGACATACGAGTACGCCTTTGGCCAAGAAAGAGCTGTTCGTCAAATAAAAGAAGAGATTGCGAATGCTTACTTTTCAAAGTTAAGCGGCGGAAAGACTCTCACATGAGTAAGCTCGTGTAGATTCCCAAGCGCAGCTTTTGCTTCTAGCTCGTAAGAACAAGCGCCCTCCTTGAGCGGGCCAATGCGCGAGACGACTCCTACGCGCAATCCCGGCGGAAAGATCCCATCCATGCCTGTTGTGATGAGAAGATCTCCGGGTCTTAGAAGGGGAAACGCCTCACCTTTTTTCGAGCCGGATAGCGGTGTGCCCGAGCGCAAGTCGCGTGCTGGTCCCTCTTGGTCTGCGTAGTCATAGTTAAACCCTACCCCATAGAGAGTCTGGTTAGGGCAGCGCCAGAGGGGAGCACTATTTCCATGCAGCTCGCCTTTGGCAAGAAGATCATCACCACGCACTGCTCGTACCGAAGGGGTCAATCCCGCATCCGAAAGAAGACGCACACGCGACTGTGTCGGCCCCACATATTCGATGACGCCGACAAGTGCTGTTCCCACGACAACCGGGCTATTTTTTGCGACTATTTTACGCCTGAGTTTTTCATTGTCCTTCTCACCAATGTTGAGCCAGAGACGGCTGTTCCAGGAAGCGGGCTCGCGGAAGACAACTTTTGCAGGAATAGACCAGAGGTCGCGCTCCAAAAGAGTGACTAGATAGGCACCCCTTCTTTGGAAGAATTCACGTAGGGATGGATCCACCTCCTCTTTTTGAAAGAGCGCTTTCCATCTTTCCATCTGCTCTTGCACACGCTTTTCTTCTAAGAGCCACTCGCGCACAGATGCAAGCTGTGTTTTGAGTCTTAAGTTTTCTTGTTTTAACTGCTCGATCTCAAGAGATGCTTGGGCAAGATTTGCGGCCGATCCTGGCAAGGGGATCATGAGCAGATGCAAAGCGCTCTGTTTCACACTTTGCAGACCGCGCCAAGAGGGAGAAAAGGAGCTTACGGCAAAACAGCGCATCCTTTCAGAAGCATCTTGGGGAAAGCCCAAAAGAAGCAGAAGAAAACCGATGAAGAAAAGGTAGGGTTGATACTTAATTCGTCTCATGACCAATTGCGCTTGCGACATAGTCTACATTATCCCAGTTTAAGCCTGCTAGGTTAATGCGCCCATCGCTTGTCATGTAAATTCCATGTTCTTTTGTTAGCCGTTCGACCAGGCTTTGAGAGAGCCCCGAGTAGCAGAAAAAACCAGAACCCTTATTTAAAAAATTCAGATCCTTCTTTTTGCATTTTGCTACGAGTGCTTTGGTGAGAGCGTTTCTCATTTCGCTGATCCTCTCCCGCATCGTCATCAGCTCCCTCTCCCACTCTTGTTTGAGAGCAGGTGTGCCCAAAATGTGGCTGACCACTTGAGCCCCATGAAAAGGGGGATTGGAGTAGATGGCGCGGATGATCTTTCGCACACAGCTTTGGATCCGTTCTGCAGTTTTATGCGTCTCTCCGATGATAAAAAGCGCTCCGACCCGCTCACAGTAGAGAGAAAAGTTTTTAGACAAGGATACGGCCACAATCATCTCATGCCCCTCTTTTGCAAAAAGACGGACCGGCTCTGCATCCTCCTCGATCCCTTTTCCAAATCCTTGATAGGCAAAGTCGAAAAAAGGAAAAAGTTTTTTGCTTAAAAAAAGCTCAGAGAGCCTCTTCCACTCTTCCATAGAGAAGTCGACCCCTGTGGGATTGTGGCAGCAGGCATGAAGAAGCACAATGCTGTGGGATTTGAGTTTGCTCAAGAAAGCGTAGGTCTTTTCAAAATTAATGCCATTTTCTTTAGCGCAGTAGTAGGGGTAGTACTCCACCTGCAAGCCAAGATGTCCAAATATGTTTTTGTGATTCGCCCAGGTGGGATCTGGAAGATAGATAGTGTCACCCACCTTCTCTTGTTGCAAAAACTCTCCTCCCACACAGAGAGCGCCTGTTCCGCCGACGCTCTGAAAAGAGGCGATCCGAGCAGATGAGGTCCCCCAAAGAGCCTTTCCAAAAACAAGCTCTCCCACATGCTGGATATAGGAGCTATCGCCCTGGATCGGAAGGTATTGTGCGAGCTTTTCTTTAGATACAACCTCTATCTCGGCTCTCTTGACTACCGCCATGAGAGGCGTCTTAAGATCCTCCGATCGGTAGTAACCCACGCTCAAGTTAACCTTGTTAGACCGTGGATCGGCATTAAAAGCCGCAGTAAGGCCGAAAATGGGATCAGGAGAGACTAAAGAGACATTTTCAAACATATAACGTCACTTTAGCTCTTTTGCAAAATCTCGAGAAACCCTAAAATTTCGCTCTCGATCACACTATGGGGCGTTAGCTCAGTTGGTAGAGCGCAACGATGGCATTGTTGAGGTCAGCGGTTCGATCCCGCTACGCTCCAATTTAAAGAGATTACCATTCTTAATCGTGCCGTGCCCGTGCCCGAAATTAAATCCGGGCCTGTTTAAGGATTAGAATAACATGATTTAGGCCCGAAGGGCTGTAATATTATAGCCCAGGTCGAAGCGAAGCGGAGGCCTGGGTAACAGTCGAGGCCAGTCTCGAGTCCTGTAAGGACGGCATTTCTAATCCCATAGATATTTTTCATCATAATCGACTTTTGCACGTTGCAACATAGCTAGAAATTCATCTTGAAAGGAGATCTTCTGATGATGCTCCTTCTGCTTTGAGATATATTCTATGACGCCTTCAACATTAGGTCGAGAGACGGAAAATCCGCCATAACCAGCTTGCCAGCAAAACAAACGATGTTGATCCCCTTTAGACTTAATCCATCTTGAAGAACTCGATTTTAACTCTGAAACAAGCTCACTTACGGATATTGTTTTTCCTAAGGAGCATAAAATGTGTATGTGATCTTCCATTCCATTGATTCTGATCACGGAGCATTTTAGGTTATTTGCTACGCCACAAATGTATTGAAATAACTCTTGTTCAACCTCAGGCAAAATCCAGGGTTGTCTATTCTTCGTACTAAAGACAATATGCAAAATGATATCGGTTAAAGATTGAGACACTGAATCTCCTTGAAAAATGCCGTCCTTACAGGACTCGACATGGATCTTTTGTTACCCAGGCCTCCGCTTCGCTTCGACCTGGGCTATGATATTACAGCCCTTCAGGCCTAAAAACAGAAACCTTTAATCAAAAAGATTACCATACCATTCTTACTCGCGCACGCACCGGCAATTCACCTTGTGGCTCTGTAGAATTCCTGCATTTTTTGTACGAGCAGCTCTTGCTTGTCGAAGCAAGTAGGCGAGGGGGGCAAGCTCTTCAAGATGGTCTTGCCATAGGGGCGGTTGATGAGGCGCTTGTCCAGACAGACGATGCAGCCTCGATCTGTCTTTTGGCGCATCAGCCTGCCGAAGCCTTGTTTAAATTTGATGGCAGCTTGCGGCACCGCGTATTCTATAAACGGATTTTTGCCCTGCTTTGTGAGTATCTCGGCAGTGCCTTGCACAAGCGGATCGTTTGGCACTTTGAAGGGGAGCTTCATGATGATCACCGAGCGAAGAGCTTCGCCTGCAACATCGACCCCTTCCCAAAATGAATCGGTGCCGAGAAGAATGCTCCCCTCTTTTTGCTTAAACTTTTCTAAGAGAAGCGAGCGGGCGACCTCGCCCTGTTTTAAAAGGGGATAGCCCTTCTCTTCTGCAAAGGGAAGAAGCAGGGCATGGAAGCTGCGGAGCATCTCGTAAGAGGTGAAGAGGATGAAGACGCTGCCTTGGCTTGCATCGATCAGTTTAGGTAAAAGCGCCCCTGCTTGAGCATTAAATGCAGGCTCTGTGGGATCGGGAAGATCTGTGGGAACGAGAAGTAGTGTCCTCTTTTCATAATCGAAGGGAGATGTGTAGATCTTCTCGGTAACTCCCTCTTTTTCTTGAAGGCCAAGCCTATGGCGCACAAATTCAAAGTTCTGGTTTGTCGCAAGCGTCGCGCTGCAAAGAGAAGCAGAAGAGATCTTTGAAAAAAGTGCATTTTGCAAGTAGTTTGAGACATCTAAAAGTGCAGAGATAAAGATGATATTAAACCCTCGCTCGATAGAGCTTCTTTCAATCCAGCGCAGGCGGGTTTCTCCCTCTTCTGTAAAAAAGTCCTGGAGGATATCGGCTTTTTGTTCGATCGTATCTCCTAAAGCGCGCAGTGCAAACTTGCCATCTCCATCCTCATCCAAGCTATAGAGCATCTGGCTAAAATCTCTAATAGCTGTCGAGATCGAAGAAAAGAGCGGTTTTAGCTCCCCCTTCCAAGTGGGATGTTCTGTGATATTTTCTTGCAGGCGCACCCTCTCATCTTTACCTACCTGCGCTAAAAAGCGGTCCATTGCATAAAAGCCATTTTCTAGCTGCTCGGTCAATACCCTCTTCTTGGCAGGAAGATCGATCTCGATGCGCGCAAGAAGAGCCGGACGGACAATCGAAAAACGCTTGCGGCGAGGCTTTGGAAAGAAGGCGTAAAAGTCCCAAATAGTCGACGCGTTTGGAGAGACACTCGATCGCAATCTCCTCAAGATGGTGCGCCTCATCCAAAACTAGACGGCTAAAGGCTGGAAGAAGAGACTTTGCTTCTTTACCCTCTTTTTCTTCGCGCGCTGCAAGATCGGTAAATAAGAGATGGTGGTTAATGACGATGATCTGCGCGTCTTGCGCCTCTTTGCGCGCTCTAAAAAAGAAGCACTCTTTGTAGTGGGGACACTGCACATTGTTGCAAGCGTGCGGATCGGCAGCCACCTTTTCCCAGGCTGACGGTGCCAGAGGAAAGGAGACCTCAGAGCGCGACCCCTCTTCGGCGGATTCCGCCCAAACTTTCAGCTTTGATGCTTCCGCGTCTTCTTGCATCTCTAGCTTGCGCAAGCAGAGATAATTGGCCATCCCTTTGATGAGGCAAACCTTAAGATCGAGCTGGAGCGCTTTGAGCAGAAAGGGGATATCTTTTTGGATGAGCTGCTCTTGGAGAGCGATGGTGTGTGTAGAGATAACTGTTCGTTCTTGATGCTTTTTTGCCCAAAAAAGAGCGGGGATTAGATAGGCCAAACTCTTGCCCGTCCCTGTCCCCGCCTCGATAAGCGCAATCTCATTTTCTAGATAGGCGCTAAGAATCTGCTGCGCCATCTCTTTCTGTTCTGGTCTCTCTTCAAAATGAGAAAGGGCCCGGCTAAGCGGGCCATCAGATGAAAAAACGAGATCGATTAGATCTTGCACTTATGCCTCCGCAAATTAGGAGGCAGAGTAACTTAGTTAACTAAATTGAGCAAGTGACTAACAGCTCTTGGGACTTTGGCTAGTTGGTTCTCGAGTTCTGGAAATTTGGTGTGGATTATGAGTCCAACACCAAGAACGCAAACTCCGGCGCCTAGGAGCACTGTCGAAACCGCGCCCACTGCCCATAGTACAACCGTTGGAGCTACATATCCTGTCGCAAAAGAGAGCGCAGCAGCTTTTGCTACACGCTCTGTTTGCGGCTTTTCTTCGCCTAAAACGCTGTAGTAAACGGGGAAGGTCACAAATCCGGCAGCGCCGCCGACCGCTCCGCCAATAAGACTGCCGGAAGCCATATAAGCTACACCGACTCCTGTTGCAGCTCCTGCATATGCCCGGTTTTCCACCGTATTATGTTGCTCTGCAACTTGACGTGCTGTTTCTAATGTTTGTGTTATTAATGTTGTCATTGTTTTATCTCCACGATTATTAAGTAATACTAAAATTATAGGTAATACTAATTAAAAATAAAACAATTAAAATAATGTTTATATTAGAATAACGCCGAAAAACACATATATCATTGATTATCAATGACTTATAAAGTAATATTACTATTCGCCTTCTAGGAGATCTAGGAAGGCTTGGAGCTGTTTAGAACGGGTGGGGTGGCGCATCTTGCGAAGCGCTTTTGCTTCGATTTGGCGAACCCTTTCGCGGGTAACCTTAAAGCGGACCCCTACCTCTTCTAAGGTTTTGGGTTTTCCGTCTAATAGTCCGAAGCGTTCGATCAATACGGTCCTTTCACGGTCAGTGAGCGTCGAGAGGACCTCATTCATCTTATCTTTTAAAATGGCATAGCCGGTCGCCTCAGCGGGCGATTCTATGGTGGTGTCTTCTAAAAAGTCGCCAAATTGGCTCTCGCCTCCCTCTCCCACTTCTGCTTGAAGCGAGATGGGGTGCTGGGCGATCTTATAGATTTCACGAACACGCTCAGGCGTAAGGCCAAGTTCATTGGCAAGCTCTTCAGGCGTAGGCTCGCGCCCCGTCTCCATCATTAACTTTTTAGCACCGCGCAGAACCTTATTGATCGTCTCGATCATATGGACAGGGATACGGATCGTACGTGCTTGATCAGCGATTGCACGCGTGACAGCTTGGCGGATCCACCATGTTGCATAGGTCGAAAACTTATAACCACGGCGGTATTCAAACTTTTCAACGGCCTTCATCAGACCCATATTCCCCTCTTGGATTAGATCCAGGAAGGAGAGGCCGCGGTTGGTGTATTTTTTGGCGATGGAGATGACGAGACGCAGGTTGGATTCCACCATCTCGCGCTTGGCTTCTTGGCTCTTGTCCATCCAGCGCTGCAGCATGCGCACATCTTTTTTAAACTCTTCGAGTGTTCTTCCGGCAGCAAGTTCGCGTTTTTCTAATCTGCGCTTTAAAGCGGTGAGCTTCGATGCGGCAAACTTGTTCTTCTCGGCGCGAGGCGCAAGCTCTTGCATCTCTTTTTCTAGGACGAGGAAACGATCATACGCATTCATGATCACTTCGCCGAAGTCTTCGATGATATTGTGGCGCAGGTGCATCCTGCGCAAGTAAGCCTGCATGCGGATGCGGCACTTTTCGATATCTTCAGAGAACTTGACTCGGTCGGTCTTTTTTAGTTTGGGATCGCGCAACTCGACGAGAAAGTTTTCTAAAATATCCTCTTCTTTACGCAAAAGGGAGCTCAGTTTGGGAAGAAGATTGAGGTAGGCTTGCTTATCAGAGACCTCTTTTTCCGTGATGATCTTATCGAAACGGTCTTTTCCATTGATCAGGTAGCCCACAATTGAGATCGCTTCGCGAGAAGAGTAGCGGAAGCGCATGATGATCTTTTCGATCTGTATCTGTGCTTTTTCGATCCTTTTGGAGATCTCTACCTCTTCTTCGCGTGTAAGAAGGGGAACGGAGCCCATCTCTTTGAGGTACATGCGGACAGGGTCATCCGACGTGCCTTCGGTGCGCTTAGGCAGCGCCTCAAGTTCTTTCGCCTCTTTCTTACGCTCCTTTTGCCTGTCGACCTCTGCCTGGTTTAAAACCTGGATGTCCATTCCGCTTAGGAAAATGAGGACCTGGTCGATCTGCTCGGCAGAGTCGAACGTCATCGGCAGAATTTCGTTAATCTCCTCGTAGGTGATATACCCTTGCTCTTTGGCAAGTCCTACAAGCTCATCAATCTTCTGCTGATGCTGCTGGCTAAAAAGTGTGCTAAATGTTCCCTTTGTACTCATATAAAGACCCAACAGATTCTGTTAGGTAGATCTCTTATTGTCAAGTTGATATGCTTTCCCAACTGTTATGCAATATTACGCATTAGATGGCGAGAGCATAGTTCAAGCCATACAGGCTGTTAGGCAAAAAAACTACCTTTGCCCCGAGTGCCGCTCCCCTGTCCGCTTACGCAAAGGACCCGAAAGGCAGCCTCATTTTTATCATCTCAGCGCCCCCTCTTTTTGCAATCAGAACAACAAGAGTTTGACGCATCTTACGATCCAATGGATCTTGCAGGCTCTTTTGCCTCCCGACGAAGCCGTCATGGAGAGGATCTTCTCCTCTATCGGGCGTATTGCAGACGTCGCCTGGGAAAAGCAAAAAATTGTCTTCGAAATCCAGTGCTCGCCCATCACGGCCGAAGAGGCCCTACAAAGGTGCGAGGCTTATAAAAGCATCGGTTACGAACCGGTCTGGATCTTACACGATAAACGTTATAATAAGAGGCGCTCTTCTCTTGCCGAAACCTACCTACGTAAAAACAGATGTTACTATACCGATATCGATGAAAAAGGTCATGGTAAAATCTACGATCAGTGGGATATCGCCAAGGGTGGCAGGCGGATCTTTCGCGGCCCCCCTCTTCCGGTCGACCTTACAAAACCCCTGCTTCTTCAGAAGAGCGCGCCTGAAGAGCTCGCTCTTCGCTTTTTAAATTCCCACCTCTACTTTCAAGGAGATTTTTGCGACCGCTACCTTAAAGCGCCTCCTTCTCCGCGGGAAATCAAGCATGTCTCTATTGCACCGCTCCAAACACTTCTTAGGGCTTATAAGACAATTTTTAGATTTCTTTTGGAAAGCGTCTGCCGGTAGAGAAAATAAAAGTAGGCTAATACCACTAAAGAGACCAGAGCGTAGAGGCAGCGCTTGTAGGGAAAAAGTTTTTGAAGGGAGGAGAATGAAGGGTTTTTAGGCGCATACCAGGCGCTCCAGGAGTAGGAAGAGAAGGTCAAAAGCTCCTTTTCGGCAGAGGGCCGATTCAAAAATTGAGGTTCAATAAAGCGGGTTTTGCCTTCGTATAAAGCACCATTAATCTCAAACGTGTAGGCACATTTAAGAAAAAATTTAGAGGGGGAGATCTCCTCGATTTCCCAGGAGAGAACTTGAGCTTTTACATGAGAGGAGAGGCGGGCATAACAGATGAGCTCATAGCCTGCTTTGCCACAAAACCAGAGGGCGGGCACTACTAAAAAAGAAAACAGGAGAACCCAAGACTTTTGCATAGGATAAAATTTGAGACTTTGACGATTTAATGTCCATCCGGTATATTTCTTAAAAAACAAAGGACCTTTCCCATGGCTGAAGAACAAAAACCAGGCGAGAAGAAAGCAGAAGACAAGAAGCGCACAAGACGCCCTTCTGCATTAAAACGTGATATCCAAAGCGAAAAAAGACGTGTGGCCAATAAGGCTTATAGAGCCCGCACACTCACAGAGCTACGTGCTCTTGAGAACGCTCTTACCAAAAAAGAACAGCCTCTCGTTGAAGAACACCTCAAAAGGCTCTACAGCCTCATGGACAAAGGTGTTAAAACAGGCATCTTTAAACAAAACAGAGCCAACCGCATCAAAGCCAGATTTTCCAAGCGCGCCATCACTATATAGCATTTGGAGTGCGGACAAGTCAGCGCACTCCATATTAGAAATAGCAATGCTTCTGCCGTTTGTTAATTAAATAATTTAATACCGGTTGTTTTTAAAACAAATCATCATTATAATTGTTTCCTTTCATAGGAGACAAAATGAATTCTTTAGCTGTCGTATCGGCCTACTTTAATTCGGAAATCACGGGTAAGTCTGTGCCCTATGCCGAGACGCTCCGAGGCATCTGCTTTCGGCCCCTCCACTACTTTTTCGAAGGGAGAACCCTCACTTGGATGCCGGAGTACCGTTATGGAGGCGGCAGCTTTGATAAAGAACAAGAACAGGTGAGCTATCCAGCAAGTGGGAATTACGATTGGCAAACTACACTCAAGATGGCTGTGCTGATCGTCCCGGGCATGATTGTAGGGACGATTGCAACTATTGTCGCTTTTGCCGAGTGGTGGTTTAGAGATTTTATTGATGACCACATGAGTGGTCGCCATTCCTGTGTGCTGATCCCTTTTATGCCTTATGCATTGTCTCGTGATTGCGAACTTACCTTCTACACAGCTCTTGATCAAGCCAATCCTGTTGTATTTGATTTTACTCCCGATGATCTTAAACTCCCTGATGGCTTCGACATAAACAAGTCCCATGCCGTTTTAAGAGAGAGATACGAGACTCTTCTAGATAAATGGACCTCTCTTGATGCCTGGAAGGATGAAGCCATTCTTCAAGAAGTGGACAAGCTCATGAACGACACTTACATAGAGATGGTTCTTCTTTTTAAAGACGCTGCAAAAAATGCCACGAAGGATGGGAAGGTGGATCTTAAACAAATGGCAAGTCTGATAGAAACGCAACATTGTGGAGAGAAGGATTTCACGGGTCCAGACTATTGCCAAGCCTTTATGTTCCATAGCATCGTCGGCCTCTACGAGAATGCAACACGATACCGCGTTTACGAAAAAAACGAAGCTGGTAAGCGCAAGGAGATAGATGTAGGGGTTAACTATTATGAAGAGACCTACACCAAACCCTTTTTCACTCCCGGCACCATCCAATATAAGTGGAGACGCCTTTTCAATGCCGCATGCGATATATTCAACGACTACCCAGGATTGAAAGAAGCGCTCGAGCCCATGGACACGCGCTACCGCAAAAGCCTAACCCACGACCGCACCCCCTAAATTTCAACCCCGGTTTAATTTTTAAAAAATTACGCTTGTCTTCGGGACTCCCATAGACATGTCGGGGGTTGAGGGGAGCACTTTGTGTCACCCTCCCAACCCCCAGCTGCCCCCTTGCGACTCACCTCGCTGTGCCAAATCACGTGCTCGTCGGGGGGGGGGGCGTGTATAACACGGCCCCCCCACGCGCTTTGCGCTCTCCTGCGGCAGCGATTTTGCTGTGCGATCTCTAGTCGATTGGCTGCTCGGCGCACTCCCTCCCCACTCCTTCGTCGCGGGGCCCCTTCCATGTCGGCTCGCAGAGCCTGTAAATGTTGGATACACTCTTAATATCTTCAACCGCGCAAGCGGTAATTTGCCACGAAGTGGCTACAGAGGTTAGCCCGGGGTGACTGCAAGGAACCCCGGGTACAACACACCACACACAAAGAGCCACGCAAGTGGCGACACCGTGGCGCCACTTGCGTGGCTCTGTTTTGGGAATGGTGAGAATCCGTGGGTTCCCTTCGGTCACGCCACGGCTAGCACCTGTCGCTGCTTCGCAGCTTGTTACCGCTTGCGCGGTTAAGATTAGGCAAGGGGAAGCAACGTCTTAACAACTTATGGGTAACAGCATGGACAAGTCAGCGCACTCCAAAAAAGAGAGCGCTTAACGGACGAAAACGGACAAGCAAGAAAAACGGACTAAAACGGACGTGAAACGGACAAGCGCCAAGAAAGAACCTTAAGCTAGTTCTCTTGGGCCCCGTCCGTTTGTGTCCATTTCACGTCCGTTTTAGTCCATTGTTCTTCCTGTCCGTTGGGGCCCTCTTATTTACGGGAAAAATTAGCGAGGAGCTTGCAGATTTCGTCTTCTAGCTGCTCTTTGTACTCTTTGGCTGGCTTTACGAAGCCGTTGATTAGGATGGCGAAGGCCAGCTCCTCGTCGTCTTGTGTGGTGACGTAGCCGGTGAGCGAAGAGATGCCGCGCATGGTGCCTGATTTGGCGCGCACTCTCCCTTTCACTTTTTTAAGTCTATCTTTGAGTGTGCCATCTTCGCCTGAGGTCGGAAGGGCGGATAAAAATTCGGCGTAGCAGGGGAATTGGTCGTGCATCCAGATTAAAAATTGGACGAGCTGGTGTGCGCTGACTAAGTTGTAGCGCGACTGGCCATCTCCATCCATGATGACCATCTGGCTGACGTCTAGACCCACCTGGTTGTCTAAAAAGCTACGAACCGATTGCTGTCCCTTTTGCCAGGTTCCTGGAGCTCCGAATTGGACCTGTCCCATCTTTTTAAAGAAGGCGTTGGCGTAGAGGTTATCCGAATGTTTGAGCATCGTCTGTTCCAGAACAGACAGGGGCAACGAATAGTGGCAGGCGATAAGCTCTGCGTTTTTTGGAGTCTCTTGTCTGACGATCTTTCCACCGATGCGGATCTTATGCGCGGATAAGAGTTCGTGCAAAAGAGTGGCGGTGTAAAGAGATGGATCTGCGATTGCGACTTGAAAACGAACGGCTGGGCTTTTCTGCTCTATCATGCCGCTGACCTGGATGAGATTTTCGCGAGTCATCCATTTTCTTTCGACGCGGAGCTCTCCCTTTTCCTCTCCGGTAACGGCGACATTCTGAATTTTTACAAAGCCTGTGCAGGGATCGATGAGTATTTCGGGGGCCACTCCTACTCTTTTTGGTTTGATCCAGAGATCGACTGAACTGTGATTGACCATGAGGGCATCTAAAGGAGCATTCCAAAAGTCGGCGCCTTCATCCCACATCCAACCGGGTCCCTGCTCCACATCGTCGAAATCAAAATTATCGAATGCCAGATCTCCTGAGATCTCTTTAAGACCCAAAAGTTTTAATTGAAAGACCATCTCTTCGAGATCGCGGTAGGATAAAGAGGGATCGCCAGAACCCTTAAAGTATAGATCTCCGCATAAGACCCCATTTTCTATCGGCTTATCTGCAAGAAGGCCAGTCTCAAAGCGAAAGTCGGCTCCTAAAATGGAGAGAGAAGCCGCAGCCGTAAAGATCTTCTGGCTACTTGCGGGCACAAACATGTTGTCTGCATTTTTCTGGTAGAGATCTTGCCCATTTTTTAACGATATGACTTGGATCCCTATGTTTATGTTCGGATCGACTGTGTAGACCACCCTATCGATCGCATTTTTAAGAAAGTAGAGCTGCTCTTTAGGGGTAGGAGGAACATCCTTCTGGACGAAGGAAAACAAGGAGAGGGCAAGGAAAAGAAGGAGGGCTCTAAATTTATGTCTCATTTACCGCAGTCTTGCATGGAAGCCGGATATTTTTCTAGAGACCCTCTTAAGTGCAGAGCTTAATGTCTCACTATCGGCAGCAATTTTGAGCTCTTTTTTGGCACGCGTCACTCCGGTGTAGAGGATCTCTCTTCCAAAGACCTCTGCGCGAGGCGGCACGATAAGAAGCACTTTTTCATATTCGCTTCCTTGGCTTTTATGAACAGAGAGGCAGTAGGCGTACTCGTAGGGAGGAAGAAGCTCTGCGGGTATCGCATTTTCCGGCGCTGTGTCAAAAAGAGCAAACCGCTTCTCTTTATTCCATACAAGCACCCCTGTATCTCCGTTGTAGAGTCCCATCTCTTTGTCGTTCTTTGTGATTAAAATGGGTAGAGCACACCAGCTTTCTATTCCCGCATCTTGCCCCGTCTCATGCAATACGCGCTCTTTGATCATCTGATTCAAAGCATCGACGCCAAAGGCGCCCTTACGCACGCAAGAAAGAATGCGAAAACGCGAGAGGTTTTCCAGAAGCTTCTTGGTATCGTACGGCTCTTTTTGCGGCTTTGGAAAATAAGAACGGGCCTCCTCCCAGAGCGTTTGATAACCACTTTTCTCATCAAACTTGAGTTGTAAAAATGCGCTTTTCGTGCCAAGCACTCTCTTCTCATCCCCTGCAAAAATCGCTTTTGCTAGCTCTAAAATCTCTTCGTTGTCGGAGCGAAGCGAACGTGTGAGACATGTACATGCTATCGGGTATCCGCTTTTTGCAGCATCGACCAGATCGGCAAAAAAACTTCCTGAATCAACCGGAGGAAGTTGATGGGGATCGCCGAGAAGAACAACACGCGTTCCCTCTTTGATCGCAGCCAAAAGCTCTGCAAAAAGGCGGGCATCGATCATTGAACACTCATCGATGATGAGAAGATCCGGATCAAGCCTCTCTTCTCTTTGCAAAAAGTCTTGGGAAGAGCGGATTTCAAGAAGGGAGTGCAGCGTGCCGGAACGGATATTAGCAGCATCTGGTGTGTGCGAAGAGAGGCTCATCTTTAGCTGCATCGCGGCTTTTCCGGTGGTGGCTGCAAGAATGATCTCAGCCTCTTTTTTCTGCTCTAAGAGCGCGCGAGCAATATGTGCTGCAACGAAGGTCTTTCCAGTTCCCGGCCCCCCAGTGATGAGAGAGAGGGGTGCTCCTAATGCGGTTTTTACAGCTTGGCACTGCTCCTCCGTTAAGCCTGTGTCTTTTGCTTCAAATGCGATAGAGCTAATAGAGCCAGAAAGCAGTCTATTTAAGTGGTGAACCAGATGCGTTTCAAACACCCAGTTTCTCTGCAGATAAAGAAGGGAATCAAAAAGAACGAGCGGCCTATCCGAAAAATCTAGCGAAAGGGGATCTCTTTTTTCTACGAATGAAGTCGGAAGGGTGCTAGCTCCTTTTTGAGCCATAAGCGCAATCTTCTCGCTCTCCTCCTCTTCCAAATCAAAGGATGCGAGGAGCGTTTTGATCCTCTCTTTTTCTAAAGGAAGACAGAGGTGTCCAAGCCTTGAAACTGCCATGAGAAAAGCCAGAAGCAGCCCCTCTTCTTCGCTTCTCTCTTCCCCCAGAATGCTCTTCGCAAAAAAGGTGTCTATCTTGGAAAAAACACCCCTTTCGACAAGCGCATCTAGATAGGGCCAAGAGCTCTTTTTCTGCCCTAAATCTCTTCCTGTCTTCTCTTTAAAAAGCTTGATCGCTCTCATATAAATCTCTTATGATTTTTCTCATGTCAGCAGCGGCTATTGCTTCAAGGATATCTTACTCTCCCGCGCCTATTTCTCTACAACAGAAAGCAGGTCAAGCCTTGCATGTTTTCGGCTATACATTAGCCCGTCCCTTTCAATGGATAACAGAGCCTCTTATTCGCTGTGTGATTACGCCTCTTTCTCCGGAAGAGTATGGCAATTGCCATATCAAAGCAGTCGAAGTCGTGCGTAGAGCCCTCACCGTGCCTGCTTGTGTTTTGGCAGGTATTCCTCTTGCGGTTCTTTCTCTATGTGGAGCAGGAATCGAATCGATTGGAGATTGTCTAAATGGCAGACCCTACACCTATTACAAAGGCGAAGCAGAAGAGATCTCTGTTCTGAATCGCGGGCCCACTCTTATGACCTGGAATGCCTGCATGTTTTATGGCGGGCTGCCAATGGCATTTGGAGGGGTCTCTCCCGCTTTTGATCGGATTGGAGAAGTTGCCACTGTCATTAAAGATTACAAGCCTGAAATCTTAGCTCTGCAAGAGATGTCTTACGGCCCTTCTCTTGCACTTTATAAAAAACTGAGAAAGCAGTATTCCCACTTCTTCTTGCGAATTGGACCCAACCCTTTAAGAATGGAAAGCTGCCTTTTTGTCGCTTCCAAACATGCGCTAGTAAGTGAGCCAAAGTTTTTTTCTTTTCCGGATCAATTTGGAATAAAACGGGGCTACTTCTGTTTGGAAACAGCTCAATTTTGGGTGGCGACTACACATCTGGAGCCTAAAGATAAAAAAAAACGCGTAGCTCAGTTTATGGCTGTGACGGAAAAGTTGCAGCAGCTTGCTCAAAATAAGCTCTGTTTTCTTTTGGGTGATCTCAATTTGATTCGGACAGGTGATGGTGACGATGAGTATACGCAGCTCAAGGTTTACAAGCTCTACAAAGATCCGCATCGCTATGATATCCTCGGTACCTGCACTGAGGCGTTCAATGCTTATATGCGCGGTAAAAAGCGACCCGAAAAGATCTGGGAGAACATTGATTACACCCTTCTCATGCAAAGCCCAAGCTCTCCTATTTCTTTTGACCTGCATTTACAAGTGCTACGTAGTGGAGTTAACCCAAATAATCCCGCTCAGGCACTCTCAGACCATCGCGCTCTTAAGTTGATCTGCGATATTACTGGGACGGAAAAAAAAAGAGGGCGGGAGCGCGCAAAAAGAGGTAAAACGCTCCACCGAAAAGTGTTGAGAAGGGGCGATTGTCAAATAGTTTTACATAGCGCTCGAGTGCAGCTGCATAGATCGCTCCTTGCAAAAAGTAGTCGTGCTCCTGCATCGCTTTTTCGAGATTCTCTTGCGTGTATGCGTCGCTTGTCTCTCCTAGCCAGTTGGATTTCCAATCTAGCAGGTAGTATTTACCCTCCCATTCAAAGATTAGATCTGCAAACCCTTTAAGCAGGTTATGATCCTCTGTCGGAAAGAGGAATTCCATCTCAGGGAGAATCTTCTCGGGGGAGATGTCTTGGAGGCAAAAATTGTGAGGGGCAAGTGGAAGGGCAAGCGTAGCTTTTAACATCTCAAATAAAACCTCCTCCCAGCCGGCTAAAGGGGTGTTCTCTAGCTCATGTGTGATTAGGCGCATCGTCTCAACACGCGGCAGTTTGCTAAAGAGGTTGGTCCTAAATATCTTTTCCAAAATGGTGTGCAAGAGTGTGCCGGTTTCTGCTCCGAGCGGAAGGGTGTGCGGGCTTTTAATAGGGCCGAGTTCTACGGAGAAGCTCTCTCCCTCTTTTTTTGTGCGCGAGTGAGGAAAAAGAGAGCAGGAAGCGGGGAGGAATGACAAGCGAGGGGGTCTCGTGATAAGGAGCTTCTTCTGGCTCTGAGAGAATCGGTTTTTTAAGGGATACGCTCTCGTTAGTTAAAAGTGTGTAGCCAATCTCGACTCTCTCTTTAAGCTCCTCTAAGCGCGTGATAAAATGGGAGAGCGTGAAGGATGATACCATTTTTTGGCAGAAGAGTTCGATAGGAGCTGCACCCTCAAGCTCTTTTGAATTCTTGCTTGCATCAAAGATAAGCGGCACATAGACGCGTCGTTTTGCGCGCGTAAGAGCAACATAGAGCTGGCGCATCTTCTCCGCTTCCCTTTCTTTTAACACACTGTTTTCTAGCTCCTCTTGCGTTACCTGCCTTGATGCAATTCCTAGAGCGAAGACGATGTCAAATTCAAGACCTTTACTGACATGGGTGGTAAGAAGAGAGATCGCATCTCCCACCTCTTCCGGCCTTGCTAGAAGATCTGAGCCTCTCGTTATTAGATCTTTTAACAAGAGAAGAAGAGCAACAGGCGAGGCTCTTTGATAAACCTCCTCTTCTATGAGAAGCTCGGCGATCTGGCTGCAATCTCTATAAAAAGCGGGATCTTGTGCATCTCGTTCTAGCTGCGTAAAAAAGAAGCTAAAGCCTTGCGTATTTAAAGTTTCATTGTAAGCGCGAAAACGTTTTCTGATCTCTTGCGGTTTTATACTCTGCAGCTCTTGGACCTTCTCGCCAAAAAGAGGGCCGGCTAAAGACCGTTTTGCAAGGCTCACATCATCCGGCGAAAGAACCGCTTCTAGCAGGTCTTTCATCGTAGAAAGGGCGCCGCTTTCGCTCAAATCTCTCTTTTGTTTGACATAGGATTTTAAGCCTCTCTTTTTCCAAAAATTGGCGGACTCTTTGGGCTTGGTAGCGATCCTTGATAAGAATAGCAAAGTGAGAAAGTGGGAGCTTCTCTTCCAAAATGAGCCGCTCGATCTCCATTGTAATAAAGGGCAAGAGCCACTCCTCTTCAAAACTTACTGGAGGCCAGCTCTTCTCTCTTGTCGCTTTTGTTTCAGCTATTAGAAAGTGGACTGTGCCTCTGCCATCTTCTAGGGACGATTCCTTTTTTTCATGCGCGTTAACCGAGACATACGGCATGCTCCTTGCACGAGCCGGAAGTGTCATCCATTCAGCAGAGGAGAAAAGGAGGTTGAGAGCGTCCACCAGGGGTGCTTCGGAGCGGAAGTTAGTATCTAAAAAAGCGCGCTTCTCTTCGCCTAAAATCTCTTGCGCGTGAAAGTAGGTATAGACGTCTGCGCCTCGAAATGCGTAGATCGCCTGCTTAGGGTCTCCCACGAGATAAAGAGCTGCGAGACCCTCTTTTTCACGCATAAAAAGAGTTTCAAAGATCTGCCATTGGATCGGATCTGTGTCTTGAAACTCATCGACGATAAGCGCTCGGTATTTTTTTCTAACTGCTTGTACAAAAGAGGGATCTTCGACTGAGGCGCGCATCTTATTTAAAATCTCGTCGGGCGAGAAGGGCTGCTCTTCCGTTTCACTCTCTTTGAATCTCTTTTGGCAATCGTGTGCCATCTGACGCAAAATCCTCTGGGGGTCGCTTGCATCTTGCAAAAGCGGAAGGAGAGTAGCTCTTAGCATTTCAAAGAGACCGGGGTAGTGCAGAAGAGATGCTGCGGGAAGAGAAGCACGCACTTTTAAGTTTTCAGGCACAAGTTTTTCTAAAAACCACTCTTTGTGAGCAATCATAAGATCGAACTCATCTTGCGAGCACTCTCTTTTCTCTAAGAGTTCTCCTAAAAGCTCGCTTTGAAGAGCGACCTCCTCCCCTGTCATCCGCTTGTAATGAGGAAGAAGCAGGGCGAAATCAGCCAAAAACTTCTTCTTCTCTATGGCAGGCTGGTTTTGTAGAGCTGTTTGGAACTGTTTATGCAGCACAGAAAATGAAGAAGGAGCGCTCACCTCTTTGTCCATCTGCTGGACAATTTTTTCTACAAGCTTTGCCATATCTCCCTGCTGCTTCTTTAAAACAGCCTCTACTTGCCGCGCGCTGTAAAGAGGAGGTTTAGCGCTCGTACGGAAAAAATCTAGAGCCGTTTGACGCAGCTTCTTTTTGTGAGCCCCATCTTCTGGCTCTCTTAAGATCAAAATCGAGGTGCGCCTCGAAAGCAAACTCTTTCAGCATCTGGTAGCAAAAGCCATGGATCGTGAAGATCGCTGCCCTATCAAAACAGGCAAGAGCATCTTCTACTCTTCTCTTGGCAGCACCGGTAGCACCCTTCCCCTTTTCTATGATCGCTTGCACATAGTCAAAAGATCCCTTCTCAGACTTTAAATCTTGCAAAATCCTCTCCAAATTGGAGCGGATGCGCATACGTAATTCGCGCGTCGCAGCTCGCGTGAAGGTGACCACTAAAATCTCTTCGAGAGAAAGAGGATGCTCACTTTCTAGAAGCAGGCGTATGACCAGATGTTCGATAGCAAATGTCTTGCCCGTGCCTGCTGAGGCCTCTAAAAATCTCTGTTCAAAGACAGAGAGGTTGCGAGAGAGCACATCAAAGCGCTGCATGGCTCTTCTCCTCGCAAAGCGGTTTAAAGGTCTTTTGCAACATCTCTTTCCATTCGCTGCAAAGTGCTGCAAGATCAAAAGTAGGTTCGTTTAATTCCAAAAAGAAGGCGAGGTTTTTATCCTCCGTTCTATCGACTTTTTTCTGAACGTTTAGCGCGCCCCCTTCTAAAATCGTCTCAGCCCAATCGGGCATAAGAGGAGAGGGGCGAACGAGCGCTTTTTCATAGTAAGCAATATAGGAGCTGAGAAGAGAAAGAGGATCATCCAAATTAAAGCTTTTCTTTTCTCCCGATTTAGAAAAGAGGATGCAAGGAGGCGCCTCCTTTTTTGCAGATATTAGATAGATCAGAAAAAGAGGCCACGCTTTTACGAGGTCTTTTAAAGAGTCTTTTCCATGCACAAGAAGTCCTTGAGGTGTGACGTCGGGGATTTTGCCTACAATCCTCGCCTCTCTTCCTTCAGCCAAAGGAATAGAGAGAGGTAGCAGCTCTACACTTTTGATCTCATCCGCAGAGAGATTCCAATTAGCAAGCGCGCTCTTCATCTCGTCCACTTCTTCTTGGAGTTTATAGAAAGATATCTCTTTAAAAACTCCCGGCGGCAGCTCTGCTTTTGCCTCCCTTCTCTTTTTCACCTCTTCGAGTGATGTTTTAAGCGCCTCTTTTCTTAAGATCGCTCTATCCCAATTAGAGAGAAGAAACTCCTCTTTCTCATCCCTATCAAGCCAGACGCCTAAGCTCTTGTTTAAGAAAAACTGCAACGGGTGGCGCCCAAGCTTTACTAGATCGCGCACATCGATCTCTATAACCTTTGACAGCTCTGTTTTTGGCAACGCTATTTTTGCTTCCATCTTCTTTTTGATAAAGCGTTTGGGAGCATTTGACGTAATCTCCGTCTCCTTCAAATAAGAGAGGAGCTCTTGAACTACGATCGAAGGATTCTCCTCTCTTCCATCTTGCTCCGACAGGCTCTGGTAGCTGATAAAGAAGTAGTCTTTAGCAAGAAGAAGCTGCTGCATAAAGATGAGGCGATCCTCTTCTCGTTTTTGAGGAAGATAATCCCTTTTGGGATCAGAGGTAAGCGCACAAAGAGAGTCACGCGCCTCCTGTCTTGGAAAGGCGCCTTCTTGCATCCCTAAAAGATAGATAACGCGTGCACCGATTGCGCTTCCCTCCGTAAGCGAGCTCATCCTTATGGCGTGCAGCTTGGAGCTGTGAAGTTTTGCTCCTTTTTTGTTGAAGAGATGCTCCTGCATGTAGTCTATGAGATCAGTAAGCGCGAACATCTCTTTTAAATGTTTTGAGTTGTGAGCAAGAGAGGTGAGTTCTTGCAAAATCCCTTTATCTTCCGACTCAAGCGAAAAATAGCTCTCGGCTAAACAGCGCAAGTAGATCAGCCCCTCTTCAACGGAGAACTTTCGATTTTCAAGAAGCAGGTTTAAGTCTGTTTTTAAGCTCTCTATAATTTCTATCAGTTTGCCCAAAAGCTGCGCGTCTTTGAATTCGATAGCAGGATGGGGCAAAAGAGATCTCTCCTCGTGCATCTGCAAAGTGGTAAGGCCCTGCAAAAGCCGATTAAATCCCTCTTCCCACGTACCTCTACTTTCGACCTCTTTCTCTCTTAAAAAAACTCTCTTCTGTTCAATATCTGTTGCAAAGCGGATATCCGCCTTTTCTATCCAGCTTTTGATTAGTATGCTCTCTTCGTTTGTCAGTGAGAAGTTCGTTAAAAAAGCGGGATAAGCGAACAACTTTAAAAGGGAGGGCAGATCAAAGCGTTTGGCGGGGAGCGACAGAAGATCCATAAAAGCTGAGATAAACGCACTCTTTACACTCAAAGGAAGATCTTCGATCGCGTAATCGAGCGGGCAGGAAGGCGCATCAAAAACCATCTGGATATAAGGAAGATAGGTGCTAATGTCTGGACTGAGCACGCGCACATCGCTCGGCAAAACGGACCCATCTTCAAAAAGGAGATAGAGATTTTCTACGAGAGTTTCTACCTCGCGCAGCTTAGAAGGAGCTTTGTGCACTTGAATAGTGGTGTCTTTTATCCCGGGAGGAAGAGAAGAGAGCTCGAAAAGAGAGCAATGCACTTTTTCTAAAAGTGTAGAGGAAGCACTCTCTTCTACATAAAGTTCTTTGGTCTCAAGATCCTCTAGCTGGTTAAGAAAATCTCTACCCAATTTGGCCATGTTGGAAAGAAAGGGATTCTGCTCGCTTAAGTAGCGGTCGAGCTCCTCTTTCTCCTGCTCATTCTTGATCTTTTTATGCAGCCTCACCCTCTCCTTGTCTGTGCAGAGATCTCCCCAAAAAAGCGGGGAAGGAGAGAGCAGATAAAATGTTGCACCTGCCTCTTTAAAAAATCTCTGGTAGAGGAGAGGAAGAAAATTAAAGTGGAAAAGATGCAATTGCTCTCTTCCTTCAAAAACCTTGGTTTCCATCGCTTGATAGGGAAAGGTCCAGGGCGACTCTTCGTGATAGATCCTCTTCCAAAGTGCTTGCTGCCACCCCTCTTTTTGCAACCACTCTTTTAAAAACTCTCCACCATAGAGACCATAGCGGATAAAAAGGCGCGCGAGCTTTAAACAAAATGTCGTTAAACACTTTTTACTCTTCTTTCCTTCAAAGTAGGAGAGGAGCGGCTGCCAATAGCCCTCTTGTTGTTTCTTTGGGAGAATTTTTAAAATCTGCTCTTCGATCTCAAGTGCAAGCTGCACTACAGAGGGCATTTTTAAATCGCCGATAGCTTGTAAGGGAGTGACTATTTCGATACCTGCTGCGATGTTTAACGCGGGATTCTCTGCAAAGCTCTGCAAAAGATAGGACTTTAGCTTGAGGTGCGGAACTACGATGCGCCTTCTCTCAAACGGATGCGAAGAGGAAAATAGTCGCTCGGCAAGCTCTTGAACAAGAGGCTCTAAACGGTTGCTCAAGATAAGCTCGCTTCTTTTTTTCATAACTTATAAGCTAGCAAACTTATGGCTTTATTTTCTCGTCTATCCGAACGTTTGGGATTAAATAATCAGTCCACTCTTGGCTACTTGAACATTGTGCAGTTTTTTGGCGCGCTCAATGACAACATGTTCAAGTTTCTTTTGGCCTTCATGCTCATTGACATCAAGGGGCTGCACAACGCGAGCAGCATCCTCTCTTTTGCAACCGTTCTTTTTGTTGCCCCTTTTCTTCTCTTCTCCTCCGCAGCAGGCGTTCTTGCCGATAAGTTCAGCAAGCAAAAGATGATCATTGCAATGAAAGCGGTCGAGATGGCGGTGATATTTCTTGCCGTTTTTGCCTTTAGAGCAAAAAGCGTGGCTGGAGGATACACTCTTTTATTTGTCCTTTCAACGCATAGTGCCATATTCGGTCCCTCCAAATATGGGATTATCCCCGAACTTGTGCCAGAGGAGCGCGTGCCCGCAGCCAATGGCCTGATCAGCGGATGCACCTACCTCGCCGCCATCATTGGCACCTTTTTGGCCTCCTTTGTCACGCAAATAACCACTCGCAACTTTCCTCTCTGTGTTAGCGTCTGCTTCTTATTTTCCCTGATTGGCTTCTTCGCCTCTTTAAAGATTAAGCCTACTCCTGCGCAAGGAGCAAAAAAGAGAATAAACCCCCTCTTTTTTGTTGGAAATCTATAGAAACCTCTGTTTGGCAAAAAAGAGAAGACACCTGCTGCTTTCCATCACTGGAAGCGCCTGTTTTGTGACGCTTGCGGCTTTTACGCAACTCAATGTTATTCCTTTGGCGATTGAATCGCTTCACTTAAGCGACGCCACAGGAGGCTATCTCTTTCTTTGCACTGCTTTCGGCATCGCTTTAGGCGCTTTTGCCGCAGGCAAAATCTCAAAAAACCGGGTAGAACTTGGCCTCACCTGCTTCGCAGCTTTTGTCATCTCTTTTCTCTTTTTTGCGCTCTTTGTTTTTCACTCCAAGCTCTCTTTAGTAATTGCCTGCTTATTTCTACTCGGCATGTTCGGGGGTGCGTTCATCGTTCCTTGCGACTCCTACACACAGGTCAACAGCCCGCAAGATAAGCGCGGTCAGTTTATCGGAGCTGCCAACTTTTTGAGCTTTCTAGGTGTGCTAATCGCTTCTCTTTTTCTCTACTTTTTTAGCAATATTTTAGGTCTTACCCCTGCCGAAAACTTTGCGATGTTAAGCATCTTCATCCTTCTCCTCGCCATTTTTTTTACTATCCGCCTTTCCGACCTCTCTCTTTTCTTTTTTGCACGCTGGCTTTTCAACCCCTTCTATCGCGTAAAAATCCAGGGATTAGAGCTGCTCGACAAGAGCCCATCGCCCCTCTTGATTCTCTCGAAGCCCTCGTTAAAAAATACCCTTCTGCTCCTGGGCAGCGTCCCTCACCTTCACCTCTTCATCCCCAAAAAGGCGAGCAAGCCTCTTTTCTACTCTATCCGTTTCATTCAGCGAGAGAATAACTTGGAAAAAATGTTTAATGAGATACAGACAAATCTGCGAGAGGAGTTGATCCCATGCCTTCTATGGAATGGCAAGATTGAAGCCCCTCCCTCTTACAATCTCATCCTTGTCGAAATCAGCCAAACTCCCGATCAAAAATCAACAACGATCACATTTTCTTATCAGGCTCGGGAAAGTTAAATAGAATGACAGAAAGCCACACCAATGTTGTCGCCGGCGTAGTCGTGGGAGTAGCTGACGGCGAGAACGCCAGGGGTGGAGCCCCCAATAACCACAAACCAAGCACCATACTGATCCTCTCCTCTATCGCGTGTGCGTGTGTAGGTCCACTGCGGTGTTTGAGGAAAGAGGCAGATCTTATAGCGGGCATAGTGAGCAACTGTGCTTACCATTATCCAGAGCGGTTTTCCTAGCTTTTGGGGGTAGTCTTTCTCTGATTGAGCTTGTGTCTTGTTTCTGCTTCCAGGCTCTACTTCTTTTTGCATCCACACCCAGAAGGAATAGCCTGTGAACTCGCTCCCATATTTTTTCGAAATACAGTCTGAAATATCCAGTTTCATACCGCTCTTCTCTGCAAGAGGCGCAAAGCTGTTTAAGCTGAGAGGCTGATCATTTATGGTTGCAGGGATGAGCGTCAAGGTATGCGTATTTTTGCGTTCTGCAATTTGACTTCTGACTTTCTCTGAAAGGGGTGGCATCGGGCCTGGTTCTCCCCAACCATACTTCACCCATTCGCGCGGTCCAAAAGCCATTTTCGGAACTGCGAATATATCTTTATAACTACCACTCTGAGGAATAGAGGTTACTCCATAAATTGCACATCGAGCTTTCCAAATTTTTTCGGGGATTTTCCAAGATTTGGCGACTCTTTCGCATCTTGCCAACTCTTCCGGTTCAAGGTAGCGCACCATGTGACAGAAGGCGTCGGGGCTGCGCTTGGCTAAGTTGTGATCCGGTGGAGGGAGTAGCCAGACGATCCACTCGCAAATCCAGGCGTACACTCTGTTCCAGATTGCAACAATGCGCTCAAAAAGCTCTGCGTAGCAGGGCTTTTCTTGTGCGAGAGTTGGAGCGTGTTTTACAGGATTTAAACCTATTGCAGTTGTCATAGAGCTTGAACTTCCGCAGGAACTGCACCAGCCACGCCAAAATAGTCGTCGGCGGCAGAATCGTAGTAGACGGCGAGAACGCCCGGGGCGGAGACCCCAATCCCACAAGCACGTACCCATCCTCTACACCATCACGTGTGCGTGTGCAGGTCCCCTGGGGCTTTAGAGGAAAGAGGCAGATCTTATAGCGGGCATAGTGAGCAACTGTACTCACCACTATCGTAGAGCGCTTTTCCTAGTTTTTGGGGGTAGTCTTGCTCTGATTGAGCTTGTGTCTTGTTTCTGCTTACAAACTCTACTTCTTTTTGAATCCATACCCATAGGGATTTGCCTGTGAGCCTCGTTTCCATATTTTTTTGAAATCAGTGTTGAAATATTCAATTTCATGCCGACCTTTTCTGCAAGAGGCGCAAAGGTGTTTAAGCTCAGAGGCTGATCATTTATGGTTTTAGGGATGAGTGTCAAGGTATGTGTATTTTTGATTTCTGCAATTTGACTTCTGATTTTCTCCGAAAGGGGCGGCATGGGGCCGGTTTCTCCTCAACATACTTTATCCATTCGCGCGGGCCAAATGCCATTTTAGGAACTTCGAATATATCTTTATAACGACCACTTGAGGAATACGGTTACTCCATGATTGCACATTGAGCTTTCCAAATCCTTTCGGGGATCTTCCAAGATTTAGCTACGCTTTCGCATCTTGCTACCTCTTCCGGCTCAAGGTAGCGCACCATGTGACAGAAGGCATCGGGGCTGCGCTTGGCTAAGTTGTGATCTGGTGGAGGGAGTAGCCAATCGATCCACTCGCAAATCCAGGCGTACACTCTGTTCCAGATTGCAACAATGCGCTCAAAAAGCTCTGCGTAGCAGGGCTTTTCTTGTGCGAGAGTTGGAGCGTGTTTTACAGGATTTAAACCTATTGCAGTTGTCATAGACAAAAATTGTATCATTAATATGAGAAAATGGAAACAACACATTTGTTATAATAAAAAATTTATTTGCGTCTGAGCAAAAAATCTTTGACCAGAAGAAACACGCAAAGACGCAATGATTTTTTCTTCGTGCCCGCTTCCGCGCCCGCATGCGCGCCCGATCTTTCTTCTCTTTTTTCCTCCTGCGTTTGCATACATATTCGGAATTAATCCGAATCGGGCGCGCACGCGGGCGCGCGGCGCTATTTTAAGAAGGATTTCAACTTATAGAGGCATTCCAAAGAGATTGCAAAAAATAGATCGCTCTCTTATCTTGTTTGCGTTTGTGATTATAGAATGCTATTGAGGAGAGAGTATGAAAAAGACTGCTTGTATTCCCTATTTGTGTGCTGGAGCGCTTTTCGCTTCTTCTCTTTATGCCGATACATTTGATCCGGGCAGCGACAGGATGGATGATAGGGATATCCAAGCATTGCGCGAGTGGATCAACACCAAACGACAAGTAACAGTTAAGGAAAAGGGTGGCGCCCTTTCCATCAGCGGCGAAGTACGCGGAGAGATGCAAGCTGTCTATGAGACGATCAAAGGGGTTGAGCAGCGTGGAGCCAGAAGCCCCGCTCATGTCCCTCACGAGACTTTTGACGTCGAAGTGAACCTGATGTTCGATTACCGTACAGAATTCTCCTGGGCAGCAACTAGAATAAAATTTGATAATAATGCGGGAATTTTCGGAGGCACTTTTGACAAGCTCAAAGTAGATAGAGCCTACTTCGGCGTACGCATGTACAAGGGCGATAAGGTGACTTTTGATGTGGAAATTGGAAGAAGACGCATTAATACTTTTGCCGACTCCAAAATTGAAGGCGATGCCTTCTTCGACGGAATTCTTTTCAGATATGACCAAGGGTTCACCGACCTTGGGACGCTATTTGGCAGATTAGGTACCTTTGTTATCGATGAGCGCAAGTACCAGTATGGGTACTTAGGAGAGCTCGGTTTCTTAGACATTGCCAATACCGGTATCTATGCGAAATACCTATTCATCGATTGGGACACGAAAAATCTTCATAATAAAGCTAAAAATCAACGGTTTCAATTTATCACCTCGCAAGTCATTTTGGGATATAAATTTGTCCCTAAAAAGTTTGACCAGGCGATCGTTATCTATACATCCGGCTTATATAATCACGCCGCACACAAAGTAAAACAAACCGGGCGCAAGCGAGCCAACTGGGCAAGCGTCACAGGGATCCTGGCAGGAGAACTCAGAAAGAAGGGAGACTGGTCGCTCGATACAAGTTACCAGTTCGTTGCTGCACAAGCTGTGCCCGACTATGACTCTGCCGGTATCGGGCTTGGCAACGCGATCGGGAGCGGCTTTTACACTGTGAATGCCAATGGTTCAGGCGGCCCTAGTACACGCAAAACTGCGGGCGGCAATGTCAACTTCCGCGGCTATAACGTCACTTTCCAGTATCTGCTTTCAAACACCTTGATCCTCTTCCAAAGCTGGAGTCAGACCTGCACGCTCGACAGCTCGATTGGACCCTTCCGCCGCTACAAGCAGTATGAGTTGGAATTTAATTACGCTTTTTGATTTCCTAAAAACAAACTTAAAAGGAGGCCCGTATGTACAAAAAATATCTCGCTATCTTTGCTCTCGTTGCAGCCATTGTGTGCTCAGTGCTGACAGATGACTGCAGCTCATGTAAGAAAAAGAAGGGAAATCATCTCTCAGAACTTAAGATCGAAGCTTAAGCTAACAGCCTTCTCGTCAAAGAATCTAGCTTCTAGATTGAAGATCCCCTTGTATCCAGGGGTGAAGCCCGCTCCAAAAAAGAGTCCCACGGGATCGCGGCTTTGTGCGCTAAAATCTCGATTAGAGTGGCGCACTTTTGCCCACGCGCGAGATGATTCTACTCCGACATAGGGGATAAACCAACCCACTTGATGGGAAAGTCCAAGCCCGATCTCTGCCTCTCGGTACCTAAAGTCTCCAGTGTGCTTCAAAGGCATAGACGCCTGCAAAAACGCGCCATGAAGCGTAAGCTGTGTAGACTCGTTATGAAAAATAATCAATCGCGTGCCGACTTTGCCCGCAAGCCCTGTCTCAGTGTCATAAGAGATATGACGCCGCAATTTACACCAGCTCGCACCTGCTGACCCATAAAATTCGATCCGCTCGTTAAACGTAAGTGTAAGAGTAGCAAAATTTTGCAGTGACTTGAACCGCGAGACTGAGTGGTTCATGCGCCGCTTGAAAACATAATCCCCTTCATACCCCAGCCGCACACCCATCCACGCTTCCTTTGCCAAAAAAAAGCCCTCTTCAGGGATTTCTGGCAAGCAGGGATTGCCATTGTAAAGTGCATAGGCAGCAGTCGAACAAAAACTGAAAATAGAGAAGAGGAAGATCCTGGTAAACATGGCAGAAGTTATCTCAAATTCTTGTAAAGATTGTCCAGGGAACTTTTTTTGTGCCGTCTAACCACATTTTCCAGCTGGTGAGCGGCACTCCCTCCTCAGCTCTTCGGTCCAAACGCCAAAGCTCGAGTTTGCCTGTCCCGGGATTTACGACAAATCCTAAGTAGTTTTCTTCCCAGTTGGTGTCTGCAAAAAGAAAGGGCAGGGGATGAGAAAGCTTTAAAGCAGCTGCGCGCTCCGAGACTGTTTGATGCAGATCTTTTTTTGTAACTAGAGTCTTGTGTGCCAAAAGATAGCAGCCTTTGGCTGCCTCTTTGAGGGTTTTAGCTGTAAAATAGGAGCAAGGCTCATCGGGAAGGTGTCCTAAAACTTCTTCGATATGAGCACCTTCTCCTTCGCTTGCCCAAATGCGTCTTACGGCCTCTTTCCAATCTCTACCGCGGGTAAGGGGCAGCGCCTGATATAAAAAGGCGTCGACTGTGGCTGCCAGATTTTGGCCAGTCACCTCGACAAGTCCTGTTCGAAATTCTTCTACACCTATTGCATGCAAAGAAGTAGGAACGCGCAAGAGGTGATAAGAGAGATGGGGAGGAAGTGTTTCGGAAAAGCTGTCTATGAGGAAGCGCTGCTCATCCGTTATTAAAGAGAGCGCATCGTAAAAGCTCTTTGCGGGGATCACCATCTGGTCGCGCACCCAGGTGTAGGTGAAGATATCTGCGCGCCAACCCTCTCTAAAGGGGAGCCAGCCGGGCTTTAAAAGAAAGGCGTGATTTGGCGACTGCATGAACATGCCGCGCTCAGAATGGCGCAGGTAGGGATCTGTATAAAGAGGAGAGAGGTGTTTTAACGTATCTAACACGAAGACGGCGAGTTCAATCTCGCTCTCCACCCACTTATCCTCCTGTTTTGGTTCCATCTCTTTGCGGAAGTAGACTTTTAAAAGAGTCGGCATCGTCCCGCCCGAAAGGTATTCCCATGGCTTTTTTTCTAGTTTGTCAAGATCGGCTATTGGGTCTTTTACAAAAGGAAGCTCGTGCGCTTTGGCCATACGCATGATGGCCGTCTCCAAAAATTCTAGGCTGCGTACGTGGGTGATCAGAAGCGTTATCACCTCTTCAACATCTCTCTTCTCCTCCTCCTTTTCGCAAGCATGCACGACCTCTGGCTCAATTGAGCGGAAAAAGTCGACTAGACAGGAGATATACTCCTCTTTTGTATGGATCAGCATCCAAAGAGAGGCGTCTTGCCTTCCCTGTTTGTAGACGAGACGGAATCCTGCGGGACTATCTGCATAATCTGCTGCAAGTTTGGTCTTTTGCATCGCAGGATCGTAGATCTCTTGAAAGTACTCATCGATCTTTGTTTCGAGCTGTTTGTGAAGAAAGGAGAAGAAGTTGGCATAGTGCGAAGAAAGACGCATAAAATTTGTCGCGCAGATCTAGGCAGGCGCGCATGTGATAAAGACGCGCTGTGTGCTCAGCATGCAGCCTACGCGCCTCCCCCTCCGATCCCGCCTGTCTCAAAAGGATCTCTGTGGCACGCACCTGATCAAAGGCGATCTGGTAGTCCGCTTGATAGCGCTCAACCTTCTCGTTGCACTCTTTAAGCTTCCCATCCATGTACTTGTAGACAACGCTTCCAATCCCTCCAACCTCTTCGGGATGCAAACCTAAGCTGGCGTAGAGGTTCCAGCGCGAAAACTCCCGTTTTACATCGCAAAATGAGGCAATTGTGTACTCCCAAGCCTTTAGCAAGGCGCACGCTCCCTCCTGTTTAAATTCGGGGCTTAAAGGGACGCTATAGTCATAGCCTGCGATCGTGCGTTTGAGCTTTCCGGTCGTCAAAAGCTCATATAGGTCACTCACCATCAGCTCGATCTCATCATTTTGTACAAAAATGGCAGGAGCCGTAGCAAAACAGGAGCCGATGTTTTGACGAAGTGGGGTAAAACATGCGACAAGTGCTGCGCGTCTCACCTCTGTATCGCGAAACTTCGCCCCTTCGGGAAGAGCGAGAGTGTCTCGCACAAACTTCTCGGCAGTCTTGTGGCAGACGGGAGCATGGAACCTTTTGATCATGCGGACAAAAGGCTCCTCCTTTAGCTTCTTTAAAACTTCGTAGATGTGTCTAGAGATCTCCGAGTCATTATAGCCGCGCGGATAGAAGATCTCGCACCCCTCCTCCCAAAGTGCTAAAAGCTTGCTTATCTGCTCTTTTTGAAGCTCCCCCTTATCATTGATGAGAAGCTGTGCCAGGATCCGAGCGCGTCTCTGCGCACGAAGAGAAGGCTGCTCCACCTCGCTTGCTATATCCAAAATAGCAAGAAGCCCCTCTCCCTTCTTCTTGACAAAGTGTGCAAATATTTCCTGCAAAAATGCAGGCTCTCCAGGATCTCTTGTCGGCTTGTACATGTTTTCACTATAAACCTAACTTGAGCAAAAAACTAATACAGAAGAATTTCTACAGGATGGAAAAGCAGGAATGACAGGATAAGAAAGAGAAACAGGATTCTTTCTTCATCCTGCTTATCCTGCCGCATCCTGTTTTAACTCTTCCTCTTCTCCTATCTTCCTCATCCTGTAAATCCAGTTATTCTCTAGAGAACAACAGACTTATGGGTAATAGCATGGGCGCGAAGACGCAAAGATTTTAGCAAAATAAAGAAGGTTTTGGCATAATCGCTAGCTATGATTATTCACGTAAAAGACAGGCAGATAGAGCTGCCGGAAAAGAGCACGGCAAAAGATTTGGCCGAGAAGCTCAACTTGCGCGCCCCGAATGAATCGGTTGCCGCTAACATCAATGGCGAGATAAAAGACCTTTCGACCCCTCTTCACAACGGCGATAAGGTCACTCTTTTAAACTTCGAAGATCCTCAAGGACAAGAGGTGTTTTGGCACACCTCCGCCCACGTGCTCGCTCAAGCCATTTTAAGGCTTTGGCCCGACGCAAAACCTACCATCGGCCCGCCTATCGAACATGGCTTCTACTATGACTTTGCCAACCTAACCGTTTCCGAAGAGGACTTTGCTAGAATTGAAAAGGAGATGGAAGCGGTCGTAAATGAGAATTACAAACCGGAACGCTACGTTTTTAAAAACAAAAAAGAGGCGCTCGAACGTTTTAAAGACAACCCCTACAAGTGCGAACTGATTCAAGGCTTTGAAGGCGATCTGATCACCGGCTATGGTCAAGGAGAGTTTTTTGACCTGTGTAGAGGTCCCCACCTTCCCAACTTGGGCAAGATCAAAGCTTTAAAAGTGCTCAAAACTTCCGGCGCCTATTGGAAAGGCGACCACGAGAAAGAGATGCTCACGCGTGTCTATGCGATCACCTTCCCCGATCGCAAGCTGCTCAAAGACTACCTGCACGTTCTCGAAGAGGCAAAGAAGAGGGACCATAAAATTTTAGGACCCAAGCTGGGACTCTTTATGCTTCGAGAAGAGGCGCCCGGTATGCCCTTCATTTTGCCAAAAGGGATGATCATCTGGAATAAACTGATCGAATTTTGGCGCTCCATCCACAGACGGGCAAATTATGTCGAAATCAAAACGCCTCAACTGATGAGCCAAGATCTTTGGGAGAGATCGGGCCACTGGCATTTTTATCGAGAGAACATGTACGCATTTGAAATCGAAGAGCGCCACTACGCGATCAAGCCGATGAACTGTCCGGGCTGTATGCTCTATTTTGGCTCGCAATCCCACAGCTACCGCGAACTTCCTTTACGCATCTCCGAGATCGGCCACGTCCATCGCCATGAAGCTTCAGGCGCCTTGAGCGGCCTCTTCCGCGTGAGAAGCTTCCACCAAGACGACGCGCATCTCTTTATGCGTCCCACAGAGATCAAAGAGGAGATCTTAGCCATCATCGCACTGATCGAAGAGATCTACTCCACATTTGGGTTAACTTACCGCTTAGAACTCTCCACACGTCCTGCTAAAAGCATCGGCACAGACGAAGATTGGACCGTTGCTACTGCAGGGATTAAAAGATGCGCTTGATCAGTGGGGACAACCCTACAAGATCAATGAAGGCGATGGCGCCTTCTACGGACCTAAGATCGACATACACATTCTCGATGCGCTCGGAAGATCCTGGCAGTGTGGAACAGTTCAACTCGACATGTCTCTTCCAGAAAAATTCCAACTCGAATATATGGATAACGACAGTGTGCACAAACGACCTGTTATGCTGCATCGCGCGATCTTTGGATCGATCGAGCGATTTTTTGGGATTCTTATCGAGCATTTTGCCGGCAAGTTTCCCTTGTGGATCAGTCCGCTGCCGATCCGAATCATCACAGTAGCAGACAGACACAGCGAGTATGCACACGAACTTGCAAGACAGATAAAAAAGCTGGATTTATCTGTGACGTTGATGATACGAGTGAATCTGTGAATAAAAAAATTAGAAACGCACAGCTCATGCAAATCAACTATATGCTCACCGTTGGCGACAAAGAGATCGAAAATAGAACAGCTAGTTTGCGCACACGCGATAACATCGTGCATGGAGAGATCCAGATCGATGACTTTTTGCGTTCCCTTGAAAAAGAACAAGCAGAGAGAGCTTTAACCTCCTACTTTACCATTTCTGCATGAAGACCATTACTATCAGTAGTTTTAAGGGCGGCACGGCTAAAACCTCCACCTCCCTTCATTTTGCAGCAGCCCTTGCTAAATTTCATAAAAAGAAGGTGCTGCTCATCGACTTTGATGCGCAAGCCAACTTGACTACGGGTCTCGGTTACGATCCGGATGGACAAGACAGCATGGCACCCGTTTTGCAAGGGACAAAACCGATTGAGAAGGTGATCTTAAAAACCTCTGTTCCCAACCTTGATCTTATCCCTGCAGATACCTGGCTAGAAAGGGTTGAGGTCACAGGCGCACTAGCTGCTGATCGCTACTCGCACGAGCGGCTAAAACAGATCCTAGCTCCCTTAGAGTATGATATCATTGTCATCGATACACCCCCCTCTCTTTGCTGGCTAACAGAGTCTGCTTTAATCGCATCGCACTACTCTCTCATTTGTGCGACTCCCGAATTTTACAGCATCAAAGGCTTGCAAAGACTTGCCACTTTTATCAACAACATCGGCGAGCGCCATCCTATGAACGTAATGGGCGTCTCCCTTTCCTTTTGGAATCCGCGCGGCAAGAGCAACAAGAGCTTTCTCGAAGTGATCGAAGAGACTTTTCCTAGCAAACTTTTAAATACCAAAATCCGACGCGATATTCGTGTTGCAGAGGCCTCCATTTATGGAAAGCCGATCTTCGAAACAGCGCCCACAAGTAGAGCTTCCGAAGATTACATGGCCCTCGCAAAAGAAGTGTTAAAACGTCTAACACCGTCCAAAGTAAAATAGGTTTACATTTTTATGGCAAAAGTCAACTCACTACTCACACAACGACTGAAACAGGCGACAGAGAAACTCTCTAAAATGACAGGACTTGCCGAACTCTCTTCTAGCGGTAACCTCTCAAGCTTTGCCGGCATCTTCCGCATGGTTCCACTCTCGACTCGAGAGCAGAGTCTTTTGCAGAACATTTTGAGCGAACACTCTCACGAAGATCAGAACATCCGCGACGACCTCTCTTCTTTAATGCTCATCACCACCGAAGTAAAAGCGATCAATAACCAGGCTGCTATTCTTCATGGCGAGAGAATCAAGAAAGCACAAGAGATCTTAAAAAAGTACCGCGATGGAGCCTTTAGCGCTTGGCTTATCGCCACCTACGGCAACCGCCAAACACCTTACAACTTTTTGCAATACTACGAGCTCTATACTTCTCTTCCCAAGATGCTGCAGCCCAAGCTCGATGAGATGCCAAGACAAGCGATCTACGTGCTGGCCAGCCGCAGCGGATCTCTCGCTAAGAAAGAGGAGATCATCAACAACTACCAGGGAGAGCCCAAGCAAGAGCTTCTTTCGCTTATCCGCGGCTCTTTTCCGCTTTCCAAAGATGATAGACGCGCACAAGATCTTCCCGATGTCACCATCCGCACGCTAAGACGCCTCCATAAGCTGGTCGCAAGCGACGATTTTTATCCAACGGATGAACAGAAAGAGGAGCTGCAAGAGCTTTTAGGCGCGCTACTCTCTTTAACAGTTCGATGATAAAACACGACACCTACGAAAGCCCTCTCTCTTCGCGCTACGCCAGCAAAGAGATATCCTTTATCTTTTCTCCCGAATACAAATATGTCACTTGGAGGCGCCTCTGGATTGCGCTTGCAAAAGCCCAGAAGAGTTTAGGACTTCCCGTCACACAGCAGCAGATCCATTCATTAGAAGCCATGCTGCACCATATTGATTACGCTAAAGCCGCCGAGTATGAAAGGATCTACCGCCATGATGTGATGGCTCACATCCATGCTTATGGCGACGCTTGTCCTGATGCGAAAGGAATTATCCATTGGGGAGCCACCTCCTGCTACGTCACAGACAATGGCGATCTGATCCAGATGCTGGAGGGCTTAAAAATTTTACGCTCCAAAATCGTCTATGTGATCCGCCAGCTTGCCACCTTTGCAGAGAAGCATGCACACCTCGCTTGCTTAGGCTTTACCCACTTTCAGTCTGCGCAACCCACCACCGTGGGAAAGCGCGCAGCACTCTGGATACAAGATCTTTTGAGCGATTTTGAAGAGATGAATGCCCTCATTTCTAATCTCCACTTTTTAGGAGCCAAAGGCGCAACCGGCACACAAGCCTCCTTTCTTCTCCTTTTTGATAACGACTCTCGTAAAGTAAAAAGGTTGGACACGCTGATCGCAGAGGAGATGGGCTTTACTCATCTCTTTTCAGTGACGGGTCAGACCTACAGCCGCAAGCAAGATATGCGCGTCTTAGCAGCGCTCTCAGGCATTGCGGCGAGCGCGCATAAGTTTGCCACAGATCTCCGTCTTCTCGCACACCTAAAAGAGGTCGAAGAGCCCTTCCAAAAAGAGCAAATAGGCTCATCTGCCATGCCTTACAAGCGTAACCCGATCTACTGCGAAAGAATCTCAGGCATTGCACGCTTCCTCTTATCGCTTAATGAAAACCCCGCTTACACCGCAGCGACCCAGTGGCTCGAGCGGTCGCTCGACGACTCTTCCAACCGCCGCCTAGTTATTCCCCAAGCCTTTTTGTGCGCCGATGCCATCCTAAATCTCTTGGCACACGTCGCATCAGGCCCAGTCGTCTACCCAAAAGTGATCGCAAAACATCTGCAAGAAGAGCTTCCCTTCCTCGCTACAGAAAACATCCTGATGGAAGCAGTTAAAAAGGGTAAAGACCGCCAGATGGTCCATGAGAGACTCCGCATCCACACACATGCGGCCGCGCGTAGAGTTAAAGAGGAGGGTGCCGACTCGGACCTACTTTCGCGCATCGCACAAGACCCAGCCATCGGCCTTAGCGAACGCGAGATCCAAAAACTCTTCCGCCCCGAACTCTTCATCGGAAGAGCTCCCGAACAAACCCTCGAGTTCCTCCACGAAAAGATCACCCCTCTTCTGAAAAGGCACAAAGACCTACCCTTCGCTCCTTCCCACGTAGAAATGTAATAGTCTAAACAACAGCAACTTAAGAAAAGATTTCATAAATTCGGTCATTTCAATGGCCGAATTTCTATAAATTTGGCAACATGAGGTAGACAAATTAATGTAAATTTAGACTATGTACATACCCCAATTTGAGTTAACGAGGCTAAAAAAAAGCCTAAATTCAGGAAAAGTTACAATCCTCTATGGACCGCGCAGAGTGGGTAAAACGACACTGCTTAAGAAGTATCTTGAAGGAGAGGAAAACTACCATTTTGTAACGGGCGAGGACATCTTCGTCCGCGAGTTTCTATCAAGCGGATCGGTCGATAAGTTAAAAGAGTTTGTCGGAAATAGGCATCTTCTAGTCATCGATGAGGCGCAATATATCCCGGAAATTGGACTTAATTTAAAGCTCATAGTCGATCACATTCCTGGCATTAAAGTTATCGCGACAGGATCCTCAACGTTTGATTTAGCAAAACAGGTCGGTGAACCTTTGACCGGTCGTAAATATGTAATCAAGATGTTCCCTCTCTCTCAGATCGAACTCAATCAGGTAGAAAATGCGGCACAAACTAAAGCCCTTTTAGAAACGCGGCTGATCTACGGAGCTTATCCGGAAGTCATCACATTGGAAGATAGGCGAGAAAAAGAGCGTTATTTGCAAGAGCTAGTCTCCTCCTACCTACTCAAAGACATCTTGGTATTCGACGGAATTCATAAATCTAAAAAGCTCTTCGATCTGCTTGTTCTACTCGCTTTACAAATCGGAAAAGAGGTCTCTCATAATGAGCTTGCCACTCAACTTTCTATGGGCAAAGCCACCGTGGAAAAATACCTAGATCTCCTAGAGCAGGTATTTGTTTTAGTAAATATTCGAGGTTTTAGCCGTAACCTTCGCAAAGAGGTAACGAAAACTTCGCGCTATTATTTTTATGACAATGGCATTCGAAATGCTCTCATCAATAACTTCAACGGGATGCAACAACGAGATGATAAGGGGATGCTTTGGGAAAATTACCTCGTGATGGAACGACTAAAAAAGCAGGAATACCATGAGCTTTGGAGCCACAACTATTTCTGGCGCACCTACGATCAAAAAGAGTTGGATTGGGTAGAGGAGCGTGAAGGAAAGCTTTTTGGCTATGAGTTTAAATGGGGAGAAACCCTAGTAAAACCACCCAAACTATGGACAGAGACCTACCCTGACGCCTCCTTCTCTTGTATCAATCAGAGCAACTATCTGAAATTTATTTGTTAAGAACCATCTCTAAGGGAACTTGCGGTTTTTGGATGAGACCGACTTGAGCAAGCGCGAGCTCGATCTCTCTTTTGGTCGTCTCTTGGGGCTCAACTAGTGGAAGACGCATGTGGGGAAGACACTTTCCCATTAGGCTCATCGCGTACTTCACTCCTTGCGGATTGATTTCGATGAAGAGTGATTTACAAAGGTTATAGTAGCGATCAAAAAGAGCTTTGCCTTCGCTTCGATTGCCCGCAGAGTAGCCAGAGATAAACTGCTTCCAGGTGCGCGGGATAAGATTTGCGACAACCGAAACAACACCTGCTGCTCCAATCGCTAAAAAGGGTAGTGCGAGTGTGTCATCGCCCGAGAGAAGAGGCTTAGATGTTAGGCGCAAAATTCGATCGCCACCTCGATATCCGCAGAAGCTTTAATCGCCACCACTTGGGGGATTTCTAAAATTTGTAAAAGCGTTTTACTTGAAAGCTTGACCCCGGTTCTTCCCGGATGATCGTAAAGAATGAGCGGAAGTCCCGCTTTTGCCACCTCAGCGAAGTGAGCAAGACACCCTTGCGGCGTGGGACGGTTGTAATAGGGAACAATGAGAAGTGCGGCATCGGCACCAAGAGTCTTTGCCTCTTTTGTAAGATGCAGCGTCTTTTTTGTATCGTTACTACCCGTGCCTGCGATGATGGGCACTCTCTTTTTGGCTACAGCAATGGCGCACTTGAAGACTTTTAGAAGTTCTTCCTCAGAAAGAGTAGGCGCCTCTCCCGTCGTTCCACAAATCACCAGAGCATCTGTTCCCTCCTGCACATGCCATTCGACAAGAGCTTCTAAGGCAGGGAAGTCGATCTCTCTAGATGCAGTAAAAGGTGTAGCTAGCGCTACGATCGATCCACGAAACATATGAGCACAATGTAACTTGTCGAGAATTTTAAGATCTAGTCAGAAGATCTTGATAGGCACGCACCAGTTTTTTTCGGATGCGCATCATAGAAGCAAACGCGTTTTCTGCAGCGCTCATTGCGCGCTCCACCTCAGCATCAGCCTGAAAAGAAAAGGATGCATCACCAACTACTTCCGTAAGCTCCAAGGGACATGAGGTCTGCGCTTTGCGTTTCGCCATGCCTTAACTTTATAAAATATATTTTAAATAATCAAGAGTGGGTTTGTGTGACTTGCCAATCGATCGGCTGTTTTCCCCACTTTGTGAGATAGCCATTTGCTTTAGAAAAGTGGCGGCAACCAAAAAAGCCGCTATGCGCCGAATAAGGAGAGGGGTGCGCCGCTACTAAAACAGCATGCTGCGTATTTTTGTGCTGCAGAATCTGCTCGCACTTTTCTTGTGCCGACTTTCCCCATAAAATAAAGACGACGGGATCTTCTCTTGCAACAAGCTGCGCGATCACAGCATCGGTAAAGCGCTCCCATCCTTTACCATAGTGCGAGCGCGGTTCGCCTGCACGCACAGTGAGCGTGGCATTTAAAAGCAGCACACCCTGTTTTGCCCACGAGGTCAGACACCCCTCTGTTGGAAGAGGCACCTTCACATCATCTGAGAGCTCACGAAAGATGTTTTTGAGCGAAGGCGGTTGGCGAATACCGCAAGGCACACTAAAAGAGAGGCCGTGCGCTTGTCCCGTTCCATGATAGGGATCTTGCCCCATGATCGCCACCTGGACCTTATCGAATGGGGTTTGGGAAAAGGCGTGAAAAATTAATGGTTCGGGCGGATAGACTATAGCCCCGTTGGCCTTCTCTTTTTCTAAAAAGGCTTTAAGCTCCTGCACATAGGGCTGCGCGATCTCGCTTTTCAGCCTCTCATGCCAGCTCTTCTCCATCTTCATGCTCATATGCGGAGAAAAGTTACCAGGAAAAAAAATTTAGAACAAGGGAGCCCATTGCAAAACTCTCTGCCCCAGAAAAATCGAAGATTTTGAGTCAGTTTGTCGGGGCTGCAGAGCAGTCCGAACCCCGCCGACGGGGACATACTCAATGAGAGTAGGACCCGGCGGCAGGGCGGCAAAATGGCTCAAAAGGGCGATTTTGCTGAGGCAGAGAGTTTTGTAATGGGCTCCCAGTTTCTCATTGACACAAACAGGTAGAAGCCCCTACGATTTTCCTTCTTTGGAAGGAGACACTCAAACTATGCAAGACCTGGTCGACAACAATCTGATCCGCTTTAAAAATATTTCGAAAAAGAAAGAGACGATGTTTGCTAACTTTCGCGTAAAAGGCATTCGCGGTGGGGTAAACTTTTCTGCTTCGATCTCTGTAGATATTTCCGCTGCTGAAGTTCACGCAGGCGATGTACTAGAAAAGATCATCGAAGAGTGCGCGCGCATCGGTGTAAAAGAGTTCAAACGCGCCGAGTTTCAATTTGAAGGAATCACGTCTATCTAAAGTCTATCTGGGTGTAGCGCAGCTTGGCTAGCGCACTAGCATGGGGTGCTAGGGGTCGCAGGTTCGAATCCTGCCACCCAGATTTTTCATACCATAGGCAGAAGTCCTGAATCTTTGTCGTCGAGCACGAGTTTTGGCTTGGACATTTTAAGACGTTTTTCTACTTTTTGAATGTGCTCTGCCGGAGGAATGTTTTCTGGTGGCGTTCCGCCGATTTTAGCAATAGCAGCACGCACTTCTTTTCCCACCGCTTCGTGAGCCTCAATAGCATCCCTTTGATTCTTGATACCTTCACGTTTGAGTTTTTCTCGTGTTTGAGTCATCCGAAACTGATTGGCTGCCAACTCTGTTCTACCCATCCGATCCATCAACTGTTCTTTGGGATCGATCCCTTTGCGAGCTTTGATTGCATCTGATCCAAGTCCTCCATAGAGCCCTTTATACCCAGCGTCATGGAAGATTCCGAACATTTTATTTTGGACGCCGGCGTCGCGAGCTGCGCCAGAGAGAGCTTTGAAGTCTTGAGAGGTTTGTTTGCGCAATTCTATACGTTCGCGATCGGCAATAGCTGCATCGGTAAGCTCCTGGCGTCGAGTTTGGATCGCGAAGTATTTTTGGGCATGTGCAATTTCGGGCTTTCTAGAGTCTCCGTTCTGGGCAATAAGATAGCAGGCAAAGCGCGAAAGATGATAATCCTCAACAACTTGAGTTCTTCCTTTGCCACTTGTTATTGGATTACCGGCGCCGGTAAAGTGATGTTTTGGATCGTTACCTGATTGTTGACACGATTCGATAGCTTTTTCTATCGCATTCTCAAAACGCTGCCATTTAGAATATCCCAGAGAAATCTGTAGCTCTCTCGCGCTCCAATATTCAATTCCATATTGGTTTATTTTTTTCAGGTCTTCAAATGTGAGCTTGGTGGAAATCAGATTATTGTCGTCATCTTCTTCCATGTGCACCTCGAGAAATTCATAAAATGGAGTAGAGCATATTGAGAAAAAAGATTTTAAACAACACTCATAAAAATGGAATGAGATCTAGCTATGCATTTTACTGTGCAGTACTGTGCATAAAAAAACTGCATAGCTTACTTAAGATACCTATATAGAGACGGATATGAAGATAGCAATTTTACTTTCGTGTAAAAGGCATTCGCGGAGGAGTGAATTTTACCGCCTCGATTTTCTTTTCGTGAACGTTACCGTTACTGCTCTCTCTTTGTTGTTTTTTAATCCGATAACGGTGACGGTAACGGGAAACGGTAACGAGAAGAAAAATTGCGTTGTGGGCCGTTTGTCGAAAAGGGTGTCGATAGGCTGTTCATATCTTTTTCACAACTTTTTCTCTTTTCATAACTTGGCGCTTATCATCATTTGGTGAACAGGTTCTGAACAGAAAAGATTGAGTGACGAATCGCTCGGGTTGTGGACATTTCCACACTGACAGAAGAAGAAGAGTCTTATTAATAGTATAATGATAATAAAGAGGCATGTTGGCTAGAATGCGAGAACTATGTCAGAGTTTGCTCCCGACTCTTTCTTCGACCTGTCCAAGTATGAGCACGCAGCTCTATTTGAGAATTGTGAAAATGTTTGGGAAGCTCTTCTCACTCTCTCTTCCTACTTGCAAAAGAAAAAGCTTGGGAAAATTGAAGGCGAAGTCTCTTCTTCTGCGCATCTCTCAAATGCTGCGCACATCTCCATCGGTAAAGGAACAGTAGTCGAGCCAGGCGCCTTCATTCAAGGCCCTTGTATCATCGGTAGAGACTGTCAAATCCGTCATGGGGCATATATCCGCGGTGATGTTGTGATAGGCGATGGATGCATCGTTGGACACGCAACAGAGATCAAACATTCGATTCTATTGGATGAGGCGTTCGCTCCGCATTTCAATTATGTGGGCGACTCGATTTTGGGAAATAAGGTTAACTTGGGAGCAGGTGTTGTCTTGGCAAATTTTCGCCTCGATCACGCTCCTATCGCCTTCCATTACAACGAGGAGCTGATAGAGACTCACCTAAAAAAGTTTGGTTCTATCATTGGCGATCTTGCACAGATAGGCTGCCAGTCGGTGCTCAATCCCGGCACGCTGATCGGTAAAAGTGTTTTCTGTTACCCCTGTTTAAATGTTAGCGGATTTATTCCCGCTCTTTCTAAAGTGAAGCCCTCGCATAAAAACATCTTAGAGGAATAAACGACTATGACTATGCAAGTTTCTTCTCCAACCGGTGTCTCCTCTCTTTTCTTCTACTTTAAAGACAAGATCGAACAGGAAATTGCTAGAAGCATGAGCGAATTTGGCGAAAAGACGAAGCTGCGCGACGCATGCGAATATGCACTGACAAATGGGGGAAAACGCTTCCGTCCGCTCATCGTTTTTTTAATTGGGGATGCGCTTAAAAATGGACTGAATGTTTCGGAAGCTGCGCTCTCCACCGAATTTTTCCACACAGCTTCGCTCATAGCGGACGATCTTCCATGCATGGACAATTCGGATGAGCGTAGAAATAAGCCGTCGGTGCACAAGATCTTTGGCGAGACGATCGCGCTTTTAGCAAGCTACGCGCTTATGAATGCTGCCTTTGAAAGGATACACAAGAACATTCTGCTCATGCAGAAGGCGCCCCCTCCCTTCTCCAACTTCTGCTACCAGGCGGGTGCAATCGTTCTTGAGTGCGCCTCGCGTTGCGCCGGCATCTTAGGAGCGACGGGCGGCCAGTTTTTAGACCTCTATCCTCCCAACTACCAGCTAGAGACGATCCGCAACGTGATCTACAAGAAGACGGTCACGCTTTATGAAGGAGCTTTTGTCGGTGGGTGGATCTTTGGAGGCGGAGAGATCAGCAAATTAGAGAATGTTAAAAAAGCGGCCTTTCACTTTGGCATGGCCTTTCAGATCGCGGATGACATTGCCGATATCGAACAAGATGAGAAGAGAGAAAAGGCATTGAACATCGTCCGTCTCATTGGCAAGGAGAAGAGCTTAACCATCTTCGAAGAGGAGATGGCTAAGCTTAAAGAGCAGCTAAAAATGCTCAAACTCGACACACCCTCTTTTGAGAAGATGTGCGATATGCTCATGCAACTGTCAAAGTCTTAAACTTCTGCGAGTTCTGCACTCTCTTCAGCTGCTTTTTTCGGAAGCGTTCCCTTTTCGAGTGCGCGGGCAAAGACCAGCTTTTCGAGTTCATCAACTACTTTCGGAGATTTTTTAAGCTCCTCACGTGCGGCCTCTTTACCTTGTCCTAAACGTGTGCCGTTAAAGCTAAACCAGGTGCCTCGTTTTTCGATGATATTGAGATCGACGCCTAGATCGATGAGCGAACCAATGCGCGAAATTCCTTCGTTAAAGATGATGTCAAACTCAGCTATTTGAAAGGGAGGCGCCATCTTGTTTTTCACGACTTTTACGCGTACGCGGTTGCCGATGTCTGTGTTGTTCTCGCCCCCTTTAATTCCACCTATGCGGCGGATATCCATACGGATAGAGGAGTAGAATTTAAGCGCTCTTCCTCCCGTCGTAGTCTCGGGGTTGCCAAACACGATACCGATCTTCTCGCGGATCTGGTTGATGAAAATCGCGCACGTGTTGCTCTTAGAAAGGGTCGAAGTGAGTTTGCGAAGAGCTTGTGACATCATGCGTGCTTGCAGACCCATAAACGAGTCGCCGATCTCTCCTTCCAGCTCATTTTTTGGGACGAGAGCTGCAACGGAGTCGATCACGATTACATCGATTGCATTAGATCTTGCGAGCATCTCTGCGATGTTGAGAGCCTCTTCGCCAGAGGAGGGCTGAGAGATCATGAGCTCATCTAAGTTTACACCAAGTTTTGCAGCGTAGCCGGGATCTAGCGCATGTTCCGCATCGATGTAAGCTGCAATGCCTCCGTTTTTTTGTGCATTTGCAACGATGTGCATTGCAAGAGTTGACTTACCGGAGGACTCAGGTCCATAGATCTCGACAATTCTACCGCGTGGCACACCGCCAACACCGAGAGCGAGGTCGAGTGTGATTGCGCCCGTTTTAATAACGCTTATCTCACGCGATGCCGACTGGCTGCCAAGCGTCATGATCGATCCCTCTCCAAACTGTTTCTCGATATGCGAGATGGCATTTTCTAAAGCTTTTTTCTTGGCAGTATCTTGTGACATGAGTGCTCCTTAATTTGACATTCAGACTTTCAGCTTCTTTACTTTTTGGCTTCTCGTCAAGAATCAAAATTTTGCTTGAGTTTACAATTCGACATGCTGTATAAACTTTTCCGCAAAAGTGCAAAAAAGGAGAAACTTTATGGCAACACCTGCAATCGACACAACAAAACAAACACCCGCTTTAAACACTGGATCAGCAGCACCTGCACCTGCAGTAAAATCCGCTCCTGCAGCGAAAGCTGTTCATACAGAATCAACGCTTACAAGCGCTGATACGAAAACAGAAGGGAAGACAGAAGAATCTTCTGGATTACTCTCTTGCATTAGTGGCCTTTTTAGCCGCCTCTGCTCCGTCTGCAGCTGGCTTTACAACCTTTTCTTTGGCGCAAAGAGTGAAGGCAAGCCCGAAGAGAAAAAGCCAGAAGAAAAGAAAAGTGAAAAAGTTGATGCTGCTGCCGCAGCCGCAATCGCCGGCGCCGCAGGTGTTGCTAAGGCGGCTACTGCTGCCGTGAAGGGAACAGAACCAAAGAAAACTGAAACTGCAGAGGATGCTGTCGATACAGCCGACGCTGCTTCTAAGCCCGCTGAACCCATTGCAATAAAGGTAGAGGAAGGGAAGAAGGGAGAGCCAGTAGTAATCGTCACACAAACAGCTGGCACCACAAGCTCGGATTCAGCTCCTGCTAAGAAGGCTGAGACGGTTACCGTCTAAGCCACAGTTCTTTAATGGTCACCGCGTCTTTGCGGCTTGGCGTCTTTAGCGTTAAATTTCCGGATCCGGATCAACGCTAAGACGCAAGGGCGCAGAGACGCAAATATTTTTTATAATGCACTAAATAATTTAGTTTACACTTCTTAGAGTTTAGTTGCTTTTTTGCTTCTTCCTGACATATAATATTTCCACAAACAATAGGAGAAAACCTTATGCCAGTAGATCCAATTAAGTCAAAAAATGAGTTTAATACGCGTTCATCTGAAGCGGCAGCCGCCCCTGCAAAAAGCGTTGCTACCCAT
Source organism: Chlamydiia bacterium (assembly GCA_963804085.1). Taxonomy (GTDB): domain Bacteria; phylum Chlamydiota; class Chlamydiia; order Chlamydiales; family Rhabdochlamydiaceae; genus CAWDOQ01. Next base: position 16,908 of record CAWDOQ010000017.1, on the reverse strand, counting down.
GAAGATTCAACATTAAAAAGTGCCGGTTCAAAGAGTGATGACTCTTTCGACTGCTTGGCATGCGTGAAGTATTATGCATCGGCTGCTCTAGACGGCGTCTACTACGTTTGTGATTTTGTGTATAACCTCCTTTTCGGAACCAAAACACCAGAGAAACCAAAAGCTGAAGAAAAACCTAAAGCCGCCGAAGAGAAGCCTAAGAGAGAAGACACATCTGCTTCTTCTACAGCAGCTCCTATTGTCCCTTCAAAACAACCTGAATCTCCAAAGCTTGTCCCTACAAAACAACCGGAATCTCCAAAGCCTGTAGCTGTGCCAGCTGTTGTGAAAGAGGAGCCGAAAAAAGAAGAGAAGAAGAACGAGGAGCCAACGGCAGCTCCTACTCCTATTCGCACAGAGCAACCCGAACCTACAAAGCCTGTAGCAGAAGTCGCTCCGGATGCTCCTGCAGCAAAAAGAAAGGGCAATCCCCAAATTATCAAAGCTCTGCAAGACAACTACTTAAAACATAAAGAAGAAACCATAGCAGAAATAAGAAGCACGCCCGCAAGAGCAATGCAGCTAACAGCAATATTGAAGGCGAGCATCGGGGGATCTGTGGGTGAATCGCAAGAAGCCGCTACTTATTTCGTTCAAACCAAATTCTTCGAACTCCAGCAGCTATCTCTACAGGTAAAACGGGGGGATATGCCGGTTAGCATGCTTACGCTGTCGCTGCGAAGCCTGCCTGCACCATACGATATTTTCGAAGAGCCAACAGCTGTTGAACTTGCTCTGACTTCGATTGATGTGAAAGAGGAGCCAAAAAAAGCAGAAAATAAGAGCGAGGAGCGAGCAGCGTCTCCTGTTCCCGTCACTCTGTATACACCAGCAGTTGAACTTCCAAAGCCTGTAGTCGCGCCTGTTCTGGTTGCATCTGGGCCCAAAGAGAAGGGCGACCCTGAAATTATCAGAGTCCTGCAAGAGGGCTATGAAAAAGGTAGGCAAGCGACCATAGAAAGAATAAGACAAGCGCCTGGGCAAGTTATGGCTGCAATTGCTGATTTCATGGAGAAAATCAACGGAGACAAGGGCCGTGGATCAAAAGAAGCTTCTACTTATTTCAACAAAAGCAAACTTATGGAACTTGGCTTCTCAACGACTCCATTTGAGAAGGTTCTTCCAGGTTTAGAAAGCCTTCCTGCTCCTTTCGATATTTTCGAGATGCCCGCAGCTGTTACTCCTGCCGTTCAACCGGCTGCAGTGCGAGTAGAACCGAAAAAAGAGCCTCAAACGAAAGCGGATCTTGCTAAGACGGTGCTTGTGCGTCAGCAATCTACTGAAATCGTGGCAGGGCGCTTACTCCAGCTCCAAACTAACTTTGAAAAAGCCAAAGCATATGCGCTCGCAACAATTGCAGAGGGTAAAGATGATGCCTCTGATATCGCGACTCAATTTTTAGATCGCATTGGCCAGGGTGAAGAGACAAAGAATAAAGGTGAGATCGTAAAAGGAACGAAAGAGCACAACAAGTACGCGTTTGAGATCACTCTCGACGTTCGCCAGGCTGCCAACAATAGGGAGCTGCAAGATAATGCAGCACGCCTAGGAGCTCTAAAAGATAAGATTGCAGAGATCCAGTCTCCTCAACAGTTTTTTGCAGCACAGTGGCCTAAGCCTACGCACGATTCTCAAGTGATCGCTCAGCTGCAAGTAAACTTTACTTCTGCAAAAGCAGCCGCTCTTACCAAGATTGAAAATAGGCAAGAAAAGGCTGTGGCTATTGCGAGTGCATTTATGAAGCAGGTCATGACCGAGTTGCTAGCTAGCAAAGAGGAGGCGAGCAAATATTCAGAAGCTGTAATGATGCCCTTCTTCTTTAATATAAACGACAGCAATGATCTGGCGATTCTTCTGACAAGTATTCAGCAATTGAAGTCACCTGAAGATTTCTTCAAGACTTTGAAGGCGTAATTAAATCGAAGAAAAAACCCGGTAACGGGAAACGGCAACGGTAACGTTCACGAGAGTTATTCCCGTAAACGTTACTGTTGCCGTTTTCCGTTACCGATCTTCTTCTTTCTCTTTTTTCTTTAAAAGTCGATGCGGGCGGAGAAGGTAACGCCATTCAGGCCGAGATCACCGTGCGATTCTAAATAAAATCCGATGTCTGTGTTTTGGTAGTTGCGCATGTGGATCTGATTGAACCACTGGATAAACTCATATCCGAGAGAAAAGATAAGATGGGCGCGGTTACGATTGACGTAGCTCTCCCATTGGACTCCTGCCCCTGTTTCGAGGTTGCTGCGGACGCGGTGAAAGCCGTTTTTAATATTGACGAGGGGGGTGTCGGTAAACTCTCCCTGAATGAAGGAGGTCACGTGGTATCTGCCATAGAGGACCGAACCGGACGCCTTGCCAAAGAAGCTCCACTGGCTGTTTAAATGCAGGAGCATGTTCAAACCGGCGCGTAGGCCAAGAGCGTGGAAGTCATTGTCTCCCTTCACGAAGATGGGTTGTAGACCCGTAAGTCCTTGATCACCAGAAAAGTTAAGCGTTAAATGCTCTTCGATGCGAGCGCCGCGCAAGCCGAAGTGGGGGCGCAAAGATAGGGTGCGGCTTGTAAAAAAGTGGCGGCCCAGTTCTAGATCCATCGTGTCGTAGGCGAGTTTCCAGTGCGCATCTCCAAAGGAGAAGTCTTGGAAGTCACTGGTAGTGGGTAGGTTAGGGGTCCATATGCCTTTGACATATCCATCGCCGGAAAAGGAGACACCGCTTTTTGTGGTGTTGTGGAAGCTGGTCCAATTGAGATAAAGGTCCCACATGTCATAGGGAAGGTTGTAGCCTAAACCCACGCGCAACCCGACATTCCAGTCGTAGCTCAGATCGTGGATGGTGCCTATGATGCCTTCGGATGTAATGGGAAGGCTGTTTTTTATGCCAAATTCGAGGCCATCTTGATCGGCTCTCCAGATGAGGAAGTCGGCTGTAATGAAAAGGCGCGTTTCGTCCACTTCAGGGCGCGCAGTCACGGTTTTGGGCTGCAGTGTGCCGCGTACGTTCTTCTCTTCAATGGCGCTGACTTTGCCTTCTAGATCGGAGACCCGTTTGGAGAGTTCGGTGCTAAAGAGGTTGGCTGTGCTTAAGAGCGAGAGTGTTGCCAGTGGCAGAGTTGTTAAGAATTTGTCCAACATTATGACTTCCTTATTTTAAGCATTAAACAATCTCTAAAAATCAAAGCGTGCTGCAAAGGTTCCTCCATGCAATCCGAGATCCCCATGATGCGGGACAAAGGTTCCTAAGAAGTTTTGCGGGAAAAAGGCCTCGCGTAGCTGGTTCTGGTTGATCCACTGCACGACTTCATATGCAAGAGAAAGAGCGACATGGTAGCGCTTGGAACAAAAGTAAGTTTCCCATGTAAGGCCGACGGCCGCTTCCAAGTTGGTTTTCACACGGTGGTAAGAGTTCTTTTCACGCAAGAGGTTGCCGGCATCGCGCAAAGGGTTCTCTCTTTTGGCAGACATCTTTAACGCGACATCAAACTCTCCTTGCGCAAGCGTGGCAGAAGCATTTCCAAAGAGGCTCCACTGGCTATTGAAAAACCAGTTAAGAGCGACTCCTGCACGCAGGCCGAAGGCGTTAAAGTTGTTTCTTCCTTTGGTGGTGAAGGGGTTGAAGAAATTAAAGCTCTGCGGGGTGAACTGGTAGCGTATGCTTTGATGGATAAAGGCACCGCGCAGGCCAATGAAGGGGCGAAGAGCGAGCGCACGGCTTACGAAATAGCTTCTTCCAAGCTCTAGGTCGAGGGTGTCGTATTGGAGTCTCCAACGCGCAGCTGCGGTATTAGCAAAGACGTTGTTCGAAAAGGTATAGGTTGGAGGGAGCCAGAGTGGTTCGAGGGTGCCTCCGGAGGCTCTTTCGATGTGTGACGAGGAGGTGTGATGGAAGCGGGTCCAGTTTAAATAGAGGTCCCAGCCGTCGTAAGGGAGGTTGTAGCCAATGCCGGCACGGAAGCCCCAGCCCCACTTAAAGTTGAGATCTTTGACTTTGCCATTTTGCTGCACAGGAGGAAGGGAGGAGGCGACAGGGATGTCGATGGCATACTCAAGGCCATCTTGCGTCGCTTTCCAAAATAGAGCGTCTCCTGTAACAAAAACGCCATACCCACAACGTTCGGTATGTGTAGAAGGGTTTTTTCCGCCGATGCTGCCCTGCACATTTTTTTCGGAGAGTGCGCTGATCTTATCTTCCAACTCATCGATCCTTGAATCGAGGCTTGCGGCACTTAAAACGCTGGCGCATGTCACAAGCGGACCCATGGCTAGAGGGAGCATTTTTAAGATTTTATCCAACATCGTTTCTTTCCCTTTTTAAGTTTAAAAATCGAAGCGAACAGAGAGTGTCGCTCCATGCATCCCTAAGTCTCCGTTATGCTTGATGATCGCAGCGCCTGATGGCATCCAAAATTTGGAGAGCTGGTTCTGGTTAAACCACTGGACGAGCTCATAGCCTGCGCGGATGGCGAGGTGGTATTTAAAATCGTACTTGTCGTTGGTAAAGTAGGTCTCCCACTGGACGCCTACTCCTGTCTCAAGGTTTGTTCTTGTTCTGCGTGCGCTCTCATGGACATCGATAATAGTGCCATGTGAGAAGGTGGCGCTAGGCCCCACATTTTTTTCACTGATCTCAAATGTTCCGAAGAGGATCGATCCGGAGAGATCGCCATATACGCTCCACTTCCGGCTGATATGCCACCCTAAGTTAAAACCTGCACGTAGGCCCCCTGCATTGTAGTCGTTGTCTCCATGGAAGGAGAGCGAAGTAGGAGTTGCGGGGAAGACTTGTGTGCCGTCATAGCGTACGCGATAAGCCTGGTCGATCCAGGCGCCGCGGGCGCCGATAAAGGGACGGACAGAGAGGGCGCGGCTGACAAAGTAGTGGCGGCCCAGTTCAAAGTCGATAACGTTGTAGTTGAGCTTCCAGCGCCCATGCGCTGCATTGGCGATGTTAGTTGCAGACTCGGAATAGGGGGACCAGATCATCCCAACAGCACGGGTAGAGGTGGCGTGCACGCTATCATCTGCTCTTCCCTGGTACCAGGTCCATCTGGCAAAAACATCCCAGCCGTCGTAAGGCAGGTGGTAGCCAATGCCTAGACGTACGCCCGGTTTCCAATCAAAATCTAGATCTCTTGTTTTGCCATGTGTTTGGATGTTGGGAGTAGCAGAGGGCGGGATCTTGCTGGTGACTGCATACTCCAGGCCGCCCTGGTCTGCTTGCCAGTAGAGGAGGTCGGCGCTGACGATGACGCTCTTTGCGGGAATATAAATTGCTGTGTTCGAACCGACTGTGCCCTGCACTGTAGTCTGCGAAAGAGCGTCCATCTTGGCTTCTAGACGGCTGACGCGTTTCTCCTGTTCGCTTTCGCCAAACAAAGAGGCGCTGCTTGCAAGCGCAAGGGAGGTCAGTGGGAGGAGCGGCTTGAATTTGAATTTATCCAACATCGTCCAGGTTCCTTTTTTTTAAAGTTTAAAACTCGAGACGTGCCGCAAGAGTAAACCCTTGCATCCCTAAGTCTCCGTCGCGTGCGATGCTAAATCCAAAGTTGTTCGCAACGGTAGAATCTCTTCTAAATTCTCTCAGCTCATTTTGGTTGAACCATTCGACGATCTCATAGCCGGCGGAGAGCACAACGTGCATCTTGTTGTTGCAAAAGAAGTATTCCCACTGAAGGCCGCCACCTGCTTCGGCGTTGGCTCTTACGCGGTTCATCGAATGCTTCTCTTCGAAAATCGTTGCGCTTGCTGTGCCACCTGGCACAATGCCGGTCACCTTTTCTCTTATCTCAAACCTTCCGTAGACAAGTGAGCCGGAGGCTTTTCCAAAAAGGCCCCAATTTCTGCTGAAGTGAAAAAGCATATTTAAACCGGCGCGCAGACCGCCGCCGCTAAAGTTGTTATGTGCGCGAAAAGTAGTGGGGCTAATGGTGCCAAAGTCACCGCCGGTATAACGAGCACGGTACCGCTGTTCTATCCAAGCACCTCTTACGCCCATGAAGGGACGAAGAGCTAGCGTGCGGCTAACAAAAAAGAAACGGGCTAGTTCTAGGTCGCCCGTGTTGTAGTGCATGCGCCATCTGGCAGAAGCTCCTGTTGCGTTCAGAAATGAGCTTGCACCAATCTGAGGCGTAAACCAGGTTTGTGTGAGGGTGTTTTCTGCAGGCGAATTGTTGGTAAGTGACTTGCGAGCAGTAGTGTCCAAGTGGGTCCAGTTAGCATAGAGGTCCCAAGCATCATATTTGAAAGTGTAGCCGGCGCCTACGCGAAAGCCGGGGCTCCATTCAAACTTAACGTCGTGCAACTTACCGTCGCTTGTCGCAGTAGATAGAGGTGCAGAATCGGAGGTGAATGCAAACTCGAGGCCATCTTCGTTGGTCTTCCAGTAGAGAAAGTCGCCCGTGACGTAAAAAGCAGGGATGTCGAGGTTATGCGCGGGATTATTTCCTCCTAGCGTGCCATGTACGTTCTTCACTTTTATCTCTTTGACTTGCGCTTCAAGCCTGGAGAGACGCGTCTCATTATCGGGCGCGGCGCTCAAGGTAGTGGCTGCCATGCTAGAGGCGATCGCTAGCGGTGCTGTTTGGAAAAGTTTGTTAAACATCATCTTTTTCCTCGTTTGCTTGTAAAATTAGCAGTTTAAAAATCTAAACGCGCGGAAAGGGTGCCCCCTTGGAGGTCCAAATTTCCTCGGCGCGGAATATACTGTCCGGTAAATACGGGGACTGGGCTTGTCGTATTAAAGAAGGGTTCTTTCATCTGGTTGACATGCATCCATTCGACCACTTCGTATCCAAGAGCAAGAGTCAGATGGTAACGGTTTTTATCCAGGTAGGTCTCCCACTGTATTCCTCCGCCCCCTTCAAAGTTAATGCGTGTTCTTTTCAGGTTTTCTCGGATCTGCGACAGGCTAGAATCCGGCAATGTTGCAGGGGAAAAATTGGGCCGCACTATGTTGTTCACATGAAAGGTTCCAAAAAGAAGAGAAGCGGACGCCTTCCCGTAAATGCTCCAACTTTTTGCAAAGTAGTAGTTTAGATCAATTCCTCCGCGCAGGCCTACTGCACGAAAATTGTTTTCTGCAGCGACTTTTGCAAAAGCGTCGGTGACAGCTTGCGAGTTGTAAGTGGCGTTTAGATCTTGTGCAATCCAGGCTCCGCGGACGCCGAGAAAGGGCCTTAGCGAGAGGCCGCGGCTAAAAAAGGTCGCCCTGCCAAGCTCTGCATCGAGAGTGTTGTACATCAGCTTCCAAATGCCGTTTGCTCCCACGATGAGAATGCTGGGGCTAGCAAACCCGACAGAGGTGGTGAGTGCATTAAAGCTCGGTGTTAAAAACTGATCTCCCTCAACGCGCTGGCTGCTCGTCGCTTTGGTGTGAAAGCGGGTCCAGGTGAATTGAACATCCCAACCGTCGTAGGGAAAGAGGTAGCCGAGACCCAGACGAAAACCTGTGTCCCACTTTGATTTAGGGCTGATGAGCTTTCCATTTTCGATCTGCGTATTGCTCGTTCCATCTCCCTTGAAGACATAGTCCATGCCGCCTGCATGCGCTTTCCAGAGGAGAAAATCTCCCGTGAGAAAAAAGCCGGTGTTTCGTAGAGCGGGCTGAGAGGTGGGATTTTTTATGCCCATCGTACCCTCTACATTTTTCTGCTCTATTGCGCTAACTTCGGCCTCTAGATTGTTCAAACGCGTGTCAAAATCAGAATCACCATAGACGCAAGAAAAAGAGAGAAGGGATGCTACGAGAAGGGAAGAGTGTTTCTGCATCGCGTGAGCTCCTTTATTGAGAAAATGATATCTTTCGTCTCTAGAGAAAGAGAGGTTAATCCAAAAGGCTTTGAAATTGCAATACTTTTTTGGTCAAGGTTACGCTGAGAACCAGCGGTTAATGACAAAGCGCGGACCGAGAGACTCCGTTCTATTCCAGTCGTTTACGGGCGTGCGCTTCATTTGCGAGACGATCTCTTCCAGCCGAACTAAAAGAGGCGTTTTCAACACCTGCATTTTATCTGCGCGACTCTCTATGAGAGTGTCCTTATCCAGCACGATCAAAACATGCCCTTTCCAGACGATGATATCGAGCGCGCGCACGAGTTTTTGTATCTCTTTTACACTTTTTTTCTGAATGGGGAGGCTCTTTCCAAAATGGACCAGATCAGAGGTGTTGCGCGGCGTAGATCCTTGAGTCGCAAGATAGAGAAGACCGGAGCAGTCTACGCCATTAAGCGTCCAATGAGAAGCAAGCGCTGAGGAGATCTTACGGTTAGGAGGGTAGTAGACAAGCATTTCTGGAATGCCCAGCCAGTTGCCTCCCCAGACATAAGCTGTCTTCTCTAAACTCTTTAGCGTGTTTAAGATCGCCTCTTTACCAGGCATTTTTCTCAATCGCTGTGGCGCGTTTTTGCTCGCTCTCTGTAAAAAGCGGATATCGACATAGAGAGTGGCACCCGGATACTCTTGTGTCTGGGCTTTGTAGATGTTGCTCGTAACTCTTTCTAGGAGAGCGAATTTTGTTCCCGGAAGAGCTATCATTTCAACGGGGCGGAGCAGGCCCTGGCTGTCAAGAGGAAGCGTCGTTCCATCTTCTCCTCCGAAAACCTCGGAGAATTTGGGTGTGTTCAATACAGGAGTAGGAATTTTCGCTAGCGCGTATTGCATGAGATGATTACACTCCTCAAATAGCGTCCATAACCAGCTTAGGAAATTTACATTATGGCCCAATTAACTTTTAAAATACCAGTTGTCTTAACAGCCTGCTCTCTTTTCTTTTCTTCTTGCGGTGCCCCATCCGGCCCTCAGGTCGTAAGCGCAGATAAAACCGAAAAAAAACAAGAGATAGAGAAGCAGACGCTCAGGATTAATTTGCAAGAAGAGCCGCAATCGCTTGATCCACAACGCGGACGAAAGCTAAGCAGTCAAACACTTATGCGCCTTCTTTTTGAAGGGCTTACGCGCATTGGCCCAGATGAAAAGCCGGAGCTGGCACTGGCAGATGAACTTGAAATTTCTGAAGATGGGCTTACCTACACGTTTGGACTGCGCGGCGTAACCTGGACAAATGGCGATCCGCTGACAGCTGAAGATTTTGTCTATGCTTGGAGACGTATTTTAAACCCCTCTTTTCCGGCAGACAATGCGTCTCAGCTTTATGTGATCAAAAATGCAAAAGCGATTAAAGAGGGAACGCTCCCTGCCGATCAGTTAGCAGTTCGCGCAATAGATCACTGGTCATTAGAAGTGAAGTTAGAACGTCCTACCCCCTACTTTTTAGAGCTACTCGCTTGTCCCGTCTTTTTTCCGATCAATCCGAAGGTAGACCGCGCTAATCCCTCTTGGTCAGAAAACGCCTCTACTTACGTCAGCAACGGACCATTTGTGCTCGACAAGTGGAAACACAACTACCAGCTCAATATCAAGAAAAATCCCAATTATTGGGACAAACAGGCGGTCCGTCTCTCCGAAATCCAATTTGTGATGGTGCATGAAGAGACCGAGCTTAAGATGTTTGAAAAAAATGAACTGGATTGGGCCGGCTCGCCCCTCTCCACGCTGCCTGTCGATGCATTGAGAGATCTCAAAAAGCATGGACAGCTCTATACGCAGCCCTTTCTCGGCACCTATTTTATGCGCACTAATACCGATCTTCTGCCCTTTAACGACCAGAACGTAAGAAAAGCATTCGCACTTGCGATCAATCATAGAGCGGGCAATGATCCAACATGCGGCGGGCAATGGCAGGAAGGGATATTTCGGTTCATGACATCCGATCATAACCGAATGCCGGCGGTGCGGGCTTCATTCGGGTGTACCAAGCCGGCCATTTCCCTGTAGATTCGTCAGCGCAGAAGATGGCCGGGCGGCGAAACGATCCGGCCGCGGCAACGGCCGCGGGCATCGGCGGGAGGAGGGCGCGTGACTCTATTCGACCTCAAGGGGCGCGTGGCCGTGGTCACGGGCGGCAATGGCGGCATCGGGCTGGGCATGGCCAAGGGCCTGGCGTCGGCCGGCGCTTCGGTCATGGTGGCCGGGCGTGACGCGAAGAAGTCGAAGGCGGCGGTGGCCGAACTGACGGCGCTGGGCGTCGCCGCCGACGCGACCGAAGTCGACGTGCTTCATTCGGCCTCGTGCAACGCCCTGGTGGCCGCCACCGTCAAGCGCTTCGGCAGGCTCGACATCCTGGTCAACAATGCCGGCATCAATGTCCGCAAGCGGCCCGAGGACCTCACCGACGCCGATTGGCACAAGGTGATGGACAGCAACCTGACCAGCGCCTTTCTCTGCTCGCGCGCCGCCTATCCCGAATTGAAGAAGTCGGGGCATGGCAAGATCATCAATATCGGCTCGATGATGTCGATCTTCGGCGCGCCCTGGGCCGGCCCCTATGCCGCCAGCAAGGGCGGCGTGGTCCAGCTCAGCCGCGCGCTGGGCGCTGCCTGGGCGCCCGACAATATCCAGGTCAACGCCGTCCTGCCCGGCTGGGTCGACACCGAACTCACCAAGGGCGCACGCCAGCAGGTCGAGGGGCTGCACGAGCGCGTGGTGGCGCGCACGCCGGCCGGCCGCTGGGGCGATCCGGCGGATCTCGCCGGCATCGCCGTGTTCCTCGCCTCGTCGGCATCCGATTTCATTACCGGCACGGCCATTCCGGTCGATGGCGGCTACTCAATGGCGATCATCTGATCATGGCACAAACTCCGGATAGCAATCGAAGCATCGTCCTCGCCGCCCGGCCGAAGGGTGCGCCGAAGCCCGCCGACTTCCGCCTCGAATCCGGTCCGGTTCCCAGGCCGGGCGCGGGCCAGGTGCTGCTGCGCACCCTGTTCCTCTCCCTCGATCCCTATATGCGCGGGCGGATGAGCGACGCGCCGTCCTACGCCAAACCGGTCGAGATCGGCGGAGTCATGACCGGCGGCACGGTGTCGCGCGTGATCGAGTCGAGCAACCCCAAATTCCCGGAGGGGACCCTGGTCCTCGCCAATAGCGGCTGGCAGGATTACTCGCTCAGCGACGGGCGCGACCTGTTCGCCCTGCCCCCCGGCATGGCGCAGCCCTCGCAGGCGCTGGGCGTGCTGGGCATGCCGAGCTTCACCGCCTATATGGGGCTGCTCGATATCGGCGCGCCCAAGCCGGGCGAAACGGTGGCGGTGGCTGCGGCCACGGGCGGCGTCGGCTCGGTGGTCGGCCAGGTCGCCAAGCTGAAGGGATGTCGCGCCGTGGGCATCGCCGGCGGGCCAGACAAGTGCGACTTCGCGGTGACGCAATTGGGTTTCGACGCCTGCGTCGATCATCGCGACCCCGATTTCAAGGCCAAGCTCGCCGCCGCCTGCCCCAAGGGCATCGACGTTTATTTCGAGAATGTCGGCGGCAAGGTGCTGCGGGCGGTGCTGCCGCTGCTCAATCCCAGCGCGCGGATTCCCTTGTGCGGCATCATCGCCGAATACAATGCCGAGAAACTGCCCGACGGGCCCGATCAAAGCCCGATGCTGCTCCGCGCCTTGCTGTCGAAGCGCATCCGCATGCAGGGCTTCATCATCAACCTCGACTATGGCGCGCGCTTTCCGGAGTTCCTGGCGGCGATGGGCCCCTGGGTCGCCGCCGGCACGGTGAAGTACAAGGAACACCGGATCGAAGGCCTGGAAGCCGCGCCCCAGGGCCTGATCGATCTGCTCGAGGGGCGCAATTTCGGCAAGGTCGTCGTCCATGTCGGCGCGGATTAAGGAGCGCGGCGTCGCATCATGCCTGAGGTGAAGCCGCGCGTCGGCCTGTTCGTCACCTGCCTGGTCGATCTGTTCCGTCCCACCGTCGGCTTCGCCGCGGTGGCCCTGCTGGAGCGCGCCGGCTGCGCGGTCGAGGTGCCGATGGCGCAAACCTGCTGCGGCCAGCCCGCCTATAACAGCGGCGACCGCGCCGACACGAAGGACATCGCGCGCAGCACCATCGCGCTGTTCGAGGGCTTCGACTATCTGGTCGCGCCCTCGGGCTCCTGCGCCGGGATGATCCGCGAACACTATCCGCGCCTCTTCGAGGACGAGCCGGCGATGCATGCCCGCGCCGAGCATCTGTCGAAACGGACCTACGAGCTGGTCTCGTTCCTGGTCGACGTCATGGGCGTGGTGGGCGTGGTCGCCGACTATGACGGCACGATCACCTATCACGATTCCTGCTCCGGCCTGCGCGAGCTGGGCGTCAAGGAGCAGCCGCGCCGGTTGCTGAAAAGCGTCAAGGGCGCGTCGCTGGTCGAACTCAAGGGCGCGGAAACCTGCTGCGGCTTCGGCGGCACCTTCTGCGTCAAATATCCCGACATCTCGGTGCGCATGACCAGCGACAAGGCGGCCGACATCGCCGCCACCGGCGCCGACACGCTGCTGGCCGGCGATCTCGGCTGCCTGCTCAACATCGCCGGCCGGCTGTCGCGCGAAGGCTCCGCCGTCCGGGTGCGCCATGTCGCCGAGGTGCTCGCCGGCATGACCGACCGGGTCGTGCCCATCGCGGCGACGCGCTAGACCGGGGCGCGACGCATGGAGACCACCAGTCCCCAGTTCAAGGCCAATGCGCGCGCCGCGCTGGGCAACCCGATCCTGCAGCAGGCGCTCGACAAGGCCCGCGTGGGTTTCTCCGTCAAGCGCCGCAAGGCCTATGACCGGCTGCCCGAATTCGAGGCGCTGCGCGAGGAGGCCAAGGCGATCAAGGAACACGCGCTCGCCCATCTCGATTTCTATCTCGAGGAATTCGAACGGAAGGCGATCGCCAACGGCGCCCATGTCCATTGGGCGCGCACCGCGGCCGAGGCGCGCGAGCTCGTGCTCGGGATCTGCCAGCGTTTGGGCGCCCGCACCGTCACCAAGGGCAAGTCGATGATCGCCGAGGAGATCGCGCTCAACGATCATCTTGAGGCTAGCGGCATCGTTCCTGTCGAAACCGACATGGGCGAATATGTCATCCAGCTGCGCCACGAGCCGCCCAGCCATCTGCTGGCGCCGGCCTTCCATCTGATCCGGCAGCAATGGACCGATGCGTTCAAGGCCGCCCACACCGAGTTGCCGGCGCAGCGGCCGCTCGACGAGCCGCGCGCCATCGTCGACGAGGGGCGTCAGGTGCTGCGCCAGCGTTTCATCGCCGCCGATGTCGGCATCACCGGCGCCAATTTCCTGATCGCCGAAACCGGCTCGACCGCCATCGTCACCAACGAGGGCAACGGCGACCTCACCCAGACCCTGCCCAAGGCCCATATCGTCGTCACCAGCATCGAGAAGGTGGTGCCGACCCTCGACGACGCGATGACCTTGCTGCGCCTGCTGCCGCGTTCGGCCACCGGGCAGGAAATCTCGACCTACGTCACCTTCTCCACCGGACCGAAACGCGCCACCGATCTCGACGGGCCCGGCGAATTCCACATCGTGCTGCTCGACAACGGCCGCTCGGCCATGCTCGGCACTGAGTTCCACGACATGCTCCGCTGCATCCGCTGCTCCGCCTGCCTCAACGACTGCCCGGTCTTCCTCTCGGTCGGCGGGCATGCCTATGGCTGGGTCTATTCAGGGCCGATGGGGTCGGTGCTGACGCCCAGCCTGATCGGCGTCGACGTCGCCGGCCATCTGCCCAACGCCTCCACCTTCTGCGGCAAATGCGAAAGCGTCTGCCCGGTCAAGATTCCCCTGCCCAAGATGATGCGCCATTGGCGCGAACGGCAGTGGGAGCGCGGCTTCGAGTCGCGGCGCACTTTGATCGGCCTGAAGCTCTGGGCCTACGTCGCGCGGCGGCCGGCGCTCTATCGCTGGGGCGCCGAACTGGCGGCCCGCTTCCTCGGCAACCAGGGCGGCGCGCGCGGGTATTTGCGGCGTTTGCCGCTGGCCGGCGGCTGGACCGCGGGGCGCGACCTGCCGGCGCCCGAGGGTCGCAGCTTCATGAGCCTGTGGGCCGAGCGCGCGCGCAAGGGTGGCGCATGAGCGGCGATCCCGGAGCGCGCGGCCAGATTTTCGCCGGCATCCGCCGCTCGCTCGGCCGCGGGCCGCTCGCCGACGAACAGGCCGCGCCGCTGCGCCGGCGCCTCGCCGCGCCGACGCCCAACCTGATCCCGGCGCGGACCAAGGCGCTCGACGCCGAGGGGCTGGTCAGCTTGTTCACCACCCTGTTGGAAGAGGCCGACGGATCGGTGGCGCGGGTGGCGGGTGCCGCCGATGTGCCGCGCGCGGTTGCCGAATTTCTCGCCAACCACAATCTGCCGGCCGAGGCGGTGGTGTCGTCCGACCCCGCGCTGGATGCCTGTCCCTGGGCGACGCAGCCAATGCTGCGCCTGCATCGTGGCCGCGCTGCCGAGGGTGCCGACGCGGTCAGCATCACGCCCGCTTTCGCCGCCATCGCCGAGTCGGGCACGGTGATGCTGACTTCGGGCGCCGGCCGTCCGACCACGCTCAATTTCCTGCCCGGCACGCATATCGTCGTGCTGCGCCAGGACCAGGTTATCGGCACCAGCGAGCAGGCCTGGGACCGGCTGCGCGCATCGGCCGCGACGCGCGGCGAGGCGATGCCCCGGGCGGTGAATTTCGTCTCCGGCCCGTCGCGCACCGGCGATATCGAGCAGAAACTGTATCTCGGCGCGCACGGGCCGCTGCGCTTTCACGTCATCATCGTCGATCGTTAGGAAGCTCGACTTGCTTGGTCATATTGGGGCTTAACTCATTTGTCGAACGATATATCGTACGACATATCGTTCGATTGTCGAACGTCAACATGAAAGAGAGTTCAAATACATGCATCACAGATTGAGAAGCCTTTGGAATCACGGTGAACACCGGCATATGCGCGGACATGGCCATGGCCGTCATCGCGGTTTCGGCGAATTCGGCGGCCTCGATGAAGGCGGTCGCGGCCTGGGCCGCGGGCGCAAGCTCGCCGCCGGCGACCTCCAGCTCGTCATTCTCTCGCTGCTCGAACAAAAGCCGCGCCATGGCTACGAGCTGATCAAGGAGCTCGATGAGCGTTCTGGCGGCTTCTACAGCCCCAGCCCCGGCATGATCTATCCGGCGCTCACCTACCTCGAAGAGATCGGCCACGCCACCGTCGAGACCGAGGGAACGAAAAAGCTCTACCGCATCACCGCGCCCGGCAAGGCGCATCTCGACGCCAATCGCCCGCTGGCCGAATCGATGCTCGCCCAGCTTGGCCGCATCGCCTCGAAGATGGACCGGGTTCGCCGCGCCTTCTCGGGAGAGGGGCCGGGCGATGCGGAAACCGACGACGAGACGCGGCGCATGGGAGACGAGCTCCTTCAGGTGCGCCGCAATCTCAGGGCCGTTCTGCACCAAGGCGCCGCGGCCACCATCGAGGAACAGCGGCGCATCGCCGCCATCCTGCGCCGCGCCATCGAGGAGATCGGTTCCGGCAAATAGGGTTCGGCTCATGGACGGCAATCGACGCGGCGGCGGCGCCTTCGGTTGCCATCCTTGATGGGCCGGGCGCCAAGCGTCGCTCAGGAATCGCTTGATTTCGTCCCCGGGTGTCGTATGACCGGAGGGACGCAGCCAGCCCGGAGGACTTCATGACCGCCGCAACCGTTCCCACGCTTGTCGCCCGCCTCTGGCCGAGCACCGCGGCCAATCGTATTCCGCGCGCGGCCATCCTGATGCTGGCGGGTTCGATCCTGCTGGCCGCCGCCGCCCAGGTGAAGGTGCCGTTCTGGCCGGTGCCGATGACCATGCAGACTTTCGTGGTGCTGATGATCGGCGCCGGCTATGGCTGGCGGCTGGCCGGGGCCACGCTGGTCGCCTATCTGATCGAGGGCGCGGCCGGGCTGCCGGTGTTCACCGGCGGCGCGGGGCCGCTCTATCTGGCCGGGCCGACCGGCGGTTATCTCGCCGGTTTTGTTCTCGCCGCGGTGGCGGCGGGATGGCTGGCCGAGCGCGGTGCGACGCGCGTGCTGCCGTTGGCATTGGCCGCGTTCCTGATCGCCGACCTGCTGGTGTTCGGCGCCGGCGTCGGTTGGCTGTCCTCGCTGATCGGCATCGACAAGGCGATCAAGGGCGGCTTGCTGCCCTTCCTGCCCGCCGAGGCGCTGAAGATCGTGCTGGCCACCGCCCTGACCCTGGCCGCCAAGCCGGCGCCGGCCAAGAAGCGCTGAGGGTTTCGTTTAGGGAGGTTCCGATGCCCGACGCTTCCGGCTCGCCGCGGCGCGCCGCCATCTCCGCCAAGGAGCTGGCGGCGAGGAAGGAAATCATCGCCGCCTGCCGGTCGATGAACGCGCTCGGCATCAACCAGGGCACCTCGGGCAATATCAGCGTGCGCTTCGGCGGCATGATGATCATCACGCCGACCGCGCTGCCCTATGAGAAGATGAAGCCGGCCGATCTCTGCCGCATGCCGATCGAGGGCGACTACGGCAGCTCCGACGGCGCGCTCAAGCCCTCCACCGAATGGCGGTTCCATCTCGACATCCTGCGCGCCCGGCCGGAGGTGAACGCCGTGGTTCATTGCCACAGCAACTACGCCACCGCGCTGGCGATCTGCCACAAGCCGCTTCCAGCGGTGCACTACATGATCGCCGCCGCCGGCGGGCCGACCATCCGGGTGGCCGACTACGCCACCTTCGGCACCAAGGAATTGTCGGCGAACGCGCTCAAGGCGCTCGAGGGCCGCACCTGCTGCTTGCTCGGCAATCACGGCCAGATCGCCACCGGTCCGACCCTCGAACGCGCGCTGTGGCTGGCGGTCGAGCTCGAGACCTTGGCCAAGCAATACACGCTGACCCTGATCATCGGTGGGGCGCACATTCTTCCCGACGACGAGATCGCGCTGGTGGTCGAGAAGTTCCAGATCTATGGGCCGCAGAAGCGCGAGGCGCTCAAGACTTCGGCTAAGCCCCGCAAGAAATAAC
>CAWDOQ010000016.1:0-139287 GCA_963804085.1 Chlamydiia bacterium | reverse complement strand
TCAATGCCGTTGACATGGTGTTTTAACACTATCCAAAATGATAACGGCATGGGACTATTCAAAACCGGCTTGGGAGTTCTCCAACTCACAGGATCAAATATCTACACGGGTGGCACGACGGTAAGCGGCGGCACGCTCGCCATTTCAAGCGATGATAACATCGGAGCTGGCACGAGCGCCCTAACTCTAAACGATGGAACAACTCTCCAGGCTAGCGACTCGGGCACCATCTCCTCGCACCCTATCTCCAGCCCAGGATCCGCTACGATCGACACAAATGGCAATTCCTTATCCATCTCCTCGGGGATTTCTGGAAATTTTTTGACAAAAATCGGCGCTGGCACGTTAATCCTTGGAGGAACAAACACCTACGCCGGCAGCATGACGATCAGCGCCGGCACACTTCAAACTGCTATACCCAACACTTTGTCTCCGACTCCTTCTCACCTCATTAACGGCGGTACGCTCGACTTAAACGGGCAAGCTCAAACCATCCTAAATCTTATATTCGATTCAGGCACCTTGACACAAGGAGGCGCTCTCTTAACTCTCAGCTCCGATTCAACTACTCTCTCACATCCTCTTACCATCCAAGGAAGTAATACCATTTCTGGCCCCATCGCCTTCACAGGGACTCCTTTTACAGGGGGAACTGATATCGTTTATGATACAACAACCAACACGGGTCCTGTGGTCATTTCGGGTACTTTGGACTTTGGCGGTCAGAGCCGCACCTTCAACATTCCGAGCGGCTCGAACGCAGTTGACATGCAAGTCAGCGGTGCAATCTCTAACGGAGGCACCTTGACAAAAATCGGCACCGGCGTTCTTCAGCTATCTGGAACCAGCAGTTACACAGGTGGAGTGGCTATAAATAATGGTACACTTGCAGTCACAGCCGATGGCAATCTTGGAGCACATCACGACTTTGACCTTGAGTCAATCTACAGTTCTTCAGGCGATCGGTACTACTCTAATTTCAACCCACCCAATTTCCATGATGGGATCTGGTGCGAATTTTGACTCAAATGGCAATTCCTTCACGATCTCATCTGCCATTTCGGGCGGCGCCAGCGCGCTTAGCAAATTGGGTGCAGGAACCTTGACGCTTACAGGAACCAACAGCTACGAGGGTATCACGACTGTTCAAGCGGGCACTCTTGCCATCTCAAGCGATGATAACATTGGAGTTATTACCAATGCCAACGTGGTTCTCAATGACGGAACAACCCTGCAAGCGAATGGTTCGACTAACATTTCTGCACACCCCCTTAGTCTTTTTGGATCTGTGACATTAGACACGAACGGCAGTCCATTCTTAATCGGATCTCAAATATCTGGATCCGGCTCTTCTATCACAAAAATCAGTGCCGGCACTTTAACCCTAAATGGAGCGAATAACTACTCAGGAGGCACCACGCTTTCTGCTGATCAGATCACTGTTGGCAACAACACAGGCCTTGGAACAGGAGCTCTTTCCATGAGCACGGGAACGACGCTTGGGCTGAGTGATACCGTCTCAGCAATGAATGCCATTAGTTTAGCCTCTTCGGGGACAGCCACCGTCGATGTTCCCCTCCGGCACGGGGACTTTGTCTGGAGCTATTAGCGGGACAAGCAGTGCGCTGACCAAGACAAGTGCTGGAACATTAGTTTTAAGCGGAGCAAACGGTTACTCCGGTGGAACCACTCTCTCTGCCGGCCAGATTACCCTTGGCAACAACACAGGCCTTGGGACTGGGATCCTCTCAATCAGCACAGGAACGACTCTCGGAATCAATAACGCCATCTCGGCGATGAATCTCATTAGTTTAACCCCTTCGGGGACAGCCATCGTCGATGTTCCCTCGGGCACAGGGACTTTGTCTGGAGCTATTAGCGGGACAAGCAGTGCGCTGACCAAGACCAGCGGCGGAACTTTAGTTTTAAGCGGAGCAAACGGTTACTCCGGTGGAACCACTCTCTCTGCTGGCCAGATTACCCTTGGCAACAACTCGGGCCTGGGAACAGCGACCCTTTCCATGAGCAATACCACTATCCTTGGACTCAATGATACGATCTCCGCATCGAATGCCATTAATATAGTGTCGGGAACCGGCACGATGTTTGTAGACACCGGAAATACAGGGACTTTATCAGGCGGGATCAGCGGAAGCGCACTTGCTAAAACAGGAGCCGGAACCCTAACCTTAGCAGGGACGAACAGCTATTCAGGAGCTACAACGATTAGCACCGGTACGCTTGCTCTTTCCGGGACAGGAAGCATTGCAACTAGTTCATCTGTTGCAGCGACTGGAACCTTTAATATCAGCGGTATCTCTTCCTCATCGGCAAGCATTGTCGATTTGAGCAGCTCTGGGTTCGTCACCCTAGGAACGAGCAAGAACCTGACCTTGACCAATCCAACTTCCACATTCTCCGGTGTGATTTCTGACACTTCTCTTGGATCTTTAACCAAGCAGGGCGCAGGTACCTTTACTTTGAACGGAGCGAATACTTACAGAGGAGCTACAACGATTAGCACTGGTACGCTTGCTCTTTCGGGAACAGGAAGCATTGCAACTAGTTCATCTGTTGCAGCGACTGGAACCTTTAATATCAGCGGTATCTCTTCCTCATCGGCAAGCATTGTCGATTTGAGCAGCTCTGGGTTTGTCACCTTAGGAACAAGCAAGAACCTGACTTTGACCAATCCAACTTCCACATTTTCCGGCGTGATTTCTGACACTTCTCTTGGGTCTTTAACCAAGCAGGGCGCTGGCACTTTTACTTTGAGCGGAGCGAATACTTACACAGGAGCTACAACGATTAGCACCGGTACGCTTGCTCTTTCCGGGACAGGAAGCATTGCAACTAGTTCATCTGTTGCAGCAACCGGAACCTTTGACATCAGTGGGGTGACTCCCTCCTCTGCCAGCATAGTGGATTTAAGTAGCTCTGGGTTTGTCACCTTAGGAACAAGCAAGAACCTGACCTTGACCAATCCAACTTCCACATTTTCCGGCGTGATTTCTGATACTTCTCTTGGGTCTTTAACCAAGCAGGGCGCAGGTACCTTCACTTTGACTGGACCGAATACCTACTCGGGCGGGACGACAGTCTCAGGCGGCACACTGCAAGGCAACACAACCAGCCTCCAAGGAAACATCCTAAATAATGCGACATTGGTGTTTGATCAAGCAGCAACGGGAACTTATGCCGGGACTATTTCTAGCACATTGGGCTCTGGCGGTTCTCTTACCAAGCAGAACTCGGGCAACTTGATCCTGACCGCAGACAGCACTCTGGATGGAACCACTACTGTTACGGGTGGACGCTTGAGCGTAAATTCAACACTCTTTACGACTAAGGGCGGTATGACCGTGCAAAGTGGCGCGACTTTAGGAGGAACAGGAACGATCGCTGTTACTGGCCCAAACACAGTAACCGTGAATGGAACCATTTCTCCGGGAAATAGCATTGGAACGATGAACGTCACCGGCGATGTAATCCTGGGAAGTGGTGCAACATTTCAAACAGAGATTAATGCTGCAGGGCTAGCAAGCCGTCTCAATGTCACCGGTTCATTCACTATTGGATCCAACGACACATTGAGTGTCACAGTCGATCCGGAGTCTATCCTGCCTCTCAAAGCTACACCATCGTTCAGACGCTAGGCGGCGGCACCGTGACAAATCAGTTCGCAAACGTAGTGCTCTCGCTCCCCACGTTCAGAGCAACGGTCAGTTATGATCCTACTGATGTTGTTCTAACAGAGATCGGCACGATTCCTTTTGCAGAGGTAGTTGTGGGAGGTAATGCAGGTGCAGTTGCTACTTGTCTAGACACACTTACCCCGGCTTCTGGAAGCGATGGAGAACTCGTCATTGCAGAGCTGCGTCAGATTCCCACACTGGAAGGACTGGCACTTGCTTTAGATGAGCTACAACCCTCGCAGTACACAGCGCTTGCTATCGCCCAAGAAAACACTTCGCTCTACACCAGCGGGACGATCTTCCACAGATTGCGTGAGACAACAGAGATCTGTCCTCCTGCCTGTCAGCCCGCTAAGAAAGTTGCCCCACCTAAAAAACGGTTCGGTTCTAACTCTGAAATCGGAAGCAAAAGAAGAGGCCTGCAAACCGGAAAAGCATCTCGGATTTTGGGTGTCACCGTTTGGTGGCTTTGCTTACCAGAGAAATCAGAGTGGTCAAGCAGGCTTTAACACAGGAACCGGCGGGATCACAACGGGCATCGACTACTCCCTTGCACACCACTGGACCTTTGGCGGCGCTGTTGGCTACAGCTACGAGCATCTAAACTGGAAAGAGGATCAGGGCTACGCCAACATGCAAAATGGCTACGGAGCTCTTTACGCCAGCTTCTACAGCAAATATGCTTATCTGTTTGCTGCCGGAATGGGAAGCTACAACCACTACAACACTGCTCGTAACATCTCCTTTGGCGATGGGGTTTTGATTTTGGTCGATAGAACTGCCAAGGGTTCACATAACGGCTGGCAGGGCTCAGGCCACGCACAAGGGGGCCTGCTCTTCGGGAAAAAAGTGCAGTTCTCTCCGTTTGTGCAAGCCGATTACATCTTTGTCCATGAGAACAGCTTCAAAGAGCATGGAGCAAAAAGCCTAAATCTGCGCGTGCAAAATAAGAATTCCAACTTTTTGGATGCAGAAGCCGGCATCCAAGTGTCGCGCTGCTTCTCGATGAGTAGGAACAAGGTCTCTCCAACGATTGGTTTAAGCGGTATCCGCGAGTGGCGCTTTATGGGCAAGCGCACCAAATCGAGCTTTGCAGGCTCCTCCTGCACGATGACCACCTACGGCATGAACCCCGACCGCAGACTTATTAGCGCCTCGTGCGGCCTCACCTTCCTTTTCCCAGATGAAAATCAGACCCTCTCTCTCGACTACAAAGGCAAGTGGGGCGAGCATTTCCAAGACAATCGTGTGCTGGCCCAATTTCTAATCAAATTTTAAAGAATAGCCCGTGCGTAAACGAGCTTCTAGGATTTAGATGGGAGGAGAGGTAGGGGCTTTTTGAGTAAGGGAAGTTCGCGATCTAGGAGCTCGGATCCTGCAAAGGTGACGATCGTGCCGCTCTTTTTTTGGGGAGGATTTCACTCTGGACCATGTGAATGATCTGTTGTTTCGTGAGTGCCAGCAGCGTGTCTCTAAAGTGCTGGCGCCTTTCTTTTGTCTTTCCCTCTTTAAACCAGCCGTAGGCTTGCATGGCGCGGCTTCCGGGCGCAAGGGGTGCATCCAGATGCTGGATGACGCCGAGCTTTGCCTCTTCTAGCTCGCGCTCATTGAAATCGCCGCGAGCGATCTCGTCAATTGCATGGCCAAAGGTGGCGAGTGTGCTGGCTAGGTGCGGATCGCGATAAGAGTGGAAGTAGAAGACTCCGGCCGATGCGCCATAAGAGGCGCCGGCACCGTATGCGCCACCTTTTTCTCGTATGTAACGGTGCAGTATCTTGTTTTCGAACAGGTGCATGACGGTAGCAAGAGCTGGAGCATGAGGATGGAGATAGCCGACCGATTTATGCGCTTGCACGGTGAATGCAACAGGAGTGGAGATGGCGCGCGCATGGGACTGGGTGGGCGAGTAGGCGTAGTTTCCTGTCCAAGGTTTTGCCTTTTTTAAGGGGAGCTTGTTCAAGTCAAAGAAGCGCTCGCTCTTTAGCTTCTGGTACATCTCCTCATCGCAGCTCAAGACTAAAGAGGGAGAGTTTACGCAAAAGAGCTTCTCTTTTAAGGCTACCAACCGATCGATGAGGCCGGGCAATTTTTTGGGAAGATCGTGTGCAAGAGCCAGGATCATTTTGTAGTAGTTTAGCCCGCCCCAACACTCATTGATATAGCCAGAAACCGAGATGCCGCTCAGCGCCAGCTGGAGTGCATAGCGTAGAGCATTTTTGTTAAAATGGCTTTCGAGTGCGGTGCTCATCTGCAAAATGAGCTCAGAGAGCCTCTCCTTGTCGTTTAACTGCGGGCTTTCGGCTATCTCTTTAATTAGAGAGAAGAGTTTGTCCCGTTTACGAAAGAGGGCCTTGCTATGCAGGTTCCAAGAGGGCTTTAACTGGTTGTGGTCTTCTACCTGTGGATGGAGATGCGTGGCGATAGCAATACCGCCTGTATGCGATTGGATGTAGGCGAGATTTTCGGCGTAGCTTCTCTTGCCTGCGCCAAGCTCGGGGATGAGAGCAAAGAGCAGCTGCACATAGGGGAGCTCCTCCTCGTCAATCTCCGGCATATCAAAGACCAGGTCGGCGTAGAGGATATGGTTGGTAAAAGCGGTGTGGTGAAAGACGCTGAGCTCACCCTCCTTTTCTTGCTTGAGGGTAAGATCGTGGATTAGAACAGGCACATCATCCAGGGTCACCTTAGGCAAGATCTCTATGTTCTGTTTCTCTGTCTCTTGTTGGTAGTGCTCTAGCTCCTCTGCCTGTTTTAAAATCTGCTCTGTTTCTTTGGGCGAGAGTTTTTTTTGTATTTTGCTGAGCGTCTCTTTTTCTTTTTCAAGCTCTCGATTGGAAAGTGTCGGGTCGGGAGTTAAGACGAGCCGCACACGGTGCGCGTTGTCCAAAAAGTATTTTTGGATCAGCATTGGTAGATAACGGGGATCTTTGGTATGCGCGATCAGCTCTTGGAAACGGGAGTGGATCTTGAGCGCATTCTCAGGAGGGCACCCGTGCTGTTTTGCAAGGGCCGAGCGCATAAAAAGAGTGAGGCCAAAGGGAGAGGCATCGCCTGTGATCTCTGTCCTTGCAAACTCCAGCTGGTGGATCGCCGTTTCGATAAGGGGAGCAGGAATGCCTTTCTTGACGATATCATGCAACGTCTCTAACAGCTGCTTCTCCAACTTCTCACCGCTCTCTTTTTCGCATCCTTTGCAGGCGATCAAGTAGGGCACCTCGCTCATCTCGATATCCATGTAGGCATCTGCTTGCGTACAAAGACCCGATTTTAAAAGAGGGAGTTTTAATAAAGAGGCGTCGGTGTCCATCAAAATAGAATCTAAAACGCTTAAGGCGAGCACCTCTTCTTGCTCGAGAACAGGCGTGGTGAGCCAGCCAAAGGCATGAATGGTTTTGCTAGAAAGGCTTTCCCCTTCATTAATCGGATAGTGTCCGGAAGTGGTCACCGGCTTTTTAAAACGTCTTTGGAGAGGCAGTGATGGAACTGGGGGAAGAGGACGCACATTTTTAAGCGCATGCTCTTCAAGGTAGTCTAAATGTCTCTTCAAGGGGAGGTTGCCATAAAAGAAGAAGAGGCAGCGGCTTGGATGGTAGTAGGTTTGATGGAAGCTCGTGAGCTCATCGTAGGTGAGCTCGGGGATGTGTACAGGATCGCCTCCTGCATTGTGCGAATAAGGAAGATCGGGCACGAGGGCTTCCATGAGCGTGTGCCAGAGGCGCGCGTCGGGTGATGCCATGCTTCCCTTCATCTCGTTAAAGACGATCCCTTTAAATTCCAGAGGGCTTTTGGGGTTGTTCGCTTCTGCGAATTCTAGGCGGTGTCCCTCTTGCAAAAAGCTCACCTTCTTAAGTTCGGGATTAAAGACAGCATCGATGTAGACTTCGAACAGATTGTAGAAATCCTTTTCCACCTGGCTAGCTGCGGGATAGCAGGTGAAGTCGGAACCTGTTAGCGCATTCATGTAGGTGTTTAAGCTGCGGCGTGTCATTGCAAAGAAGGGGTCTTTGATCGGATATTTTTTTGAGCCGCAGAGCACTGTGTGCTCTAAGATGTGGGCCACACCTTTCGAGTCTGTCGGAAGGGTGCGAAAAGAGAGGCAAAATAGATTTTCCGGATCCTCATTTGCAAGGTGCATGACTTGCGCACCGGTTGGTTCATGCACAAGCTCGAGGAGCGTGGTTTTCAGCTCCTCGATAGGCATTACCTTTGTGACGACAAAGTCGCCAATTTTCTCATTCTTTTTCAAATTTTCTAAGTCCAAGTCAAAGTAGAGGAGGACTGATACTCTGTCACGCGTGTTTCAAAGAAGTTCTTCTCTTTGCCGAGGTCGATCGTCTCGCTCATCCATGGGAAGGGGTTTTTAGAGCGGTAGATCGCTTTTAGTCCGATACGTTCCAGACGTCTGTCTGCGATATACTGCACATATTCGCGGAACATCGGCGCCGTAAGACCTAAGATCCCTTTTGGCAGGCAGTCTTCGGCATAGAGCACTTCGAGCTCTACTGCTTCTCTAATGAGTTCAACTACATGCGCTTGAAAAGCAGGTGTCCAAAGATCGGGATTCTCCTCTTTGATTCCGTTGATAAGGTCGATGCCGAAGTTGAGATGGATCGTCTCGTCGCGCAGGATATATTGGAACTGCTCGCCGATACCGGTCATCTTGTTCTGGCGGTGGAAGGAGAGGATCATCACAAAGCCGCTGTAGAAGAAGATCCCTTCCATGATGATGTAGAAGCCGATCAGGTTTTCTAGAAACTTCTGCGCTCCTTCAGGTGTCGATGTCGTAAAGCCATCTTGGAGCATCGCTTCCGTCAGCTTCATTTCAAACGCGTCTTTATCGTGGATCGAGTTGATCTCGTTGTACATGTTGAACACCTCGCCCTGATCGAGCGAGAGTGACTCTACGATGTAGTGGAAGGTGTGCGTATGGATCGCCTCTTCAAAAGCTTGACGAAGCAAGTACTGGCGCACTTCGGGATTGGTCACGAACTTAAAGATGGCAAGGGTGATATTGTTTCCGACAAGGCTCTCCGCTGTGCTAAAGAAGCCTAAGTTACGCATGATGACGCGCTTCTCATCGGGACTGAGCACATTCGATTTCCATGTCTCGATATCTTTTCCCATCGGCACCTCTGTCGGCATCCAGTGGTTGGCGCAGCCGTTGAGATAGTGCTCC
Source organism: Chlamydiia bacterium (assembly GCA_963804085.1). GTDB lineage: Bacteria > Chlamydiota > Chlamydiia > Chlamydiales > Rhabdochlamydiaceae > CAWDOQ01. The sequence goes on along the minus strand of CAWDOQ010000016.1, from coordinate 130,416 downwards.
CATGCCCATTTATACTTGAGCGGCATGAGCTGATTGACGTCGACCTTGTGGCAGTTGATCAGCCTTTTTTCGGCGACTTGTACGCGTTTGGACTTGCCCTCTTTTTCAATCGCTTGCATGGTTTTATCCCTCTATTATTGACAGCTTTCACAGCCCTCTTCGAGGCTGCAGCTTATCGGTTTATCTTTTTTCTTTTCGACAATCTCTTCTACAACAGGCGTCTCGCGATCGATCTGGATGTCGCTAGATGCGGACTTGTTCTTCATCCAGCGCGGCTGCAAGCCACGGGCATTGATGTCGGTCGTAGATTTTTCAATCTGCGTCGCGGCAAGTGTGCGCAAATAGTAGTTGGTCTTCAATCCTTTTGTCCAGGAGAAGAGGTACATCTGGTGCAGTTTTTTCCCGCTCGGCTCTGCCATATAGAGGTTGAGCGACTGGCCCATATCGATCCACTTCTGGCGTCTACTTGCGCATTCGATTATCCATTCTGGATCGATTTCGAAAGCAGTCAAGAAGAGCTGCTTGACCTCTTGAGGGATACGCTCGATCTCTGTAATCGATCCGTCGAAGTATTTCAGATCGTCTAGCATCGCGTTGTCCCATATGCCGAGCTCCTTCAGTTTATTTACTAAGAAGGTGTTGACGACCGTGAACTCTCCCGACAAGTTAGACTTGACGAAGAGGTGCTTGTACATAGGCTCGATAGACTGAGTGACTCCCGTGATATTTGAGATCGTAGCAGTTGGTGCAATCGCCATCGTATTGCTATTGCGCACACCATGCTTTTTGACCTTCTCGCGCACAAGATCCCAATTCATCTTAGAGCTTCTGTCCATCTCGAGATAGCCGCCCCTCTCTTTTTCTAAGAGTGCGATCGTGTCTATCGGCAGCATGCCTCTATCCCACTTGGATCCCTTATAGGTCGAGTAGGTGCCTCGCTCAAGAGCTAGCTCAGAAGAGGCGAGGATCGCGTAGTAGGAGATCATCTCCATGCTCGAGTCTGCAAATTCGACCGCTTCGTGGCTTGCGTAGCTGATGTTCTGCATGTAAAGAGCATCTTGGAAGCCCATGATGCCAAGACCGATCGGACGATGGCGCAAGTTGGCATTCTTGGCTTCGGCTGTCGGGTAGTAGTTGATGTCGATCACGTTGTCGAGCATGCGCACCGCTGTGCGGATCGTCTGAGAGACCTTCTTCTCATCTAGACCCTTGCTTGTCATGTGCTCAACCAAGTTGACAGAGCCCAAGTTGCAAACGGCAGTCTCTTCTGCAGTTGTGTTCAGCAGGATCTCTGTGCAGAGATTCGAGCTGTGCACCACACCCACGTGGTCTTGCGGCGAACGGATGTTAGAAGGATCTTTGAAAGTGATCCAAGGATGGCCGGTTTCAAAGAGCATGCTCAGCATTCTGCGCCAAAGCTGCAGCGCTTCTATCTTTTTGAAGAGCTTGATTTTGCCCTCATCGACTGCCTTTTCATACTCTTTGTACCGCTTTTCAAATGCAGCGCCATAGAGGTGGTGCAGATCGGGTACATCGCTTGGACTAAAGAGAGTCCAGACGCCATTTTCGCTCACGCGCTTCATGAAAAGATCGGGGATCCAGTTAGCCGTATTCATGTCATGCGTACGGCGTCTCTCATCGCCCGTGTTCTTGCGCAGATCGAGGAAGTCTTCGATGTCGAGGTGCCAAGTCTCCAAGTAGGCGCACATCGCGCCTTTGCGCTTGCCCCCGTTGTGGGCAAGACCTGCGGTTGTCATATAAGACTCGTCGCAGTCGACTTGTAGGTCGCGCACGGTCGAAAGGGGAGTGGTAGCACTCGTCTTACGCACGCGGCTGAACAGGTGACCCGCGATAGTGAGCCAATTCGTTTTAGTGAGAGGCTTACACCCGACGCGCTCCGCGATCTCTTTTACTGCGGGGATGCGCAGCTCATAAAGACCTTTAGCACGATTGCGCAGTTTGCCAGTTGTTGGGATGCCTAGCCTCAAGAGCTGATAACGAATGCCTTCAATGAGCGGCAGCGAAGTATTTGTAAATATGATCTCTTTGCCGCGAGAAACATTGCCACTTGTTTCCAAAATTCCATGTAAAAGAGCAAGTGTTTGTCGTTCTGGTAGATGAGAGAAGCGAGGCGCGATATGTTTGGAACCGTTTGTGTCACAGAGATCTTCTTGAGTAAAGGAGTAAGAAGAGCTCACATTTTTAGAGAGGTGGCCATCGCCGAGAAGGATGCCGTAAAGTCTTGCATCCTCTTCCGTAAAGCCGGGAACGGGAACAACTTCTTTTGGGATAATCTGAGCGATGTAATCCCCTTTTTGTAATTCACCTGCGTCGACCCATTCGCAAGAGATCTTCCCTTTTGAGAGCCACTCGAGAGTGCGTTCATTAGCTTGCTCCATCGGCACACCGCGTAAAGCATAGAAAGGGTGACCTGTCGTAACAGTAATGGGGCCAAGAGAGTGCTTAACATCGAGCTCAAGCATCGGACCATTTTGTTTGTAGGAGTACTCTTCCATTACTTCGCGGTATTGGCCGCTGATTCCGAGGACGAGATCGCCGACATGCACATCTGCAATCGGCTTGATGCCACTGTTTGTATAGAGGAAGGTGCGCGGATCAAAGCACTGATTGACTGCAACTGCTGTGTCGTTCGCGACTTTTAAGAAGGGGATCACGCCCTGGCTGCGGCCGTTTGTCCCTTTGATGACTGCGCCTGTTGCACGTACGTTTGTCCAGTCGTTGCCGATGCCGCCTGCCCACTTGGAGAGCTGTGCGTCATCCGAGATGACCTTGAAGATGTGTCCCAGATCATCCATGACAGTCGAGAGGTAGCAGGAGGAGAGCTGCGGATGCATCGTGCCCGAGTTGAAAAGAGTCGGTGTGCTAGAGACGAAGAGGAACTTGGAGAGCACGTCGTAGAACTCGATCGCGCGCTCATTCTTGCGCTCCTTTTCACAGAGGGCGAGGCCCATTGCGACGCGCATCCAGAAGATCTGAGGCGTCTCGAGCCGTTTTTGCATCTCGTGGATGAAGTAGCGATCATACAGAGTTTGCAGCCCTAAGTAGGAGAAGAGATCGTCGCGCTGCAGCTGGATTGCCCCTGCTAGCATGTCCAGGTCGAACTGCAGAAGATCGGGATGGATCCTCTGGATCGAGATCGCATGCTTGAAGTAGCTTTTAAAATAGGCGCGGTGCTTGGATTCTAAAGAGGGGTCGGATGCATTTGTTGCCAGCGTTTCGCGGTAGCAGTTGTCTAAGAGGAGGCGCGACGCCACTTGTGAATAAGCCGGCTCCACTTCGATCTTAGAGCGCGCAGCCAAAATATAGGCCTGGTCCAGCTCGCTCTCTTTCATTCCTTCGTAGAAGTTGATGATCACGCTCTCGAAAAGCTCAAAGGAGGAGACCTGCTCTCCTAGACCACGGCAGGCAAATTTGAGTCTTGCATGCAGCTCCGATTCATTAAGCGTTCGGGTTGTCCCATCTGTTTGCACGATGGAGAAAGTGCGAATGGATTTTCTCTCATCTACTGAGGATAATACAGCCTGAGGTTGTGTCTGCTCGCCTATAGAGGCTCTATGAAGAATGTACTCTTTAGCTACGTTCCAAAACCCTTCGCGCATTAAGAGCTGTTCGATCTCATCTTCAATTGCTGCGGCTGTTATTACTTGTCCTGCTTTGGAGAGAGCGACTACGCGCGCCACAATGCGCTGCGAGAGAAGATTCACTCCATCGACCACCTCTTGAGGAGAGGGTGCGGTTTCGAGCTTTCGTGTGCGGCGGAAGCTCTCTTCAATCGAAGAGGCGATCTTCATTGGATTAAAACGGGCAAAAGTGCCGTCTTTTCTCTGTACTTTGAGATTTTGTGGAGAGTCTTCGCGGAGCGCCTTATGCTGATCGCGATAGAGGATGTAGCCCTTTGCGACATCGTGATGGTCGCACTTCATCAGAGTCACTTCGACCAGATCTTGAATGCCTTCTACCGTGATAGAGGCGCCCTTTTCAGCGAGTGTGACCAGTTGTTCGGCTATACGATCTGTCACCTCTTCGACCGCTTCTTTTATGTCGGTAGGAAGGTGAGCTTCTTTTGCCACCTTTTTCAGGTCGCGAAATGCGGCTTCAATCGCTAGAGAAATCCGCTCTTTTCTGAAGGGGACAAGAGAGCCATTTCTCTTGACGACACTGAACTGTTTTTCGCTCATATTAGACTGATCCTTCTCTTTGATTGCTCCGAGGAGGTTTGCTGGGGAAGTAGGGCTTTTATTACGCATAGAGGGTCTCCTAAAGAGGGTTGGGTTCTACTACATCTGGTAGGGTTTTGCTTCTTGATACACCATATATTGTAGCCTGAATCATAAAGTCTAGAAAAAAAAGAATCGAGCTTAAAAGAATTTTTATAGCACTCTCATTGAGCGAGATACGTCACAATCCGATTCATTTTTCGTGCCCGCTGCCGTGCCCGCATGCCTGTGCCCGATTCGGATTAATTCGGGCACGGGCACGGGCACGCACACGGGCACGTTTTTAAGAGCATTCTTTCTGTGCTTTTGCTAAATTGACAATATGAAACAAATCAATCTCCTCCCCAATATCATCACAGCATTTGGCCTAGCCTGCGGACTCTTTGTGATTTTCAAAGTCAACATGGTAGAGCCCGGTGCGGGGACTTATCAACTCCTCCAATCCGCCGCGCTCCTTCTACTTGTCGCTGCCTTTGCCGACTTTGCAGATGGGGCGATTGCGCGCGTCTTTCGTGCGCAGAGCGAGTTTGGTTTTATGTTCGATTCCTTAGCCGACGCGATCTCTTTTGGTGTCGCCCCCTCTGTTCTTCTCTTGAAAAGCCTCTCTTTAGAGCAGGGTACCGGCCTCTCTTTTTTTGCAGTTATTGGTGCAATGCTCTACTCGATTGGAGGGGTGCTCCGTCTCGTGCGCTTTAATGTAAAAGCAGGAGAAGCGAAGAGCAACTCGGATATGGCAGAGGCGCAAAAGAAGCATTTTACCGGTCTGCCCATTCCTGCCGCTGCGATTGCCGCAGTTTCTGCCAACCTCTTTCTCTCCTCGCCCTTTGGAGAGGGTATCACGCATCTAGCACCAAGAACTGAGGCGTTTATTCTTCCAACGCTGATGATCATCCTCGGCTATTTCATGGTCAGCCGCTGGAAATTCCCCAGTTTAAAAGTACTCCACTTCCGCGTTCCCTCCTTTCAACTGGTTTTTCTCACAGTCATTTTTGCGATCTTTGTTCTCTATGGCATTCTCTACTATTTCCCCATCATGCTCGCCACAGTCTCCTGGGGGTATATCTTGCTTGCGCTTGTCTTGTCAGCAATACGTTTGATAGCAGGTAAAAAGTCGAAGACCTTGGAAGAGTTTGAACCCGAAGAGGAAGAGGTCGACTAAAGATGCTCCTATACGCTTTATGTCTCGCTGTTTTTGTTCTTTTGTGGCTCTGGATACGTGAAAGAGAAAAAAAGAAGGAGGCAGTTTTGCGTCTCTCCTTTTCTGAGCAGGAGAATAAGAGCATGGCCGAGACATTCAAAGCGCTCTCCCACGATGCTCTAGAAAAAAACAACCGCTCTTTCATAGATCTTGCGACCGAGATGGTCGCCCCTGTCAAAGAGACCTTAAGCAAGATCAGCCTAGGCATGCAGCAGCTTGAAAAAGAGCGCAAGGGAGACCATGTTGTTTTGCAAGAACAAGTGCGTGCGCTTTTGCAAACAGAAAAAGAGCTGCGCCATGAGACAGCCAATCTAGTGAAAGCCCTTCGCTCGCCACTCGCGCGCGGAAGATGGGGAGAGATCCAACTAAGACGTGTGGTGGAACTTGCCGGCATGCTCAGCCACTGCGACTTTTTTGAGCAGCAGAGCGGCATGCATGAAGAGGGAAATCTAAGACCCGACCTGATCGTGCATCTCCCCGGCGGAAGGCAGGTGGTAGTCGATGCAAAAGCACCGCTCGAAGCCTATCTCGAAGCGATCCACATGCAAGATGAAAAAGCAAAAGAAGCTAAGATGCGCGACCATGCGCGTCAGATAAGACAACACATGGCAAGCTTGAGCAAAAAAGCCTACTGGGAGCGCTTTCAACCCACGCCAGAATTTGTCGTTCTCTTTTTGCCTGCCGAGACATTCTTTAGCGCAGCGCTCGAATTTGATCCCGCTCTGATCGAAGTCGGGGCAGATAGCAATGTGATTCTGGCAACACCTACCACACTGATCGCTCTTCTGCGCTCGGTAGCTTATGGCTGGAAGCAGGAGAGTCTTTCGCGCCATGCTGAAGAGGTGCGCGAGCTCGGCCACGAGATGTATAAGCGCCTTGTCGACATGAGTGGCCACTGGACCAAGATGGGCCGCGGACTCTCCTCTGCGATCGACGCCTACAACAAGGCGATGGGCTCGCTCGAATCGCGCGTGCTCGTCACCGCCCGCAAGTTTCAAGAGATGGGAGCAGCTTCGACAACGCTAGACTTCGAAACCTTGGAGCGCATCGATAAAGTGCCGAGAAACGACCTAAACGACCAAAAAGACGCAAACGACACTAATTCCGTCCTTTAGTCCTTTATGTCTCTTAGGTCATTAAAAGAATTGTTAGCCCTGAAGAGTTGATCCTTCTTATATGGAGTGCGGCGACTCGTTGCCGCTTTCATAGACAGCGACTCGTCGCTGCTCTTCTCTTCAAGATATGCCGCGACAAGTCGTGGCAGAGAAAAGCGGCGACGAGTCGCCGCACTCCATACCTAATAAAATCTTTATTATTACTACGCGTTACTGTTTTGATGTTTCTCATCATTCTGGTATAATTCTCGTCTATGACACAAGCAATAGGTTTAAATCCTATAAAATCAGGCTCAACAATAATAGAAGAAAATCCCTGCTATCTAGAGCTAATCGATCGCATTGCTGCAATCTGGAATGCGATTTGCGCCTGGATAAGCCAGCTTTTTGCTGAACTACCTGCTAGCGTTAATATCGCGCGAGACTATCCGGATGCTTTTCGCCAGACCATGATGTTCCTGGAACCAGAAGAGATAGGAAGATGCGAAACGGTTTGTAAAGGGTGGAAGATGCCGGATAGAGTCTGGCAAGTCCTATGCACGCGAGAGCAAGTGAGCTACACACTTCCCGAAGGCAAGCACAAAGAGGCCTTTTCTAATCCTGTCCCTCCTTCTATGGCTTTTGGCGTTAAAGAGTGGAAAGAGCATTTAAAAGCAGATCCGGGAATCGCACCGCGCCTATCTGCTCGCATCCACAGAACAGTTGCCAAGCTAAAAGAGACTCATACGCTGACCTTGATTCCCGCTACTGTGAATGGAGAGCCGCTTTGCTTTAACACCTTCGCGCCTATTGCAGAAAAGAGCGGTATGCGGTTGAATATTTGGCCATTTGTTTCACAAAAAAGAGGACACGAAGCTCAGGGCAAATCCCTATGGGTTTGGATGCAAAAGGATGTAGATCCAGGTAGTCGCGCAAAGAATGCCTTTCAGGTAAGACGCGATTACCCGCAAAAGCTTGGAAAAGCGCTCTGGATCACAGTAAGCACAGTTGCCCACTATGCCTGCTATAAGATCTGTCTCTTTCCTGGAGCACCCAACTGGATCCGTACGCGCACCTGCGACATTATAGAAGACGAAGAATCCCCGGACGATCCTAAGTATGTGGCTGTTGGCAACTCCACTCTAGGTGCTCTTGGTGCTCTTGATGTTTACGCGTCCAAAAACTTCAGATATAATGATTCGTCGCTCGGCGTGGCAGAAACATTTCCAGCGTAAAGCTTTAACTATCCCAAGAGCGGTAGCTGAGCGCCTCCATGAGGTGCTCCTCTTCGATATGGGGAAGCGAGGCGAGGTCGGCGATCGTGCGTGCCACTTTTAAAACGCGGTGGTAGGCGCGTGCAGATAGGCTCAAGCTGTCCATTGCTTGGCGCATGAGCGAGAGCGAGCTTTTTTGAAGTTGGCAGTGCTCTTGGAGCTCTTGTGGCGAGATGTGTGCATTGCACTTTATACTCCGGTAACGCTCTTTTTGCTTTTCACGCGCAAGGATCACTCTTGCTTGCACTGTCTCTGAGCTCTCGCTCTTTTCTTTTCCAAGCTGCATCTCATCAAACGAAAGAGGGGAGACGGCGATGTGCATGTCGATCCTATCGAGAAGTGGGCCGGAGATCTTGCTGCGGTAGCGCTGGATCTGAGAGGGGGTGTCTTTGCACGGCTTCTGCGGGTGGCCAAGAAAGCCGCAGGGGCACGGGTTCATCGCAGCGATCAGCAGACACTGCGTCGGAAATGTAACTGATGCACTTGCACGCGAGACGGTGACAGATCCATTTTCTAAAGGCTGCCTCAGCACTTCCAATGTGTAGCGAGAAAATTCAGGGAGCTCATCCAAAAAGAGGACGCCGCGATGAGATAGGGAGAGTTCGCCCGGGCGCGGCATCTTGCCTCCTCCGACCATGCCGACAGCGCTTATTGTATGATGCGGATTGCGAAAAGGCCTCTTCTCAACCAGTCCACCCTCTTGCAAAAGACCTGCGAGCGAATGGATCTGCGTCACCTCGAGCGCCTCTTCAAGAGAAAGGGGAGGCAAGATGCCCGCCATCGCTTTGGCGATGAGTGTTTTGCCGGTTCCTGGCGGTCCATAAAAGAGGAGATTGTGTCCTCCTGCTGCTGCAATTTCTAGTGCGCGCTTCACTTGTAGCTGTCCCTTGATCTCGGCAAGATCCAGAGTCGCAGATTTAGACTGGCTTTTTTGCAGAGTGCTGCTTTTGGGAGGGGAGTATAAGCTAGGATTTTTTAAAAACTCGACCGCCTCCAAAAGTGTCCCCACACCAATGATCTCGATATCGGGAACAGCTTGCGCTTCTTCGTAGTTGGCTTTGGGAAGGATGATCCCGCGTTTGCCCATCTTGCGCGCAAGAAGAGTTGCGGGAAGGGCGCCTCGCATCGGGCGCGTCTCGCCACTAAGCGATAGTTCGCCCACGGTTAGGTAATCGTGCTGATTTGTTTCTTTGATGATCCCTTGCGAAAGAAGTAGTGCGAGCGCAATCGGAAGGTCGTAGAGCGCTCCCTCTTTTTTAAGGTCGGCGGGAGCTAAGTTGAGTGTGCACTGCCATCCGTCGCATTTAAAATGGGAGTTTTTAAGAGCGGTCAGGACGCGGTCTTTCGACTCTTTAACGGCCGTATCGGGAAGCCCGACAATGAGGAAGAAGCCTTTCTCTTCTTTCTTTGTGTCTGCTTCCACATCGACCGCAAGCGCCTCTAATCCGACAAAGGCACAAGACTGGATGGAAGCGAGTTTCATAGCATTTTAAAATTTTCTATCCATTCTGGCGGAATGCCAGCTTTTTGTCGATTCTCTTCAAATACGACCAAGCCGCGAGCGCGATCGGGGGTAAGGAGGGGCGGCGCGCTTTCTCGCCAAGCCTCCCAAGTGGAGAGCTCCTCTTTTTTGAATTTTTTCAGCCAGCCCCATCCGAAGGAGACGTGAGCGATCTCATCTTCCAAAATCTGCTTCATTAAGAGCGCGGATGCCTCATCCCCATGCTTTAAAAAGGAGTTGCCGTAGAGCGGAGCAAAGTCGAGGTTTGCCATCTCAAAGGTAAGGCTCATCACGCTGATGTAGCGAATAGGTGAGGTGAGAAAGGGAACGTGCGACCAGAAGTGGCGATAGAGGGGAAGGTCGCCAAATTTTAGCCCCATCTCCTCCATCCTCTTTATGTAGAGCATCACATGCCCCTGCTCTTCGCGCAAAGTATTGGCCACGCCGCGTCTGAAGTGTTTAGGAGCGTCAGGAAATGCGAGTAGCGCATAGGCCATGATCTCGACAGCGAGAAGTTCATGCCCTGCAAAACGGTGCAGACAGACCGCGCGCTTGTCAGGGTCGCCATGATCGGCAAAGGTGGGAAGTTTTTCTTTGCTTGTATGCCGTTTGAAGGACATGTTAGCCGGGCGAACAGGCTCTTTCCAGAAAAGCGCAGGTCCTGGATCGTTATCGGTGAAAGTTCCCGGATCTAGCAGCTTTTCCTCTAATGTGTCTGCGCTTAAGATGCGCGTCGCCCATTCTCTAATTCCATAACTCTTAATTTGGAGTGCGGTGACTTGTCACCGCTTTCACAGACAGCGACTTGTCGCTGCTCTTTTTTCGTAAAGCGCCGTGACAAGTCCCGGCGGAGAAAAGCGGCGACAAGTCGCCGCACTCCATAGAAGACTACTCAGCTGAGAGGACGTAGAAAGCAGGGAAGGCAAAGTTGTTGTTGGGTCTAGGTGTGCCTACGAGGGTCACCTTTTTCCCGACAAGATTTTGCAGATTGACACTCGTGCTGTAGACGTAAGCTACAGGAAGCTCGCCTTGGCGCACGATAAAGTCGCCCGGCTTGTTTCTCACAGGATCGCTGTAAGCTTCGAGCATGCCGGAGATCGTTGCAGCTGTCAGCTTCTGCTCATCGTAGAACTGGTCGATACTCTGCTCTTCGTTCATAGAGGTCCAAGAGAGGTAGATCGCATCTTCAATCGGCTCCCACATCTTCATCTTATCTGTGGCGTCGAGCGCAGAAACAGAGGTGCGCTCCTCTTTTTTGAAAGAGAAATCTTCATCAAGTGAAGTTGCTTTTGCATGTGAGCCAGAGATCCTTTTTTGCAAATAGGCCTCTTGCAAGCCGGCAAGTGCTTCTTTAGCTTGCTCGACATACTCCGGGAAGTCTGTGTAGTCGTTGATGATCGTCTTGTAGCACTGAGAAGGGCGGTCGATGTCCACATCAGCAAAAGCTTTTTTGAGCTCTGCTTTGCCGAGTGCTGTAGCGCTCTCAAAGAGCTGATGCGCAGATGTGCGGCGTTTCTCTGTTTGTGCCATTACTTCCGGTCCACCGGCATTTTCGATATACTCTTTAGCCACATAAAACTTTGTTTGCGCAGGAGGCGCGATCTCGAGCCATTTGTTGTTAGCAGCACAGATGTTGCCTTGAATCTTGTCGCCCGCATTGAGATGGGCAATGACAGGAGCGTCTAAGGCAGGATTTAAGCGCACATTGACGCGGTTGCCTTCTACCACATTGTCGAGTACAAAGCTGCGGAAGACGTAGGCTTTGATGCCAGCCGGAGCTTGCACCACCCAGAAATCTCCCTTCTCTGCAACAACGGAGAGAAGATCATTTTTGCCAAGCTCGCGGATCACTTGGCTGTCCAGATCGGCTTTTAATCGGAGTCTCACTTTTTTTGCTTTCACTTTTCCGGTGAAAGGGGAGACGGGGATCTCTTGTGCTTTAGGAGCGGCAGGTGCAGCAGCTACTGCCTCTTGCTTGGCGTCTGCTTGAACGGGAGCTGCCAATGTTGCAGAAGAGGTGTCAGCGGCCACGACAGGCAGTGCGATCTCTTCCGTTGCTAAGGGCAGAGAGCTTACCTCATCTGCAACGAGACTTGTTAAAGAGAAAGTGCAAAGTGATGCAGCAAAAAACGTTGAAAACCTAGACATGGTTGTAGCTCCTCCTAATTTATACTAAAACGCCATTCTAGGAGGTGGCTTTTTTTTACACCATAAAAAAGAGAGCTGCTTAACTTTTCAGGACAGCTTGGACGTGTTCACAACCGTTCTCTCCGCAGGTGCAACCGACGGGATTTCCGAGATAGACGTTGTACTTTTCCTTCTCATTCAAAGGATTTGTAACAACGTAGAGTTTGTCCGCAGCTTTGTGGATATCCCATGTGCGGAAGCGAAGATCCTCTTCTGTAACCGCTTCTTCATCTGATAAGACAGGATCTCCATTTTGGATCGCCTCCTGCATAGCGCGGGTGATCTGACAGTGCGGGCAGTTGCAATGAGGCTCTGCTTGGGGTAAAGAGGCGAGATCTTGCGGACTCATGGTATTTGCTAGCAGGGCGATCTTGCTGAGCACTTCGGGTGGAAGTTCGGGAGCATCTTTTTGATCCGGGTTGTGCTGCACAAAACCGATACTTTCCATGCCGGCAGGTCCACCCATAGCAAGAGCGCCCGGAGGAAAAGGACCTTTAAAGGAGATGGAGAGCTGCTCCTGTTCTAAGAACTTAGCGTGCGCATTAAAGATGGCGTCGATAAGCGGAAAGTCCAATTGGGGTATCTCAATGTGCGCACCCGAATGAAGATTGATCACGAGAAGTGGGTGAGACTGTCTGTTTTCGACGTGTAGGGAAGCGACGTTTTGCCATGAAGTAGAAATGTAAGGAGGGATGCTTAATACTTTATTGTTTACTTTCATAGAGTCTCCTCAATAAAAATTAGATCATTTTAAATGCCATTCTACAGAAAGGGGTTTTCAAGGTCAATAAATTTAGCAGTTGCCTGTTTGGATTGCTGAATTTGTTTTATAAGTTATTGATTGTAAATACATTAGTAAAAATGATTGTTTTGTGATATCGAGCTGTATATGCTCCAGCTTGTGGTAGTAATAATTTTAAGCGAGTGTATACCCGGTGCTACAGATAAATGAAATGACTTTGCAAACACACTCTAAGGAGTCTTTAGTGGATAGGAAAACCTTTGTCGTCGATACCAACGTTCTATTACAAGATCCCGATGCTATTGGAAAATTTAAGGGCAATGATGTGGTTCTCTCTCTTGCCGTTTTAGAGGAGCTCGATAAGATGAAGCGCCTCTCCGATGAGCTTGGGAAGAATGCGCGCCATGTGGTCCGCTATCTAGATAGTCTTAAGCTAAAACGGCCGGGTGCCAATCTCCACACAGGGATCGAGATCGAAAATGGGATCGTGGTCCGCGTCCTGATAGAGATGAAGGGAATAGCGGGTGATAAAAGGCCCTTCCCTCTTTCACAAGATCGCAACGACCATCGCATTTTATATAATGCCTTTCAGCTTCAGGGTGCAGGGCAAAAGGTGGTCCTCGTCTCAAAAGACTCTGTCATGCGTCTTAAAGCCGAAGCGATCGGCATCGAAGCGCAAGACTATGAAAGCATGAAGGACTCCTATGAGAAGATGTATCGCGGATACAGAAAAATAGAGGTCCCAAAAAGAGATATCGATCTATTTTTTAAAGATGGCTCTCTTGCTACACAAATCACAGACTTTCTTCCCAACGAATACTGCATGCTTACCTCTCCCGAGCAGTCCTCAGCTATTGCCAAATATAACCCCACTACAAAGCGGTTGGAGCCTCTCCTCAAAATCGCGCGTGATATCTGGGGAATTTTGCCACTTAACCTAGAACAAAAGTGCGCGCTCGATCTTCTTTTACGCGATGATATAAAACTTGTAACTCTAGTCGGGCCGGCAGGAACAGGCAAGACGTTGATGGCGCTAGCCGCAGGTTTACGCAAGGTGTTCGACGAGGCGCTCTACACACGTATTTTAGTCAGCCGGCCTGTCATCCCACTTGGAAAAGATATCGGCTATCTTCCCGGCACAAAAGAGGAGAAGCTCTTTCACTGGATGCAGCCGATCTATGACAACCTGGAGTTTCTCTGCCAGTCGACGAGTGGAGAGGGCAACGGTGTCGAGACGCAAAAGTGGATCATGGAGAGCCGCAAAATCGAGATGGAAGCGGTCACCTACATCCGCGGAAGATCGCTCCCCAAAATGTACATAATCATCGATGAGGCGCAAAACCTAACTCCTCACGAGGTAAAGACGATCGTCTCGCGCGCAGGTCAAGGAACAAAGGTGATTCTTACGGGAGATGCCACCCAGATCGACAATCCCTATCTGGACAAGGACTCCAACGCGCTCACATTCATCGTTGGCAAATTTAAAAAGTTTCCAATCTTCGGGCATATCTTTTTAGAGCGTACGGAAAGATCGCAGCTAGCAGCTTTGGCCGCGGAAGTCCTCTAGAATGTGAAGAGCCAGCGCCAGAAGTCCGTAAAGTGGGATAAGAGTTTGGCGAAGCAGCTATAGATGTTTTCCAAGAAGCTAGGATCTGTAGCGGGCAAGCTCGCTATGCTTGTCTCAGCAAGAGGAGCGCTCCAGCTGACGCCGCGGACAAGTTCGCTCTCCTTTTGCTGGTATACGAGTGTCAATTCTTGTTTATTCGCAGATTTATTTAGGAGATGCTTGCATTGCTCTTGTTCTAGAACAAAAAGAGGTTCTCCTAGGGGAAGCTGGCACATAGCCACTTTATTTCCAGTTCGCAAGTCTGCAACTAGGATGTCATTACCCCATATCTCGCAGTTGTAAAGGTAAGCGTCAAAAGAGGGGGTAAAATCGCCTCGTTTTTGACCGGTTTTTGCATCTAGTACCAAAATGCCGTCTTTTTTACCTCTTTTATCATGCTCGCAGACTGCCCACCGGTCATTGACACGGCGCAAGTATGCTCGAGCAACGCCATAAGTTTTTACATCGGTTTCCCAGAGGAGCTCTACTCTTCCATTTACTATCTGATAGGCAACCATATGTGTTCGGTCATTCGTCATCCCGAATAACTGGTCGGAATGTTTTTTGACGTCATCAAATAAGTGGTTTTTAGGATGCCCGAGCTTCTTGGGTGGAAGCTCGGGGTTGCTTAAATCAAAAGTATAGAGAAGCTTAAGAAATGTTTTATTAAAGAACACGGATCCGATCAGCAAATTACCAAATTCAAAGCCTTCAGTAAGTTGAAAGTCAGAATCATCTTTTACTAAGTCTTGTAGAGAGTGCTCAACCAATTTTTGAGGTGCATTTATTTGAGTGATCTCCCAAACCATGAGTTTATGCGTCCAAGATTCCGTCACTGTGACCTGCTCCCGTCCTTGAGAAGGGGCAAAATAAATCGCTTGTTGAGGCCCTTTTGCTTCTATTGTGGAGAGTATATCGCCTTTTCTATTGCGTACTTGCACATTCTTGCGATCGCTATTGCTTGTGAATAGATAACGAGCACAAGATCCTAGGGAATATGCGTTTTGGAGCAGGATCTGATCAGGAAAAAGCTGCATACAATGTACGCTCTCTTCTTTCCATGCTAAATGTTTAAAATCCGATTTTTGGTTGTGAATTCCGAAATGGGCAGCAGATTTAAAATCATGAGTAACGCCAAATCCCAGATCGCGGCCGCATTTACCTGCTACGGCCTGAATCTTTGCCAGGTCCGAGTTACAAGTATGGGCCATCACAGAAAGGCGCCTACTCGCATTCGCAAGATTAGCTAGACTTTTCAAATCCATGTAGCTGCAGGAGATCTTGGTGACCGCATCGGGTATTGGAGATAGTGCATGCATTCCAGTCATAAACATCCCTTATTTGTAATGAATTGCCAGAGGGCTTGGAGCCAGGAACAAAGGAGCGAAAAAGCGGCGTATATCTTGTCGCAGAGGCTGCTGTTTTCGGATTGAGTTGAGATGAAGATGGGGAGGCTCGTGGCGCGCTGTTCTTCTGTGGAGAGTTTGTGTAGGATGAGTAGCTGGTCATCTTGAAAAGAGATGTCTTCGATTTTAAGGGTGTCTTCGATTTCGTAAGTATAGATATGCCTCCATTCGGGAAGATAGAAGAAGTCAATGTTCCTTCCAATTCTCTTTGATAAGATATTATCACCCCAGAAATCTAATGTGCTGCGCTCTCTTTTTTTATACATGGAAATTTCACCTGTTTGAAGCTCTAAAACTTGCAAATTGTTTAAAAAACCCGCGGTGTCTTTACGCAAAATAATAAGCCACTTCTCACTTGCGCAGCATATCCCGCTGGGGTTGGGAATTTCCCACATGTATTCTAAAGTGCCATTTATCGCTTTGAAAGCAACTAGACTATTCTGCTCTCCTTGTAAAAAGAGATGGCTCGAGTTGTTAGATGAATAGTGATCTTTTTTGTAAAATCTACCATGTTTAGGATGGGAAATGAGCGTAGGGCGTTTTTCCAAATTTTTCAGATCAAAGGCGAAGAGCGTGACTCTATCTTCCTCTCCATTCCTATTGGTAAGAATGGCTAAAACAGCGCCGAGTAGTATTTCGTCGTTTATGGGAAGGAGAAGCTTATGACTTTGGATTTTTTTTGGCGCTTGCTTTTCTGAGATATCCCAAACTTCTATCCTATCGTTAAGAGAGAGCAGAACGCGCTCTTGGCCATCAGAAGAAGAGAGGGGATATACTGCACATCCATCTGAGTAAGGAATCGCACACCATAAGGTGCCTTGGGGGTCACGCACATGCACTTTCTCATTCGTAAGAGAGAAGATCCGCTTTTCGGACTTTCCGGCTAAAGACTCATTTTCGAATAGTAATGGTTTTTCGGTTGAGCCCTTACGAAAGAGGAACATCCTGGGATCATCTGCTTCAAACGGATCGACGATAACACTCTCTTTGCCGATGGGATGAATGCGCGATTCTCCATTGCTTTCGCTGATCAGGCTAATCCCTATGTCATGCCATCCTCTATTCCGTACAAGCGCGCGGATTTTGGGCAGATCTTTTTCGATCAAGGGGGTTAGGGCATGAAACTTGCTGCTTACGCAGTCTAGCCTCAGCAAGCTCCCGAGATCCAGGTAGCTGCAGGAGATCTTGGTTATTGCATCGGGTAAGGGAGATAGCGCATGTGTGACACTCATAAGAGCTTCCTTAGCCAGTGCCAGAAGTCTGTAAAGTAGGATAAGAATCCGGCGAAGCAGCTGTAGAGATTTTCCAAGAAGGTGGGATCTACAAGAGGAGCAGGAGCGGGAGTGGCAGGGGCTGCCTTAGCCGGCAAGCTCACTTTGCTCGCTGCATCAAGGGGAGTGGTCCAGGTGCAGGCGCGGACGTGGAGCGTGTTTTTTTCGCGGTAGAGAAGGGTAAGCTCTTGCGTGTCTGTTAGGGCTTGAATGAGTTCATTGCTTTCTGGCTCAAGAGCAGGAAGGGGGACTCCATCGGGGAGCTGATACATGTGCAGGATCTTCTCATCTTTTATCACTAAGATATCGTGGCCCCAAATGTGCAGGGTGTGGTTAGGATTCATGGAGGTGAGGAGAAGAGAAGGGGAAAAAGCGCCTCTTTTTTCTCCTGTTTTTGCATCGAGGATGGTGAGATTAAAAGTTGTTATTATTCCGCTGTTGTCTTCTCCTCCTACAGAGTCAGAGCCAAGGAGTAGCCAACGATCATTTGCAAGCATGATGGTGGGCTTTGTAATGCCAAGAGCTACCAGATCAGCTTCCCAGGCGGGTGCAGCAGTATCATTTTCAATTCTGTAAGCGATCGCCTGTTTGCGCGCATCTGCTAGAATAAAGAACTGGTTGGAGTTGCGAGCGCTCGTGCAGAAAAATGGGTGGCTTTTGGGATGCAAAAGCTGACGGGGTGGATTTTCCGGATGGGAGAGATCGTAAGTGTAAGGAAATGCCTTACCTCTATGAATATTAGGAATTAGAATGAGAAGATTGCCAAACTGATAAGGGTTGTCAACAAGAGGATAGCTATGCTCAAAATTATGCTCTTGAACTTTTTGAGGAGCCTCTGGTTGAGTGATATCCCAAATGTGTAATTTGGGCGTCACATCTAATAGAGCAATCTGTGCTCGTCCTAATGGGGGATTTAATTCATAGCATGACTGATAACCCACAAGAGTATCTGCGATAAAGGAGCCGAATTTATAAGTGGTAAGCACGTTGCCTTGTAGGTCACGCACGTGGAAGTTGCGAAACCTATCTTGGGTGAATAAGCGATTAGAAGATCTTCCAACATAGGATGAGTTCGTAAGAACTAGGTGGTCGGGAAGAAAATGTAAATTGGATTCGAGAAGGAAGCCGACAAGCCAGGTTACTACGCGAGAATTAAATCCGATACTACCCATCGAGGGTTGCATGGCGGCAGGATCTTCTATATGAAGGCCAAGATCGCGCGGTCTGTATTTTTTGGCGACGATCTGGATCTTGGCAAAATCAGAGTCGGGAGCATCAACAAGTGCATGGAATCTGGAGCTTGCGCGCGCAAGCTTGCCTAAGCTGATAAGATCTAGATAGCCGCAAGAGATCTTGGTGACAGCATCGGGTATTGGAGCTAGTGCATGCATTCCAGTCATAAAAATTCCTTAAAATAGAGCTAATATTTTACCCTTTTAAAGGCTTAAAAGCCATCTCTTTACCGGACAAAAAATTAATGTAGAAGAGTTTCTGCAGAATGACAGGATAAGAAAGAACAAGAGTTTAAACAGGATGGCCAGGATGGGCAGGATAGGAAAGAAAGAAAAAACAGGATTCTTTCTTCATCCTGCCCATCCATCCTGGCCATCCTGTTCTGTTTTAACTCTTTGCATTTGAAGAACTCCTTCGTGAAACGGAGGAGTTTCTCCCTGGATTGTAATTTAAATTTTAATTTATACGGGAAGCCGGGCACGCACGCGGGCACGGGCACGGGCACGGGCACGTTGAGAAAGAGGGAATAACTCAGCAATTGTTTTAAGTCTTTGCTGTGCAGCACCACTTGCGATCGGGGTGATGAAAGAGAATGACGGTGACGACCGCGATTCCTGTCAAGCCCGCGAGCAAGAAGAAGGCTCCCTGGTAGTTGCCGGTCAGGTCGATCAGCCAGCCGGTGAGCAGGGGAGCTAGAGACGCCCGCAACTGATAGGCAGCTCGAGGTTATGCCTTGAGCCGAGCCTGCGCGCTCTTTTGCGACGTCGATGTTGATGCTAAAAAATGCGGGCTGCGGCATCAGGCCAAACCCTAAGCCTAAGCTTAAGAAGATGATAGAAGAGCTAAGCGACTCTGTGTAGCCTAAAGCGACGAAGCAGATCGCTGCGACAAGTTGGCTGCTCCAAATGATATGAGAGCGTGCAAGACGGCTCTTGCCTGTCTTTTTGTAGAGCCAGTCGGAGAGGATCCCGCCTAATTTTAAGAAGAGAGCGCCGACAAGCCAGGGGATGGTCAGATACCAGCCCACGCTTTTCAAATTAAGGCCGTGCTGCGATAAGAAATACCCGGGCAGCCAGAGCGTGGCAAAGAAGAGCATGTAGCCAAACGCAAAGTAGGCGATATTGTTGGCAATAAGTGCGGGATGGGTGAGGATAAAACGCCAATCGATAGAGGCGTCCTGACTCTTGGCTCTTTCGGCGTGCGAAGCTGCCAGAAGCTGCTTCTCTTTTTCACCCATGTAGGCAGAGTCTTGGGGTTTATCTCTAAATAGCCAGTACCAGACAAATCCCCAAATAACACCTACGGCGCTGATTGCAAAAAACATGGTTCTCCAACCAAAATCTGAGACGAGATAGGAGGTGAGGGGGGAGCCGACTACGGAGGAGAGAGGGATGGCGACAAGCCCCAAAGAGAGGGCGCGTGCTCTCTCCGATGTGGGGAGCCAGTCGCTGATTGCGCGAGACATCGCAGGGAAGTGGGGTCCTTCTGTGAGTCCCAGAAGAAAGCGGAGCCAAATAAAGCTCCAGAAACCGACGGCAAAGCCTAAAAATCCAACGCATAAAGACCAGCCGATAGCAGCGAGCGGCCACACAATGCGCGTGCCCCATTTGTCTACTAGCCAACCTCCGACGGCTGTCAGCAAAATATAACCTACGCCAAAGGCGGAGAGGATCATCCCAAACTGGGTATCAGAAAAGTGGAACTCTTCTTTTAATGGCCCGATGACAAAGGAGATCGCAGAGCGGTCTATAAAATTTACTAGAGTGATAAAAAAAATTAGACTTGCAATGACCCAACGGAAATGCGCAATGCGTCCAGACTTTGTTTTCTCCATTCTATTCACCCCTATTTAGGTTTTAGGGCGATTGTACAGATTAGAACTTTTAGAAGGAAATCAATAATTTTAGCTACGGGTGAGCATAAAATAGAAAATTAAGAAGTATAATATCAAGAATAGAACGACAGGAATCCAGATGATACGTTGGGCAAGCTTTGCTTTATGGTGTTTCTTCCTCCACATATAGTGGTGGATGCACGCGATCGCAGTCGCTGTGCCGCAACAGAAATAGGCAGCAAAGAAGACATAATCGATGATCGTCAAATAGTCGATGTGAGGCAGGCTCTCATTGATCATAAATTTCATCGCGATCAAGACCAGGATGGCGCCCTGACCGAGGAATAGGCTGGTGCTAAGATCATCGACATCGATAAAGAACATCCCGCCAGTGATTGCGAGGAGAATGAACATGGGGACCAGAATCTGATAGAGGTAAAACTTGGTGTGGCGTTTCAGGTTGATAGAATACTCATACTGGGAGTAGGTCTGGTCTAAATAATTCCTCTCCTTTACGGTAGTATCGATCGATTCCAGATCAAATCTATCCAGATAGAGGTCCTGTGCAAATCCTGTGTTTTTCTGATCGACTACAAATTTGAGTGAATTTTCCATCCAGAAAAAAGATTCGAGGTGGATTTGGAAGCTCTGGCTGTCAAAAGGGAATTTCTCGAAGTTCATCGGCGTGAAAAAGGTGCCGCTGATTTTTAAAGAGTAGTTGACTTCTCCATCCGGATAGATGGCAAGAGACTTGTTATTTACAGATGTCTCGATCGCATTGACAAAGTCAGTTTCTGGCCACCAGATCTCTTTAAATTTTTCATCGATGCTGTCTTCTGTGAAGATCATGGGCTTACCCGATTCACCTTCAAAGACAAGCCGCGGATCGTGCCACTTTAGGTCCAGATAGATATAGGCCGTGAAGGTCTGGTTTTTTTCGTCGATATTTTCGATTTTCCAAAGATAGATCGACGTTTCAACCGGCACCGGAAGAGGCTGAGGGGGTGAGGTGGTATAACCAGTTTCCACCTTGGCCGCATGCATCAGAGCGGGAGAGATAAGTAGAAGTAGTGCAAAAATTATTGAGCGCATATTTATTAATTATTTTTTTAATACATACAATTCTTTCTATTTCATGTCTATGCTATCCTGTTAACCCTATGTATGACCTAATTGTAATAGGCGGGGGTGCTGCGGGCTTTTTTGCAGCGCTTGCAGCTAAAGAAGCCAATCCGGAAGCAGCAGTGCTCATTTTAGAAAAGAGCGCCGTTCTGCTCTCAAAAGTCCGCGTCTCTGGAGGGGGGCGGTGCAATGTGACGCACGCCTGTTTCGACCCGCATCTTTTTTCAAAACACTACCCACGCGGTGAAAAGGAGCTTTTAGGGCCGTTTAACCGTTTCCAAGCCAAAGAGACGATAAAGTGGTTTGAATCCAGAGGCGTCTTTTTAAAAGCCGAAGAGGATGGGAGGATGTTTCCTATCACGGATAGCTCAGAGACGGTTATCACGGCTCTTCTGGATGAAGCAAAAAAATTGGGAGTCGAAATCCGTTTAAGAGAGTGGATCGAAAGAATCGAAAAAACAGAAGCTGGATTTATTTTGCATACAAAAGCCGGCAGCCTCTTTGCATGCAAAAAACTTATCCTTGCTTCTGGAAGCAAGCCCGAAGGCCATGCTTGGGCAAGCAGTCTCGGCCACTCAATCCAGTCGCCGGTTCCTTCGCTCTTCACATTCAATGTTCCTAATTCTCCTTTGCAAGAGCTCAGTGGTGTCTCATTTGATCTGGTCGAGATAAAGATCAAAGGAACAGAACATACGCAAAGAGGACCTCTTTTGATCACCCACTTTGGGTTTAGCGGGCCTGCAGCATTGAAGCTCTCTGCATGGGCAGCGCGCCATTTGCATGAACAAGAGTATAGAGTCACCCTTCTGATCAATTGGGTTCCTTCTTACTCTGCAAAAGAAACGCTTGCAGAATTAAAGAAACGAGCGCCTCATAAAACACTTCTGGCAGAAAATCCCTTTCACCTGCCCAAGAGCTTCTGGAAACTTTTTCTCAAAGAGGAGAAGAGGCTCAATGACTATTCGTTAAAAGAGCTCCATCTAATAGCCGAGAGGCTGCATGCCGACCCGTATGAGACGCAGGGCAAGACTACCCACAAGGAGGAGTTTGTCACGTGTGGGGGCGTCACACTCAAAGAGATCCATTTTAAAACGATGGAGAGCCGCATCTGTCCCGGTCTTTATTTTGCCGGAGAGATCCTCGATATCGATGGCATCACAGGCGGGTTTAATTTTCAAAATGCCTGGACGACAGGTTTTTTAGCTGGCACTTCAGCGGCAAATTCTCTAAGATAAATTTTTTTAACCTTGGAGGATCTATGAAGTATCTATACGAGTTTATCGGAACTTTTTTCTTAGTGTTTACTGTGGGCATGACAGTGCTCGATCCCAATAGTGCAGGGATGCTTGCGCCGCTTGCAATTGGGGGTGTGCTTGCAGCTTTGATCTTTGCAGGAGGTCATGTTTCTGGCGGCCATTACAATCCAGCTGTCTCTTTTGCTGTTTTTTTACGCGGTAAGCTCTCTTCAAAGAATCTAGCCGCATACTGGGGAGTTCAAACTCTTGCAGCAATCATAGCGGGCTGGGTGACGATCTTCTGCAAAGGATCTCCTCCTCAAGCGCCGATGACATTAGAATTCCTAAAGCCTTTTATTGCAGAGTTTCTCTTTACCTTTGCTCTCTGCTTCACAGTTTTAAACGTGGCAGTGGCCAAAGCGACAAAGGGCAACTCCTTCTACGGATGGGCGATCGGTTTTATCGTGGTTGCCGGTGCTTATGCTGTGGGCCCTATTTCCGGTGCTGCCTTTAACCCTGCTGTTGCCGTGGGCGTGACCGTTATGAAGCTCAGTGCATTATCCAATCTCTGGATCTTTTTTGTGGCAAACCTGCTCGGAGGCGCATGCGCTGCACTCGTTTTCAAGCCGGTAGATAAGTAAGATGAGACGTTATCACCGTCTGTCGCCAGAAGAGGAGGCGATCATCCGTTTTGGTAAAACGGAACCGCCGGGAAGTGGCACGTATGATCAGTTCGACCGAGCAGGGGTGTTTGTCTGCAAGCAGTGCGACACCCCTCTCTACCTCTCTAAAGATAAGTTCTCTTCCGGATGCGGCTGGCCCAGTTTTGAAGATGAAATTCCGGGCCGTATCCAGAGACTTACCGACAAAGACGGGATGCGCACAGAGATCCGCTGTAGCCGGTGCGGAGCCCATTTAGGGCACGTCTTTTTAGGAGAGCAGCTCACACCGAAGAATACGCGTCACTGTGTCAACTCCCTCTCCCTCTCTTTTGTTCCCGCATTTACAGAGGAGGGATATGAGAGAGCTCTATTTGCAGGAGGCTGCTTTTGGGGTGTCGAGCATCTTTTAAAGGGTATGCCCGGCGTCATCCGGTCGCAGGTGGGCTACACAGGCGGGCATGTGATAGATCCTAGCTACGAAGAGGTGTGCACGGGCCTTACAGGGCATGCGGAGGCGCTTGAGATTCTTTTTGATCCCGAAAAGACCGATTATGAGACGCTCGCCAAACTCTTTTTCGAGATCCATGACCCGACGCAAAAAAATGGGCAAGGACCCGACATTGGTCCGCAGTACCGCTCTGCTATCTTCTACCTGACTGAAAAGCAGAGGAGGGAGGCAGAAAAGCTGATCCAGCAGCTTAAGAAATCAGGTCTTTCAGTAGTCACAGAGGTGCAGCCCGCCGGCCCCTTCTACCCCGCAGAAGATTACCACCAACACTACTACGATAAAACCGGCAAGAGCCCCTATTGCCACCGTCGTGTCATACGCTTTTAGCCATAAATTATGGGATAAACAGGATGTGCATGACACCTAAAACCTCTTATCAACTAGAGAGCACAGACTCGACTTTAGGAAATTTTAAGCAGTAACCATCAGGAAAATCAGCTTTTCTAATTAGCCCAAAAATTTCATAAACGCAGAGAAAAAAACGAGACACTAAAACGCTGAGAAATGCGAGGGACTTAAACAGAATGCATAGGAGCTCCAATCGTCCCTTTTGAACGAAGTTCAAACAGAAGAAGAACGAAATGTTTTTAAGAAAGCAAGGAAGCTAATCGCCGGCAAAACCCTTGAACTTCCTTGCTTTCTTAAAAACATTTCGTTCTTCTTCTGTTTACTATGTAAAAGGGGCGATCTCAGCGTCTTAGTGTCTCGGGCGTCTCCTCTGCGTTTATGAAATTCGAAACCATGAATACTTCAGAGATGACAAGATTAGGGCTTCGCGTAGCGTTTACTCTTCAATTTCTTAAAAAAATCCTAAAGTCGAAACAGAGGCCACAGAGTAAGAAAGAAAATCTCAAATCATTGAAGATGAGTTGCGCTACTCAGACAATTTAATGTAGAGGGCGTCGCGCTTGGCCAAGAGGGCGTCGAGTTCTTTTTGCCGCTCAGTCAAAGTCTTTAAGAATTCGGGGTTGTGCTCGCCGCGTTCGAATGCGGCTTGAGCTTCTGCTTGTAGCTTCTCCAGATCTGCAATCTGTTTTTCACAAGCTTCGATCTCTTTTTCCAGATGTCGGGAGGAGGGTTTTTTAGGGGTCGAGGGTGCAGCAGCTTTTTGTTTGATAGGAGAAGCCTCTTTTTGCTCTTCATCCCATCCCCCTTTTTCTAGAAACTCATCATAGTTTCCTAAAAAGAGGGACTGGTGCGCTTGCTTGCAGACGACGAGCTTATTTAAATTAAGGCGTCTTAAAATCAGTTCGCTATGCGTTACCATCACAATCGTCCCCGAAAACTCTTCGAGTGCATCGATGAGTGCTTCGATCGATTCGATGTCCAGATGGTGCGTAGGCTCGTCTAAGAGGAGCAGGTTGCAATGCTTGGCCAGAATCTTTCCTAAGAGCACGCGGCTCTTTTCGCCACCTGACAACACTCCGATCTTTTTTAACGATGCATCGCCGCTAAACATCATCGTCCCTGCGATCGATTTGACCGCTGTATCATTGAGCAGGGGATTGGCCGAAGAAATCTCTTGGGCGATTGTGTGCTGCTTGTTGAGGGTGTCGATATTGGTTTGTCCAAAATAACCGATGCGCGTGTTTTCAGAGATTTCGATTAGTCCGGTTTGCGGATTTAATTCACCTGCAATGAGACGAAGAAGCGTCGACTTTCCATACCCGTTTTTTCCGATGATCGCGATTCGTTCACCTCTTTCAACCTCGGCAGAAAAATCTGCAATAAGAGGGTCTGGTCCATAAGAAAAAGCGAGATGTTTCGCCTCCACCATTTTTCTACCCGGAAAGGGAGCCTCTTGAAACGAGAAGGAGAGCTCTGATAGTGCGTTCAACTGCTCTATCGCTGGGATTCTTGCGAGCATTTTTGCACGCGATTGCGCCTGAGAGGCTTTACTCGCTTTTGCTCCAAAACGTTCGATGTAACTCTGCATGTGTGCGCGCTTTTTTTCCATCTTCACAAGCGTTTTTTGGTGCACTTCTTCCTCTATAAGAATCTGACCAAAGAAATCGAGCGAGCTCCCTTTTATTTTACGTACTTTACTTCGATGGATACCAATTGTATGCGTCGTCACCCGATCCATAAAATCACGATCGTGCGAGATTAAAATAAACTCGCCCGGCCATTCGTTTAAAAAGTCCATCAGCCAGCGAATCGAAACGATGTCCAAATAGTTGGTGGGCTCATCGAGCAAAAGACAATCTGGTTCTGAGATGATCACCTTCGCAAGATGCAAACGCAGGTGGTAGCCGCCGGAGAAGAGTTGGGGAGGCTTTGCCAAATCCTCTTCCGTAAAGCCCAAACCAAACAGAATTTTTTCGGCCTTATACAGCATCTCCTTCTCATCTTCCGGCAGCCCTAATGCGGCTTCCTCCAGAAGTGTAGGCTGCGTGAAGCGGATGTGTTGCTCCAAATAACCAATTCGGTAATTTTTAGGGATCGACACCGAGCCGCGATCGGCTTCCATCTCGCCCGTCATGATCCGTATGAGTGAAGATTTGCCGGAGCCGTTGCGCCCGATTAGCCCGCATCGTTCTCCTTTCTGAAGCGTAAGTGAGACCCCTTCAAACAAGAAGTGGCCGGCAAAAGAAATACCAATGTCGCTAAGTTTAATCATCTTTTACAACCTTTTCGAAGAGTATAGTAGAAGAAGCAATTAACCCGAGGGAGATTTAGACTCTTTAGTCTCTTCCTTTGGAGTGTGAGCCTTCGGAAGAGGAGAGATTCTTTTTTGCCAGAGATTTCTTACAAGCGCATTGACGTCATTGCCCATGAATAACTTCGTTTGTGCATGGTCGATCTTTCCGAGTGTAGCATCCATCTCATTCCATATGGTATTCAGTTTGGATCGGAGCGTGTCATTAAAGTAGCTGTTTAGCTCCTTTCTTTGTTTTGTGAGATCGACCAGTTTTTGTTGTTTTGCATACACAACAAAAAAATGGAGATCCTCAGGGCTTGGATAAAGAGCATTTTCTGTTTTTAAGTAATCGATGATTTTTGTTCTCTGTTTATCAATGTCCTCGATTGTAAGACGTACCTCTCTTTCTTCCATGCTTAGTTCAATAAAATCCGTCCATGTATCGCTTGTCATTAGCTCAACCATGGCTCCCGTGAATTCGAATGAATACTTGGGCGTCTCATTTTTTATCAAAGATGTCATAAAAAACTCCTTTTACACGGAGATTTTACATTTGTCCTGAATATTAAATTAGTTAATTAGTTTGTATTAATTAACTAATATTTTGCTTTAATATTAAAAATAAAATTCGGTGGCTAGGTTCGTAGCGATAGGAAGTTGATTGTGGACTTTGCGATCGAAGTGAAGTAAACAGAGATTTATGCAAGCTGCACATCCATGGAGAGCTCGATTAGTTGTTGGACTTATTATGCTATTCCTCGCTTTTGTTGGAATGGTATTTACAAATACGCATGAGACAGGGGGATGGAATTATTGGAAATGGATGGTGCCCATCTACGCCCTGCTTGCTCTCTGGCTAAGTTGGTACGATAAAAGGCAGCGCTCCGTCGTTAGCCCAATTACTTTATGGCATGAACTCCTCCATTGGATCGGGTTGACCGGTGTTATATTTTTGGTTACCTACTTGGTGCATCTAGGAACGATCAGCAGATTCATCGCTGGAATATTCCATCTCATTTTATTGAGTCTTGGCGTCTTTCTTGCTGGAATCTATATCGACTCCATCTTCCTAATGGTGGGAATTGTACTTGCCCTTTTTGCACTGCTCACCGCTCTTTTAGTCCAATACATGTATCTGCTGGTCATCGCAATCACGATACTCAGCGCCGTGATAATCGGCGTAGCATTATGGTTAAAAAAGGAGACAGTATGAAAAGTCCAAAGCATGGAATTCACTATGAATAAACCATATCTTTGGACGCGAGCAGGTGCGCGCTTACAGTTGGTGCGCAGTGAGGAAGGGAGCAGCCTGCATTGGCTTTTTCTTCCGGGAGGACCAGGGTTAGGATCAGAATCGTTACTCCCGTTGATAGACGTTCTTGAATTACCCGGAAATATGTGGCTCCTCGATCTGCCGGGTGATGGCTCTAATGTCACTGTTAACAACAAGCAATCGTTTAGCCATTGGTCCCAAGCTTTAATCGAAGCTACAGGAGCTTTGAAAAATGTAGTCTTGGTCGCTCATTCAAGAGGGGGAATGTTTGCATTAGCTACTCCCGGCTTGGAAAAAAATCTAGCGGGCTTGGCGCTTATGACCTCGGCTCCTGATATGTCTTGGCAAAAAGAACTCACAGGGAAACTTGTGTATTTTCCTCTTCCAGAAGCGGATCGGGCAGATAGAAGTTACAAAAAAAATCCAAGCAATACTGCGCTCCGCGAGTGCATCGTTGCCGCAGCTCCTCGCATGTTTTTCACAGAAGATGGATTGAAAAGAGGTGTGCAATTCTTGAATAAACTGCCCTTTAATTATGAAGTATTTCAATGGGCAGAAGAGCATTTTGATCCCACTTATCAAGCAAAATGGATTCCTAAGATTCCCACCCTTATTTTGTCAGGGGAAAAAGATATTGCTATCCCTCTCAAACACTTTGCAGAGAAACAAGAATATAAGCGCAGCAATATTCTCATGAGGGAGATCAGTAACGCAGGCCATTTTCCTTGGATAGAAAATCCTCAATCTGTCATCGCTGCATTTGATGATTATATGCGCATGTTTTTGAAAGAAGGAAGGCCTTAGGAGGATTTATGAAACAGAAAGTCGGGTTTATTGGACTGGGTCGCAATTTCGCCGATGGGGGTTTTGCCTTGAATCTTGGGTTAAAAGATATGCGGCTTCTTCAAGAGTGCGCTGACAAGGCGCAGGTTCCCATGCCCTTTCTTTCTGATATTCATGAAAAAATGCTCACTTGCATGAATTTAGGAAGAGCTGATTTTGATTGGTCCGTAATCGCTCTTTTGACTCGAGAATTAGCAGGACTCAAGTGAAATTCAAGAGATCGGGCATTCGTTTTTTTAGTTTTTGTGAGCTGCTAAAATTGACATCAATATTTTTTTTGCTCACTATCTACTAGCTGTGAAACGAGTTGTTTGTGCGCTTACTTCTTGTCTGTGTTTCGTTTATAGAAGCTGCGGTGCGGAAGAAAATTCTACTCCAGAGCCTGCAGCGCATTCTCCTATAAAAAATCCCGCTCCTGAGCACATTAGTGTGGGGCACATTAAGGGCAAAGGCCTTGGCTATTCGAAGGGCTATTCTTCTCTTGATC
Source organism: Chlamydiia bacterium (assembly GCA_963804085.1). Classification (GTDB taxonomy): domain Bacteria; phylum Chlamydiota; class Chlamydiia; order Chlamydiales; family Rhabdochlamydiaceae; genus CAWDOQ01. The sequence continues at coordinate 102,061 of CAWDOQ010000016.1, read as the reverse complement.
TTTTTCTCTCTCAGCCTTTTTCACAAGAGCAGCTGGTTCCTCTTTTAGATTTAAGGGGGCATATCTTTAACGATGGCAAATATGCTGCAAATGGAGGTCTCGGCTTTCGTTATCTCAGCGAGCGCTTTAAACAGGTGTGGGGCATCAATGTAATGTATGATTATCTCCAGACTAGCAGACATCCCTATAATCAAGTGGGAGGAGGAGTGGAAGCGCTTGGCAAAAAGTGGAACGCGCGGATCAATCTGTATGTGCCTGTTGGGAAAAAGGAGCAAGCGTGAAAAGTCCAGAGCAAGAGGGGGCTTAATGGACACAAGATTAAACGTTAGCTAGTTTTTTGGGCCCGTCCTTTTGTGTCCGTTTCACATCCATTTTCGTCCGTGTCCTTTCTGTCCATTGGGCCCAAAACAAAATTGAAAATCAGGGTAACCTTTACTATATTTTTTCTGAAACTTTCTTCTATCTTATTAATTATAATCTGCTTATGAAAAGCTATACCTACTTATTGCAGGTTTTGAGTATAAGTGTGTATAAGTTGGTATAACTGGAGTAAAACTTGGATCTAATCAAAAACCCATTTTCGCCTGGCGCTGGTTCTCCACCGCCCGAGTTGGTTGGGCGTGATCCCATGCTTGAACAAGCGCGAGTAAGCCGAGCTATATAGATAATGCGACGCGAAGCAGGAGCCCCTTACATGGGGAGAATCTCCTGCGTTTACGCAGGATGTTCTTCAAATTTAAGTATCTGCTTTTTTGCTGCGCATGGGTGCAAAGTTCGTTTGCGACGGAGCTTGGCGTCCAGTTTTAAGGGAATTATTTCTTCAGAGAGAGCTTCTCATTGCCTACGGCGTTCTCACCTATCATGACAAATCGACCCTCTAGGGCATTCCCTTTGATTTTGTAGATTTGGAGCCCGGTGTCAGAAGCGTCGTCTTCATTTTGGTATACAAAGCTCATGAAATCGCCCTGCTGCAAGCCTGTCCCTGTATAGTGTGTGTCTTTTCCCTTTTGCGCCTCGTCCCATGTTGCTTGGTAGATACCATTGTCATCTTGGGTAAAGGTGGCAGTCACCATGTATGCCTCTTTTGTAAGGGGGTCAGTACCAGAACCGGCATAAGTGCCTTCAACGCCATATAGTGCAGCTGTTGCAAACAAACCAAGCAGGCAGAGTTTAAACATATCGCATCCTCATGAAGATTTATCTTCCTGATAGGCGATCTCTATTTTTCTGTCAAACAGTCTAAAGAAAGAAGCGAAAGGTTAGAAAAGCTCCCCATTCGTTGAGATTTCTTTTGGGTAGATTCAGAGTATGTGAAGCCCCTACAGGCAGAAATCGGTAGTAAGGAGCAAGTTCTAACCAGAAATTCTTCACGTATCTGTAGGCAACTGGAAGATGTACGGCTGCGCCTGTTCTATTTTTAAGTATCCAGGCAGCTTGAGATAGACTTGTGATTCTGAGGTACTGATTGAAAGTAGGTAGGCAATCGACTTGCAACCCTAGCATCCAATTTCGCCAGGTATAGTGAGTCTCTAACCCGGCAATGGCGTAGTAAATGGTGTACTTCAGGTGGATAGGAGCGGTGTGGGCATAACCTGTGTGACGATCAGAGAGAAAATCAAGGCCGATGCCTGCATAGGGAGTGATCGTCCAATTCTTAAGAGCAGAAAAACAGTATCCTCCGACAAATTCTAAGTACCACTCATGCACTTTTGCTCTGTTTAATGAACTCGATAGACATCCGAGATTGTAAACAGAACGTGCTTGGCCAAAGAAGGCATTTGGTTTCTGATAGGTGAGTTTGCCCAGAACTCCGCCAGTACTTCCTGAATAGGTAGGAGGAGTTGAAAATGACATCCAGGTGTAGTCACCCCCTATATCCAAAGACCAGCCTTCTGGCTTGTAAGTCTTGTGCTGAGGTGTTTCTTTATTTTCGGGCGTATCAGCAAAGATCGCGCTTGCCGAAAATAAAAATAGGGATAAAAACTGGCGCCAGTGGTTCATAGTAATCCTGCTTTATTCAATTTTTTTAATGTTCGGTCAAGTTGTAGATTGTAGATGGGTGTCAATCGATTAATGTCATAGAGCTCTGATGGCAATGCTATGATGCTCACAGTATTGGAGCTGTAATTAGTGACGTAGGCAAATTGGCCATTGGGTGATATAGCAATTGCATCGGGAGAGAGCCCCAATCCTACTATTTGAGAGACTACAGTATTGGTTTTAGTTTCGATAACGCTAACGGTTCCCTGGCTAGCTGTTAGATCGGTAAACCCGGCGCCATTGTAAACAGTGCTGTAATTTGAAACATATGCAAAGGAACCATCGGGCGTAATGGCAATGCCCGAGGGCTGTATTCCGAGGGTAATCGTTGCAACAATGGTATTGCTGCTTAGATCTACAACGCTCACTGTGGTGCCTACAGGTGAAAAGTTGTTGCTCCCAAAATTAGTCACATAAGCATATTTGCCATCAGGTGTTATTGCAATTGCAAATGGTCCGGAAAAACCTGTGATGGCATTGAGCCGTACAGAGTTGTCGCTTGTGTTTATGATGCTTATTGTGCCAGTGCCTAGATTACCGTCGACATAACTGACAACGTAGACATATGCGCCATCCGGTGTGATGGCCATTGCTGCAGGAGCGAGTCCCACTGTAAGTGGCGAGCCAACAATCGTATTAGTGTTTAGGTTAACGACATTTACTGTTGTGCCGGTGCCGCTACCTCCGCCTGCACCATAATTATTAACATAGGCAAAATTCCCATCAGAGGAGATGACAAAACCCGACGGGCCATTCAAACCATTAATCGTACCTAAAACCGTATTCGTCGCGATGTCTATGATCGTCACCGTTGTACCAAAGCTATTGGTCACATAAGCTTTTGTCCCGGCTGCGTTTATGGTTACTGTGTAGGGTTCGTTAAAACTGCTATCGCTAATGGTTTGTTCGAGAGTGTTAAACGTTAGATTTATTACGCTAACGGTGTTTCCATTAGGGAGTGAATCGTTGTTGTTGTTCGCAACATACGCGAAGAGATTGTTGGGTGTAACCGCTATCCCAGCCGGAGTATCTCCTACCGGAATGGTTTTAATAACTGTATTAGGCTCAGTTGCACATGAAACTATTGACCATAAACAGAAAAAAGCTACCGCATAGGCCCTTGATTTTTTTACCATCTTGGATTTTCCGTAAGTTAAACTCTTTTTTAGAAGAAAATAGTAGATAACGGAAATCCATGCAACAACTAATACCATTTATCAAAATTCATGATGAATTTGGAGGTTGGATAGTGCGACAGGTTTGAGAGATCGTTTCGAAGGCAAAGAGTTAAAACAGGATGGCAGGATGAGCAGGATAGGAAAGAAAAGAAGCAAATAACAGGATGGCAAGGATGTAGAAGGAAAAAATATCCGATTTTCGTTCTTTCTTCTTCATCCTGTTCATCCTGCCATCCTGTTATTTTCTTATTCTTTCCAGCGGTAACAACCCTGAGCAGGGGTGTGGTTTGTAATTCTAAAACGGTGGGCATCCTTTTTGAAAAATGGCAAAGCGAGTTCGCAGCAACCTAGATTAAGTCTGAAATGTCCATGAGTTAGGATGCCATAATCTAAACAGTCTTCGCCGTAATAGCGTTTGACATAGGATTCCCCGTGTGCTCGCTTTAATCCGGGGAGTCTTAAGCCTAAATGAGGAGGACCGTAGGGAGCTTCTTCAAAGCCTCCTTCAAACTCTTCTCGTGAGAAATAATCATTGGGATATGTCGCTCTTCTCAAAGTGGATGAATAGGTGTAGCTTCCGTCGGACATTCTATCGCATATGGCAACATCAATATCGGGATTGTCGTTCTCTTCGACAGGGAATGGAAATTTATCTAATTTTTCTCGACTAAAGCGCAGTTTGTATAGTCCATGTACGCTGCGCATCGAGTCATCCCACTCAAAACCGGCAGCTGAAAAAGCGCTTTTAAGTTCAACTATGCGCGCTTCGTGCTCGCTATTTACAAAGAGATCAATATCATCGTCTCCAGGAATCATGCCACCATGACGGAGAGACCCTAATGTATTTCCCCCTTGTATGCAAAATAGAGGAATCCCTTGAGCATCTACAAAACCATTCTCTTTACATACTCTAGTAAACGTCTCCGCAAGTTCGTAACACAGCTCAATCTTAGTAGGCGAAGTGTATCTTGCTTTTACGCAGTCGCTGAGATCTGTGCGATCGTCTCCATAAGTTTCATGGGGTAGTAGATACCCGATGCCTCTTAATATCATGCCTATGAGAGCGAGGGGAGTTAAAATAATTAGTATAGCAACAGCTCCTGCCTTCTTCACGAGAGAGAGCAGTTCGTAGCTTGGTTCTTTAATGACAAGAACGCCCAAAAAAATCCTTGTCGGATGAAGAAAAAGATTTGCTGCCAGTTCTGTAGGATTTTGAACCTTTCCATATTCAGGAATGGAGGTTTCGAAAGAGCAGTATTTGACTAGGGCTTCTAAAGACATATCCGAAGATATTATCATTATTTATTGTTAATTTCAATTAGTAACATGTTTTTAATCAATATTAATATCAATTAATTGCTAATTGTTTTATTATAAATAGCTCAAAAACATAAGGGATCTATGAGCTCAATCACTGCTTTGTCGAGTAAAGACAATATTTTAATTGTATCGAATGGATGCGGCGGCGGCCATATTCAAACAGAAAGATATGTCGCAAAGGTATTGACGGACAGCAATCCCAATTTGCGCACGGTCTCCATCGATGTGTATAAAAACACTCTTGGCGAAACTATCGGCAATTACATTATTGAAAGTTGGGCGCAAAAGCAAAAAGAGGGGGATGTTGCTGGTCTCAATGGTTATCTCTCTCTCCAATGTCTCGATAGGTATCTACTCAGCATTTTTGCCTTTTTTGCCTTTCTCTACAGAATCTTTAGAGACGATATTGATGCGATTGTTACCGTGCAACCCATATCTACCGGAGGTTTGCTCACCGCTGCTCGTGTTGCAAATTTCGTTAATTGGTTATTCGGGTTAAAAAAGGAAGCTATCACGGTGACTATGGTGCTGACAGAGCTTCCTACGAGCTATACGGAAAACTTCTTTTACAATCTCCGATATCTTTCCGATGCAGACAGGAGCATATTTAAACTCGTTGCCGCGCGTCCACTCTTGGAAAATGGAGAAGACGAGGCAACTTTTTGGCAAAGAACGTGCGATCTTCCATTAGAGAATCTAGATTACGTAGGCCCCGGAGAGCTACCCGTACGCGCTGCTTTTAAACAGCAGTACAAGACAGGCGTTCCGGTGCGTCTGATGCTAAAAGCTCCATCAGATCAGCTCCAGGCTATTCAAAAATGTGCGGGACTTAATTTGGATCGGGAAAAAGAGGAGATCGCTATAACTATTAACCCCCAAGATGCAGTCGCAACAATTCGTCTAGGAGGTCAATCTTGCCTAGAAGCTGCAAAGTCTTATGTGCGCACCCTTATGGACAATGCGCGCCATGGGAACGAACGTCAATTTGTCTTTGTTTTATGTGGCGGCGATAAGGGGGCAAACTCTCTCTTTCAACACATTTGCGATCTTGTAGATGAAAAGAGGCGAGAAGGCGGCTACGAACGCGTATATGTTCTTCCTCTTGCTTTCCAAGATGACAAGCACATTGCGCCTCTTGCACACCGCAGCGATCTAGATATTATCAAATCAGGAGGAGCAACTGCGATGGAAGTCCTAGCATTGCCTCCTCAAGGCGATGTATTTATCCATGCCGCTCCTCCCGTAGGGTCTACCGCTACCGAAGAGGAAACGCTTTTGACACAGGGCATGCCTATATGGGAAGCAGGAAATGCTCGTTATTTGAAACGGCATTTAGGCGCTCAAATCGTCTCTCCTGGTACATTTGTCGCCAAGATTAATCTCGCAACAGATAGTGCTATAGCTTAAGCTTTTAAAATATTATGCAAAGTTCAAATAGTAGCATGCCGACAGATGTCAAATTGCGCGTGGTTTTTCCCAAAAGCAACGAAGATCACAGGTTGCAATTAGTGGAAATCAACGGCTCCATTTTTGCCATTCTTCATTCTCCTTTAGAATCACTTGGGCCAATTCGACTGTACTGTGAAAGCTGGAGTCTGGTTCTTTTAGCTCCGATTAAGAGTAAGACAAATATTGTGATTTCGGCGATCAATGTCATTTGCCTTAACGAAATTGCATCGGAAGAAGGAAACGTGAATATACACGCTTCTAACAGACTGGTGAAATTTGCAGATTTGATTACACCTCGTGAGAAAACCTGCGAGATGGGTGAACGCGGAGAGTTTCAATTCGATGATGATCCGGGAGCTTTTTTGCATTACTATCGAGCATTTGATAGCATTGTTAGCAGTTTGCGCGCAGGCAGCCCCGATTCTTTTACTGAAGCACAACAACAATTTATCATGAGCCTTTGTGGATTGGCTGATAAAATCGAGGGGCAGCCAGAAAATCTAAATCTTCAGCAAGTCCTAGGCGTATGGAATATTCCTAATTTGAACCTCAGCTCGTCATAAGCTCAGAGCTGGAAATTCCTTCTAGAGAACGGACGTCCGTGTTTTCTCCGTGGAAGTCCGTGTGTCCGTTGGGGCCTCTTCCAAATTGGAGGTGGAAAAGAATCGTGGTATGCTTGTAACGTCTTAGAAAACAAAAACTTACGAATATCGTGCGCTAATAATGCATGGTTATAAAGCAAAACCGTGCGTTGACAATGCACGGTTTTATGATATAATCCAGAAAAAGGAAGAAGAAGCATGGAACGGGAGACCCTCAAACAAATCATCGCCGATCAACAGGAGTATAGACCCCCAAAGAATTTTTATACCCGGACATTGACCGAAACCGTCCACCGTTTTGTAGCCGACCCAAACATCATCATCATCAGCGGCCTCAGAAGATCTGGAAAATCTACAATTCAACGCATGTTGCAATTGGAATTGGCCAAATCAGATTACTATTTTAACTTCGATGATGAACGGCTCGTGCAGTTTCAAGTGAAGGATTTTCAAATGCTGTTGGAGGTTCTCATCGAACTGTTCGGGGATCAGTCCACTTTTTACTTTGATGAAATCCAAAATATCGAAGGATGGGAACGTTTTATCCGAAGATTGTATGAGCAGGGGAAAAAGATCTACATTACCGGATCGAATGCAAGACTCTTGAGCATGGAATTGGGTACCCATTTAACAGGCAGGTATATTCAACTTGAGGTGTATCCGCTCTCCTTTCGGGAAATCATAGATCATAACTACCCTGAAGTGCTTTCTAAAAAAGCTCTATCGACGACCGATATCGGCATGATTCTGCATCATTTTTCCAATTATTTAAAAAATGGTGGAATTCCAGAGTATGTAAAGTTTGAAAAAACAGAATATTTGAAAGACCTGCTGGAAGGCATTCTCTACCGCGACATCATTGTGCGTTACAAAATTCAGGATGAAAAAGCATTGCGAGAAACGGTCTACTATTTAGCGAGCAATATTGGAAAAGAATTTAGCTACACAAATCTAGCTAAAACTGTTGGGCTGAGCAGTCCTCACACCATTGCGAACTATTGCAACTATTTGGAGCAATGTTATCTCTACTTCTTTGTCAACCGCTACAGCCACTCCCTCAAAAAACAAATTCAATATAACAAAAAGTGTTACATGATTGATCCGGCTCTGATTCGAATAACCGGATTTCGGGTGAGCGAAGACCGGGGACGTCTATTGGAAAATATTGTATTTCTTCACCTGAGAATGCAGACGAAGGAAATCTACTTCCACAAAGAGAAGAAAGAATGTGATTTTATCCTGAGAGAAGGGAATCAAATCGTTCAAGCCATCCAAGTGGCAAAAACCCTCGAAGATCCCGAAACCAAAAAACGGGAAATCGAAGGAGTGATTGAAGCCATGAATACGTATCACTTACGGGAAGGGATCATTCTCACGGAAAATGAACAAGATACAATCAAGATGAATGGTTTTGTGATTTCAGTGATTCCCATTTGGAAATGGCTGCTATTTCATTAAAAAGGCTCGGAATTTTCCGGCCTTTAGTTCTGCATTTTGCATTCTGACTTTTGACTTTCTTCACTTGGAGGTGGAGAGACGCTATCTAGCCAATGCATTAAGACGTTTCGACTCCATCCATGTTCAATTGTTTTATGGGCATACCAGAGCCTATCCTGGAGAGTTTCAAGTTTTTGAAGGAGAAGGATGTTGTGACCCCATGGAATTTGGCCAACAACCTGTTGGCTAATTGCAAATTCTGGATATTCCTTTGCGAATTGAACCATGTATTTGATGTTTGTTAGAGAGAATCCCTTCATCTCTGGAAAGGTAGATTTGAGGTCCTTGGCTAAATTTTCGACGGTCTTGGCACCCCAGCCTTCATCTTTTTGTTTGAGATGAATCTTAGAACCTATTTCCCAGTAAAGATTGATGAGTTCGTGATTTACAGCTAAGGCAGCTTTTACCTGGGAAGTTAGGATTTTTTCTTTAATCTCTTTGAAAAAAGCTTTGTATTCTTTGAGGGCTGTAGCTTGAACTTTTTCGATTGTATTAGATGGCATTTTGTTCTCTTGGTGTAAGTCGGGAAGTTTAACAGGAAAGAAGTGAAAATTAAATAGTTTTTACTGCAGTTGCATCCAGCCAGCCACTGTATCTTCTATCAAACAAGAAAGATTAGAGGGCCAAATGCCCTGCAGCATATTTATGTAAAACGCTGGCGATAAGCGTTTGATAGGGTAACCCTTCATAAGCTGCTATTTGTTTAATATTCATGACATCGCTGCTGGATAGTCGAATATTAATTCGTATGTCCTTTCGGAGTGTTTTTGCTGCAGCTTTTCGTGCACGCGATTTTTCTTTTTTAACATTGGTTACTGTTTTCCATTCACCTTTTTCAAAAGAGGATAGGAGATCATTCTCATCAGGATCGAGTTTTTTTCGCATCGATTTTCTGCTTTTTTTCATCAGTGCTCCTGAATATATTTTCGTTTTGCTTTTTGCTTGGGATAATGGTTTTAAGGAAGATATCTCCATTCATATCAATCACAAATGGAACCAGGTATACATATTCTTTTACCCAAATCACGTACATTTTTTGATTTCCATACTTTTGCTTATTCGGGTGCTCCACAATATCCAATATTTGATCATTTTCAATGGCGGCAATCACTTCATCAAAACTAATATTTCTCTCTTCTATCAGTGCTAGGTTTTTTCAGGAGAAAAAATGTAAATTGGCATCAACCTCCACCTTTTAACCTAGTGTAGCCTAATGTGTGCCTTTTGTCATTATTTTTTGCGAGGCTTGGAGAGAAGCCCTCGCGCTAGGGGCGGTTGCCCCTAGTCTTCCGGACCGGCGGCCTCGCTCGGTTTTGCGAGATGCATTCAGAACTTTTGATAGGAGATTACTCTCTGGAAAGATTCCAAAGGTACCGGATGAAGCTCGCAAGGCATAAGCCAAGCAGGATGGCAACAATGTTGTTCTTGGTGAAAGTGGTAGAGCTGGTTGGCCGTGGAAGAACGAGGGGGATAGCGTCTGGGATCGGCGGTGAATTTTCGGGCAAAACGTGCATTACTCTGTTAGCAAGGCCAATTTCCTGGTGTGTGTTGGATAAAAGAGGAGCAATGGCGTCAAGAGCTTCCCAAGCATCTAAAGAACTAACATCTAAACAACACGGTGCTGTGTGGTACGCGGTAAATTTCATCATCATTCTCGTCCCCCCCATGACTGGCATTATATAAACTTGAAGGGGATTCTCAATGTTGGTTCCTGGTTCAATATTTTCTGGAGAGAGTAATGTGAATTGCAATTTAAATTTTTCGTAACGACGGCGGCTGACAAATCCCAGAGGGTCCGCTAAAATAAACCCCTTTTTTTTGCTTTGTAGAGCAAACACGAGCCCCACAAGATCCCTTCCATTTCTGAATTGGGCAATTGAACAAGATGTGCCGTTGATTATCGGCATATCAATTTTCGTCTTGGGTAGGGGAGAGCCATCGTGTGCATGAAGAGGTAGATCCCAGAAGCAGATGTTATTTCCACGTAAGAATTGGACTAGCCATTCATTGCAACCAGCAGCAATGGCGGCTTGGTCTTTGCGCCATTCGAGAATACAGCGCCCTTTCAATGAAGCCAAAGAGGCGTTATCTTTCCATCTTTTGCATACAGCAAGTACATTCAAATCTTTTACGTCGAAATAAGAGGTCACGATCCGATCAATATCGTGCCCGACTTTTTGAAACATTCCATCCCAAGCTGATTTTGAACTGTTTTTTACAATCGACGCCATAATTTTCTCAGGTTAATTAAAAATTCGCACTTTGTATTTTGCTGAAAAGCGGGTCTACTACACTCTCTAGAAATTAAAGATGAAGCCAGTAGTCAATCCGCTCATGTTGAAATCGCCAAGTGAACTGTAGGAAGCTCCCAGAAAGTTTGCATTGAATAGAGTGATCAATTCCCATCCGGCCCGGAGAGTTAGGTGATATCTGTTGTCGCAAAAGTTGATATCGTATTCTCCGCCTACAATTAGATCGATCTCAGGTAAAACAGTGTGGAAATTTGAGGTCATAGCTGTAACGACAACGGGCTCGGTTCCATTAAAAAATTGTCCCAAAACAGTAGATTTGACATGGCTCCATACCAGAGAAACCGCAGCTTTTCCGAACAGATTGAACCCTTTATAGACCTTCCAATACGAGTCCAAACCAACCATAGGACCTATTCCCCAGATCTTTTGCACCATATTGGATTCGGAATTGACGACAAAGAGTGGTTCGGGAAGTTCAGCTGTGTAAGCGGCGAGGGCAAAAATATGATATTTTTCATTGAGCCATAGATTTTTAAGACCAAAGTGGCCTTTGAGTCCAAAATATTTACCCAAGGGAATCTCTCTGTTGATATCCAAATCGATCGTATTGTAGTTAGATCTCCAGATAGCGTTTGCGTTCACGCTGTTATTGTTAAGAATTTGAGGAACGAAAAAAAGAGGATTCGGGATTATGACCGAGGTTTCAAATGCCCAGGGAGATCAGAAAATCCCAAAGCTTTCGAATTCATGTGAGTCCAGACAAAGTCGATTTGCCAGTGATCATAGTGCGGTCTAAATCCCAAAGAAACGCGTACTCCTGGATCGAATTTATATTTGGGGTTCTTGTAATCACCAAAAAAATTGTTGTCGCCGCCGGCTGGGTTCGGAATCGACGTATGGAAATTAGCAACCTGGCCATACCAGTTCCCAGTTTGGCTCGTTTGCCAATAGAGAAAATCGGAGGAGAATGAAATCCCCACATCGCATTTAAGATCAGGCCTAATAGAAGGACAGCTAGCTTTACAACAATCTATCTTTGGATTCTGAGCAGATTCCGCAAATCCTGCGCATGCAATGATAGTTAACGCGCCCGCAAAAAAACGAAAAACTTTATCCATTTCAACTCCCTATTTTAGTTGCCCCACAGAATATTCAAAAATTGTGTGAGTTGCAAGACATTTTTAGGCGTGAAAAGTATGGAAGAATGACTTTGAGAGCGAAAAATGAACGGAAAATGGAACGGGCCTTTTTGAACATGTTGCTCGAGCGCAAGTCGATTATGATGAAAAGTATCTATGAGATTAGAAATGCCGTCCTTACAGAGCCACTTCCAAAATTCCCGCCGCAGCGAAATCGCCCTTTTGAGCCATTTCCCGTGCCGCCATGGGGTCCTACTCTTCATCGAGTATGTCCCAATAGCGGGATTCTGGCTGCTTTGCAGCCCCGGCAAACCGACTCAAAATCTTCGATTTTTCTGGGGCAAGATATTCTTGCAAGTGGCTCTTGCCGGACTCAAGATGGGTTTTCGAGAATACCCAGGCTTCGACCTGGTCTATGTTATTGCAGCCCTTCGGGCCTTTACAAATCTTCTCTGGAAAGATTCCAATGGAACCGGATGAAGCTCGCAAGGCATAAGACAAGCAAGATGGCAACGATGTTTTTCTTGGTAAAAGTGGTAGAGCTGGTTGACCGTGGGAGGAAGAGCGGGATAGCGTCTGGGATCGGCGGTGAATTTTCGGGCAAAACGTGCATTACTCTGTTAGCAAGGCCAATTTCCTGGTTTGTGTCGGATAAAGAGGAGCAATGGCACGAAGAAGAGCTACCGTACCATTTTAAATAAATCGGGCCGTCATTCGAGGCTGTGCGATGCGCGGTAAATCTCATCAAATGGCTGACTGGCATTATATAAACTAGAGGGGGGAGTTCAATATTGGTTCTGGTTCGATCTTTCCTGGAGATAATAATGTGGATGTCCTATCGATAGTTTCTCAAGATGGCGGACAAATTCCAGAGGTCCGCTACAACACCCCGCTTTTTTTGCTTTGTAGAGCAAGTATGAGCCCCACACTATCCCTTGCGCGACTGTAGACTTTGGCAATTGAACAAGACGTGTTGTTGATTATCGGCATATCAATTTGGTCGTTACGTAGGCCAGCAATCGTGTGGATGAAGAGGCAGGTCCCAGAAGCAGATGTGATTTCTACGTAAGAATTTGACTAGCAATTCATCGCAACCAGCGGCAATGGCGGCTTGGTCTTTGCGCCATTCGACGATGCAGCGCTTTTTCAACGAAGCCAAAGGGGTGTTGTCTCTCCATCTTTTGCATACAGTAAGTGCTACATTCAAACCTTTTTCGTCCAAATAAGAGGTCACGATCCGATCGATATCGTGCCCAACTTTTTGAAACATTCCGTTCCATGCTAATTTTGAACTGTTTTTTACAATCGACGTCATAATTTTCTCTGATTAATTAAAATTTCTGCCTTTGTCTTTTACTGAAGGCGGTTTTTTTATAACTATTAAAATATTTTATCTCCAATGGCCTGGGCTTTACTTTTTCCTTTTCCATTCGAAGCTTTGACTTGAAAAAACTAGGAATTTTCTTAAATTAGCTCCCCGTTTAGCAGAAAAGATTCCTGTTTTTCGGCCCAAAGAGCTATAATATCATAGCCCAGGTTGAAGCACAGCGAAAGTCTCGTTTACAAATAATCCATCTGGAGTCCTGTTAAGACAGCATTTTCATCTTATCGATTAAAAATACCGTCCTCCAACTCAAGTAGGTTTTCGAATCCCGGCCTCCGCTGCGCTACGACCTCGTGGTATTGCAGCCCTTCGGGCCTAAAAATGGTTCGATAAACTTTTCCGAAACCCAGGCCTCCGCTGCGCTTCGACCTGGGCTATGGTATTGCAGCCCTTCGGGCCTTAAATTGTTATTCTAATCGTTAAACAGGCCAATCTTTTCCCGGGCTTACTTCTCATTTTGCATTCTGATTTTTGACTTTAAGGAAAGCCCTCGCGCTCGGGGCGGTTGCCCCTTAGTCTTCCGGCTGGCGGATCTTTCGCTTCGGTTTTGCAAGGCAAAACATCGAGCTGAACTCGATTTTCTCGCGAGCCAAACTGTTCGCTTGCTCGCCTCCAATAAAAAAGGCTAGGCCTGTGGGCCTAGCCTTTTCGATTGGAGGTGGAGAGAATCGAACGCTTTTTTGTATCTATTTATTTTCCATAGACAACTCAACTCGAAATTTCATGCCATTCATTTACGCAATTTTTACGCACTCAATAGGGTGAAACTGGAGTAAAATTTTCTCGAAAAATCTTCTATTTTCCATCAAGGTGAGGCAGAAAATCCTTTTCTCCCAGCACCTTCATGATGCCCCGAAGCAGGTAGTTGTCGCCGAAACTGATGACGTAGTCTTTGAAGCCGATGCGTTGAAGCATTTTCTTATCCACAAGCCTCTTGATTTGTCGGGATAGTTCTGCGCCGTGTTTTCCTTGAAAGATCTCTTTTAAGTCACTCGATTGGATCATTTTTTTCTCGACAGCCATTTTCAATATTTTTGCTTCGACATCTGTGATATACTTTCTTTCGAGAGAATAGTTGATTGTGGGCACCAAAATTTCCTTGGCCAGATAGTCATAGTCGAGAAGCTTGTCGATTTTTTCGATCTCCTCTTTTAGACCACGGAGTACGTATTCACACCAAGCCAGAATGCCCGATTTTTCTCCAGTATCAGCCTGCTCGAGATACTTGTAGTAATTATTTCGGTGATTACAGAAAACGGCCGTAGGATTGATGATTCTCCCTACGTTTACATTGAAGCCGAGCTTGATCAACATTGCGTAAGTGAATAAACGTACTGTCCGTCCGTTGCCATTGCCAAATGGATGTATCCATACGAATCGATGGTGAGCAATCGCTGTTTTTAACAGATCGAATTTTGCGCCGCTGTCCTGATTGATGAAGTCGAATAATTCATTCATATATTCATCAACGAGTACCCACTCTGGCGGTAGATGCTTAGATTTTGTGATTTGTAAATTTGACTTCCTGTATTGACCTGGAGTTTTATCCCCCTCTCCCTTTGGCGAAGTGGGTAATCCCTCGACAACCATCCTATGAATTTCGCTGACAAAAGCTCGATTGATCGGATGCTTTTTTACGTTGTTTTCAATGAAATCCATGGCACTTTCGATGTTTTGGATCTCTTTGACTCCCATAGGCACATCAACCTTCTCTTCCAGCTTGGTCTCTATATACTCAAGAAGCGAAGTGTTATTTCCCTCGATGCGCGCCGAGCCGATACTCTCCAGCATATGGAAAATGCTCTTGAGATTGAAAAAAACCTGGGAAGGAGTCGTCCCATCTAAACGTTTTTTCCGAAGATGGTTCAAATCGATAATAAGGTCTGTTAGAGGAGAGTCAAAAGTAGGCTCTACCAAAGTCAAGTCATAGTGTTTAAATTCGGCCTTTGTCATTTAACATCCCTTCCCTTCGGTCTTTAACATCCGTAGCGTTAAAAGTTTAACACAAAATATTGTAAGTGTCTCAAAAACAGCTAAATACGATGGTATACAAGGATAGGAATTTTAACAACTCGTTTTTCGGAGATTTAGCATCTCCCTCTGGAATCCTTGCGATAGGACATGGTAAAACATTCTTGTAATGCGTAATAAGTGCGTAATCAGCACATAGCAATATCTATTTATCATTGAATATCAGGTATATGCATCTTGAAGGCTGTGAGAATATTCGTCTCTTGTTGCTGTTTATTCCAGTGTTTTCTAGAATGATCCATTTGCATCTGGAGGATCATGGCAACAATTCGGGAGTACAAGAAGGACGACGGAACAATCACTTACCATGCAGAAGTCCGCCTAAAAGGTTACCCTCCTCAAAGGGAGAATTTCCGAACCAGGACATTAGCAAAGAAATGGATTCAAGACACGGAATCGTCGATTCGAGACGGTAGGCATTTTCGAATCGCCGAAGCCAAAAAGCACACAGTTAAAGATTTAATAGATAGATTCATTTCTCAGTGGTTGCCACAGTTTCCTGATAGGGTAGTGAGACAAACGGCTTATCTTGCTTGGTGGAAAGAGAGGCTTGGCCATTTGCTCCTAGCGGATTTAACTCCAGCCGTTATCGCTGAAGCGAGAGATGCTTTGCTCTCGGAGGTCACTACTAGGCAAAAATTACGAAACCCAGCGACGGTGAATCGATATTTAGCTGCTTTTTCCAGGGCTTTGACTATTGCGATGAAAGAGTGGGGCTGGATTGATGATACCCCCATGAGAAAAGTCTCAAAGCCATCTGAAGGGAATGGAAGGAATCGTCTTCTTAGTTTAGAGGAGAAAGATCGTCTTTTACAAGAATGCAAGCTTTCCCCTAATCCCCATCTTTTTCCTATTGTTTCTTTGGCGCTTTTGACAGGCATGCGATTTGGAGAAATTGTTGGATTGAAGTGGGAAGACGTCGATCGTCAGAATCGGACTATCACTCTTGAAAAAACAAAAAATGGGGAAAGAAGAATTCTCCCTTTAACTGATACGGTAGAAAAGATTTTGGTCAATTGGCAGAAGACCGATATAGCATCTGGTCTAATTTTCAAACCGACCAGTCCAACCAATCGATCAGGGTTGGTAGACATTCGGAATGCGTTTGTAAAAGCTCTTCATCGAGCAAAAATTCCAAATTTTCGGTTTCACGACCTCAGGCATGCTGCTGCGTCTTTTTTAGCAATGAGTGGCGCGACGCAAGGGGAATTAATGGCCATTCTGGGACATAAAACGCCGACAATGACTAGGCGGTATGCCCACTATAGCCAAAAGCACATCGCAAACGTGATGGAACGCACACAGGCAAATTTATTGAATTAGGAGTGGCAATGGAAGCGAAGCAAAAGGATAGGCGCTGTTTACGAGATGCGATCTCTACGGAATTCAACCTCATCAAAACCTCGGAAACGATTGGAGGGGCGCTAACCCATCTCGGGGTTCTCATTGCAAAGGTTCGCCGCCAGCCCCATATCGATTGTATCATAGCTTCCGCAGAAACCGAGCTAGCAGAAGAAGATCGCATTGCTTTTGAAAATCTCGAAAAAGCCGTGGCATGGTTCCATGAGAAAATCAAAATTTTGTTGCCGCACGTCAAATGGGCGCCTGACTCATTTGCAATGGCTGATGTAAACGCGCTGCTCAACTTTCATACCCTGTCTCTTAATGCCAATGGCTATGCTGGCAGCCTTCTTTTTCAACTCAGACACTTGTATTCGGAAGTTGCCAAAGAAGAAAAAAATTGCCTCCTATTCGAAGGTTGGATGCGGACCGAGAAAAAGCGTGGTTGCTCTGTGGAGGTTTTTGATTGGCCCGATTATGTGGACAAGAGCCTTAACTCACTTCCTCCTGATCAACAGTTGCGCCAATGGAAAGAAAAGGCGGATACTTCTCTACCGTGCCTACTTCGATTTTTGAAAATATTATCTCTCTATCCAACGTTCACCCCTCTTACACTACCAGCTCGACCGACTATCGATAGTTTGCCAAAAAATCTACTCCAATTGGAGGAGAGGCAATACCAAGCTACTGTAGGGTATTACCTCAGCGCATTCAGATCGCCCGACTCTAGGAAGCATCCTCTATCCATTGTCGAATTGATCAAATGGATAGATCGGTTTCTGTATATGCTCGAGCAAAGGCTTGAGTTTGATACACCGAACGATGGAAAATCTCCCATACAGGTCAATATTGTCATCAATCAATTCTTTTTCTTTTCAGAGAGAACGAAGACGGGTGCAGCAACAACACAATCTACTTCGCAAGAGAGTGTAGAGCCAGCTTCATCCGATGTCGCTAAAAAGTCGCATGGTCATACGTGGAAAGAAGAAGCCGATCAAAAAGTGCTTTTTTCCATTGGCAAGGAAATTTGGCGTCAGGCCGTACAGAACGTTCCGTTGCAAGCGCTAAAGAACCTCTCTCAGAACGAAATCGCGAAATATAGTATCAGCGCATAGAATAAAGAGGTTAAAGCTCGTGGTATTCGACTTGTACCGTGATGTGTCTTCTCGTTATGCTAAAGCGGCCAAAGCAACCGATCCTCGTCATTGGGAAAACGGTCGTTGCCTAGGCTTCAAGAAAGGCTATTCTATCGAAGAGGGGGGTGTTTAAATTTAGAAGAGGGGATTTTTTATAAAAATTTTCCTCTCTATGCAATCCCCTCCTATTTAAACGTCTATTTTTAGACGACTCCTTTGCCGCTGGCCTAAAATAAGTAAAATGAGGGCATACGCGGAAAAATCAAATAAAGGAGCGTGTAATGACAACAATTCAAACATTAGAAATTACCAATAACAAAATCGTTCGCACTGTACGCGAGTTTTGCCAAAAAAACCGTGAGACGGGGGCATGGCCTTCTAGCGAGCACGCAGTGCGTGCCATCGTTCAACAAGGGGCGCAAAGTCCTTTTGCCTCCGCTATTCTCAGATATCACAGACGGGTTCTTATCGATCAGGTTGCATGGGATGCCTGTTTGGCTCGTCTTTCTCAACTCAAAACCAATATGCCCATAAAGGAGGTAGAGGATGCTAAGGAAATGTCAGGAAAGATCAAGATACAATCGGGTTGTGCACAGCACTCGTAAAAGTGTCTGGATCGAATACGAATGGCAAAAAAAGCGCCTCAGTCAGTGCCCAGAAAAGTACGAAACTGAAGCGCGCAAAGTGGCTGAAATCTTAGGACTTTAAGCCTTGTTCCTCCCAAGCGTCAACTTGGGAGGGACTTTTATCAACCACAAGAACGAGATTTTTAATGACCAATAATACTACACCTACGGATACACCACCAGACCCAATATCGGCAAAGGCCTTTTTGATCCAACCTAAGAAAGGGGCAGTGAAGGCTTTAAAGGTGGTAAAGGATGATTTAAAGGCGGCCGGTTGTCATTGGCATGATGGCAGCAGGAGCGTGGAGCTGTCCCTCGAGGACTAAAGAGACGATTGAAGCATTTTTAAATGAGAAGCACATTGGTGTTACCTTAACGTCTTTTCAGGATGACTATTTTTGCAAGGATGAGAGAGGTCAACAAGCGGACAAAGTATGGACGCAAATCGATATCTTGGAGAAGAGGCATTACGTTGAATCTACCGCCTTGCTCGTTGATCGCACGGCCTTTGAACGCGAGATGGAGGCAAGAGGACTTTCTCTAGAAGACCCTGACGTAAAAATGAGGTCGGAACAATTGGATGTCCGCGACAAAGAGCAGGGTGTTTTGATGGAAGAAATCATAGAGCTGCGGAATAGTGTGCGGTTGCTTGAGATGGCTGAAGAGACGGAGGTCAAGCTACCTTTCTATGTCCTTGGCCATAATGCCCAACGCGAGATTTTGATTTGGAAGGATGGACGTCTCATAGCGCTTCCTGCAGGGAGGTTGAACAAGGATGAACTTCGGCTCTACGTTGGGGGCGATTCCGAATGGTTTCGGGAGGAGGGTGCAGAAAAGGCACTCAAGCTCCAACTGATCGACACGGCGCATAAGAAGGGATTTATCGACGATCAGGCGCCTTTGAAAGCGGGTGTTTGGTACATCAATAAGAGGTGGTTGATTATCTCTGGCAAGAAAGCTGCCATTGTCGAAGGAAATCGGTTGCAGTATCTCGAAGAGCCTATCTTTGAAGGTAAATTGATCGAAACAGAAGGGGCGTCTTGGTTGAATTGGTCAATAGTTGAAGAGGCTATGCGAATGGAGCAGAGCGACCTAAAGAGCGTTTTCAGTCTTATTTATGCCAGGGTAAAACAGTGGAATTGGTTAGACCCATCAATGAGTGCCTTTGTAACGGCTTTTGTCATGTTGTCGATTATGCAACAAGCCATGCCCTGGCGGCCTTGGATTTATCTAACGGGGGCGAAGTCAACCGGCAAGTCCACTTTTTTCGAGGACATTTTGCAGGGCATCTATGGCGGGCAAGTTGAGCGTTTGGATAAGAGTACGGCACATGCTACTGCCCAAACCATCGGCAACAGCGGTCGCATTCCCGTGTTCGACGAGTTCGAGAAGCATAAGCATATTCCAGACATCCTTGAGCTGGCTAAACTCTTCAACCGAGGTGGTCAAAAAACCAGCGGCACGGGGTCTGATAAGGCACATCGGTTTCATTTGCATCACATACCTTGGTTCGGGTCGATCTATTTGCCTAAGAAGGTCATGCAGGATGCAGCACAGGAATCGAGGATGATCAAATTTGAGCTGAAAAAGCTGACGAATGCTTCGCCTCCTCTTGAACGATTTGGTGTTGGAGAAGGGGCTGTTATTGCAGCCAAAATCGTGGTGACAATGATTCTTGCGTGGCTTGAGATTGAGGCAAAGGCGCAAGAGATCAATGCAGATCGACAGGTATTCATACAAGAGCAGCAGGGGATCGAGGTTCGTACTGTGGAAAACTTCATGTATGCTTCTGCGCTGTTAGCGATAGCGGCCCCTGAGGGAATAGAGGATATTTTTCCAAGATGGGCGACCCTTCAATCAGAAGATGACGGTGATAAGCTCCTTGATACGATTTTAGCGAGCCTTATTTATGTCGAAGGCAACAAGGTTTCTGTCGGGGAGATGCTACAAAAAGCCGGGCGCTATGTTGATGAATTAGAGCGGCACGGACTGAAAATCGTAATGCACAAATCGAAAGATTTTTTGGCACTTCGATGTGAGAGTGTGACGAGGCATCTGCTCAAGGATACGGAGTACGCTGTCTTGGACATCCGAAGTCCTTTAGCAAGGATCGAAGGAGCAGTCGGGAGTGCCCAGGTGAAAATGGCCGGTGTCAATCAGCGGTGTGTCTTGATTCCTGTGGAACGGGTTTTGGGAGTGTGAGCGCTACTATGTTACCCCAGAGTAACGCTTGATTTTTAGGTGTAATGTATTGTTTTTTTAGATTGTTATGTTTTTTCGGTAGCGCGGTAGCAGAGAATGTCTGTGGCAAAGCGAAAGGGAGGCGCGGGTTAAGGTTACTGCCACATTGTGCAAAGAACAGGTGTAAGTTGATGTTACCAGCTACCGACATGTGTAATATATTATTTATGAAACTGTTAAGCGGTAACTTTGAAGCGTTACCGAGGGAGCGAAAAATATGAAAGAGAATGTACAAGAGCAAAAGGCTGTTGTTAATGCTGACCTTACGCAAAAGTTACCGATGAGTGTAGAGCCGTTAGGGCCATCCCTAAAATTTCAGAAAGGATCGGATGATAAATCAAGCAAGGGGCAGTTGGATTTAGTTTTGTCAGATGGTACGAGACTGACCCACGAATCAAAGGGACGGTTTGTTGAGGCTTTCAAAAAAACAACGGGTACTGGTGATTTCAACTATTCCGTTGCTCTGCTTGCTCAAGTATCCCGTGGTATGTGTGACTCGACGGAAGAACAGCGCTTGACACGCATGTCCTCTTTGCTTCCAACGCTCAGGCCACAAGATGAGACTGAGGCACTCCTTGCAGGACAATTTTTGACTTTGCAAAACTCGGCTATGGACTGCTTACGCCAAGCTCACTTTCAAGAGGGTTTTTACCATATAGAGCGCTACATCAATTTAGCGACCAAACTCTTCAACGTGGCAAATCAGACTATGCAAGCCCTGTTGAAATATCGATCCAAGGGGCAACAAACCGTGCAAGTAGTCCATGTTTACAATGAGGGGCAGGCAATTGTTGCTCAGAACGTTTCGGCGGCTGGGGGAGGGATTGGGAAAAAATCCTTGGATTAAACCCCTTGCATCATGGGACAGTGTACAGCTACCAGCAAAAGATCAAGACGGCAATGTCGAAATTGGGCTATCCGGAAGAAGTCAACCTGTCGGATGCACGGTGGGCGTTCTAGAGGGCCTAGATCTCAAGCAGGCAAAGAAAGGGCACGTCGCTCTGTTATCAAGCATGGGGGTTATACCAAAGAAGCCAAGGCAAAGCATAAAGAGGTAATGGAACTCATCAAAACTAGCAAAGATGTATTATTTCAATTTCAAGAGTCTTAAGCATAGAACACCATTCATTGTAATCCCCTGGAAGAAGATGGTATACGGCTCTTATAACAAGCGGTGCACACAGGACATATTGATCAGAATTAGCTTGCAAGACTGCATCTAAATCTGGAAGCTAGGTTGTTTTTTAAGAGGTTTTTGGGCCAGATTGCATAGACATTCAACGGCTCCATTTGCCATTCCGGAAGAACTTCCACGAGTTTTCCTTCTTTGATATCTTTCTCAACCAAGAAATCGGGAGGCGAACTCAAACCGACCCCTGCAACGGCAAGCTGGTAGGCGGCATCCACTGAATCGCACATTAAATTCGGTTGGTAGTCGACAACAACACTCTGTCCTGCGCTGTTTCTAAACCGGCGCGACAAAGGGGCGCATCTCGTCCCGATCCAACGCCAAGTGCCCAGATCTTCAGGTATTTTAGCCTTGGCCTGTTTTTTAAAAAACAAAGGGGAACAGACGAGCTTTCGGCCAAAGGAGAATAATTTTTTTGCCATTAAACCGCTCTCTTTGAGTGTGCCAATCCTAATTCCGATATCGAACCTCTCTTCTATTAAATCAACGGTTTTATCGGTAAAGTTGAGATCAAGTTTGACATTCGGAAGCTCACAACAAAACTGGGCAATTTTCTGCATCAGGCCGCTGCGCACCAGAATCGAAGGCATAGTCACTTTTAATGTTCCAGAAGGCTTTTTTGCTGCTGGTAAGATTGCGTCGAGGCCAAATTCGATAGCTTCTAGCATTTTTTTTGATGCTTCATAAAGCTGTTCTCCTTCCGCTGTTAAAGACATTTTGCGCGTGGAGCGATATAAAAGGGTCAGACCTAGTTTGTGCTCGAGTTGTGCAATGTGATGGCTCACTACAGAAGGAGATAGTCCTAAAGCTTTAGCGCATCCCCTAAAAGAGCCAGTCTCAATAGTTTTGGCGAAGACGGCAATCGCCCTAAGTTCATCAAACATTGATCGATCTCATAAAACAGTGAATTCAAGTTATAGCATATTATCACTTAATCTACAACATGGTAGAGTGGAGAAAAAACAGGGGGAAGCATGTCGGAGAATAAATGTGTTATAGTGTTAGATGAGAACCTGTCCTTAGGTCTGTTGGTGAATTCGGCCGCCGTTCTAATGATGAGTATTGGCAAGCTCCACCCCGATTTAGTCGGCCGCAATTTAGAGGATGGCTCGGGCCATGAGCATCAGGGGATCACAACTGTACCTCTGCCCGTCTTAAAAGGAGCAGGCAAGCTCAAAGAAATTCGGGAGGGGCTTAAACTTCATGAAGGAGAATTGACAGTGGTAGATTTAATTGACGCAACTTCAAACACTGCTTCCTATGAGGAATATGCCGCGCAGCTGAAAAAGAGCGCAAAAGAGGTCTTGAACTATTACGGTATCGCCATTTATGGCAATCGCAAACTCGTCAATAAATATACAGGTTCGCTGGGGTTGCTCAGATGATTGATTCATTCATCATAGCTTTCGATTTGACTGACCTGCATTTTTCCGATCTCCTCGATTCTAGTAGCGAGTTGATCACCAAATTACACAAAGTCGAAAAAGAAAACACGTAGGAGTACTGATGTCCCTTTCCCTTATATTTGCAATGTTTTCGTTTTCTTTAGCAATGTCAATTTCCCCAGGACCCGTGAACATGATTATTCTTTCATCTGGTGTTGATTATGGCGTAAAGAAAACAATTCCTTATGTATCAGGAGCAACGATAGGCTTTACGTTGCTCTTGCTTTTTGTGGGACTTTTTTTTAAAAAATTTATTGAAGCGTACCCATTTCTGCTCACCTTCATTTCTGTTGCGGGGGTTTTATATATTATTTATATGGGATATAAAATAGCTTCTTCACATCCTGAAATAAAAGTAAAAAAAACGGATATCCCTAAATTTTATGAAGGCTTTGTGCTTCAGTGGGTAAATCCTAAAGCATGGATTGCATGTGTATCTGGTGTTTCAATCTTTTCTAACCCAGAAAGTTACGGATCTTTTTTAACATTCGTTAGCATCTATTTTTTTATTTGTTATATTTCACTGGCTATTTGGGCATTTTTGGGGGAGAAACTATCTTTGTTATTAAAGAGTCGGTTTCGTTTGCGCATATTTAATCTTTTGACTGGTTTATTATTGATTGCAACAGCCATCTACATAGGGTATGCCAATTTCACATAAACAGAAAACAGTTTGAATTGTTCGGAAATTTCTCTCGGTACTTTTCGATATCGGGGATGAGTTCGGTAGCCTCGCCCAGAATGAGCGGCGAGTAATCCTTAGCATTTAGGTCATACTTAAGGGTTTTCGGTTTGAAATTCAGTTTTATGGACATGGTTCCTCTTTGAAAAATTGATAGAGAGGAGGACGCGATATGAGTCCCTCCAGTCGAAGGGTTTTCGATTACGCAAATTTTACGCACTTGGCCGGAAAAAAGTAGCTTAAAGAAATAAAAAGGGACTTATCGGTTTCCCGTAAGTCCCTTATGATCTTAATCTTATTTGATTTGGTTTAGTCTGAATTTTGGAGGTGGAGAGAATCGAACTCTCGTCCTTAGCAAACTCTATATCAATGACTACATGCTTATCGTCTTTGTAGTTTTAGGCGGCCGTGCTGAAAGACGCCCCACTTCGGGCCGCCTTGCTTTTTCTGTCTCGAATTCTACTCTGTAAAAGCAGGACAGAGCAGGTTCATACCAGGGTTGATGACATGTAGTTCTAGCGCTCCTGGTCAGGCACTAGATTACACGAGCGTTTAAGACTGTTAGGTCTTAAGCAGCTAATTGATATTCTTCGTTAGTATCAATTCTTTTTTTATCGGATGATTAAGGAGGCCAACCGACATCCTCCGCATGCCACTGATACTTTGTCCCTAAGTCGAAACCTTTACACCCCCACAAATTAACATAACAAAAGCAATAATTTAATTCTCTCAATAAATGAGAGTTTTGCCTATAATGCTCTGTAGCTTAATTAATTACAATGAGGAGATGGAAATATGACAACGGCTGTTCCAGGAGTAGTAGACACGGCTACACAAGTACTAAAAAAAGTAGAGGAGTTAGGCGAAAAAGCTCTGACTAGTCTAGAGGCTAAAAATGCAACCTTACATCAAATGATCGGTTCTGTCGCACTACACACAGTGTCTCGAGTCTCCGAAAAAAATGAAGATTATTTAAGTAGAGAGGTAAGCGGCTGGGATCCGGCATTGCTAACCTCGCGTGCGCACCATTTTGAGGCGGGGTTTATCTCGTTTGTCTGCCTGGTGCACAATTGCATTTTAGCTCTTATTTTTGCTCTCTCGGCTTTAGTGAGTTTATGCAAGGATCCGAAGATCAATTTCACAGCCAAGCAGCTGCTTCTAGTTTCAGGTATGTCAGGAGCTTCCATAGGTATTTGTGTTTTAGGGCTCTTTTCTCCCACTTTGGCTGACCGGGTCTACAAGAATCTTGCGGATTGTTTATGGGAGAGCAAAGAGGGGATTCGTAATTTTTTAGGCGACGCTCGCTAGATTTTATCTATTAACTTTTGTTAGTATGTGCAGGCATGTTTGAGACACACACAGACGAGAGTTTTTCTGTAAGAGAAGAGCGCATTCTGAGCTTTTGGAAACGGGAGGAGATCTTCCAAAAATCTCTTCTTGGACGCAAAGGCTCGCCTCTCTTTTCCTTCTATGATGGTCCTCCGTTTGCAACGGGGCTTCCTCACTACGGTCACATTTTAGCGGGCACGATTAAGGACGTCGTTTTGCGTTTTCGCACGATGCAGGGCTTTTATGTGCCGCGCCGTTTTGGCTGGGACTGCCACGGTCTTCCCGTAGAAAATGAGATTGAAAAAGCAAAAGAGCTCTCGGGCGCAGCATCGATTGAGACGTTTGGAATAGCTGCGTTTAACGAGGAGTGCCGCAAGATCGTCCTTCGCTACACGCAGGAGTGGGAGAGGACAGTCAATCGCATGGGGCGCTGGGTCGACTTTTCTCGCACCTGGCACACGATGGACACCTCTTTCATGGAGTCTGTCTGGTGGGTCTTTGGCGAACTCTATGCGCGCGGGTTAGTTTACGAAGGGTTTAAGGTGATGCCCTTCTCTGCACAGCTGGGCACACCTCTTTCTAACTTTGAAGCGAATCTCAACTACAAAGATGTAGACGATCCCTCTTTAACTGTGCGCTTCCAACTGCAAGAGGAGCCGGACACTACGCTTCTTGTCTGGACGACGACTCCTTGGACACTTCCGATGAATTTGGCTCTAATCGTCCGTGGAGATCTGGAGTATGTGAAGATCAAAGAGGCTAAAACAGGAAATATCTACATCCTGGCAGCCTCGCGTCTCGCCACCTATTTTTCAGATCCGGCTTCCTACGAAGTTCTTGCACGTTTTAAGGGAGAGTCTCTCAAGGGTAAACGCTACGAGCCGCTCTTTTCCTATTTTGCAACGATGAAAGACAAAAAGGCGTTCCACATTCTCGTAGACGAGTGTGTGTCGAGCGAAGAGGGAACGGGGGTTTTACATGCAGCTCCGGGATTTGGAGAGGTCGACTTTTACGTTTGCGCGCGCGAAGGGATTCAGGTTGTCTGTCCAATCGATCACAACGGCAAATACACGCGCGAGGTTCCCGACTACGAGGGGATGTTCGTAAAAGACGCAGACAAGGAGATCATCAAGCGTCTTAAAGCGGAAAAGAAGGTTTTCCATCACGGCCAGATCCGCCACCGCTATCCCTTTTGCTGGCGCTCGGACACGCCACTCATCTACAAAGCTGTGAAAACTTGGTTTGTTGCAGTTGAGAAGATCAAAGAGAGGCTTTTATCCGCTAACGCAGAGATTCACTGGGTGCCGGAGCACATAAAAGATGGACGTTTTGGCAAGTGGCTAGAAAATGCACGCGACTGGGCGATCTCCAGAAATCGCTACTGGGGCACGCCGATCCCGATCTGGAGAAATGAGAGAGGCGATTGTATCGTCATCTCCTCGAAAAAAGAGTTGGAAGATCGCATCGGGAAAAAACTGGACGATCTACACCGACACTTCATCGACGATCTCACTTTTACTGAGAATGGAACTGTTTTTAAACGCATTCCCGAAGTGTTCGACTGCTGGTTTGAGTCGGGCTCGATGCCTTACGCGCAAAACCACTATCCATTTGAAAATCGCAAAGAGACGGAAGATGGCTTTCCGGCAGACTTTATTGCAGAAGGTCTCGATCAGACGCGTGGCTGGTTCTATACGCTTACGGTGCTCTCTGTTGCGCTCTTCGATAAACCCGCCTTCAAGAATGTGGTCGTAAACGGGATACTGCTTGCCGAAGATGGCAACAAGATGTCCAAGCGGCTAAAGAATTATCCGGAACCTGACGTGATGTTCAATCAGTATGGTGCAGATGCTGTACGCCTCTATCTGCTCAACAGCCCTGCCGTGCAAGGCGATGATCTGCGCTTTTCCGAAAGGGGAGTGGAGCTTGTGATGCGGCAGGTGCTCATCCCTCTTTGGAACTCCTACCACTTTCTGGCCACCTACGCAAGAATCTACAAGTGGGAGCCAAAAAATGAGCTCCCAGCAACACCTGTTGCTGCCATCGATCGCTGGATCCTTTCGCTTTTGCAAAAGCTCACACAAACTGTCGAGAGCGCCATGAACCGTTATGAGCTTGCAGAAGCAGTAGCTCCTTTTGTCGGCTTTATCGATCAGCTCACCAACTGGTACATCAGAAGAAGCCGCGGCAGATTTTGGGCAGATGAGGCGACGCAAGATCGCGACGAGGCGTTTCATACGCTCTACACGGTGCTCACAACGGTTGCAAAGATCTCCTGCTCTTTTATTCCTTTTTTAAGCGATGCGATTT
Source organism: Chlamydiia bacterium (assembly GCA_963804085.1). GTDB lineage: Bacteria > Chlamydiota > Chlamydiia > Chlamydiales > Rhabdochlamydiaceae > CAWDOQ01. Next base: position 74,870 of record CAWDOQ010000016.1, on the reverse strand, counting down.
TTTTAAGTCTGCGCAAAAAGAGCGATCCACTTTCTGTCCATCTCTGTGATTATCCCGAATACAAAGCTGAGCTGCGTGATGAGCTTTTAGAAAAAGAGATGGCCTATGTCCAAACGGTTGTAAGCGCCGGCCACTCGCTGAGAAAAGAGCATAAAGTGAAGGTGCGCCAGCCCCTTTCTAAAGCCCATGTGATTGCAGCAGATGAGAGCGTCTTAAGCGCGCTCAAAGACCAGAAGAGTCTGATCGCAGACGAGCTAAATGTGAAAGATCTCATCTATCTTGCAGACGAGACCGACTTTGTCTCTCTTGTGCCCAAACCCAACTTCCGGGTGCTCGGGAAAAAAGTGGGCAAGCTGATGAATGCGGTGCAAAAGAAGGTGCAGGAGCTGCCCCAGAAAGAGCTCGCCTCGCTCATGAATGGAAAAGCGATCGAGATTACGGTGGAAGGCGAGAAGCTAACTCTCACTCCTGAAGATGTCGCGGTCGAGCGCAAGGTGCTAGAAGGGACAATTGCCATGACGGTCGAGGGGATCACAGTGGCGCTAGACACAAGCCTCGATGAGCCGCTTCTTCTCGAAGGTCTTGCGCGCGAGTTTGTCAACAAGATCAACACGATGCGAAGAGATATGGGCTTTGCCGTAACCGATCGGATCGACATCAAAATCAAAACCACCGATCGGGTAAAGGAGAGCTTCCGTCTCCATAAGCCCTATATCGAACATGAGACGCTCGCCACCTCCGTCACCTTCACAGATTGTGAAGGAACAGAGTGGGACCTCAACGGCCAGCCTGCTACTGTCTTCCTTACAAAATCATAATGTTAAAGTTGGATGGGACGCTGCATGCGCTTGCGGTGCCAGGCGTACCAGAGGCCGACCGCGATTGCGATCGAGAGCCAGACAAGGCTGCGCGGAAGATTGAAGAAGGGGTATGCGGGCTGGTTGGGAAGACCCCAGCGCGGGCCGGGTGGCCAGAAGATGAAGAGGGGTCCGCCGCGCAAGTTGCCTTGCGGGACAAAGCCGAAGTCGCGGCTATCTGCGCTCATGGCGTGGTTGTCGCCTAGTGCGAGGTACATCTCAGAGGGGATTACAAGGCCGAACTGTTTGATGAGCTCTACGTCGAGTTTGCCATCTGCTATGAAGGGAGGGCCTGCATCTTTAAAGGCTTTGTAGTGGGGCGCGCTTGCTGCCAGCCTCTCTTCTCTTTCTAAAAATTGGACAAGCGTTGGATCCTCTTTTTTAATGACTGGGTGCGCCGAGAAGATAGAGGTCGCCGTCGCGGAAGTAGGTATAACGTCCGGGAAGAAGTCTCTGGTTTTTTGTCTGCGGAGCAAAACGCATGTCAAACTCGATTCCCACGTTGTAGAAAAGCTGCAGGCGCAGCGGATCGAAGTGGTAGAGTGGGTGAGATGGAGGGAGCTCTTCTGTGATCCCTTGCCACTTTATCTTGTAGGCTTTTCCATTGTAGAACTCGTAGCAGCCATCGGAGATGCCCGGAAGGTGGGGCAAAAAGGGATCTCTTGCTGCTTGCGATTGACTCATGCCGTAACGCATCACAAAGCCATTTTTTACGATAAAACGTGCTGTGTAGAGATTGTCAAAAAGTGCATGCAGGTGTGCCTCTTGCAAGGGGATATAAGAGGCGCTTGTCCCTAAAAGAGGTCTTAGGCGCATATACTCATCGCGTCCAATCTTCAATGATGCGAGCGAAGGGTGGTGTCTAATCTCCAAATACAGAGGTGCATCTTCCGCGCCATCTAGTGGATAGTCTGAGAGTTGCTTCATCTGCTGAGAGGTGAGAAGTCTGGTCATGCCAAAATGTTTCATGCCCCAAAGGTCGCCAAAATCTAGTTGTCCTTTGTCTGCTCCCTTTAACATCTCCCCGCGTGCCTCATTTTGCCCAAAGACATAGAGGCGAGCGATCGCTTCATTCATTTGATGCAAGGTGACAGGGGAGTAGATCCCGTTGACAGGGGAGTTGGGGGTCGACACTCTTCCTTCAAAATGGAGGAAAGGGATGTGTTCGATCGCATCTAATGAGGCGAGGTTGAGCTCGTCTGAGATGTCGTTTCCCTGTTTGTCTATTCCAAAAATTTTGCCGCCGTAGAAATAGAGAGTGTCGCCCGGTTTTCCCATTAGACGCTTGATGTATTGCTTCTTGCCGGGAAAGAGGTAGAAGTAGAGGGTGTCGACATCGCGGATATCCATGTTTTCGCCGGTGAAGATAAAGATGCCGCTTCGCTTTACTAGATCGGGATCGAAATAGAGGTGGTCGGTGGTAAGGGGGAGGTTGATGCCAAAATCTGTTTTAGAGACGACCAGTCTATCTTGCTCTTTCAAAGTGGGGCGCATAGAACCGGAAGGGATCTCGTAGAATTCAAACCAGATTTGACGGACGAGCACAGCAATGATTAGTGCAAAAGCGAGCGCGCCTACCAAACCGCGTATCTGTTCAAAGAAGCTCTTTTTGAGGTGGAGTTTACAGAGGGTTTCAAGATGCTCTGCGAGCTGTGTGGCTTGCATCCGGTTCTGTTTGTTGATCTCCTCTTGCAAAGAGAGTAGCGCTGCTTTGATCTCCTCTCTTACTGGAGGGGAGAGAGTTTTTTCCCGTTTTTTATAGACGTGATAGACCTGGTGCAAGATCTGTTTGCACTTGCGAAGAGAATAGGGTCTAGGAGGAGCAAAGGGCAATTTCATTAGCGCTGTAATCTAATAAATTTATGCAATAAACGGAAGCGAAATAGCTTTTTTTCTAAAGCCATGACGCTGGGATGTGTAAGATCCGCACGGCAGGCGAGCAGGTGGTACTCTTCTGCCTTTGCTCTCTCTTTGATGGCTAAATGGTAGAAACCCATCACGACTAAAAAGCCGCGGTACTCGGAGATATGAAAGAGTTTTTTTTCGGGATAGAGCTTGAAAAGATCAAAAGTATTTTCGAAGATCGCGGGGATCAGCTCTTTTTTCTTCTTGCGCAAACACTGGTCGGCGTAGTTAATCTTTGCAATGAGGTGTGTCGGATGTCTTTTGTAGGTCTCTAAAATAAGCGCCTCTGCTTTTTTAACCTCTTTGAGTTGGATGTAAACAAATGTCAAAAGGCTGGCGATTTCGGGAAGCTTTGGATGGGTTTTGTAAAAGCCTTCAAGTCTCTCTTTGGCTTGTTTCGGATCTGCCTGAACCTGTGCAAAGAACTCTTCGGGAAGAGCGCTTGGCATCGGTTGATAAGTGATCTGGATCCCGTTTTCTAGTGTGTAGATCATGATTGTGGAAAGCTTGTTGATAAGATGCCTCCTTCAGAGGAGAGAGAGGCAAATGTTAAGAAATAAAAAAGCGATTTGTGAATTCCATTTAAAGAGTGGTTGTAAGTTTTTGGTTTTAAGCGGGATAAGTTTAATCGGTTCGCGTGCAAAGAGAGGTTTTCTCTATGGCATAGAGGAGAAGATGGACTTGAAGTTGAAAGCTTGTTCATAACCAAGGGTTTATCGTTTTAAAAACGTGCCTCTGCCTCTGCCTGTGCCCGAATTAATCCGGATCGGGCAAGGCAAGGGCACGGGCAGGGGCACGTTCAATTGGGGCTGAAACGGCGATACTAGTCCCTTCCCGGAATCGATAGTACGGATCTTAACTGTGTAGTGGCCATTGGATAACTCGATCCAGTAGGGAAAAGAAAGGGAAGGAGTAAAGTAGAGTTCTATCGCGCATAAAGAGAGAAGAGAGTCATCTTCGGGCCATCTTGCCTGATACACTTCACAAATCGGCTTATCCACTTTTTTCCCTTCGCTTGTGACCGCGGGGATCCAGAGGGCGCGATGGTCCGCCTCATCTCCTTGCGGTGCAGGGCCAATCCGCTTCCTGCGCTCTTGTGCAACAGGCGCTAAAGGAAGAGAGAGCAGTTTAGGAAAGAAGAGTTCGGACTCCTCTATGCGTATCCAAATTTTTTGCGACACAGAGTAGCAGGAAGAGAGCTGATTGGTTTTTAAGTCGATCTCGTAAAGTGTCCATGAAGTGTGGCCGGGAGCACGCTCCTGTACCCATTTGGCCCATGAGGCGGGGGCTTTGATCTCACTCAAAGGTGCGCTGATCTCTTCGAGCACGAGTTTGCTCGCAGTAAGTGAGCGGACGAGCAGGACAGAAACAATCTTGTCCTGTTCGGTTACAATGTAATCTCCTAGCTCGGCTTTGAGAAGCTTGCTCTTTAAGGTGAAGCTACTACAAATGCATAGCGCGAGGAGTGCAAAAAGAAAGGCGCGCATAGCACTAGAATACGCCATTGAGGTTTAAGTCTCAAATATTAGTTATTATTTTACAACTGGTTACGGTCATAACAAAATTTTGGTTCGAAGTGGGCGGGATCTTCGACCTGAATGGTCATATGATGGATCTTATGCTTATTTTCGATGAGGCGATGGGCATCATTCAAAGTTTTATGAGGGGTATCAGAAATGATATGCACGGAAAGAGCAGCTCGGGTGCTTGAGACCGACCAGATGTGCAGGTCATGTACCTCTTTTACGTTTGGCAGGGCGGCTAAATCTCTTTGGAGCGCATCGACATCGATTCCCACAGGCGCCGCTTCCATCAGAATCCGGACAGTCTGTTTTATGAGTTTGCCTGAGCTGTAAAGAATCTGCGTCGTAAAGAGTATCGTGATGATTGGATCGATGGGTGTCCAATGGGTGAACCATAAGATGGCACCGCTCAAGATGACTCCTGCGCTTCCCAAAATATCGCCGATCACATGTAAGTAGGCTGCCTTTACGCTCAAGTTGTGTGTGTGGCAGGGGTGTAGAGCGCGCATCATAAAGAGATTCGCGATGAGGCCGACAAGGGCAATGAAAAAGACAATGGAGCCTTCTACTTCGGGTGGATGGATGAGGCGCCTTATCGCTTCATAGATCAGCACTCCCGAAAGAGCCCACAAGGAGATGGCGCTTGCGAGTGCGCCTAGAATTTCGGCGCGGTGGTAGCCAAAGCTCATAGAAGATGTGCGCGGCCTTCTTGCGATGCGCAATGCAATTAAGGTTAAGAGGAAAGCCCCTACGTCGGTAAACATGTGAAGCGCATCGCTGATCAGGGCCAAGCTGTTTGCGATCCAGCCGCCGACTACTTCGATCAGCATGAAAACAAAGGCGATCCATAGAGCGGTTTGCACGGCTCTACTCTGCGCATGCTCTTGTGTGTGTTTACAATGATTCATTGCTCAAAACTCAAGACTATTTGTATTGTGAAGCGTAATTTAATTTCACTTTTGTGTCTATGCAACCCTTGTACCGCACCAACTCTCTTGCGCTTTTGATAGACCTTTACGAACTCACTATGGCCTATGGCTACTGGATGAAAGGGATGGCGGATAGAGAGGCGGTTTTTCACCTCTCATTTCGCAAAAAGCCTTTTGGAGGAAGTTTTGCCATAGCTGCAGGTCTTGAGCAAGCATGTAGCTACATCGAAAACTTTCGTTTCGAAGAGGATGATTTAGCCTATCTTGCTTCTTTACAATCGGGAGATAAGCCTCTTTTTGATAAGAAGTTTTTAGATTATCTCAAAAACTTTCGCTTCCGCTGTGATCTCCATGCGATGCCGGAGGGCACTCCTGTCTTTCCTTACGAGCCTCTCTTGCGCGTGCAAGGCCCGATTCTCGATGCGCAGCTGCTCGAGAGCATCCTTTTGAACATCATCAATTTTCAGTCGCTCATCGCCACGAAAGCTGCGCGCATATGCTATGCTGCAAAACCGGATGAGGTCGTGGAGTTTGGTTTAAGGCGGGCGCAAGGGATCGACGGTGCGATATCGGCTAGTCGTGCGGCACACATAGGCGGCTGCCACAGCACATCCAACGTGCTCGCGGGAAAATTATTCGGTATTCCCGTAAAGGGGACCCAAGCGCATAGCTGGATAATGGCTTTTAACGAGGAGGAGGAGTCCTTTCGTGCTTTTGTAGAGATCATGCCGGACAATTGTATCTTACTAGTCGACACTTACGACAGCGTCAAGGGCACCCGGCATGCGATACAGGTCGCAAAGGAGCTCCAAAGACGAGGAAAGAGACTTTTCGGAGTTCGTTTAGACTCAGGCGATCTTGCGCATTTGAGCATCGAGATCCGCAAGCTGCTGGATGCGGCGGGTTTTTCTGATGTCAAAATTATGGCCAGCAACGAGCTCGACGAACACATTGTGACTGATCTTAAACGCCAAGGCGCCAAGATCACCATTTGGGGAGTCGGCACCAATTTAGTGACAGGAAAAGATCAGCCGGCTCTCGATGGCGTCTATAAACTAACGGCTATTCAAGATGCGCAAGGCAAATGGCAGCAGAAGATCAAAATCTCCGAGCAGATCGCCAAAGTTACAGATCCCGGCGTTTTGCAGGTGCGTCGTTTTTCTGACGAAAATGGATATATCGCAGACATGCTTTATGATATCCATACACCCCTTGGAAAGGAGATTGTGATTGTCGATCCATTTGATGCGAGTGCAAAAAGGCGCATCTCTCCCCAAGTCGCATCGGTTGACCTACTCGTGCCAATTTTTAAAAGAGGAAAGCGGATCTACACGCATCCCAAGCTCAGCGAGATGCGCGCAAGATCTATACACGAACTAGAGAAACTCCCTGCAAGCATGCGCCGTTTTCTCAATCCACAGCCCTACTTCACCGGTTTGGAAAAGAGCCTGCATGAGACCAAGCTAAAAATGATCGAAGATATTAAAATGAATGCATGAAAGGCACACTTCTAGTCGTAGACATGCAAAATGACTTTATGCCGGGCGGTTCGCTCGGTGTGCCTGAAGCAGATCGCATTGTGCCCATCCTCAACTCGCTTATGCCCCAATTTGCGCATGTCCTTGCCACACAAGACTGGCACCCGCAAGATCATGTCAGCTTTGCGCAAAATCATCCGGGAAAAAAAGCAGGAGATATCGTCGAAGGCCAAGGCATTTCGCAGATCTTATGGCCCGTGCACTGCGTGCGAAACACACAGGGTGCTGAGCTGGTTGCAAAGCTAAACAAAGAGAAGATAGAAGCGGTTTTTTATAAAGGCACCGATAAGTGGATTGATAGTTATAGTGCCTTTTTTGACAATGCCAGAAGAAAATCGACAGGGCTTTTTGATTATCTTGCATCGCGTTCGGTAAGAGAGATCCATATCGCAGGAGTTGCGACCGACTACTGTGTGCTCTACTCTGTAATCGATGCTCTAGATTTAGGCCTTGGCGTCACCGTGATTAAAGATGCTTGTCGGGGGATTAATCTCTATCCGGGCGATGTCGAGCGGGCCCTCTCTGAGATGATGGCTAAGGGAGCTAAGATCATTTGAGACATTCTTTAAAAGTTCGAGCCCGCTTCCGCGCCCGCGTGCGTGCCCGAATTAGTCCGGATCGGGCACGCACGCGGGCGCGGAAGCGGGCGCGAATAAGAGGAGGTTGTACGCTATTTCTTAGCGTTTGTAGATATGGTCGCGCAGTGCTTGCTCAATGGCGTTGTCAGGGGACATGTTATTCTTCTCCATGTAGAGCATAGCAGCTCTTTTTTGCGCTTGAGAGAAGTTCATGAATTTTTTGCGGTGATAAGGACTGAGAGAAGAGATAAAATCGTTCTCGTTCATCTTGGTCACTTCAGCTTGGGAGGGCGCTCTTTTTGCAGGAGTTCCTGATCCGCCGCCTTTCCATGCGCCATGTCCGGCAAAAACATTTGCAGAAGCTAGTGCGCAAAAAGCAATAAGGCTTAATTTTAGCCATTTTTGTTGTCTCATCGTGTCCTCAAAGTTACATAGCGTACTTGAGCGAAATTGTATTTTTCCTCCTAGATAACCTCAAGGACAAATTTGTGGACATGGTATAAAAATAAATTAATTCGTACAATCGTCTAAAAACCAAGGATAACTATGCGAAGCTATCTTCTCCTCTCTCTTTTTGCGCTATCTTCTTTAAATGCAGTAAACTCTAGAAGAGGACAGGCACAGCCTCCTCCTCCAAAATCTAACCCTCTGAATGAGTCTAATGGGACGGTTCTTCCTAGCGGCTCTCCTCAACCTAGAAAAGGAAGCAACCTCTTTGTGCAGGGGGATGCGCTCTATTGGAGAGCCACTGAAAATGGACTGGCTCCTGTGATGAGGGGAGAGAGGGTAGTAAACAATGGGGCTACTGCTATTGAAGGGAAGTATCAGGAGCTTAAATTTAAGTGGGATTGGGGTTATAGGGTCGGGGTCGGCTACAATCTACCGCACGATAAGTGGGATCTTCTCCTCAATTGGACCCACGTTTGTACTACTGCAAAGAGAACCGATGTACAAAACTTTGTCCCAACAGGAGCAAGTGGGACGCTCCTCTATCCTGTCTGGGTCGATGGGACTGTTCTTTCAAACTTTGACACAACTGCGGTCATTCTCGCTTCCGCAGCACGGTGGCGCCTTCATTTAAATCTTCTCGACTTTGAGATCGGCCGCCAGTTTTTTGTCAGCAAATGGCTGACATTAAGGCCCCACTTGGGACTTAGGTCCGCGTGGATAAACCAAAAGTATCAGATAGCCTATGCAGCGATAGATCCACCCAATACGCTCGCTTATGCGATCCAAATGAAGAATGAGTTTTGGGGCTTAGGCGTCAGAGGCGGCTTAGACACGCAATGGGGCGTCTTTAAAGAGATATCGATTTATGGAAACCTCGCTCTTTCGCTGCTCTATGGACATTTCGATGTGAAAGAGGAGATCGCATTTACTTCTACCGGTGCGAATCCTCTTGCCCTGCGCACAAAAGATCCATTCAATACGACGCGTGCGATCACCGACCTGGCAATCGGTCTCAGATGGGATCACAGCTTTGTTGAGCGGCTCCATCTTAGGTTGCAAGCAGGCTGGGAGCACCACCTCTTTTTCGGCCAGAACCAGTTCTACCTAAACACTTCAGGCTTTCCAGCGATCAACACGCGTTTTGATAACAAAGACCTCGCGTTGCAAGGCTGGACGTTTGGTACACGCTTAGACTTTTGACAGTATAGAAAAAGCTATCAAAATTTGCAAAAGCGTTGTATAATCTTCTGTTTTCGGTAACCCATAAGCTGAGCATTTGTAAACCGAACACTGTGATTACATTAGAAGAATTGCAAACTCTTTCTAGAGATCGACTCGAAGATGCTCAGGCTCTTTATAAGGCAGGACGCTATGATGGCGCTTTTTATATTTGTGGATATGCAGTTGAACTTGGATTAAAAAGGAAAATGTGCGAGACGTTAGGATGGAAGGGATTTCCAAGCACAGAAAATGAGTTTAAGAAGTTGAAGCCTCTCCTTAAAATACACGACTTAGACACGTTGCTTCACCTTTCAGGAGTTGAGAATCGGATTAAGGAGGAGATATTTACAGAATGGTCTATTGTTGCTTCTTGGGATCCAGAAATACGTTATTCATCGCAAAAACAAGCTGAGCAAACCACAAAACTATTGTTAGAGTCTGCTGATACATTGCTGAAAAAATTATGAAAGAAATTTTAGATAAACTTAAATTGGTTGTCCAAGCTCTTGAAAAAGAACATGGGTCTATTTGGCTTTTTGCTCTTTTTTTAAGAGAAGATTCCTTAGAAAAGTGGGATATAGTTGTTTCCGCTCCTTGGTTGAGTTCGAGTGAAAAAGAAGCATATAAAATGGTGGTATCAAAAATTCAAGCTGCATTGAGTGCTTCAGAGCTTTTACAATTCTCTCGCGTTGTCATTCTTGATAAAACTGATCCAGTTGTTGCATTCTTGCAAGAGGTTTGTCCTCTTACAAATGGGGGATTTAAAGAATCGCCAAAAGATTTCTCTGTCGAGCCGTTTTCTCAAAAATTCGGGTTTGTCATTAAGAAGGCTTATACACTTCGTTGCCGAAAGTCATAAATTCCTGAAAAAAACTATTGAACAAAATATATTTCCGATCGGAAGGCCTCGCGCGCAATGATGGTGGTGCAATAATCATTCAGCTAAGAGCTCTTTCTCCTATTCGATAAGTGCACGCCTAGACTTCTAAGATCACTTCTTGGGAATCCAGCTGGTGTCCCAGTAGTGAATTGCAAAGGATTCATCTTGGATCCAGCGCGTCTTGATGGCGCCGCCTAAGGTGCCATCGCGCTGGGTATCAGGAAGGGGATAGAAGTAGGTAAAGGGAAGAGCGATGTTCTTAAAATTACCCACATTATATGCTTTAAAAAAGCAGCGGGCGAGATGTCCAGGACCTGTTCGTGTCTGGATGAGATCCTAGTTATCCCTTGCTCCGTCTCCTTGCATACTCTCCAAACAGAGCTTTAAAATCGGATGGCCTGGAACAGTACCGATAAGGGCATTGCCCATGCGCGCTCACGCATGTTATGCTCAAGAGTCTCAAGCCCCACGTAAAAATCGCAAAGATGGTGCAGCGTGTCAAAAGAACGCACGCATTCAAAGTCTGTATCTACGTAGAGCCCGCCGATCTGGTAGAGAATCTCGTAACGCAAAATGTCCGCCTTTTCGCCCCAGTTTGTGGCGCTTTCAAAAAGAGCCTGGTTCTGCATTTTGAAATTTTTAACGCTCTCATCCGTCCAGAGACGGTACTCCCAGTCGGGGTGTTTCTCCTGCCAACTCTTTTGCAACTGGATGTATTTTTGTGGAAGCGGACTGCCTAGCCAGATCTGGTGGATGATTTTCGGGATGCGCACTTGAGGGGACAGGGAGGCTTGCAGCACATTCTTCTGATATAGCCTTTTTACTACCATCCAGTCGGCGCGCTTTTTCATCTGCCTAGCAAAAAAACGGGACAAAAAAGAGAAATCGCGCTTGCCCATGCTCTCTTCAAATCCCATCCACTTGGCTTCTCTTAAAGCAACCATCCGTTTTTTATGAGTGGTCCGGCAGTCGGTAAAGAGAAGAGAAGCAATGACTCCTCCCATTATAAAAAATGCAAGCCAGACACGAATGGGAGAGAGCATCTTTTAAAACCTTTTGTTTTTCTCGCACCTCATGTTAAGGGAAGAGGTAAGTTTAATGCAAAGTAAGGAGAGAAAAGTATGAAGGCGTTCTATCTCATTTCAACGCTGTTTGTTTTAGCGTCGTGCGCCTCTGGCGGAGACTATAGCGGAAGCTACGGCTACTATGGCGGCTACTATGGTAGCTACTATGATGATTGCGATCCGTATGGAAATTGCTATTACAGCCGCCGCTACCGTGAGCATCGCAACCACGGCAATCGCGGTCGAGGCGACCGCCACGGAGATGACCACCACGAAGGTGGCCATCATGGGGGGCAGGGACATGGCGGAGGCGGTGGTGGAGGCGGCGGCCACAAGCATTAAAGCTTTTCTCCAACACGTGCCCGTTCCGCGCCCGCATGCGCGCCCGATCCGGATTAATTCGGGCGCGGGCATGCGGGCGCGCACAGCGGGCACGTACGAAGAAGACTCATCCAATATATCGCATTAAAACAGAGATTTAATTTTTGCTAATGGGAGGGTATTGATAACATCTTGTTTCTCGAGCCAGCCCTTGCGCGCGATGTTGATTCCTGTGCGGAAAAAGAGGAGATCAGATGTGCTATGCGCATCGGGATTGATGCTGCATTTAAGCCCCTTCTCCTTTGCCTTATGCCAAAAGCGCCAGTCCATATCCAGCCGCATCGGATGCGCATTTAGCTCGATGATCTTCTTGTTCGCAATGCAGGCGTCGATAATTTTCGGAATGTTCACCGAGTAGCCCTCCCTTTTGAGCAAGAGACGTCCCGTCAAATGTCCTACCATCGTTGTGTAGGGATTTTCAATCGCACGGATCAGCCTTGCTGTCATTGCTTTCTCATCTAGTTTAAAGCTTTGGTGAACAGAGACGATGACAAAATCCAGCTCTTTTAATACATCGCTTGCAAAATCGAGGTTGCCATTCGGCAGAATGTCACACTCAAGCCCTGCAAAAACGTGTGTGGAGAACTTGCCGGAGCTGTTTAGCTTGCGGATCCGTTTCACTTGATCAAATAGGTCCTCCTCATGCATCCCATGAGCCTGAATGCTTGAACGGGAGTGATCCGATATCCCCAAATACTCCCACTTGAGATCACAAGCTGCTCTCACCATCTCTTCTAACGTGTTATGCCCATCAGAATCTGTTGTGTGGCAGTGAAAGGCCCCTCGAATGTCACGCTCCTCGATAAGCTTAGGCAATTTTCCTTTTTCAGCGGCTGCGATCTCTCCCATATTTTCACGGAGTTCCGGAGGGATGTAGTTAAGGCCCAGCGTTTGGTAGATCGCCTCTTCCGTCTGCTCTTTTTTCGCAGGGCGCGTCTTCTTTTTTAGAGGCTCTAAGCCATATTCACTCAAGCTAAAGCCACGCGAAAGCGCCCTCTTTCTTAATTCGATGTTGTGCTCTTTAGATCCTGTGAAATAGAGCAGCGCATAAGCATACTCGCTATCTGGGACCACGCGGATATCTGCTTGCAGGCCGCCTTTAAATCGTACGGAGGCTTTGCTCGGACCTTTCGCAACCACCTTTTCCACAGCAGGCTGTTTGACAAACCAGTCGATTGTACGGGCAGCAGAATTGCTGCTCGCGACAAAATCTAGGTCGCCCACAGTTTCCAACTTGCGTCTATAGCTCCCTGCAATTTCTGCACGCTTCACCTCCTTCTGCTTGAGAAGCGCACCTAAGATCGGCTGAGCAATAGCGCCGGCACTCCACCAGAGCAGCCGTTTGCCATAGCTTTTAAACTTAGCGACCCCGTTTAAAAGAGAGGCCTGCGTCTTGGCGCCAAAGCCGCGCAGTTTAGCCACCTTTCCCTGCTCGCAGTTTTTAACCAGATCTTCGAGGCTCTTAATTTTCAGCTTGTCGTATAAAATCTTTAACTTTTTGGGACCAAGTCCGGGGATATTCAAAAGCTCCAAAAGACCGCTTGGTACAGATTTTTTTAAATCTTCGTAGTAGGGAAGGCGCCTCTTTTGGACCAAGATGGTGATCTTTTCTGCGATATGCGCGCCAATTCCAGGAAGATTTTGTAACTCCTTTTTTTGAATCAGAGTCTCTAAATCCTCATCCAGACTCTCAATTGTACGTGCGGCATTTTGGTAAGCGCGAATTTTAAAAGGGTTCTCCCCCTGAAAGGCAAGGAGAAGGCTGATCTCATTTAAGATACGAGCGATCTCATGTTTATCCATGTTTTCACCCTACCTTTTTAAACCAATTGCGTGCTATAATCTTTCCATTAAAAAAAGGAGAAATGCCATGAGCGGTCTTTCAGAAGTTCCCGGAATTTGCAACCTGTGCCAGTGGGATGATAGAACAGGAGATAGCCTGATCGCTCCTATGCGCTCTTGTCACCGTAATTGGCAAGTCGTGCTCGGCAAATTTGAGCCTGACGCAGGTTTAACAGATGTGACCTATCGTCTAGGCACAATCGTCCTTCTTGCTATAGCCACAATCGCCTCCTATTTTCTTGCTGCCGTAGGGTGTGCAATCAAATTTGGTGCGGTTCAGCTAGAAACTGCTCATCCCGCTTGGTTCGGCGCGTTTAACTCTGGCCGCATAGAAAGCGAATTTGAATGAGCTGGATAAACTCATCGTAGATGCAGAGACGCATCCCGCCTTTAGCGAAGGAGCAAAGCTACCGGATCGCAATCGTTATGATAATATTCTCCCCAACAATGCCACACGCTTTAAACACTCTACAGATGATAAGTTCTACTTCAACGCCAACTGGATTTTAGGCGGCAAGATCTTAGCCTCGCAAGGCCCAAAACCTGAAGAGATCACCGAATTTTGGGAGATGATCTGGGATTCCAAGGCTTCTGCAATTGTAAAACTTGTAAATCCTGTTGAAGATAGTCGCGATAAATGCGCTATCTACTGGTTAGCAGCCACCTTAGCCAATGGACTTAAGATAAAGATCATCAGCGAAGAGATCCTCGTGCCGGAGAATGAAGTTCCCGATTCAAAAAGAAAACCCGACGCTCCGCGTACCGTTAAACGCGTCATCGAGATGCAAAAAGGAAAAGAGAGAAGGCAAATCACCCAGTTCGATCTGCAAAACTGGCCCGACCGTGATGTTGTTCCAAAGAAGGTGCTTGCCCGCCATGTTCAGGCAGTGCATGACCATGTGAAACAGCACCGCGGACCAGTTGTGACCCACTGCAGCGCAGGCATTGGCCGTTCAGGAACATTCGCGGCAACCTACGAGGTGTATGATCTCTACCTGCAAGGTAACCGTAATCCCGACCTCATCTATAACACCGTAGCGCACATGCGCGGTCTTGAGACAGGCAGAAACGGGATGGTGCAAGAAGTAGAGCAGTACGAGCTCATCTACACCGCAAGCAAAGAGCTGATCGCTCCTACAGCTTAAGAGATGCTCGCATCTCTTGAGCGATAAACTCGGCAAAGGGCTCGATATTCCTATCGGGCCCGGCGCTTTCTAAAGCATTCAAGTATTGCGTCCGATTTTTAACGCGAATGATCGTCCAAGGATACCCGCCTGAAGCGAACATCGCATTCATCAGGAATCGACCCAAACGGCCATTGCCATCCAGGTAGGGGTGAATATATACAAAGATATAGTGACCCAAGACCGCACGCACGGCAGCGTGCTTCTCTGTTTTCAAACACTCAAAAAGCGTATCCATTGCATCGATAAGAGCCTCTTTTGGAAGAGGGACATGGCGTGAATTGCGGATATAAACCGGACCTTTACGATATCCAAACAGATCTTCTTGACGTATGATTCCTGCACGAGCAAGAGGAGAAAAGAGATGTTGGTACCACTTTTTCAAATCCTTTTCTAGGATTGCACCCGGGTTTTTTCCATCGAGCAAAGCGCGCAGGCTTTTTTTCACCTCTAAAAATGCCTCGTAGTAGCCTCGTGCAGCAAGAGCATTTCTCTCTTGCATGTCTTCTGCATGTTTCTCCGGATTCCATCCATCATTTTGGACACGCTGCACAAGATCCTCATCTACCTGATACCCCTCAATCGATAAAGAGTTGTAGGCATCCTGTTCGTAGATCTCTTCGAGATGAGCGAAATACTCCTCAGCCTGTGGCTTACTCGGCATCTCTTTGAAATAAGGGATCACCTTTTCACGATAATCATTCCATAACGAAAGAATCCGTCCCACGTAAGGCGATTGCAGCCGAAGAGAAGGGAGTAAGGGAGTTTCCATGTGATTGGTCTGATCCATCTATTTACTCGAATATCATGCTATCATTTACTCGAATTTCGTGTTAATGGACTGTGCTGCATAACTCTTCAACGTGCCTCTGCCTGTGCCCGTGCCTGATCCGGATTATTTGAAGAGTAAGATCGGGCAAAGGCACAGGCAGAGGCACGTTAAAAAAGAATTGTGCAACACTGACGTGTTAATACCTTCAATGTTAATGAGATAAAGCTCGCCTGCACATGTGCGCAGGCGAGCAAAGAGAACTTAGTGGATGCTACGCAATAGTTGGCTGTAGTCTGGGTTTTTTTTGTCAATCCAGTCCAACTGGGCCACCCTGATTGCTAGCCTTAATTCTCGCATATTCCGGCCATCCGATACTTGGACGGTCACCAGTTTAACTTGCCACTCTTTCTTGCTGGCGCAAAGATTTGCTAGGTCTTTGCCTCCCAGGAAGGGAAATAGAACGGCGAGCTTAACTCTCTCAGGGATTTTCTCTATCCCGTTTTGAGGCACAACAGTTGTGCCTTTACTTAAAGAAATATCTGTACAAGCAGACATAAAATACTCCTAATTAAAAAGTTAAAAATAAATAAAATAAAAAGTTTAACTAGCTTCGGCTAGAAAGCAAGAGAGAAAAAATTAAGCGTGATAATGATAAGAATGAGAAAGAGGGGAAGAGAGAAGAATAGAAACAGAGGACACGGAGGAGAGCTTTCTAGGCACTATGCCAGATCGGCGCTCCCTAATACTTAAATCATTGATATTCATTCGTTTTTTCCTTTTTTGTTAGCCAAACCATTTGACTAATGCGAATAGTCTAACAAAAAAGGAATTAAACTTACTGCTATTATTTCTTATTTTTAGGAGTGCTAGCCACTTTTGCTACGGCATCGTCCGGCGACATCTTGTTTTTATCTGCCATGTCCATAGCTTGTACTTTCTGCTTAGCATTGAAGCCTTTGAACATAGATCTATAGACGGGGCTGAGTTTATGATAAAAAGAGCCTTCATCTGTTTTGTGCGCATCTTGTTTGCACTCTTCGGCTTCTTTTTTGCATGAAGAGGGGCTATCGGTGCAGCTCTTCTCTTCTTTTTTGCAATCGGACATCGCTTTTCTTTCCCAAGCGACTTCGTTCGTGCTTATGCAAAAGCTAGCTGATAACGCGAGCATTGTGAAAGCAACTGTTTTTGTTTTCATCTTTTTTTCTCCTTTTTTTTCTTAGCTAAAATACTGACCACTGTTCCAGAGATAGTGAGCGCAATTCCGGCGATAAGAGTCAAGAGCACTGGAAGATGATAAGAGGCGACCTTCTCTTGAGCCTTACCTCCAAAAAACTTCACGATAGAGTTCCAAGCAGGGCTATTTCTGAAAGAATCCTGTATATTATTGATAAACCCTGTGGTTTCTCGCATCTGTTCCATGGCGTGCATAGAGAAAAAGACGAGATAGATACCCACTGCTAACATAACAAAACCAATGAGACGCTTGATATTCATGACATACCCCTTTTTGCATTTTTCTAAAGCAGAGCGGGCTCGTTGTCAAGAAAAATTTATAAAATTTAGAATGGTTGATTCGCTCGCGTGATCTGAAACTCGATCACTGCTTTTCCATGATCGCCATGCCAATGGAAGATTTTGGCATCGGCGTTCTCCTCGCTAAGACGGCTCCAATTGTAGATGTAGGGAAGCTCTACGATTGGGAGTTTTTGTTCCAAGATCAGAAGAGAGAGGAGATCTTGATCTCCCGGAAATAGCTCATTAGAGCTTACCGCAAGTTTTGCCCACTCCTCAATAAGAGCAAGACCATGTTTATAAACGACCACTCCGGAATTAAATCCCGATTTTTGAGAAAGAGGGTCATGCTTCTCGCGTGCTAGTGAGATCCCTGCGCTATTTTCGCAAAATGAGAAGAGCTCAGATAAGGGAGCGCGGATTTCACAATCGAGGTCGCACCAGACGGTGCGCAAATAGGGGGATTTTAAGCAGGCCATCGGCTTTTTAAACCAGGCTTGTCTCCGAGGCCAGAATTTGCGTCCATAGCTGTTCTCCCACTCAAGGATAAGAGGATCTTTTATCTCCTCCTTTTCTTTAACAAAGAGATCGGGGGCAGCAAGTCGGACAAAATTCCCACGCTCCTTGCACCACTCTTTCATCTCTTGTGACATGCCAAGATCAACAAAAGTGACTGGGTAGGTATTATGGCGGATATAGTGGCCCCACCACCAGGGGAGGAGCCACTCTTGTGAGATATCAGAGGCAACTAAAAGCCCGTCGCCTTGAGGTGAACTCCCTTTAGTCCACTTGCAAAACGAAAAATAAAGATCCTCTTCCATCCTTTTTTATTTATGCGGCTTTTGGACCACAAAGAGGACGCAAGTTGTAAAGAGCTTGCGCTTTCCAGCTTCCACGAAAGCATCAGCGCCGCTATTTAAAAAGCTGCTCACGCTAGTAGACCCTTCGGGAGCGATTTTTAAAAACTCTAAGAGTCTGACGAAGACGTTGGTGATCGCTCGTCCCGGCTTAGAACTTCTCAAACCTTTCTCTAAAGGAAGTGTCCAGCTCATGCCTTCTTTACACTCATCTTGCATGGTGATCACTTTAAAACCCGCATTGATAAAGCACTGTTTTAGCTCTTCCCAAGGCAGTGTTTTTTGTAAACCTCCTCCGTGCTCTAAACCATCCATGATCTTCACATGCTCAGGATTGTTCGCATCGTAGTTGGGAAGAAGAGCATACTCAAACCCCGCATAGCATGCGCCTGGCTTCAGCAGGCGATACATCTCTTTAAAGCAGAGGGTTTTATCCGGTGCATGAGGTGTGGCTTCAATCGAATAGATCGCGTCAAAGGATGCATCGGGCATATCCACGTGCATGAAGTTGCCTTCATGGAAGGTGCATGTTTTTTCCAATCCGCTCTCTTTGATGTACTCTTTGCATTTTTTAATCTGGTAGGCATTGATGTTGAGTCCAACGAAGTCTGCTCCACTCTTTTCTGCGATATTTTTCATAGGACCCGCAATTCCGCAGCCTACATCTAGCACCCTCATCTTGGGTTTGAGCTTAAGAGCATCGATCAGTTTATACTCATGGCGCAAAATCGCATCTTTCATCTTTTCGCCAGGAAATTGAGGCGCAAAATGAAAAGATTTTCCCCATCCGAATTCGAAAAAATCGGTCACGAGATCATAATACTTCTCTGTAATCGCAGGCTCTTTAGTGACCTCTTGTGCAGAAACAAATGCCGTAACTTCTTCACATTTTTTCTTCGTGTAGACTTCTTTAACTGAACTCATTTGTGCCTCCTTTTTTGTAAACCTTACCGCAGCCTACCCTGATCATCAAAAAAATTAAAAGAGTTTTTTATTATCGAGCCTTTCCCGCTGTGGCTGATTTTGATTTTTGTTAAAAACTAAGGCTTTATATAGTGCCTCTAGAGACATGTCGGGGGTACGGGAGAGCACTTCGTGTCCCTCTCCGCACCCCCTGCTTGCCCCCTTGCGCCCCACCTCGCTTTGCCAAATCGTGTCCTCGGAGTCGGGGCGTGTATAACACAGCCCCGAACGTGCTTTGCACTCTCCTGTGGTACGATTTTGCTGTGCGATCTGAGTCGATTGGCTGCTCGCGCGCTCGTCCCCAGGTCGGGTTAAAACCCTCCCCTGCTTTGCAAAGCCGAAGTGCCGCCTGGCACTTCAGCTTGTCTTCGCAGCCCCGCGGACTTGCGTCTCGGGCGGGGCCCCTTTCTCGCGTCGTGTCGCAGTGCCCATTCTTTTTTCACCACCGCGAGAATCGCGGTGTTCTTAAAGAGATGCTTGCAAGTTGTTGTACTTCAAACCGCTGTGACTACTCTTTGAGAATGGCTCTGCGACACGACGCGAGAAGGGACCCGCCCCCGAGACGTAAGTCCGGCGGGAAGTGAGCGCGCGAGCAGCCAACGGCTTCAATCTGCACAGAGAAATTGCACCCGCAGGAGCGCGCGAAGCGCGTGGGGGGCCGTGTTATACACGCCCCTCCGACGAGGATGCGATTTATCAAAGCAGATTGAAGCTCAAGAGGGGTCGCGGGGGCTGCGAAGACAAGCAAATGTGCCTGACGGCACATTTGATTTGCGAAGCAGTAGAGAATGCCCTTGCTCGATGCTGTACCAGGCTTGCAAAGGCTTACAAGACAACGATAGTGGCGTGAAACCCGACATGTCTCTGGAGGCACTATATAAAGTCTTAGTTTTTAACAAAAATCAAAATCAGTCACAGCGGGAAAGGCTCTGGACATAAGCGACTTGCCATAATTGTGCGGATGAGTATTCTTGCGACTATGCATGTCTCACGCGCCAAATTACGCCTCATCGTCAGTGCCACTTTGATCGGTAATACGCTCGAGTGGTATGAGTTTTATCTTTTTGTGCAGTTTGCTCCTATTTTCACTGCTCTTTTTTTCCCCACCTATTCACGCAAAGCGGCGATCGTAGGTACATTTTTGATCTTTGGCGTCGGTTTTATCGCGCGTCCTTTCGGGACCCTGTTCTTTGGCCATATCGGCGATAGATTTGGAAGACGCATAGCCCTGATCAGTTCGATCTTGCTCATGACATTTCCCACCTTGTGTATCGGTCTGCTCCCGACCTATGCAACGATTGGCATCATGGCTGCGGTTCTGATGGCCTGCTTGCGTTTTTTGCAGGGAGTGTCAACGGGTGGGGAATTTACCGGTGCTATGTGCTATTTAACTGAATTTGCTGCTCCAGATAAAAGGGGAATAATGGGCAGTTGGGTGTTTTTTGGATCTCAAATTGGCGCCATTTTAAGCATTTCCGAATTTCTCGTTTTGGATAACTTTGTGAGCGAGCACCACCTGGCAGAATGGGGGTGGCGCATCACCTTTATTGTCGGCGGCTTGATTGGACTCATCGGCTGGTATCTACGGAAAAAACTAAAAGAGACCCCGCCTTTTATGGCACTCCAAAAAGAGGGAAAGATCACGACACTTCCGATTATAGATACATTTAGGCATCACAAAATCCCCATGATAAAGTCGTTTCTGCTCTGTGCTTTTTTATTGGCCGGCTGGTATCTGGTTTTTATCTATGCACCCGTCTATTCGGCTCAAATTTTAAACAGAGACTTCAGTGAACAGATGCTGATGCTTTTAGGGATGATCGTGCTTTCTAACCTCTGTTTGCCCATCTTTGGCATTTTGGCGGACAAGGGCTACACCAAAATTCTATGGAGCATAAGTTGCTTTGGAGGGATCCTCCTGGCCTATCCGCTCTTCGTATCGCATGACTCCTTTGCGTTAGAAGTGTTTTTGCGGGCCTTAGCTTCTATTTTGTTCACCATCCAATACTCTCTTTTACCGATGCTCATCTGTGGACTCTTTCCTACTCACGTCCGCTACACCGGTGTCGGCGTTAGCTACAACTTTTGCAGCGTTTTTCTAGGAGGGGGAGCCCCGTTTTTCACTCTAATCCTCAGCAATGTGACAGAGAACTACCTAGTACCCATCTTTTTCTTGATCATTACCAGCCTCCTGTCCTGGGGCGCCCTTTTTTGGATCAAAGATAAACACCAAACACATCAGGGAGCATATCGATGACAATCCTCGCAGGAGATATTGGAGGCACAAAGACCCACCTCGCTCTTTTTGGAGAGAGGCACAAGATCCTCTTTGAAAAGAAGTTCGCGAGCAAAGAGTACTCCTCGCTTTTGGATATCGTAAAAGAGTTCTTAAAGGAGCACCCCACCCCCATTTCTAGAGCCTGTTTTGGAATAGCTGGGCCAATCGTGCATGGGCGCTGCACCGCGACAAACCTTCCCTGGATCATCGAGACTTCTACGTTTGTGCAAGAGCTCGGCACGAAGCAGGTGTTTCTGATTAACGATCTTGTGGCCAACGGCTATGGACTGCGGCGACTTGCACCTGATGAGTTTGCCGTGATCAACCCGGGGAGCCCGGAAAGCGTTGGCAATCAAGCAATCGTCTCTGCAGGGACAGGACTTGGTGAAGCCGGCCTCTTCTGGGATGGCAAAGAGCACCACCCCTTCTCTTCCGAAGGAGGGCATACCGATTTTGGCCCTCGCGACGAACTTGAAATGGAACTCTTGCGCTACTTGAAAGAGCGCTTTGGCAGCCACGTCTCTTACGAAAGAATCCTGTCCGGGCCCGGCCTCTACAATCTTTACCACTTTCTCATCGATATGAACCTAGAAAAGCCATCGGATGCAGTCACCCAAGCCCTCGCCAAAGGCGACCCTGCCCGCACGATTACAGAGCAAGCATTAAAGGATGAAAATAAAACATGCATCCGCACCCTAGAATGGTTCTCCTCCCTCCTTGGCGCCGAGTGTGGCAATGTCGCTCTAAAATTCCTCGCCACCGGAGGACTCTTCCTCGGCGGCGGCATCGCCCCAAAAATCCTCCCCGTCCTCCAGAAAAACGCCTTCATGAAGGCCTTTACCGCCAAAGGCAGATTCGCCCCACTCCTATCCCAGATCCCCATCAAAGTCGTCCTAAACCCCAACACCGCCCTCCTCGGCGCCGAATACTTCGCCGAGAAACACTAACCCCATTGCAATAATATTGCTGGGTTCTTAAAAGGAGGGTTGGGGGGTAGTTCAATTGAAAGTCATTGCATTCAACACAAAGACGAATAAACTTTCGCTTCAAGACAAGCCTGAACCCATAATTAAAACTGACGATGAAGTAAAGCTGAAAGTTCTAGAAGTGGGCATTTGCGGCACAGATCGCGAAGCTATCCGAGTCCATGGAAGAGCCCACCCCCCTCAAGGAGAAACCGAACTCATACTCGGCCATGAGATGATCGGAGAGGTGGTTGAAGTCGGTAAAAAAGTGACCCACTTTAAAAAGGGCGATCTTGGCATTGTTACGGTTAGGAGAGGCTGTGAGAAGTGCTATTCTTGCCAGAACAAGCGCTATGATATGTGCTCAAGTGGCGACTATCTTGAACGCGGCATCAAAGGTCTCCATGGTTTTATGGCAGAGTATGTCGTTGACCAAGAAAAGAACGTTGTAAAAGCCCCTCTTAGTTTAAGAGTTTATGGTGTCTTAACCGAGCCCCTATCTGTCGTAGAAAAGGCCCTCGATGAATTGCTCAACGTGCAGAAAGCGAGACTTCCTGATTGGCATGATGCTTCGATGTACAAAACCAAAAGAGCGCTCGTTGCAGGTTTAGGACCTATTGGTTTGCTTGCATGCATCGTGCTCCGTCTGCGTAATTTTCAAGTAGTTGGTGTTGATAGAGTAGAACCAAATTCCCCACGTGCCAAAATAGTGGAGGAGATTGGAGGTACCTACATCGATTCTAGAAAAACTCCTCTCAAAGAGATACCAGAACAATTTGGACAGATCGACCTGATTTTTGAAGCAGCGGGAACAGCTCGTTTAGAATTTGAGTTGTTTGATCTATTGGCCATCAATGGCTGCTACGTGCTTACCGGTGTTCCGCACAATGAGCATTTTGAAATCAATGGCGGGCATCTGATTCATAACTTTGTCCTAAAAAATCAGATCGCTCTTGGAAGTGTTAACGCTTCCAAAAAACATTGGGAGATGGCGGTCAAAGATCTTAATGAAGCTAGTTTAAAATGGAATAAGGCGCTTGGAGCTCTTCTTACCTCGCAAGTCCCCTTCGAAAAATTCCCTACAACCGACTTGCATGCGAACAAAGAAGGGATAAAAACCGTGATTACATGGAGTACAAACGGGGAAAAATATGCCATATAAAATCGCTGTATTAGGTCCGATTCCTAGGGACTCCATCACAACCTATCAAAACAAGCATATCACGCGTTATGGAGCGATCACTCACACCGTCATCATCCTCGCTAAATTATTGCAAGAGAGCGATAGGATTATTCCGGTAACACATGTGCGCAAGAAGGACCTTGATGCAATTGGCGATATCTTTTCTGACTATTCAAATGTCGACCTAAGCCACATTGAGAGCGAACATGACAGGGGAGACATCATCGAACTTAAGTTTGTCGATCAAAATAAGCGTCTAGAAAAACAGTGCGGCTTTATGCATCCAATCAGACCCACTGATCTAGAAGATCTACTCGATTGCGATATGTTTATCATCCTTCCCGTTACAGATTTTGAAGTAGGTTTAGAAACTGTCAGCTATCTCAAAAAAAATTCTAAAGGAACCATTATTTTTGATGCGCATGGACCAACATGTACCGTGACAACGAAAGGGGATCGCGCACTAAAGGCTTGGGTCGATGTGGAAGCATGGTTGCCTTACATAGATATCTTAAAAATGAATAGAGAAGAGCTAGAAAACTGCAGGTATAAAAAAGAGTATGGTTGGCAAGAGCTTACCGATAAGAAGAAAGTGCCCATGGAGGAGGTAGCTGCCTCCTTTTTCTCTCTCGGACTTAAATCGTTGGTCGTCACAGCCGATACAACAGGCTGCCATGCATTTTACAAGGAGGGAGGAGTGCTCAAACATGAGCTGGTCCCAGCTATGAAAGTAGATCACGTCGTAGACACAACAGGATGCGGCGATTCATTCAATGGAGGCCTGGGCTTTGGTTACTTAAAAACTAAAAATCTGATCAAAGCTTGTCAGTATGGCAATATTTGCGGCGCTTTTCGCACGCAAGGGACAGACTTTAGCGTCTTTAAAAACCTAAAAGAAACGGAAGCTGTCATTAAGAGAGTCTATGGATCCTAAAATAGAGCCGAGAGCAAGCCTTAGCCACATCATCAACGTTAACTTTGGCCTCTTAGGAATAGCATTTTGTACCGCCATTTTTTACCCATATACGAGTATGGTTTTCGTCTTTCTAGGGGCAGAACCTTCAATGGTTGCCTATCTTTGGCTCATTCCACCTATGGTAGGGCTTATCCTGCAACCTATAATTGGACATGTAAGCGATCGCACGGTGAGCAAATACGGAAAAAGAAGACCCTATATTCTGATAGCTATCCTATCCATTTTGCTTTTCAGCTTTTTGCTGCCTTTTTGTGGATCGCTTTTGTCGAGTGCCATAGTTTTAGGATTATTGGTGGCTGTCGTCAACTTAGCGCAAGTACCTATGCGTTCTTTAGTCGCAGAGACCATACCCAAGCATCAGCTTACCTTTGGTTTTTCCGTGCAGGCTATTTTTTTGGGTATTGGCGCCACTTGTGCTTCTGCACTTCCATGGCTTTTAAATAAATGGCTCAACCCAAATACGAGCATTCCGTTGGTTCATCAGCCTACATTTCTTGCTATCGCCTTTTTTATTTGCGGTGCAGTTGCTGTATGTACAGGCGCCTGGACGTGCATCAGAACTCCAGAAGCGACAGATCCGATAAAGAAAGTAGAGGGCAAGCTTGCCCTATTCACAGGCTTCCGCGATATTTTGAGCCACTTCTTTGCGATGCCTAAAGTGTTGAGACAGATCTCAATCACAGAGTTTTTCATCTGGTCTGGTTATTTTATTTTCTTGGCTTATTTCAATCTCAGCATTGCAGAAATATTGGGTCTGCCGCCTGGCGCAGATGTCATGGCAAATCCCCAATATAAGGCGATCGCAGAAAAAGCTACGGTTTATAGTAGCCTATGCTTTGTCTGTTTTCAGTTGAGCAGCTTATTTACAGCCATAATGATTCCCATCTTCACCCGATATATACATCGAAAAAAACTGCTGTCTATTAACTTGGTGATTGCGGGGCTCGGCTTGCTTGCGATTATGCTCAATCCATCCCAGTATTTCATACCTGCAGCAATTGCTCTAGGATTTGCTTGGGGGAGTAGCGCTCCCATTCACTTTGCCATGGTAGCATCGAACCTAGCAAAAGAGAAAATGGGACTCTATTTGGGAATATTCAACGTAGGCGTTACTTCGGCTCAAATTATCGCCGGACTCTCATTAGCACCCATCATCAAACATCTGTTAAATAATCATGTCGTTGAAGTCGTTTCTTTTGCCGGCTTCCTTTTTATTGTAGCAGCAGTTTTTAATCTCCGCATCAGCGATCAAGAAAAATAAAGGTGAAAATATGAAAGCTTGGGAAATTTATGAACGAAAGCTAGAAAAAGACAAGATACAGGGTAATGAAACGCTTTTTCATACAGCTAATGGCTACCTCAGTGTTAGAGGCAGTTTTGAGGAAGGTATTGGTAAAGGAATTCCCTCTACACGCGGCTGTTACATCAATGGTTTTTATGAGCAGTATCCAATCCAATATAATAGAAAAAACCCAGCAGATCCTGACTTTACCGAGACTATAATTAACCTCACAGATGCTCAGACTATCGAGCTTTGGCTCGATGATGAGAAGTTCTCACTATTTGACGGTACAGTTTTAGGTTATGAAAGAACGTTAAATATGCGAGACGGGGTGGTCACCCGGACTGTGGATTGGGAGTCTCCTCACAAAAAAAGAGTTAAGCTTACTATCCAGCGCTTTGTTTCTTTCGAGCAAAGGGAGCTGTTCATCATTCATTATGTTATCGAGAGCGTTAATTTTACTGGTAAAATCAGGCTGAGTTCAACAGTGAGTAATACGAATCAAGTTGTCTCCATTCCCTACGATGCCTCGGGAAAAATAGATTTGCGTGTTGGCAATGCAGCTAAAGTGTGTATGGATACAGAAAAGGTCTTCAAAGAAGACAATATCGGTTATGTTTTGTCTAAGACCAAGAAGTCCAATCTCCATTTAGCCTGCAGTGTGGCACACCATCTCTCCAAACAGGGCAAGCATGAGCTTTTTATAAGAGAACGAGAGGTCGTTTTTGATTACGAGGTTTCTGTGCGCCCAAAAGAGGTTGTAGAATTTGATAAATACGCGGTTTATACAGAGAGTAGGCGTCATAAAGATGTGCTGAATGACAATAAAAAAGTTATGCAGCAGGTAATAAAAAATGGCTTTTCGCACTACGCAAGACTACAAAAAAAATACCTTGATAAATTTTGGCAATATGCGGATGTCCTTATCGAGGGCGATCCTTCGAATCAAGCTGCGTTGAGATATAGCATGTATCAACTTCTCCAGTCTGCAGGCACAGATGGCATTACAAACATAGGGGCCAAAGGGTTGTCCGGTACGGGTTATGAAGGCCATTACTATTGGGATACAGAGATCTACATGGTTCCATTTTTCCTCTTCACCCATCCGCAATTTGCAAAAAAACTGCTTCTTTTCCGCTATAACACCTTGCCCGCGGCAAAAAAGCGAGCAAAAGAGATGTGCCATCCGAAGGGCGCTCTGTTCCCTTGGCGGACAATGACCGGATCAGAGTGCGCTCAATATTATCCACTCGGTAGCGCTAAATATCACATCAATCCCGATATTGCCTATGCTGTGATGCAATACTATCAGGTCACAGAGGATCTGGATTTCCTAGCAGATTTTGGAGCGGAAATCATCCTAGAGACTGCAAGAGTGATGTATGACGCGGGTAATTTTTGTGCAGATGGTACTTTCGTACTCAATATTGTGACAGGTCCTGATGAATATTCTGTCCTGATAAACAACAACTATTACACAAATCTCATGACCAAATTTCACTTCACTGCATGTAAGCAGGTGTGGGATTTGCTAAAAAAGAAAAAGCCGCAGGAATTTGCTAAACTAAAGAAAAAGATCCAGTTCCAGGAAAGTGAGATCAAAGAGTTTCTGCTTGCAGCTAAGAATATGAAGCTTCCTTTTGACAAACGCTTACAAATTTGTGCAGAAGATGATTCTTTTTTAACTAAAAAACGTTGGGATTTCAAAAAGACTCCGAAACAAAATTATCCCCTTTTCATTCACTATCCACCTCTATTCCTCAACCGTTTCCAAATTTCTGGACAAGCGGATACCACTCTTGCACATATGTTGCGAGAAGAGGAAACCACTTTTGATATCATGAAGAATAGCTATCACTACTACGAGAAAATCACCACTCACGACTCGTCGTTGTCTCACTCTATTTTCAGCATTATGGCTTCGCGAATTAAAGATCGCAAAAAAGCGTTTGACTATTTTCAACAAACTGCCCGTTTGGATCTCGATGACATTCTCCATAACACTTATTATGGTCTCCACACGGCATGTCTTGGTGGAACGTGGATGTGCTGCACTTATGGTTTTGCAGGACTCCGGATAATTAAAGATCATCTGCATCTTCGCCCGCTTCTGCCTAAAAAGTGGGAAACACTAGAATTTACCTTGTATTTCAAAGGAAGACGGTTACTTGTTGCGATCAGCCATGAGGAAATGAGCGTAAAACTTCTTGAAGGCAAGCCCATTACTATTTATGTGAATGACAAGCCAAAAAAAATAAGCTATGAGGAGGTTTATGATAATAAAAAACTGGCGTAATGCACATCCGACGATTGCGCACAAAGCTGGATTGGATTGGAGACTGCTCTCTATGGCAGGGCCTAAAACTCATGGTGACATTGAAGCGGAAGTGGAAGCGAAATTTCGCTGTTTAAAGACGATTACCTATGTTTCTTTAGCACGCTTGCAACCTACTCTTGCTTATGAATCTCATGAGCATGCCGATCACGAAGAGGTGTATTACATCATAGCAGGTAAGGGCACGATTAAAATTGGCAAGGAGACAAGCCAGTTTAGAGAAGGGGATGCGATCTACATACCCACGCACACTCCTCATTCTATCATCAATACGGGAGAGGAGATGGTAGAATTTCTCGCATTTGGCGGACATATCAAGACTTAAAGTTTTAGCCCGCGTACCTTGGTTCGGGCAACCCTACGACGCCTGCTTTGAGCGCAAATATGCTTCCAGATAATGGGTAGTTTCGAACTTCACTATCCGATAAATTTTCTCTAGCAGTGGTGATGTAAAGAGTGTCTAATTTATTGCCGCCAAACGTGCAATTTGTGACATGAGGTACTATCAGTTGAACAACACGGTCCTGCTTGCCATTTGGCGTAAAGCGCATGATTTTTCCCTTACCATATAGCGCACTCCACACACATCCTTCTGCATCTACTGTCAGGCCATCGGGCACCCCATCTTTGGGATCAATTTTTGCAAAAGTTCTTCGATTAGATAAAGACGCCGTTGAGCTATCGAAATCATAGGCGAAAATTGTGTGGTGCATCGTTTCAGTGTGATACAGGATTTTATTATCTGGACTCCATCCCGTACCGTTTGATTGAGCCACCTGTTTTTGTGCACAATGTAGATGATGTTCTGCATCCAAGTAATAGAGAGCTGCAGAGGGAGTTCCTGGAGATAGATGATTTTTTGTCCCACACCAAAGGCGGCCTCGTCTGTCACATTTTGCGTCGTTCAGGTAATTCACTAGAGGATTTTCTTGTAAACTTACTAGGGTTGTTGTCTTTTTGCCATCAAAAGCTCCAACACGGTTTCGCATTACTAGGATTAAGCCTCCTTGCTTTCTCAATGAAATGGCGGCTATGGGCTCTGGAAAAGAACGGCGGCTGGCTTCTCTCGTAGAAGGGTCGAAGCTATACACTATGCAAGAAGGTGTATCTACCCAAAAGAGAAGCTGCTTTTCTCTATCCCATATCGGAGATTCACCAAGAATTGCTTCCGATTGAAAAACGCAAATTGGAGTGTCCATTAGCGGTGGTGCTCGTCGATGAGATTGGCGACAAGCGCGCTCCAGCCGGTCTGGTGGGAGGCGCCGAGGCCCTTGCCGTTGTCTCCGTGGTAGTACTCATAGAAGAGGATGTGGTCTTTCCAGTGGGGGTCTTTGGCGAAGGGAAACTGGTGGCCCAAAAAGGGGCGGATCCCCTTGCTGTCTTTTTTGAAAAGGGAGATTAGCCGGTCGCTGAAGGAGTGGGCCATTGTTTTGAGGTCGGCCGCTTTTTCATCTGGCAGCTCTATTTTGATCTCCTCTTTAAAAGCGTTGCCGAATGTTCTAAGCGACTGGATGAGAAGATAGCTTGTCGGAAACCAGATGGGGCCGCGCCAGTTGGAGTTGCCGCCTTTTACTTTGTAGAGGGATTCTGCGGGCTCATAGCCGATCGATCTATCTTTAAAGACGAAGGGGTTGCCTTCGTGGATTTTTGATAGACTTCTTAGCCCGAACTCTGATCTAAATTCTTTGGGATCCCAGACATAGCGCAAGATGCGTGAAAGATGCTCTTGGTCGACTAGAGTTAAGACGTATCTCTTTTTCTTCTCATGCGTAGTTAGAATGATGCAGTCTTCTACGAGTTTAGAGCGCATCTGGATGAACCATTCGAAATTTCTGCGAAACTCCGGAAATTTTTCCAGTTCGTCTTCGTCTAAAATATCTACGGCGTAAAGGGGGATAAGCCCTACAAGGGAGCGGATGCGGCACTTGGCAAACTGGCCGTCGGGGAAGGTGAGCACGTCGTAAAAAAAGCCATCTTTTTCGCTCCAGAGTTCGTAACGCTGGTTGCCGCGCATCTTCATCGCGTGGGCGATGTAGATGAAGTGTTGAAAAAACTTTGTCGCAAGCGACTCGTAGGTGGGATCGTCTTGTGCAAGCTCAAGAGAGATACGCATCAAGTTGAGGCAGAACATCGCCATCCACCCCGTTCCATCCGACTGCTGCAGGCGTACCCCCTCTGCAAATTTTGTAGAGCGGTCGATGAGGGCGATATTATCTAGGCCTAAAAATCCCCCTTCGAAGACGTTATTGCCGGCGCTATCGACTCGGTTTACCCACCATGCAAAATTCATCAGTAGCTTGGGCAAGCAGCGTTTTAAAAACTCGCGATCCTCTCTGCCAAAGCGCTCCTTTTCCATCGCATAGATACGCAGAGCTGCCCAAGCCTGAACGGGAGGATTGAGATCGGAGAATTCCCACTCGTAAGCGGGGATCTGTCCATTGGGATGTTGGAACTGATCGAACATAAGCAGCCAGAGCTGCTCTTTTGCAAATTCCATATCGATGAGAGCAAGCGTCACGCAGTGGAAGGCAAGGTCCCAGGCCGCAAACCAGGGGTACTCCCACTTATCCGGCATGCAGAGGATGCGCATCGAGTTGAGATGGCGCCAGTGCTGGTTGCGAATGGCAAGGCGCGTATCCGGAGGACGCGCATAGCCGCTATCGCCCTCTAGCCAGGCATTGACATCGTAAAGGTAGATCTGCTTACTCCAAAGAAGCCCTGCAAATGCCTGTCTCTGGATCATCTTCTCTTCAGCTGTTGCTTTTTTGGGATGCACGGTCTCGTAGAATGCGTCCGCCTCTTTTTTTCTCTTTTGGATAATGGATTCGATATCTTCGAGTGGATGCGCCATCTCCTGAGGCGTAAGCCTCAAATAGACAACATAAGACTCATGGGGAGCGATTTTTTTTGAGTAGTGAAAACACGCCTTTGTACCCTTCTCTTCGGGATTGGTTGTGTTCTCTTTATGGACGATTTTTTTGTGGAACCCATCTTTGAAATAGCTGTGATTGGCCCAGTGGTTCTCATTGTTGGTAAATAGAGATTCTGCGCCAAGAGATGCATAGAGAAAGCGTTTTCCCAGATGGTAATCAAACGTAAGGCTAGGAGGAGAGAGCATCTTGCTGTCATCAGCAACCAGACATAAAGCATCTTTAGTTTTCGAGCCCTTTACAATGGTCGGTTCGGGAAGAGGCGTATCTCCCCATGTCCACTGGTTGCGGAACCAGAGGTGGGGGATAATATCCAAAGAGGACTCTTCTGATGAGCGGTTAAATGCCTCTATCTTAATGCAAATATCTTCAGGTGATCCCTTAGCATACTCGATAAAAATATCGAAGTAGCGGTTGTCTGCAAAAACCCCTGTATCGACTAGCTCATACTCCGGCTGATTCGTTGCTCTTTTTTGGTTTTCCTGCACGAGCTCTTCATAGGGAAACCGATTTTGCGGATACTTGTAGAGGTATTTCATGTAGGAGTGGGTAGGCGTCCCATCGAGGTGGTAGTAGCACTCTTTCACATCCTCGGCATGGTTCCCTTCATGCGCAGATAATCCAAACAGCCTCTCTTTTAAGATCGGGTCTTTGCCATTCCAAAAAGCAGGAGCAAACGCAATCACTTGATACCGGTCGCACCAGCCCGCGATCCCATCTTCTCCCCAACGAAAGACTTTTGAGATCGCCTTGTCTTGAGGAAAATAGCTCCAAGCGTCTCCATTCCAGCTGTAATCTTCGCGCACCGTTCCCCAAGCTCTTTCAGCTACGTAGGGCCCCCACTTTTGCCAAGGGGGAACCACGGTTGTGAAGGGCTCTTTTAGGCGTGACTGTTCGTGTGCGCTTTCGGGCATATCCCTCCTTTTAGAAGATGTGAATAAAAAGAGCAAGCAAGCGAGCAAATAAAATCTCATTGCTTGATTTTGGGCGCTTTTGTAGAGTTGCCTGATTTTACAAAGGAGACCTCGGCCAATGAAAAAGCAGCTCTTGTTTCTCTTGCTCTTGCCCTTGACGCTTATGGCGCATGATGTGCCGCAGAATGTGGTGAGTAAGCTGGAGCAGATGGATTCTGGATCGGCTTGGCGCGGACTCTACTATGATGTGATGCCAAAGCTGATCAAGGAGAGGGGATACAAGAAGATCGTAGAGGTGGGACTGGGCTATGGCGGACATGCAGAACAGATTCTAAAGAGCTGCAACATCGATGCTTACTATGGCGTGGATCCCTTCCAGTATAACTACGATGTGACAGATGGGTTTAATGGGACGATTGGAACGCTTAGCGACAAGCACGATGGGCAGACCAACTTTGATTTTCTGCACTCTTGGATCAAAGATATCCGCTTGGAGAAGTACAAATCCAAATTCACACTGATCCGTAAGCCTTCTGTGGAAGCAGCTTTAGACTTTGCCGATGAGAGCCTCGACTGCATCTTTATCGATGGCAATCATCGCTATGAGCAGGTGCTAAACGACCTTAAGCAGTGGTACCCGAAGCTCAAGAGGGGAGGAACGATGGCGGGTGATGACTACTGGATGCCCGAGGTAGCCGCGGCTGTGACCGACTTTTTCCGAAGCAAGAACAAGCCTGTCGCTCTCATCAAATCTTCGAAGAAGTACAAGATCTGGGCTGTCGTTAAGTAATAGATACTGCATAACTCATAGCAGAATCAATACATGGGGAGAATCTCCTGCGTTTACGCAGGATGTTCTTCAATTTCATAAACGCAGAGGAGACGCCCGAGACACTAAGACGCTGAGATCTCCCCTTTTACATAGTAAACAGTAGAAGAACGAAATGTTTTTTAGAAAGCAAGGAAGTTTAATGGTTTTTTCCGGTGATTAGCTTCCTTGCTTTCTAAAAAACATTTCGTTCTTCTACTGTTTGAACTTCGTTCAAAAGGGACGATTGGAGCTCCTATGCATTCTGTTTAAGTCCCTCGCATTTCTCAGCGTTTTAGTGTCTCGTTTTTTTCTCTGCGTTTATGAAATTTTTGGGCTAATTAGAAAAGCTGATTCTCCTGATGGTTACTGCTTAAAAATTACCTAAAATCGAGACAGGAGGCCACAGAGGAAGAAAGCTCAATAAGTAATGCAACGGTCTTAACTTGGGTTAAGTAAACAAAGAGAAGAACCAGTTGGCCCAGGAATTAATGTAGGCGCAGAAAGAGTCCCAGCAGCTTTCGGTTTTTTTGGGTTCCTCAAGTGGAGGCAGGGTTTCTAGTACTGATTTTTGAGTGGGTTCTGGCTCTTTGCGGTAATTTTCAGGCTCGTCTAAATATCCTGCGATGATGCCTGAAGCCATCTTTGCGGCGTTTTGAGTGTCATTTATCCAATCTCCATGACAAGAGGGGCGTTTATTGAATTCAACATAGAGAACTTTTCTAAGATCGCGCTTATCTTGGGCATGCTTATCTGAAACCTGCTCGGAATAAGAGGCTACCAAGTTAGCAAGAGAAGACGAAAAAGAGTGGTATCGGGTCAGATGCTCCACTACGCGTGTTTTTCTCATGCTTTCATCTGCGTAGATTTTAGCTATGCTTTCGAACTCTTCCCATGATCCTACAAGGCGTGTCTCGTTCCTGCTGTAGCTAAATCCTCCGCTGAGATCCCCATCTATAGTTGCATTTAAATTGACATACCAGGTGTTTCCCATACGCACGAGCATGAAGGGTTCGGCAGCTTCTTGTTTTATGAGGAGCGCCTCATCAAAATCTGTCCTGTCCAACATCAGGCGTGTCGCTAGGAGAGTGACACTTGTAAAATGGCGTGGCTCGCCATAAGTGGCGAGAGGAGGTATTTTATTGTTAAGTTCGACATTCCAAACGCTAGGAATCTGCTCGAAGAGGAGCTTGCTACCAAAGATTCCCACCTTGACCATCGTCTCTTGGAACTCTTTACTCATCACACACTCTCCGACTTCATGAGGGATCTCTCTGTGCGCTAAAGTATCCCCGTGCGTCTGAAAGAAGGTGCGCCAGTGGGACCGGTCCCACTCGGCGAAGTTTTTAACAGTATCTAGTGTTAATGCCATAAGACGCCTCGATTATAGTTTGCTTTTTAGATTGTTTGCAGCAGCTTCCTTGGGCGCTGGATAGCCTGAGTAGGCCACAACGATACGCGCGACACCAGCAGGTAGGCGTAGAGAAGAGAGACTCTTTTGCGTAAGAGCCGCCTTTCTGCGATGGTTTTGAATCGTTTCGTGGACTTCTCTAAACATTTGAGGGGATTTTAAAAGTTCACAGGAAGGGCTCGTTTGCGCTGAGAACCTTGTGATAAT
Source organism: Chlamydiia bacterium (assembly GCA_963804085.1). Lineage (GTDB taxonomy): Bacteria > Chlamydiota > Chlamydiia > Chlamydiales > Rhabdochlamydiaceae > CAWDOQ01. The sequence goes on along the minus strand of CAWDOQ010000016.1, from coordinate 41,125 downwards.
GGTCATATTCCACATTTTACTAATTTTAAAAAAGGTACCGTTTGCTCCTTCAATTCGCACCTCTTCATGCAACTTATTGCCAGGAACCACCACTCGTGTAAGGGGGAAGGGACAAGGGGAGTCTAGGTTGGCTGCAGAACATGCCGGTATTTGAAGGAAGGATTGGTTACAGCCAAAAATCCCTGTTTTAAACATCACATCGTCCAGATCGACTCTGGAGAATTTGCTTACGAGCTTTACACTCCAGCGGCCTTGCAAAAGCTCTCCATATGTTTCCATGAAGTCGCAGCATGTATTTTCTGTCCAAGTATCGCATGTTTCTAACTGAGCATCTCTAAAATCTGTCGTTACTACATCTACTTTGTGAGGCTTTATTTGTGTAAAATCAAAAGACATAATTATTTTAACTCCATTTGTTTGTTAATTGCTAAGATTATATAACAAATGTAATTAAAAGAAAATAATACTAAAATATTTACTTAACATATGTTTACTGTGAATTAATCTGAGAATTTGTTAAAATTGCCGCATGTCATTACTAGCTTTACCACCGCCACTTATAAATCAGATGCGCAGCTTCCTGCCTCTTGAGGAGCATGTCCGGATGAATGAGGTAAATAGGGGTTTGCGCGGCTCTACGCAAAGAGTGACCTTTGGGACTGAGATAAAGCCCGATCCAGAAAACTACAGCAAAATCTGTAGCTTAGTTTTTAAGCACGATCATGTGACTCTACTTGCTTTTGGCTCTATGACTGCCGCGACTACGTTAAAGCTGAGAGAGATCCGTGTCATAGGCAATGAGTCGCCTGTATATCGTAAAGGAGAAGAGCTACACAAAGAAGCGCCCATCGTCGCGCTTTTATCTGCACATGCTAAGACATTGGAATCTGTTGCTCTTTGCGGGAATGATGCTGTCAACAGACACGTGACCAATGAATTTTTATTAAGCAGCTGGCCTGCATTAAGAAAGGTCCGTTTTGACGCTCTTCGAATCAGGTCTTTGACAGAGTTCTTTCAAGGGCATGTCAACTTAGAAAGTGTGAATCGAGAGAGTCATCTTCTAACCGCAGAAGAATTAGAGACACTATCCAATTCTTGCACGCGGCTGCGCTCTTTGCAAGCAGGTGTTACTCCATGGAGTTCTAGTGTGATCCCTCTTGCTAAGTGCCGGTTTTTAGAACATTTACATATCACTTTTACTTCTGGAACTCTTGTGGGTCTAAAAGAGATTGCTACAGGCTGCCCCCATCTTAAAACGTTAGATGTTACGCAACCACGAGGTCTTCCTTCTTCAGAAGTTTTGGAGGGAATAGCAGAGATTGCTAATAAATGCCCAGATCTTCAAGTTGTCAAGTATGGAAAAAGACCTAGCAACTCTGATTTTACTAACCAGTATCTTGGTTTAAACGAACGCGAAGACCCAGCGCTCTATGCCCTTGCCTCGCAGCATCCCAATTGCATGATCCACACTAACGACCATCCGAACGGGATACTCGGCAAAGACGCCTATGCGCTCTTTCCCTCTCTTTTCGATAGGATTTGGGGCATTTTTGTAGAGATTTATAAACTTGTCTGTTGTTTGTTTTGCTGTGCCTATCCCGGGTAAAATTTATTAAAGTCCACAACGTCCACTAAAGACCAGTGTCCACTGGGCCCTCTTCTTTGCGTTTAATCTTATGCGAATGTTAGATTTACCTATATGCACCCGCAAAAATATGCCCACCCCTCTTGGATCCATGTAGATCTAGAGCAGTTTCGTAAGAACATTGCGATTGTAAGGCGCGCTATCGGCAATACGCTCTTCTGTCTGCCTGTGAAGGCAAACGCTTACGGCCATGGTCTTTGTGCGATGGGGAAGGCGGCTGAAGAGGCGGGCGTCGACTATTTGGGGGTGGCTCACCTTCAGGAGGGGATTGCGCTGCGAGAAGCTGGTGTGCGGATTCCGATTCTGGTGTTGGGTGCGATCCACGAGGATCAGATCTTGGATCTCATCCACTTCAATCTAGAATTTACAATTAGCTCCAAGTTTAAAGCCGATCTTGTCGCGGAGAAGTGTAAAAAGATAGGGCAGAGGTGCCGCGTCCATCTAGAGGTGGATACGGGCATGCAAAGAACGGGCGTGCGCTGTGCAACAGCCATTACGCTTTTTGAGCATCTAAAGGCGCTCGGCCACTTTGAGATTGTGGGCATCTACTCGCATCTGGCAACGGCAGACCGTCCGAATGATCCCTTTGCTCGTAAGCAGATCGAGACCTTCTCCTCTCTTTTGCGCTCAGAAATTTTTGGAGGCGCTTCACTCATCCGCCATCTGGCAGGTTCGGGTGGCGTGGCCTACTTTTCCGATTCGCAGATGGATATGGTAAGACCTGCGATCATCGTCTTTGGCTATCCGCCTGATACGCTTCCGGAGTCTATGCAGGGGATCGCTCCCTGCTTCTCTCTCAAAGCAAAGGTCTCCTACTTTAAAGTGCTAGAAAAGGGAGAAGGGGTGAGCTATGGGCACACCTACTACACAAAAGCAAAGACACGCATAGTCACCATTCCAATCGGTTATGGAGATGGGTATAGACGCTCTCTTTCCAATAAGGGCTCCGTGCTGATCCGTGGCAAACGCTTCCCGATCGTAGGGTCGATCTGCATGGACCAGTTTATGGTCGATGTGGGCGATCAGGAGGTCTTTGTCGGCGATGAGGTTGTCCTAATTGGCAAACAGGGCAATGAGGAGATCTCGCTTATGGAGGTGGCGCGCCTTTGCGACACGATCCCCTACGAAATTCTCTGCCTCTTCAACGAACGCATCCCAAGAATCTATACCTAAATTAGGCGATTGGTTATGAGGGGGGTATGGAACAAAACACTCCTTTTGAAATCCGAAGTTTTAGAGAAGCGCTAGGCAAAGACGCACAGCAGTTTTTAGAAGAAATAAGGCTTTATAACTACAAAACGCTTTGGACCTATGTGGTTAATGGCATATTGGCGATATGGCTTATCAGCCAGCCTTTTCTTTTAGACTATAAGAGCGCGGCTTTAATGAAGAGTGACATCATATCCGGTGTCATTGTTATTCTTGTAGAAATAATTGCATTTGTTCCTAGATTCGCTTTGCTCAGGTGGGGTACAGCTGTTGTAGCGTTTTGGTTATTGCTTGCACCGCTTATATTTTGGTCGCCAACCCCTATTACGTATTTGGTTGATACGTTAGTGGCTTGCTTATTCATTGCATTTGCTGTACTCATCCCCGGACTGCCGGGGCGGGCCGGTATTCAATTATCAGGACCTGACAAACCTCCTGACTGGTCCTATAATCCTTCCTCATGGATTAGGCGTTGGCTTGGCATTGCTCTAGCACTGATTGGCTTCTTCCTCTCACGCTATTTAGCAGCTCATCAGCTAGGTTATATACCTCATGTATGGGATCCATTTTTTGGCAACGGCTCTGATCTAGTAACAGGCTCTGCATTATCGAAGTCTTTTCCCATATCCGATGCTGGTTTCGGTGCAGTTGCTTATGTGTTGGAGGTGCTGATAGGTTTTATGGGTAGTCGTGCGCGCTGGCGTACTGCCCCTTTCATTGTAGTTTCGTTTGTTTTGCTTGTTATACCTTTAGGTGCAACAAGTATATTATTAGTTATTATGCAGCCGGTTGTCGTGGGTGCCTGGTGCGGCTTTTGTTTAATCAATGCTGCTGCATTACTAATTTCTGTACCATTAGCAGTGCATGAGTCTATAGCGGTAGGACAGTTTTTGGTGCTGGCCTATAAACAAAAGAAAAGCTTCTGGTCATTTTTTTGGTTGGGCGGCAATGCACTTGGTTATGAAGGTAAAGATCCGGATCGTAAACGTTGGTCTATTAGACAACGTTGGGCAGCAAGCTATCAGGGAATTTCGTTGCCTTGGCTCATAATTTTGCAGGCTATTGTTGGCGTTTGGCTAATGGCGCGGCCGAATATCTTGCCTTTCAATATCGAGAGCGCTAATTGCGATCACTGGATGGGAGCAATTATAGTTACTGTAGCTGCGATAGCTACTGCTGAAGTAACTCGAACAGCACGTTTTGTTAATGTAATTGCTGGGGTGGTAGTGCTTATACTGACTCTTGTCTTTTCATCGGGATCTACGGCAATATTGATTAGCGGTATCGTCAGTGCTGTTGTATTGATTATTGCCTCGATACCAAAAGGGGTCATCATAGAACGATATGCTTCCTGGGATAGATGTATAAAATAGAGCTCTTCTATGCCTAAATTAGAAGATCGGTTATGAGGAGGGTATGGAACAAAACGCTCCTCTCTACAATCCTTCGACATGGAAGCAGCGGATCTACATCGCTCTTATTGCTTGGGTAGCTGTCTTGATCGCCACTTATATGGGCCTTTACCAGTGGCATCTGATCGACCATGTGTGGGACCCCGTCTTTGGCAACCAGACGCATAATGTATTACATTCTGATCTTTCGCACGAGATGCGCAAATGGATGCGCATCCCCGATGCGATTTTTGGGGCGGTGGCCTACTTAGGCGATGTGATCTTTTCGCTTGCAGGTTCTACATACAGGTGGCAGGACCGTCCTTGGCTCGTCATCCTCTTTGGCATCGATGTGATCCCGGTGGGCGTAGTCAGTGTTATTTTAGTCTTCATGCAAGGAACGGTGGTAGGAGCCTGGTGCTTTCCCTGCTGGATCACAGCGTTTATCTCTCTGATTCTGATCGTCCTTGCCTATGATGAGGTTCGGTGTTGCGTTCTCTACTTGCATAGGGTCTGGACGAAGAGTCGTGATCGCAAACTTGTATGGGACACATTTTGGGGAAGAGCCTCTGAGATTGCGTATGTTGCAGCTCAAGAGATCGCAAGAGAGCGGGCTATAAAAAAAGGGATGAAACAAAGGTAGCGTATGTTTGCGCGTGTAGTCGAATTTATGTTGGCGTGCTGGCTTGCGATTAGCCGCTTTATTTTTCACTATTCTCCGGAAGAGAGCTTTCTCTGGAAGAATGATCTGGTTTGCGCAACACTTATCGCGCTTTTTGCACTGCTTTCATTTGCAGATAAATTAAACAAGATGCATCTCTTTACGCTTCTAGTAGCCCTCTGGCTGATGGTGCTGAGCTATTGCAACTTTCCGATGGAGGCGACGCCGCCGCTCGAGAACTACCTCGCCCTCGGTCTTCTCTTTCTGATATTGGCGGTGTTGCCCAGCAACTGCCATCTTCCTCCGCGCCCTTGGCGCAAGTTCCACAAAGAGAAATTCTACAAATAGGGCTCGCCCTCCATGCCCTTGCCCTTGCCCGATCTCTTCGTTAATCCGGATCGGGCAAGGGCAAGGGCAAGGGAAAGGAGCTAATTACCTCTTACTCTATCGATGAACATTTTGTAGATGTTCTTGTTGGATTCGCGGATTTTTTTGATGTCCAAATCGAACATTTCGTAATCTGTTTCGGGATCGAAGGTCTGATAGACCTCGGGGTGGATCTGGCTGCCGATAAAGTTGCCATCTTGGCTGATGAAGAACTTGACGACATCGTCTGCTCTCATGACAACCTCTAGATCTTTGCCCATCCTGTCTGCTGCTTGATGGTGCGCAGAGAAGGCGATAAACTCATCTCCGACTAGCCGGCGCATCTCCTCTTTTCGCGAAGAGTCTACGATATCTATTTTCCGGAAGCCCCACTGATCGGGCACGTGCTGCTTCATCGTGCCGCCGAAATAGACGTTGATCATCTGCGAGCCGCGGCAGGTGCCCATGGTGACCACTTTTTGCTCGTTTGCGTTCGCAATTAATGCAAATTCGACCATGCTCCGTCTGTAGTCCCAATCGGGAAGGGTGTGTTCTTCTCTTTCTTTTCCATAAAATTCGGGGTGTATATCTGATCCGCCCGGAAGCGATAGGCCATCGCAGAACTGCATGTAATAGGCGGTCTTCTCTTTGATCTTAGCGATCTGGGATTCACTTTTTGCTCTTTTTAAAATCTCATCGGGGATGCTCAGCATGCTGGCAGGTTTGTTTTGCTGAATATTGCCGATGGCTTCTGTCACCTCTTGATCGAGAAGATTTATATCGATATCGTCTGGCAAGTATTCAAATCTCAGACCAATCGCGCCATTGTCAGAGAGAGCCTCATACATGATGGGGTTGAAGACCCCTTTTTGTTTAAAGTTCCATGTAAAGCCTACAACGGGTCTAGTAAGTTTAACCTCTGTGCAATCTTTAAGCTTAAATACTTTTTCTTGGTCGAGCAGTAGGCAGTCGGTGAGATCGCACCTCGAGATCACTCCTTTTACTACGTGAGTAGCCAAAAAGCTTGTCTCGAGCATCTGGCACTGGTCGATAGAGAGGTGTTGAAGGAAAGAGTCGTTAAAGCAGACCTTTGTGAGGTTGCAGGAAGAAAAAGAGACGTTATTCAGGTAGGAAGAGACCATTGCGGCAAACTGGAAATTGCACTGATTGAAATAGCTGTCTTGCACAACAGCATGGATCCAGGTCGCATGCACAAAGAGGCAGGAGTCGCAAGTGACACGTTCAAATCGGCTCTTTTCAAAATCGACACCTGTGAAGTCGCACTCGTTAAAGTAGAGATCGTGTAAGTAGAAGCGACTGAGGTTGTAAGTGGGTTTAAAATCTATCTTTTGGATATGGCTGGAGATGCCTCGTTTGATTAGCTCCTCTTCCAGATCAAAAAGCGCTTCTGTTCTACCCCGATGCGTATAGATGTTATAGATCTCTTGCCACTCTTGTTCTGAAAGCTCTTTGCCGAAGTAGTTGCGGTGGAGTGTCTGTATTTGGGGCATAGCTGCGCGTACGCGAAGGCCGGCAAGAAAGAGGTGCAGACAGATCTCAGGAAGGTGTTCGAGCCCCTTGTCTGCAAACTCCTGATAGGCTTGCTTTACCTCAAAAATTGCTTGCGAAAGAAGCGAGAGGGCGAGCCAGCCGGGAGAGGCGATAAAGACAGAGGTGATATAGACAAGTTGATGAAGAAGCTGGGTAAGGTCTTTTGCGCTTTCCTGCCACTTTCCTTGCCATAGATCGATTGCAAGGGTATGGACGCATACAGCAGTCTGATAGGTGTTAGAGATAGCGAATTGAACAAGGGGCATGAGGAGCGCAAAAGCGGTAGCGCTTACGACTAAAATGAGCTGCAGCGACTGTTTGCCGCACTCGGTCCAATTGCCTTCCATGTAGCGTGCGTGAATGTCAACCGCAAGCGAGTAGGCTTGGTAGCTGCCCATTCCGACGGAGGCGATAGCACCGGTAGTGGCATGTAAGTTGATGAGGGGGAGCGCGATCGCGAGTGTCCGCTCGACCGTTTCCGGGGAAAGAAGAGAGGTGTCGTGCAAAAGAGGGTCAATTCTTCTGTTTGCATCTAATGTTAAATTAACAGACATGCAAACATTTTAAGTAATTTAAGATTAAATCAAAACTGTATAAATTACTTAATAAAATTATATTTTAAGTGATTGCCAGCGCGAATAGAATAGTGCGCATCCAAATAGGACGAGAGCTGCAAGGGTAAATGGAAGAAAGATTTGATAGTAGTGGACCAGGTCTGCGATGAAGGGGGAGAGAGCGCTAGTGAGTGCAAAGCCTGCGTTCCACAAGCCGAACGCCTTACCCTGGATCTCTTTAGTGGCCAGAGTAGAAAAAAGCGCGAAGAAGCAGGAGATGGTGATCGCTTGAAAGAAGTTGGCCATACCACTTGCAAACCAGATCCATGAGAGATCTTTAAAAATCAGAAAGGAGAAGATGAAGAGTGGTACAAGAAAGAGAGGTAGTACAGCGGTTTTAGTTGGCGAGAACTTTTTGAGGAGCCAGCGGTTGGCAACAAGACCGCCCACCATCCACCAGATAGAAAAGTAGAAAAAAATGTAGGTCATCTCTTTTTCTTTTATCTGAAAACGCACTTCTAAAAAGGTTGGCATAAATCCGTAGTAGAGCATCCAGCCCGTCACGCTGACTATGGAGAGAAGAAGAGGTGTGGAAACCTTATAGGCCTTAAGCATGGTTAAAAGCTTGTGAAGGATCTTAAAGAGGTTAAGAGGGATTTTCTTGTTAATCGGATGAGTTTCTTGGAATTTAAAGAGAATGAAGGCAGATATGCAGAAAAACAAGAACGCCACGATCAAACAGGGGACTGTGACATGTAAAGCAAGAAACAGTGTGGGAGTAGTTAACAGCGAGCTAAAGTAGGGGGCGATCACCCATCCACCGCCACCTACTGCGGCAAAAAGAGCCATATAGCGAGGGCGTGTCTTTTCAGTGGTAAGATCGGCAACAGTGGCTTGTGCAACGGTCATGTTGCCTGCCGCTAAGCCTGCCAGAATGCGGCTGAGAAAGAGAAGTGGAAGGGATGTTACCAAGATAGCGATTGCGGATAGGATGTAGGCGCCTGTTGTTCCTATCGTAGAATAGAGGAGAAGAGGTCTTCTTCCCCAGCGGTCTGAAAGTTCGCCTAAAATGGGAGCAGCCAAGAAGAGAGCAAGTGGATAAGAAGCAAATAAGATGTCTACGATGCGATCGCGAGTAGAGAACGGGACCGCGTGTGGAAGCATTCCCCCTTCCGGGTCAATGATCAGCGGCGAAAAGAGAACGTAGATCAACATGGTTCCTGCAAGATCTAAAAAGAAGAGAAAGTAGAGAGTGAAAAAAGTGGACTTTTTTTGCACTGTCAACGCTTCCTTTTACTCAAAAAGCGGTCCAATTTTTTATCCAATCTCTGCATGAAGAGGAGCAGGAGAAAGAAGGGGCCAAACACGAAGACAACTACTACGAAAAACAGAAGTGGCGAAAACTCTGAGAGTAGTTGGAGAGCTTTAGAGCTTTTTTGGATCACGTCTGTGCTTGTTTGAATCGCCTGCGCATTTTGATTGATCGAAGCAGTATTCGCATCGATGGCGGCCTTATTCGTCTGAATGGCGACACTGCTCTCATTTATGTTCTCGTTCATTTTTTTAACTTCGACACAACCCGAAAGCAAGAGGAGTAGAATTAACATTTTTTTCATAGTACAACCTTTTTTTCTTTGATGGAGAGAAGAGCGCATAAAGAGATGATGGCACAAGTCATTAGAAGGAAGGCGGGTGCAAGAGGGTTGTTGGTTTGACTTGTGATGGAGAGGGCAAGTGCAGGCGCGGCCCCCCCGAATAAAATGTTGCAAAAGCTATAGCTGATACCAACACAAGTGTATCGGACAGGAGTCGGAAAGAGCTCGCATAAGAGTTGAGGGAGGAGCGCAAACTGGATGGTAAGAAAGAGAACTGCAAACGTTTCGAAAAAGATAAAAAGAGCAAGAGAGGAGTTCCCAATGATGAAATAGAGTGGATAGGAGAGGACGATAGTGCCGATAGCGCTGTAGATGAGAAGCACACGTTTGTTATACCTGTCTGCAAACCTCCCAAAGATAGGCAGAAAGATGTTGGAGAGAATGAGCATCCCTAAGTTGATGCAAAGGTTCTTTTTAAAGCTCATCCCAAGAATTTCTGAAAAGTAGAGGGGAGAGAAGACGAAGATGAGATACCAGCCAGAAAGAGGAAGCACAGAGAGGAAAAAGCCTTTAATAAGAGGTAATTTGTAGTTTTTTATAGCCTCGAGGATAGGGGTCCGCACGAGGAGTTTTTTATCTTTAATCTCTTGAAAGAGAGGGCTCTCGGCAAGCTTTCGTCGTAAGTAGAAGCCGCCTAAACCTAAAATCCCGCCCAAGAAAAACAGAACTCTCCAGCCCCAATCGACAAGCTGCTCTTGAGTCATAAAGTTCTTAAGAACGAGGAATTCAAATATGCTCAAAATCGATCCGAGCTGCGATCCAAAAAACGCCCAGCTTCCCATCATGCCTCGTTGATTTGAAGGGGCGATCTCAACAAGGTAGCACATCGCTCCCGGAAACTCTCCTCCCGTAGGAAAGCCCTGCAGAAGACGAACGCACGCGAGAAAGATAGGCGCCGCGAGACCGATTTGCGCGTAGGTGGGGAGCAATCCGATTAGAAAGGTAGGGGCGGTCATGATCAGCACGCTGCTGATAAGGGCCTTTTTTCTTCCCAGCCTGTCGCCCAAATGACCGAAGAAGAGCGCCCCGATGGGTCTCGAGAGAAAGCCGACTGCAAAAACCAGAAGGGTGTTTATGAGGGCAACTGCCCGTGTCTTTTCGTTAAAGAAGAGAATAGAGAAAAGCGGGGCGAACTGGATGTAGAGCGAAAACTCATACCACTCCAGCGTGTTGCCCACCAAACTTGCACCGACCGCTAAACGCAGCTTCCCCGGAGATAAGTGACTCATATCTCACCTTTAACCCTCCTCCACTTTTTACTCAATAGACCTCTTTCTTCCTCTGTGGCCTCTGTCTCGACTTTAGGAAATTTTTAAGCAGTAACCATCAGGAGAATCAGCTTTTCTAATTAGCCCAAAAATTTCATAAACGCAGAAAAAAAATGAGACACTAAAACACTGAGAAATGCGAGGGACTTAAACAGAATGCATAGGAGCTCCAATCGTCCCTTTTGAACGAAGTTCAAACAGTAGAAGAACGAAATGTTTTTAAGAAAGCAAGGAAGTTCAATGGTTTTTGCCGGTGATTAGCTTCCTTGCTTTCTTAAAAACATTTCGTTCTTCTACTGTTTACTATGTAAAAGGGGCGATCTCAGCGTCTTAGTGTCTCGGGCGTCTCCTCTGCGTTTATGAAATTCGAAACCATGAATACTTCAGAGATGACAAGATTAGGGCTTCGCGTTGCGTTTACTCTTCAATTTCTTAAAAAAATCCTAAAGTCGAGACAGAGGCCACAGAGGAAGAAAATCGAGGAAAATATTGCATTTCTCTCTATATAGGATCAATTTTGCTCAATCAATTGAGTAAATTTACTCAATGCATTGAGTAAACATGGTGATGATATGTTAACGGAAGGGGCGGCCGGTGAAGAAGAGGGAGTGGCGGTCGAGCATCTTTTGAAATTCTCTTTTATCGAGGGCTGCGAGCTCATCGGACGAGAGTTTATCTGTGTCGGGGATAAAGGTGCCGCCTAGGACGCTGCGGCAGGGTTCGCTCTGTCTGCTTTCATGTGAGATAGAGTGGGTTTTGGGGAACATGTAGATGAACCCCTCCTCCTGCTTCTCTGGGCGGAACTTGGTGTAAATCATGTAGTCCATGTGGCCTGCGCCTGCACCATCATTTAAGAGAATAAGATGGCCGCGCACGGGGATAACCCTATTATCATTTACCAGATCGCGGGCACCTAAGCCCGTGCAATTGAAGATGATCTCCTCTTCCACATCATAGAAAGAGGCGATCTTTTGCACTTCGATGGGGATCTTGAGTCTCTCTACTTCTAAAAGAAGCTCCTGCATCATGCGTACCGGATCCATGAAGTAGGTCGAGTATTTGTAGTAGTGGGGGTGGCGGACTTTATCTCCAAAATCTAAGATGACCTCTTCTCTTCGAGGGACCAGTCCACGCTCTTCTAAGCTTTCTACGCCGCAGATGGTCTCTTTACTTGAATAGAAGGGGAGGAAGCGGACTGTGTGAGGAGTTAAATAAGGGTGCTCGCCTCTTTCGATCTTTTGTATGGTCTGGAAGGTGGAGATGCCCAAATCGATTAAGTTCTTCTCCTCGTCTACAGAAGTTTTAACAGAGACAAGGGCAAAATAGCCGCCTGCTCTCCAAGAGGGGGTATCATAAAGAGTTTTGGTGTAGATCCCTTTAACTGGGTAGCCTTTGCGCGCAAGTTCGATGGCAGAGACGAGTCCCATGCAGCCCGATCCAATAACACGGATGGGCATAGAGAAGTTGCCATTTCTGTCTCTTGCATTTTCAAAATGCTTAATCGCTTTTTCGACCGATCCGAAGAGGGTGGTCCAACCGGAGCCGCCGTGACCATAGCAATGGGTAAGGAGCTTGCTGCTCTCTTTTTGCGAAAGGATTTCTGTGGAGATGTTAAAACAGCCGTCGCGCACAGGACGCGTGCAATAAAGAGTTTTAAGAAGTGTGGCTTTAGAGAGAACGGGAGGAGCAAGCTCAACGGTTTTTATGTTGCCCATTGGACTAAGGAGATAGCTTACTTTTGATTTTTAGACAAGGGGTTCCAGAAGTCGAACTGTCCTTGAGCCTGCCTGGCAAAGAGCTCTTCTCCATAGACGAGTGTGCACCCTTTTTGCTCTGCCTCTTGCAAGAGACGGGTTTTTTTGGGGTGGGAGACCACATCCATGACGATCTTGTTAGATAGAAGATTTGCGGGGTGAAGGATAATTGCATCCACATTGGGAGCCATGCCAACGGATGTGGCATGAATCAGAATGTCATATCCTTTGCTGCAAGCAATAGAAACATCGGCTAAAGAAAAGTAGGGGCAGTCTAGTTGCTCGGCTAATTTCTTTGCTCGTTCCAGTGTGCGATTGACGATGGTGAGATGAGCGCCCCGTTTTTTTGCTTCAAAGGCGATGGCGCGCGCAGTTCCTCCGGCTCCTAAAAGCAGGATCCTCTTGTTTTTCACAAAAGCTTTTGCTTCTATTGCATCGAGGGCGCCGGATCCATCTGTGTTGTGGCCAATCATTTTGCCATTACAGAAGAGAATCGTGTTCACGGTTCCACTTGTTTCATGTCTATCAAGAAAGGGTATAACAGTCTCTTTATGCGGCATCGTCACGCTAATGCCTTTGAAGGGAAGCGATTGCAAAAGAGGAAAGCAAGAAGCAAGCTCCTCTTTGGACAGAGGAATTTTGACATAGACTGCGTTAATATTTTCTTCTCTTAAGCGTTGGTTGTGGGCGATGTGCGAGCAGCTATTTTCCACGGGATCGCCGATTAGAGCGTAGATTTCTGATGAGAAGTTGAGTGTATGATAGTGGTAGGTGACGCAAAGTTCAGATACAGTGAGTTGTCCTGGGAGAACGTCATTTAGAGGAGCATAAGTGAGAATACTCCCTCCAATGGGAGCTAAAATGCGCGTTAATGTTCCCTTCTCTCCTAAAGAGATCCCAATCATCTTTTTTCCGGCAGTTGTGTTTGCGCGCACAAAAGCTAGCATGCGTAAGGCATCCAAGGTCTTTTCTGCATGGCATGCAATTTTATATGCATACACACAGGGAGATTGCATGCTTAGCAAGAGAGGCTCTAAATCGGGTGTCTTTTCAAAGTTGTGGTAAGAGAGAAGGATTTTTGTTTCGGGAAATTGCTCTGCAACTTTCTCTAGAAATGAGTGAGGCGTATCATATTCCAGATCAAAAAAAGCAGGACGAAGCGCTAGAAGCTCTTCAACGAAGGCAAAACGCTCCTCTTCACTTCCGCAAAATGCACCGCCTTGGCTCTTCTTGCGCAACGTGAAGATGCAGGGCAGCGAGAAGCCCTGCATAAGCCCCTCTATCTCCATTAAATCGATCTTCTCAAAGCAGTCCAGCCGCAGCTCGACACCCGCTGCTTGCTCGGCTTTCCCTATCTCCTCTCGAGCCTGTGCATATGTCGGCCCTCTTACAATTACAAAAAGCATATTCGTGATTTTTACCTAATTTAGCCTTTTTGCCTTACAAAAAGATTTGCTTTCTTTGATGCCGGCTCCTATCTTTTCAGATTCAATAATAACTTTTGGTTAACCATGAAAAGACTCAAAAGATACGACAAGAATGCAAGAAATGACCTTAAAACGGCGCAATCGTTACTGGTAGATATTCGTTCACTCATCGACGCTACTCGCTTTCGGGTGGCTCAAACTATCAATTCTAGTTTAATTTTGTTATATTGGAACATTGGTAATCGGATCGAGAGAGAAATATTGCAAAAGAGGCGAGCTGGCTATGGCGAAGAAATTGTCCAGACACTGTCTGGAAAATTAACAGAGTCCTATGGAAGAGGCTATTCTAAGAGCAATCTTTTTAATATGATTCGGATAGTTCAGGTCTTTCCTGATTTCGAAATTATCCAGACATTATCACAACAATTGGGATGGAGCCATTTTCTTGAAATCATGTATCTGCCAAATGCAATGCAGCGAGATTTTTATGCGGAAATGTGTCGTATAGAGCGTTGGAGCGTGCGAGAGCTCAGGAAGAAAATTGATGGTATGCTTTTTGAACGGACAGCACTTTCCAAAAAGCCGACAAAATTGATCAAACACGAATTAAGAAATTTACGAGACAAAGATCTGCTAACGCCAGATCTTGTATTTCACGAACCTTATTATTTGGATTTCTTGGGTGTGAAAGATACCTATAGTGAAAATGACCTGGAATCAGCCATTTTGCGCGAATTAGAAAGCTTTATTCTAGAATTGGGTGACGGGTTTACTTTTGTAGCACGGCAAAAGAGAATGACTGTTGACAAGCGCGACTATTTTCTTGATTTGCTATTCTATCATAGAAAATTGCATCGATTAGTTGCTATAGAACTAAAATTAGGAAATTTTCAGGCGGCGGATAAGGGGCAAATGGAGCTCTATTTGAGATGGTTGGAAAAACATGAGCAGCAGAAAAATGAGGAAACGCCTATTGGGCTTATTCTATGCGCCGGTAAATCGGATGAACACATAGAGCTTTTGCAATTAGGAAAAAGTGGGATTCGAGTTGCTACTTATTTAACAGAACTACCGCCACGTAAATTACTGCAAAAACGCTTCCACCAAGCGATTGCGAAGAGCCGAAGGTTGCTTGCTGCTCGAGAAAACCAATCTGAACGTTGAAAGATGTCGAAAAGATGCTTCAGATTAATGAAATAACTTTGTAAACGTACTCTTCTGAAGGGGAGGAAGTGCTGTGAGAATCGTTCTAGGAGGAAAAATGCCAGGAAAACGTCCCAATAAGACAACGCTTAAGGCTATGCACGCAGCAAAAAAGGGTAAGACCAAGAAAGCCAAAAATTTTGACGATCTCTGTAAACAGCTAGGTATTTGATGTTGCTGCAAATATTGCAAGAGGGATGCGAGACAGAGGTCTTCATCGGCGAGGGGGCGCTTCAAGAGAAAGCCGCTCTTTTGCGCGATTTGGGGAGGCGTTTGGCTGTCGTTACGGATCAGAGGGTGGAACGGCTTTTTAAAGCCGATCTTGAGGAGCTGGGACTGCCTTTTGAGTTTTTTAGTTTTCCTGCGGGGGAAAAGCATAAAACGCGCAAGACTAAAGAGCGTCTAGAGGATGCTCTTTTGAAGGCACGGTTTGGAAGGGATGGAGCCCTCGTCGCTTTGGGAGGCGGCGTGGTAAGCGACATGGCGGGCTTTGTCGCTGCGACCTTTTGTCGAGGCGTTCCTCTGGTTTTGATTCCTACGACGCTGCTTGCTATGGTCGATGCAAGTCTTGGGGGCAAGACGGCAGTCAACACAAAGCAGGGGAAAAATCTGATCGGTGCTTTTTATCCGGCAAAACTTGTGCTGATGGACACGCGGATGCTCGCAACGCTTGGAAAAGAGGAGATGCGCAGTGGGATGGCGGAGGTGATCAAATATGGGATGATCGCTGACCCCAAGCTTTTAGAACTTTCTGATTTAAATGAGATCATCCGCCACAGCGTTCTTGTCAAAAAGGGTGTGATCGAACGGGATTTTCAAGAGAGGGGAGAGCGGCGCACTCTCAATTTTGGGCACACGGTGGGTCATGCGCTTGAGCTTATCGAGAAGTTTAAAATTTTGCATGGCGATGCGGTTGCAATCGGGATGCTCATCGAAAGTCTCATGAGCGCCCTGATGGGATTTTTAAAAGAAGAGAGAGTCTTGCTTCTCTTAAGTATTTTGAAAAAGCATGGATTTCCATTGCGTCTTTCTGCAAAAGTGACGCAAGGCGCTTTGGAAAATGCAATGCGCACGGATAAGAAGAGTCTAAATGGAGCAGCACAATTTGTGGTCTTAGAGGAGATCGGTAAGGTCCATGCTTTTGGCGGCATGTTTACCGCGCCATTTTCAAGCGAAATTTTGGCAAAGGCACTAAAAAAATATGAAGAGCTTACGCGTTAAGCCGAGTCGATTAAAAGGCGATCTGGTAGTGCCGCCGTCAAAGTCTGAGACGATGCGTGCCCTTGTGTTTGCTTTGATGGGAAGGGGAAGGACAACCATTGAGAATTTTTTGCCCTCGCCCGATACCGATGCGATGGTGGCCGCGATTGTGGCGCTAGGAGCTAGGGTAGATAAGCTATCTACGAGTTTAAGTGTCGAAGGTGTGGGAGGAGATCTTAAGCCGGCTTTAGATGTGATCGACGCAAAAAATTCGGGGATCGTTCTTCGATTTATCGGGGCTCTTGCCGCCCTGCTTCCTTCCTACACTCTCCTGACGGGAGATCTATCTATTCGGACCAATCGTTTAGCTCAGCCGCTTCTCTCTGCGCTCCAGCAGCTGGGCGCTCATGCGATTTCAACGAAAGGGGATGGGTATGCGCCCCTCATCATCCGCGGACGGATCCGTCCGGGGAGCGCCACCTTTTCCGGAGAGGACTCGCAGCCTGTTTCTGCGATGCTCATCGCTTGTTCCTTTTTGCAAGGGATGACGGAACTTCACATCACTACGCCTGGAGAAAAACCCTGGGTTGCGCTAACGCTCTCTTGGTTAGACCGTCTCGGCATCCGATATGAAAATAGAGGCTTTAGCTCTTACAAACTATTTGGAGACGCCTCTTACGAGGGGTTCTCCTACCGCGTGCCAGGAGATTTTAGCAGCGCGAGCTATCCTCTTGCTAGCGCCCTTTTGACAGATAGCGAGCTGGTTTTAGAAAATCTCGACGCTACAGATAAACAGGGAGACAAAAAGGTGATCTATCTTTTACAAGAGATGGGAGCGAAGATCGTACAAGAGGAGAAGAGGCTCGTGGTAAAAAGGGGCAGCTCTTTAAAAGGGATAAGGATCGATATAAACGAGTGCATCGATGCGCTGCCGCTTTTGGCGGTAGTCGGCTGTTTTGCCTCGGGTACTACCGAAATTGTCAATGGAAAGGTAGCCAGAAAAAAAGAGAGCGACAGGATTCATGCGATTGCAACCGAGCTAAGAAAAATGGGGGCGCGCATTGAGGAGAGAGAGGATGGCCTTCTTATTGAGCAATCGACGCTTAAAGGTGCAAAGCTTGAGAGTTACGATGATCATAGGATTGCGCTCTCTCTTGCAGTTGCCGCAATGGGAGCAGAAGGAGAGTCTGAGATTGCAAAAGTGGATTGCATCTCTAAGTCATACGCCACTTTTGTCCACGATTTTCAAAAAGCAGGAGCTCAAATCACATGAACCTCATTCTACTTGGCTTTAAAGGGACAGGAAAAAGTTATTATGGAAAGCGTCTTGCAGAGATGCAAGGCCTTCTTTTTTTGGATAGCGATAACCTCGTTGAAGAGATCTACTTAAAAGAAGCGGAAGTGAGGCTCTCTTGCCGCCAGATCGTGCTTACGCGAGGCGAAAAGGTTTTTCGAGAGCTAGAAGAAAAGGCTATCGCCGAGCTGCAAAAGATAGATGAAGCAGTAATCGCTTTGGGCGGAGGAGCCCTGATGAATGAAAAAAACCGAAAAGCTGTAGAGAAAATGGGAGTGCTCGTCTATTTAAAAGCGAGCAAAGAGCTTTTAAAAAAGAGGCTTTTTTCTGGAGAACTCCCGGCCTTTTTAGATCCGCAGGATCCCGAAGGCTCATTTGAAAAGATCTATAAGCAAAGATCAGAGATTTACGAAAAAATGGCGGCCCTTCCTCTTGATGTGGAAGGAAAAACAGATGATGAGATTCTATGGGAAGCAACACCTTTGGCATACTCTTTAAAGTAACCACGTGGGGAGAGTCGCACGGCAAAGCGATAGGCGCCGTAATCGATGGCTGCCCCGCAGGTCTTGCTATTTCTGAAGAGGAGATCCAAGCTGCACTTGATTTGAGACGTCCGGGCAAAAATCCTTATGTCTCGCCACGCAGCGAACCTGACAAAGCCGAGATCCTCTCAGGCGTTTTTGAAGGCAAGACCACAGGCGCGCCTATTTCGATCATCATTTTTAACCGAGATGCAGATTCTGCTGCATACGAGCCGATGAAAGATCTTTTGCGCCCGGGACATGCTACCTTCACCTATCTAGAAAAGTATGGCGTGTATGATTTTCGCGGAGGAGGAAGAGCCTCGGCAAGAGAGACTGCTTGCAGAGTTGCGGCGGGCGCTGTTGCAAAAAAGCTGCTTGCACACCATCAAATTGCACTCTTTTCCTACATTAAAGAGATCGCCGGTATCGGTATAACAACGCGCGATTTAACACGAAAGGATAGCTCGCTCTTTTGTCCCGATCCTATTGCAGAAGAGGAGATGAAACAGGCACTCGATCAAGCTCAAAAAGAAGGCGACTCTGTGGGAGGTGTTATCGAGGTGTATGTGCCCTCTCTTCCTATCGGCTTAGGCGATCCGGTTTACGAGAAGCTGGAAGCTAACTTAGCAAAAGCGATGCTCTCTCTTCCTGCGAGCAAGGGGTTTGAAATAGGTGAAGGATTTAAAGCCGCACGTATGCGCGGCTCCGAACATAACGATGGTTTTTGCTTAGATGAGAAAGGGGATGTGCGCACCTCCACCAACTTTGCAGGCGGAACGCTTGCCGGCATTAGCAGCGGTATGCCTCTTGTTTTTCGCATCGCATTTAAGCCCGCATCGAGCATTCGCCTTGCACAGAAGACACTCACTGTGAAAAAAGAAGAAGCTCTTCTCACTCTTCCTGAAAACTCTCGCCATGATCCCTGTGTAGCCATTCGCGCCGTGCCTGTTGTCGATGCGATGACAGCGCTTGTCCTTGCAGATGCCCTCCTCCTCAATCGCTCTGCCCGCCTTTAAACGTGCCCGTGCCCCTGCCCGTGCCTTTGCCCTTGCCCGAATTAATCGAAGAATTCAACGCAAAGTCGCGGAGACGCAATGCAAACGCAAAGCAAAAACATCTGTCATCTGCTGACGCAGCTGCAGATTTTTTGACTTTATGGAAGGAATGCAAAAGAACTTACGGAAGAAAACGAACTGTATCCTTTCTCAAACTTGGACTTTTGCTGAATTTTGAAAAAAACAGCTGAGAAAAAGGCTTCATCTTAACTTTTGTATTCCTTCCAAAGGGAAAAGTGTCTGCCGCGGCTGCGTCAGCAGATGCGACAGATACTTTTGCTTTGCGGACTGTATCTTGGCGTCTCTGTGCCTTTGCGTTGAATTCCTTCTTCGTTAGAAGTCGAAGTGCCCCTCTCCATACCCGAATTAATCCGGATCGGGCGCGCATGCGGGCGCGGAAGCGGGCGCGAATAAGACAAAGAGTGAGATTCTTCTTTTCTCTTGCGCTATTCAAAGTTTTTTATATAACAAGGGGAATCACGCAGGAAAAAGATGTACAAATACGGCGCTCTTTTTTTGGGGATGGCTCTTGCAGTTAGCTCTCATGCCGCTGCCAAAGAAAAAGAGCGAGCCGATCATCTGATGTTAGGTGCAGGGGTCTACAATATCGTCAAAAAGCCCCACCGTACACTCCAAATCCAGTTCGAATATAGATGGGATGTTAACTTCTACCATGTGCGGCCGCTTGCTGGCACGATGTTCACACCCACTGGTGCGTTCTATTTTTATGGAGGAGCAGGCTTAGATATCTATTTGGGGAAGCGTGTCGTGGTGACGCCCAGCTTTGCGCCGGGTCTTTATTTCAGAGGGAATAATGGCAAAAATCTGCACTATCCGCTGGAATTTCGTTCGGCAATCGAGATGGCGTATGAGAGTAAAAGCAAGATGCGGTTTGGAGCGCAGTTCTACCACATTTCAAACGCGAGCCTGAATACAAAGAATCCAGGCTCCGAGTCGCTTATCTTTTTCCTTGCGCTCCCTCTAAAAGGTCGATTTTCTCCTTAACCAGCGCAAGACCTTTTTCCAGCTGCTTTTGATTGAACTCAGTCAATTCATGAAACAACACGTTAGAAACTTCATAACGTACATGCCGCGGGATCATAGAGTAGCGATACGCAGTTTCTCCTACACAAAGACCGTTTACAAAGCCGCATCTCTGTTTGGGGAAATGCTTAGAAAGTGAGCTTTGGCTTCTGCTTGTTAAAAAGCCTGCAATTACCTTTTCAAGCTGGTCGTTAATACCTTTATGGAACAGCGCGCTGGATGTTTTCGGGAGCTTCTTTAATACCCAATCCGGAGTTTCCAAACATCTAGGATGCACTACTGTAGTAAATGTCCAAGAGAATTCGACCAACTTGCGCTGCATCGTTTCGTGGGGTGTTTTACGCCAGAGACGTCGGATTTGCAATGCGATGTTTTGACCCTCGGACGCACCTTCGCAAGTCCCCCAAATGAGAATAGGATTCTGTGGACGCTTAGGGCCAAAGACGCAAGTAGTATCCCATAAATTGAAATGCTGATCTTTGCCGTTGTGTTCAAAGAGCGTAACAAAAAGAGCATTTTCTGAAGGGTAAAGGCACTGCTCGCCTTTCATCTTGTAAGTGCCGGTAAGTGATTTAAGCGTCTGGCCGAATACGCCTTCTGCTTTTACGATACCTTTGATATCAGCAGCAATTCTGAGGTCTAGCTGTTTTAGCTCCTGCTCTTTCCCTTTACGCTCTGCTTTATCTTCCACTATCTCTTTTTTCGATTGGAGATTGTTCAGCAGACCTTGATAAAGAGGCATTAGAACTTTTGTTGCTTGAGTGGGCTTCTTTGAAGTTTCGAAAATTATAAGATTATGCCGTGCAAGAACGCGAAGCTGACTTTCCCTCTCTTCATCTTTTGCATTCTGAATAGCAGGACTTAAGTTTTGATATCTGATATTGGCTGCAAAAGTTCTAGCAGCAAGCTCTTGTTTGCCCGTATGGTCTACTTCATTCTCGCAGGCCATCAAGAAGCCCGGCCATTCCAAATGACGTGGATCGTCGGTAAGCGAAACTGGAACATCTTGGAAATTAAATTCGTAGAAGCCAGAAGTGATAAGGGGCGCATTCGCTTCTTGCCATCTCTTTTCCAAATTGTTGAGTTGCTCAGGCGTGACCTGTGAATCGGCATCCAAAGATAGGAGCTTTACTTGAACTGCTCCTTTGCAATTTTGAGGGGTGGGTATTGCTTCCTTTATTGCTTGCTGCGTCTTGTCGTGATAGTAAGTGCGGTTGCGGAAGTCAACAAAGTTAATTGCCGTATTGTCATCGCTCACAGGTTTCCATGTAAATCCGGCTACACGCGGAGGTGCGATTTTCCCCTTCCAAGTTTTTGCAAACTCTGCTTCATATGTCGCAGCAGCCTCAGCTAAGCTTGAGTCGGTATTGCCACCACCTTCTTTTTTATTTAAGCCAATTACGACGGAAAATGTACGGTTGGGATCGGCTTGGTATAAAGCCTCGCAGCAATCCATAACAGCCATTACACTTGCTCGAACAGTAGCTGGATCTCCGTTAAAAATCGGAGCATTTACCACGTAATGAAAGGAGCATCCGCCTGCTTTATTAGAAGGAGAGTCTGAGTCTAACGACATCGCCCTGGCAGTACTTGAAGGAGAGTTAGAGTCCAGAGACATCGGACTACCACCTCGGGTTGAAGAGTCTTTTTGCGCAGGAGGAGGCGTAGTCGATTTTTGCGTAGATTGTTTCTCAGCCAGCATTTGCACCCAGCTTTTTTTGGCAGGAGGAGTCCCGTTTTCGCTGCCGGAAGGAGAGCCATTAGAAGACGAGCCTGATTTTGGAGAAGGAGGAAGTTTTTGCACCCAAGTTTTAGGAGCCGCAGCTGGTCCATTGTTTGCGTTAGAGGGAGATCCGTGTTGAGGAGATGCAAGTGTTTCTATGGCGAGTTTTGTCGCCATCTGTGCTACATGACTCTTTTCTACTTCTTTAGGCGCAAGAGGAGCGAGTTGACGAACTCCTCTGGGCTTTGCGGACACGCCATTTGCAGCTGATGTCATAATTTATGATCCTAATTGTTGTTTTAGGTCTCCATTTTAGCAACTTAGGGAATTAAAACAAAGTAATTAAAGTAAATTTTTAACAAAACAGGTATTTCTAATTGCCTATAATTGATTAATAGATGAAAATTGTTGGCATATTTATGAGCAATATACCGTTAATAGGCACTTTTCCACTTCCTCTTGAGCGAGAGATATTGAAGTATCTCCCTAATAATGAGTTGGTTGCGTTAGCTTCTGAGGCCTCGCCTCTTGAAATGAGGATTAGGGCTACCTTCACTTCCCTGGTTCGTCAGGCTAATGAGACGATATCTAAGCTGGGCGAGGTTGTGCTCGAGCTAAAGGCTCATCCCGACTTTCAAATAAAGGATTGTACGGATGATAAGGAGCCTCTAGAGGCCCTCATGCAAAGAGACGCCGAGCAATCCAGAAGACTAAACTCCCTCTTTCATAACGCTCTTATGAGTTATGGGCGTCTGGGAGAAAAGGCGCTTGTACCCGACCATTTAAATGTCCCTATCGTAGAACAGCTTAAGGCGTTATATGTTCAGAAAAGCGGGCACGTAGTAGAAGTGGCTTTAGCAAGCTTAGCCGCATCCCCCGGTATCTGTGACATTTGCACGAATAAAACGGGTGGTAAAAAGACGATGCTTTGCGCCACAGTGCGGATTACTCTCTTTGGGCCTAATAGAGAGGAAGAGATTTATACCGTACATGTAGAGGCGACCAAGACCCTTAAAGAGGGCATTCCATCTGACCTGGAACTAATGGATGACAAAAGTGGGAAAATCCACACTTATTGGGCTCTGCCCATCCAAGAAAAGCAGCATCAGAATTTTCCTAAATTCTTTCCCGAAGGCCCCTTTCATAAGGCACACGTCAAAATGGTGGCCCAAGCCTATAGAACTCATTGCGCCTAAGTTTGTATTTGCGTAACATGCAAATTAAATTGCATGGCCGCGCTACTAACAAGATCCTCTAGCTTCTTATCTCGTATCTCTTGGGTAGAGCGTTCGTTTCTTCTTCTTATTCTAGTTCTTCCTCTTCAGAAAAAGCACAAAGTTTTGCACTTTCTTTCAAAAGCCATGTGCGGCACTTTTCCTCTGCCCCCGGGCTTTCAGAAGAATCTCTATTTCTTTGTTTCCGATTTTTTTCTTATCGCTATTGCTCTCTTTTTTCTCTATCGAGTAGGCGCGCGATTATTTGGAGGTGCTTCAAAGTATTTAACTGGTTTTATTTGCGCTGCATTTCTCTCTCTTGTTTTATCTCAATCTGCCGCCTTTCCGTTGCACTATTTTCGACTCGCGCACCTGTTTTTATTCGTCATTCTCTTTTGCGCGCTAAGCGAAAGTACGCTCTTTAAAAACCGAAGAGAGCTAGTGATCAAAGCGTTTTGGATCCTATTTGCTCTTTCTATGTTTGAATGCGCGGTAGGGATCTCTCAATACTTTCTGCAAAACGAGATCGGTCTAAAGTATTTGGGAGAGGGGTATTTAGGAGGCTTTCCAACGAGCACAGGGCATCGCTGGATTTTTGATCGCTTTTTTGGAGTGGCAAGAGAGGTGAAGATACTTAAACGTGTCTGCGGAACCTTTTTGCATCCCAATGTGTTTGGAGGATTCATGCTGATGGCTCCTCTTATCACATACCATCTCTTTACACTGACCGAAGAGAGATGGAAGAGAGGGCTTTTTTGTGCGGCGATCTTTTTTCAAATCTTCACTCTATTTCTTACTTTTTCTCGTGCGGCCCTTATAGGTTTTTTACTCGCTACTCTGGTCTGGCTATTTTTTAGAAGAAAGGAGAAGCCGATTGTAAAGAGTGTGGGCTTGATTTTTGTTTTAAGCTGCACTCTCTCTCTTTTTCTTCTTTTGCCTGCTTTGCAAGATAGGGGAGGGGTAATCAATTACAATCAAGTGGCTCAAGTATCGGATCAGGGAAGGGTGGTTTTTAATGATATCGCCATCGGCATGGTAAAGAAGCATCCTCTAATGGGTGTGGGCTACAATAACTACACGCTGCACATGCAAGAGTTTTCTCCTCAGAAATTAGAACCCATCCAATTTTTCCCGGTGCATAATATCTACCTATTAGTAGCCGCAGAGGAGGGTCTCATAGGCCTTTTCCTTTTCTTGCTCTTTTTGGGTGCAGTTATAGTCAAAGCTCTAAAAGGTAGCGTCTCACCCACTGCTTCCTCTCTTCTTGCTATTTTTGTTGGATTTTTATTTATTGGAGGTTGTGACTTTTATCTGCTAGGGTCACAACATGGCAAGCTTATGTTTTTTTTGATAGCAGGGCTTTTAAACGGGGAGAGGCGAGATGAATTTGTCTGTATTAACTAGCAAAATCACAACCTGTGCGATCTGGTTAGGTCTTCCGCTTGTTCAGTATTACCACGTGGTTTGCGATAACATTTTTCTCAATGTTGCAAGAGAAGATGCTAACGGCATCGAAAAAATGGCAAACTTTGCACTAACACCTGTGCACTATCTGCTCGCAGGAAAAAAAGCGCTTCCGAAACAGAACTCCTACCGAATAGTTCCTGAATTTGACTATGGCTCGCATTTTCTTGTGAAGACAGCGACATCTGTTGTCGCGCTTCCATTGAGTTTGACTGTGGGCACTCTCCTTAAAACCGTAGCTTACTTGTCTGAAGAGACGCGCTTAAGCCATAGAGCGGTATATGCTGCAATTTATGCTCCCGAGTTTGCCTCTAATAATCCTTTCTATGAGTCGATCGGTATAAACACACGCGCTATTGCCAAAGCTGAGATGATCGCTCCCCCATCGCATAAGAGGCGGCCGGGAGAGGAGAATGTGATGCAAGAGCAGAAGGAGGCTTTGCGTGAGATCGTGGAGATTTTCAAAAAGCATCAGATCCTCTTTTGGGTAGATTGCGGCACATGTCTTGGAACTTATCGCTACGGGGGAGTGATTCCTTGGGATTGGGATCTAGACCTTGCCATTTTACAGCCCGATTTTGATGCGGCGAGACGTCTCCTCTCTACTTATTTGGATGGGGATAAATATTGTGTGCAAGACTGGTCGGGTCGTAATAAACCGGGGAGTTATTTGAAGGTCTATGTCAAAGGAACGGACACTTTGATCGACATCTACAATTTTACAATTGATGCGGAGAAAAAGGAGATCAGCTCTATCTTTTCTAATGAAGAGAGCCCCTTTTTTCCTACTTCGATGAAGATACGTGAACAGAGATACACGCTTGCGACTCCTTTTAGCGTGGTCTTCCCTTTAAAACGGGGGATGCTCGATGGGATCGAGGTGCCTGTTCCCAATCAGACTAAGAGATATCTACAGTATCGCTACGGGGATAATATCGAACCTGCCAAGATCTATGATGCGATCACAGGCAACTATGAAAGGGATCCCTCTCATCCTTATTGGCAAGTCCCGCACGCACATTAAAAACGTGCCCGTGCCCGATCTTCTTCCGGATTAAAACGCCCCAAAATCGCGATCCATCACAGTCTTACGCTTGTCATTGCGAGCATTTTCGATCGCTTTAAGACACTCTCTCTCTACGATTTTTGTAAGAGCTTCCATCACTGATGCAGATGTATTCATGTCGCCGGTTTTCTTAATGAAACCTTTAACTTTGCTAGCTACTACTAAAACTTCGCTCATATGAGCCTCCTTGTTTTTGGATGCGTTTAAGCTCTGCATATCAAAAGTATTTAACTTTCGCAAGTAAAGATGTTAGACTCCAAAATTTAAAGAAAACATCGGGCACGGGCACGCACACGGGCACGTTTAAATCGGGGGAAACACTCATGACACAAAACTATTCAGGATTTTGGATAAGATTTTTGGCCTACTCGCTCGACTTCATAGTCGAACTGGTTCTGATCGGCTTTGCTGCCTTTCTTATAGAGAGGAACGACGGAATCCATCTTCTCTTGGGCGGGCTATTCCTTTTTGTCCTCTCTTGGCTCTACTTTGCAGGTATGGAGAGTTCGAAGTATCAGGCCACTTTAGGCAAGATGCTGATTGGCATGCGTGTTACCGACTCTTCAGGAAATAGGATCAGCTTTTTGCGAGCAACTGCACGCTACTTCGCAAAGATTCTTTCGCGGATATCCTTAGGTATCGGCTATTTTATGGTCGCTTTTACCAAGAAAAAACAGGGACTACACGATATGATCGCGTCTACTGTTGTGGTAAAAGGTCGACATGGCCGGTCTTAAGGTCGTAGTATCCGCCGACAATTTTAAGCTTCTTTTGTTTGATAAGCTTATTTAACACTGGGGAGGCTTTCAGCATGCTCACGGAGTTCTGCACGTTTGCCTTCACGGCGTTAGCTAAAGGGTTGCCTTGCATCGATTTTGATTGTGCAACTCCGGGTTCGATCAACTCTGCGACCGCTTGTATATCTTTTGTATTTCCTTGCAAGACGGCGTTTACGGCTCCGCAGCTTTCGTGGCCGAGCACCAGAACAACGGATGCGCCCAGTGCAGCTGTTGCAAAGTCAACGCTATCGATCTCAACGGGTGCTACGACATTTCCAGCCACTCGCACGACAAAGAGG
This sequence comes from Chlamydiia bacterium, assembly GCA_963804085.1. GTDB lineage: Bacteria > Chlamydiota > Chlamydiia > Chlamydiales > Rhabdochlamydiaceae > CAWDOQ01. The sequence continues at coordinate 14,779 of CAWDOQ010000016.1, read as the reverse complement.
TCGCCGAGTCCCTGATCGAAGAGGATTTCGGGAGGAACACGCGAGTCGGAGCATCCTAAGATAACAGCAAATGGGGTCTGTTTAGCCGCGATCGCCTCTCTTCTGTTCGCGCTAGTATCTGCATGAAGAAGGTCATCGTTGACATAGCGGTCATTTCCAGCCACTAGGTCTTGCAGCGCTCTATCCGGACTCTTTTGGCTCCAGAGAGAAAAAGGGATCAATAGTAGCAAAGGTACAAGAGTTTTCAAGAGCATGGTTTCTCCTTCAATGTGGTTCTTTTTTTTATCTGTAGCAAATCGAGTCTTTTGTGGAAAGAGAGTTATAATTTTTCGCGCCCGCTTCCGCGCCCGCATGCGCGCCCGAATTAATCCGGATCGGGCGCGCATGCGGGCGCGGAAGCGGGCACGAAAAGAAGAGAAAAAGGATTATCCCTTTATCACGAGGTGAGGCTTCAGACGTGCAACGGAATTTGCAAGCCCAGCCTCTTCGACCGCCTCTACGACGATGTCGACATCTTTGTAGGCGTCGGGCATCTCCTCGGCCACGGTCTTTTTGGAGGTGGCCATCACGGTGACTCCCTGCTCTTGCATGTAGTGAAAGGGGTCTTTTCCTCTCCAGGCTTCCATCGATTTGATACGGCTTCGAGCTCTACCTGCTCCATGACAAGAGCTACACCAGGTGAGGGTATTTCCCAGTCCAACCATGAGATGACTTGCGCGTCCCATATCTCCGGGCACAAGTACCGGCTGTCCTGTTTTTTGAAAGAGGGTAGAGAGCTCGGCTGCGCCCGGACCAAATGCACGAGTCGCTCCTTTTCTATGGACGCATAGCTTTCGTTTTACTCCATCGATTTCATAGGTCTCAAATTTGGCGATGTTGTGGCAGACGTCGTAGATCAAACGGATATCGGAGGGATTGATGTGCAGCACATCTTTAAAAGCTTGACGCACCTCATGCAGGATCTGTTGGCGGTTATTGAACGCGAAATTGGCCGCTGCTGCCATAGACGCGAAATAGGTTTGGCCATGTGAGCTTTTGATTGGTGCTGCGACAAGCTGCCGGTCGGGAAGCCCTTCGGCATACCCTTCTTTGATAAAGACATTCAACGCATCTTGACATACCTGGTGACCGAAGCCGCGCGAGCCGGAGTGGATGAGTAGATAGGTCGCTCCCTCTTCTATGCCCCACTCTTGGGCAACTTTGGGAAGAAAGAGCTTTTCGACGGCACCGATCTCGACAAAGTGGTTGCCGGAGCCGATCGTGCCGAGCTGGTCTTTGCCTCGCTCGCGAGCTGTTGGTGATATGGCGTCAAAGTGGGCTCCTTCAATACAGCCGTTACTCTCGATATGCTCCAGATCGATAGGAAAGCCGAAGCCGCGCTCAACCGACCACTTGGCGCCTTGTGTGAGAAGTTCTTTGTAGTCGCGCTCAGATAACCCGCGCACGCCTTTGTGGCCACGGCCAACGCCGGAGGGAACATACACGAAAATATGCTGGATGAGTTCGCGTTTCATCTGTTCGGTGAGCTTGCTAAATTTTATTGGGGCGATCGCAAGTCTCACACCGCAGTTGATGTCGTAGCCGACGCCGCCCGGGCTGATCACGCCGTTTTCGGCGTCCATAGCTGCTACGCCCCCAATAGGAAAGCCGTAGCCCCAATGGATGTCGGGCATAGCGATGCTGTAGCCTACGATACCGGGAAGATGTGCAACGTTCTTCACCTGCTCTAAGGGTTTATCAAAATCGTTCTCTTCCAAGATTTTTTGATTTGCAATGATAAGGCCTGGGACGCGCATACCACCAGATTGAGGGAGAAGATAGGTAGCGGGCTTGATCTTTTGGAGGTTATACATCGACGATCATCTCCCACTGTAGGATGTTTTGCGCATTTTTTTTCACCTCTCCATGGAAGCTCACTGCTTTAAAGGGGGTGCCTATCCTCATATCGGCTTCGGAGACGCGCTCGTTTAGATCGATAATGACCTCGTTCAAGCTATTTTTAAAAGCTGGTTTAAAGAGATAGGGGAGCATCGGCGGAAATTTCCAAGCTAGTGCGAGCTGGGCATTCAGATGAAGCTCCTGCATCTCTTCTCCTTGTATGAGAAAAGCGATATCGGCAGTGTGCTCAAACTCTTCGAAGGGTGTAAGTAAAGGAAGGCTCCAGAGGCTCTCATAGGTGAGGTTTCCCAAGCTTTGATAAAGATGGATCGCTTTGATGAAAAAAGGAAATGGAGAGAACGATTCCTCCCACGCGTTACGGTCAAAAGGTGCACGAGCGATGGTGATGTGGGGATGCAATGCTCGCTCATCAACAGGGAGCTTCTGCTCCATTAACCATAGCGTCAGTTTTTTATGAAAGCTTGCGAGAAGATTCTCTTTACTCAGCCAGATCACATCACCTGCCACCACGCGTGGATGTGCACGCGGCAAAAAGAGGAGCTTTTCACACTTTCCTACAGGACCCACACGAAATTCTGGTACGGAAGTGAGCTTAGATTGTTGTTTTAACGAAGAATAATCGAGTCTCTCCTAAAAAAGCTAAAGTGAGGTGGCGAGCCTTCTCTTCTAAAACTCTCCCTTGCGGCAATTCTTTTGGCCAAGGAGCGCTTACCTCCGCACCAAAAAAAAGCCTCTTCTCCTCTTCCATAGAACCCCTGTATGAGTACATCTCAAAATAAAGAAAATATTTATTTTTTCCTTTTTTGACCATGTGTTAACACAATCACGAACATGGTCAACTAAAATTTTTAATGAAAATTTCTTTTAATCCCCGAACACGCTATAATTTTTGCTCTATGGCACAAGCAGTAACGTTAAATGCTCAAACCAGCATACCCGCTCTTGCAGCACATGAGTCTTGCTGCCAAGAACTCATCGCTTGCATCCAAGCCATCTGGAACAGCATATACGCCTGGATCTCTGATTTAGCCAGCAGACTGTTGTCATGGAATCAGAACCCGAACGACAAGCCTATAGCTCAATCTACGCCAGCCAAGAGCTCTCCCACTCAGTCCCCCATCCCCGAAACAGAGCCGCAATCTCGCAAAGCATTGCTTCAATGCCTTTCGCCAGATGACACAATTTCTCGAGCCTGTAGAGATCATCCAATGCGAAGCCGTCTGCAAATCGTGGAAAGATGAGCGCCTCTGGCAAGCGCAAGGCGCAAACTACAACATGACAGCCCCCGCAAGCGGAAAATTTAAAGATCGATTCAAAGAGATTCACGCTATGGCTTTTGGAAGAAAAGAGTGGAAAGAGCACCTGAAAGCAGACCCGGGGATCGCTCCGCATCTTCCTCCTCAAGTCTACAGAACAGCTCACAAACTTCAAGAAACGCACATCCTCACTCTCATCCCTGCAACCATAAATGATCAGCCATTAAGCTTTAACACGTTCGCTCCCATTGCAGAGAAAGCCGGCATGAAATTGGACATCTCTACAGATGTTTTAAAAAAATACGGAAACGAGGCTGTAGACAAACCCCTCTGGGTGTGGATGGAAAAAGAAGTAAAGCTTGGAAGTAGAGGCAAGACACAAGCCGAAGCAGAGCAAGATTATCCTAAGCAGCTAGGAAGGGCACTTTACTATACCATCAGCACAGTGGCTCATTATGTCCGCTACAAGATCTGTCTCTTTCCACAAACACCGCAGTGGACCTACACACGCACAAGCGATGGCGGACAAGATCAGATTGGTGCTTGGCATGTGGTTGTTGGGTGCTCCGCCCCGGGCGTTCTCTACATCCGCGTCAGCGCCTCTGACTACGACCACTCTGGCGTGGCCTCTTTGGTGCCCCCGGAAGTTCTGGTACTTGGTCCTTGAATACTTGGTCTTTTTGCAAAAGGGCTTTGTTCTTTTGGTCTTTGGAGGCGGGCGAAGCCCGCCTCGATTTTTTTTGCGTCTCCGCGTCTTTGCGTTAACTCTTCATTAACTTAGTAGCTGGCAATGACGCCAAAATGGACCTTGCTGAGAGAGCTATCATCAAATCGAATTCTGTGCAATTTAAAGCCCCAGTCGACGCGCAGCGAGAGGTAGGAGGAGATCGTGTAGCGCAATCCGGGACCTGCGCTCCAGAGATACTGGGTTGGTTTTTCGCCGGGTATTTTCTTATGGTTTCCGCCTATCCCGTAGTCTGTAAAAGCGAGGAAGAGGAGTTCATCGTGTGCTTTTCTAAACAGGTGGAAGGCGTGGCTGCGCACTTCGAAGTTTCCGATGAAGCCATTATCCACCATCAGCTCCCGCTCTTCAAAGCCGCGTACGGTGTTGAAGCCGCCAATCGTAAACTGTTCGCTCGGTAGCAGGTTTTGAGAGGAGTACTGTCCGCGCGCAAGTAAAGAGAGAGCGCACTTGACGGGGAAGCGGTAGACATCTCCCGCTGTCCCTCTGCCATAAATGTATTTGTTTTTTGCGCCATGACGTAGGTTGCCAAAGTCGTCGTTGCTCTGGTTGGGGACAATTTGGCCGGGAGACCAGTAGGAGTCTAGCGAACAGGTGAACTGGTGGTGGCCTGTCTGTTTGCCCCAGTTAATTCCCCCTACGACTTGCGTGATGTTGACGGTTTTAGTGATGATCGGAATCGTGTCATCGCCGATGAACTCCAGGTTGTTGTTTGTGTTTTTAAAGTCACAACCAAAAAAGGGTTCTAATATTTTAGAGTGGTAAGCTCTACCCACTGGAATCTGGTAGCGCAAGCTCGCCTGTGCGCTATGGCCATGGCTTTTAAACTCTTCAAAGTCTCCCTCTTCAGAGCTTAAATCGGGGTTCACTTCTCCATAGCCGCCAAACACAAGCAGGATATGCCTCCAGCTTAAAGGGGCGGTGTATTGGAAGGTGTGGGCTTGGTAGGAGCGAAAATCGGAAGAGGTGGTGTACTGGTAGGAAAGAGTGTGATCGCACCAAAAGGCGTGTCCCCAATTCATGCCTACGTACCAGCGGTCGTTTCCTGTCGCATCATTTCCTGTATTGTCTCCACCTGCATAGAATCTGACAGGAAATCTATCTTTTGTGCGCAGCTCGATATCTGTCGTTCCGGGAGCTTCTCCCGGTTTAAATAGGACATCGGTGCGTCTGAAGGGGTTGCGGTTCATCCAAGTGACGTCTGTGAGTAGGGTGTCATCGGAGATCGCATCACCCGGTTCGATATCCAAAAAGCTTTTGATCAAGCTGTCGCTAAACCACTTGTTTCCTTTGCAGATGATCTTTCCTAACTTTCCTTCGATGATCACAATTTGGACGACGCCTTGAGAGATATCCTGCTCGGGAATAAGAACTGTCACAATCGGATGGTGCTGTTTGCGGTAGTAGAGGATGATCGCACGCTTAATCTCGATCAGAAGCTGGGGCGTAAGAGGCTGCTGCAGGAAGGGGGTTAACACTTTTTTGAGCCCCGGAAGGCCACCCGGGACTTCGATCTCTTGAACCTCGATTCCTTCGATATGCTTTAGATCGACATCCTTTTCGGAACCACTTGTGAGCAGCACGCCTTTTGTTTCAATAGCCTCTAGAGAGCCTAAGACGCATGTGAAAGCTAGTAATCCGAAAAAGAGGTTGCTGTGCATCAAAGAAGATTAATTAATTTGCCATTGGCGTTTTTGTAATACTCACGTAACGGACGGTAGCAGCGGTTGGGTAGGACATCGGGAGTAAAAAGCGAGCCTTTTACCCTCAGTCTATCCTGCATCTTTTCAATGTAGCGCACACAAAATGTTTTGGGCATGTAGTAAAAATCGTCGTAATATCTAAGGTTTTGCAAAAACTCTGAGGTCGCGATGTTAAAAAGATCGGTCACAGCAGGATGCACCCAGATCTCTTTGTAGAAGATAGTGAAGGGGACTCCGCCCGATGCCTTAGAAAAGTAGGTGCCCCACACCTCTTCGGCTGATTCAACATATTGCTGTCCCGGATAGAAGGGGACTAGATTTAAGATCCCTTCGATCGTGTTGAGTGATTGCTTGGCAGTAAAGACACGCAGTTCATCGCCTTGTAAGCGCGTATTTGGCCCCATGTAAAGCGAGCCGGGTCCCACTTGTGGAGGTGTTGAATAGAGATTATCTACAATGACGGTAGCAGTTTGAGCGGCTCCAAGTGCTGCATACCCATCACCATTGGACTTCATCATCAGATGCCTTCCTGTGATGAAAGAGAGGTCTCCTTTCGAAAAGATATATGCCCTTCCGCTAGCTTCAAGACCGCCCGTCACAAATGCATCCCTTCCTGTTTCGACCGAGATCATACCCGAGGGAGTTTGAGAAGTGATCTGTGCCACACGATTTTTTGATGCTGTGATGGTGATGTCTCTTGCCGCCGAGAGCTTGATCGTTCCAGAGGCGCTATCTATGCGTGTATGCCCCATCTGGCTCCCATTTCCCACTTTGATATCTTGCTGCGAATTTATAAGAATGCGCGTCTCATCGTACGCCTTTAAAACGCCAAGAAGAGTTATATCAAAAGCTGTGCTCTCCAAATGCACGATCGATTGCGAGCCGCCGGTCATTCGGATAGCTGCCTTTTCTCCGAAGAGTATCTCGGGCGCACGCACCTCCAAGATGGTGCCATTGTCATTTGAGATCTCGCCTAAAAGGGCCGCCTCTCCATTAGCTGCGCTCAAGAAAATAGAACCGCTTTGTGCAGAAATGCTCGATCCTTCGTCGAGAAGAAGATTTTGGTCGGCAGCTATTTTGACCTCACCCTTTTGCATGCTTATAGATCCGGCATTGCGAATGCTTCCGCTAGTAGTAGCAAGAAGGACGCGTCCCTCTTTTTCGACGAAGGTCAGTGCATCGATGCTGCCAGTGTGCTGGATGGCAAAGGAGTAGGGGTTGCCATCGGCTTTGAGCTCGGTCTCCACTGCAATGATCTGGCCATTTTGGATAAGCTCGGTGCCGCTCTTGTCTGCCGCAACCTGGATGAAAAGCCTCTCTGTTCCGGAAGGTTTCAGCAAGATCTCTTGAGCTGCGGCTACAAGCACTCCACCTTGAGCGCTGCCGAGCATTCCATTATTTTCCACTCTTCTTGCAAGCAGGACCACATCTCCATCCCATGCATGGATCGTTCCGTAATTGATGATCGCGCTTTGAGAGTCCCCCTTAAAATGAAGATCTCCCTTTTGCAGAAACTCCTGGTCGGAAATCTCCAGCGTCGATGCGGTAAATCCCGCAGTCTGTATCGACGCATTTTCGCTGACTAGAAGCCCATTGGGATTTAGAAGAAAGACCTTTCCGTTAGCTTGCAAGGTGCCGAAGATCTCGCTGGGATTTGCGCTCATCACGCGATTTAAAACCCAAGAAGAGGCGTCGGGTTGGATAAAACGAGTGGTCTCTCCCGCACCTATCGAAAAATCTTCCCAATGGAGGATCGCCCGATCGCTCGCCGTCACTTGGAGCTCTTGAGGGCTTGCTTGTTGTACCGTAGCTTGCCCTGCGATCACACTAGATCCTTGCGGATTGGCAAAGGCGCTATCTGCAAGACTAAAAAAAGCCGAGGAAAAAAGAAAAAGATGCCAGTGTTTCATGATGACCTACCACAATCCTAATGCATTCTTGCTTTTTTTTTCTTGGGTTTAAAACCCCAGTATAGAGCAACCATCCCTAAAAGCAGATGAAACCAGCCCACTAGAGGATGGGAGGCGACATAGATAAATCCCAAGATGCCGATGACGAGAAACACAAGTCCAAAGATTTGGAAAAGAATTCTCGTCGCAAGAGCGCTAGAATAGCTTACCCATAGGGCAGTACCGCCCGCAAGAATACGCAGAACATTATGCAGCGTATTCACATGGAAGATCCCTAGCAAATATCCATCCGGTGCAACATTCGGAATAAACCCCACAATTCCCAGCAGGATGTAGAAAACGCCTAACAGAGCTGCGATTACTTTTAACATATACCCCATCCTATAAGCCTTTTCATCAAGAGTATCAATAAATTTATTGAATCGTTTTTCTTAAACTGATAGAGAAAAGATAACAACGGAGGATATTGTGGCACAAAGAGAAGTAGTTCTTATCACAGGATGTAGTGGACGCATTGGATTTAAAGCCGCAGAACGTTTTTCCAATAAATACTCAGTAGTCGGCTTCGATATCATCTTAGTAGGCCAGCTCCCCCATGTGGAGTTCGTGATGGTCGATATCGCAAGTGATGAGAGTGTAAAAGAGGGCCTCGAATATGTCCGAAACAAGTATGGGCGCAAAATCGCCTCAGTCATCCACCTCGCAGCTTACTACAGTTTTGAGGGAGGCTCCTACTCCAATTATGAGCGAATCACCGTGAAAGGAACCGAACGGCTCCACAAAGGACTTCAGGATTTTCAAGTCGAACAGTTTATCTTTTCAAGCACCATGCTTGTCCATGCCCCTTGCGAGCCCGGTCAAAAGATGGATGAAGATTGGAAAGTCGACCCCAAATGGGCTTATCCTCGCTCTAAAGTCGAAACAGAAGCTCTCATTCACAAAATGCACGGAAATATTCCCACAGTCATAATGCGCATTGCAGGAGTTTATGACGATCATTGCCATTCGATCCCACTTTCCAATCAGATCCAGAGAATCTACGAAAATCAACTCGAGAGCCACCTATTCCCGGGCGATCTTACCCACGGCTCCTCATTTGTTCACATGGACGACCTGGTAGAAGCTCTTTGGCTTGCAGTAGAAAAAAGAAGAAGCCTTCCCAATGAACTCGTCCTTCTAATCGGCGAGCCCGAAACAATGAGCTATGAAGCACTTCAGCATGCATTTGGACGCCTAATCCATGGAAAAGAGTGGAAGACATGGCATGTTCCCAAAAATATCGCTAAGTGCGGAGCTTGGCTGCAAGACCACATTCCCTTTCTACCCAAATCCTTCGTCAAACCCTGGATGATCGATCTAGCAGACGACAACTACACACTCGATATTAGCCGAGCAAAAGAGTACCTCGATTGGGAACCCAAGCGCAGCTTGCGCTCCACGCTCCCCCTCATGGTCCAAGAGCTCAAACACGATCCAATCTCCTGGTATGACGAGAACAAGCTTAAGCCTCCTTCTTGGCTTGGCAAGAAGTCGGCTTAGCTAGCGCTGCAGAATGTCTGCTAGGTTGTCGGCATCGGCTTGCAGGTCCATGATCTCTGCTTTGGGATCGGGATTGGACTGGTGCATTACATGCGTAAGGGCCTGGTAGTTACTGGTGGCTGTCTTCAAAAGATCCTGGGCATCTGTTGGAAGCTGGCCCTTCATCTTGTTAAGAGTTTTCAAGTCCTGTGCGATATTTGCTAAATCTTGATTGATGCGCGCGATGTAGGGTGCTTTCTCGCTTGAGGAAAGCTCGCTCATCATTCTATGGGCTTCCCGGATATCATCCATCTGAGCTTTCATATCGGTTGCGGCTCCAATGGACGCTTGTGGAGCTCCTCCAAAACCGGGGATTCCGCCTGTGGGTGGTAGATTTTCTATGCGCATATCCTTTCTGTAAATCTTTAGTATTATTAACTTCAACGGTCATTTGTCTTTCTTAAACGTGCCCGTGCCCCTGCCCGTGCCCGTGCCCTTGCCCGATTAGCGGCGTTAGCCGTTGAAAAAGAAAAAAAAGAAAATCGGGCACGGGCACGGGCAGGGGCACGTTAAGAAAAGAGGGGAGCGATATTTCTTATTTGCACGAAAAGAAAGTATTTGTGTATGGTGTTGGCTTCCTTCAAAAGCGAAGAGCTTTCTGGAGGAATAGCGCGGTGTTGGAACCGTGCAGGATGTTTTGACAGTAGAATAGAAGTGACGTGCAAGCAAATAGTAAAGTTTGTGCGGCGGTAGGCGATGCAAATCGCCTACTTGCCGAAAATTTTTTTTAAGAAACAATCAAGTTTTCAAAATTTACATATAATTTTTGAGAATTTGATCTTGGTTCAGATTGAATGCTGACGGCGTGGATGAGGCATGCAAGTCGAACGAGATCGAAGGGCAACCTGCGATCTAGTGGCGGATGGGTTAGTAATACATGAATAACCTGCCTTTTACCTGGGGATAACGGCTGGAAACGGCCGCTAATACCGAATGAGGTGCAGAGATGGAATCATCACTGTATCAAAGTAGGGGATTGCGAAAGCAACCTTGCGGTAGAAGAGGGGTTCATGCGATATCAGCTAGTTGGTGTGGTAAAGGCGCACCAAGGCTAAGACGTCTAGGCGGATTGAGAGATTGACCGCCAACATTGGGACTGAGAAACTGCCCAGACTCCTACGGGAGGCTGCAGTCGAGGATCTTTCGCAATGGGCGAAAGCCTGACGAAGCGACGCCGTGTGAGTGATGAAGGCCTTCGGGTTGTAAAGCTCTTTCGCTTGGGAACAAGAGAGATGCGTGAATAACGTGTCGATTTGAGGGTACTAGGTAAAGAAGCACCGGCTAACTCCGTGCCAGCAGCTGCGGTAATACGGAGGGTGCAAGCATTAATCGGAATTATTGGGCGTAAAGGGCGCGTAGGCGGATTTCCAAGTCAGATGTGAAATTCCGAAGCTCAACTTCGGAGCGGCATTTGAAACTGGAAACCTAGAGGGATGGCGGAGAAAACGGAATTCCACGTGTAGCGGTGAAATGCGTAGATATGTGGAGGAACACCTGTGGCGAAAGCGGTTTTCTAGCTTATACCTGACGCTGAGGCGCGAGAGCAAGGGGATCAAACAGGATTAGATACCCTGGTAGTCCTTGCCGTAAACGATGTATACTTGATGTAGTTAGGCTCAACCCTGACTGTGTCGAAGCGAACGCGATAAGTATACCGCCTGAGGAGTACGCTCGCAAGGGTGAAACTCAAAAGAATTGACGGGGGCCCGCACAAGCAGTGGAGCATGTGGTTTAATTCGATGCAACGCGAAGAACCTTACCCAGGCTTGAAATGCAGTTGGCGATACCAGAAATGGTATTTTCCGCAAGGACAACTGTATAGGTGCTGCATGGCTGTCGTCAGCTCGTGCCGTGAGGTGTTGGGTTAAGTCCCGCAACGAGCGCAACCCTTATCATTAGTTGCCAACATGTAAGGTGGGGACTCTAATGAGACTGCCTAGGTTAACTAGGAGGAAGGTGAGGATGACGTCAAGTCCGCATGGCCTTTATGTCTGGGGCTACACACGTGCTACAATGGTCGGTACAGAAGGCAGCGAAGTCGTAAGATGGAGCAAATCCCCAAAGCCGATCTCAGTTCAGATTGTAGTCTGCAACTCGACTACATGAAGTTGGAATTGCTAGTAATGACGTGTCAGCAACAACGTCGTGAATACGTTCCCGGGCCTTGTACACACCGCCCGTCACATCATGGGAGTTGGTTTTACCCGAAGCCGCTGACTCAACCGCAAGGGGAGAGGTGTCTAAGGTGAGGCCGATGACTGGGATGAAGTCGTAACAAGGTAGCCCTACCGGAAGGTGGGGCTGGATCACCTCCTTTAAAGGACAAAAGATGACAATTTTAATTGTCGTTCTTTAGGTTGGGACAAACTTTACGATTAGCTCCGCACGTCACTTCTTTTCTGCTGTCAAAGCTGAGACTTTGCTTAGCAACTGTCTAAGGTTACTCGGGGGCTTAGCTCAGCTGGTAGAGCATCTGATTTGCATTCAGAAGGTCAGGAGTTCGAATCTCCTAGCCTCCAGTTTTTGCGGTTGTAGCTCAGTTGGTTAGAGCGCGACACTGATAATGTCGAGGTCCCAAGTTCAAATCTTGGTAACCGCACATCTACCCTTTGCCTTCGAGCAAAGGGCCGTTATCTTGAAAGTGTTCAGAAGTCAAAAGAGAAAATAAAGAAAATCCTCGTGTTAACTTTGATAAGAGGTTAACACAAGAATGCGCAATTTTAAAGTGGTAGCAAGTGAAGAACTTGCACACAAAATCACTGATAAAAAATGGCGCTTGAGGAGAAATTCTTCATATAGAAAATTAGGTGTAAGTAAAAGAGGCTGCCTACAATGTAGGCAGTCTCGAAAGGCGCTCAAATTAGCTATAAAACACTTTTGTGATTAAGCTACTAAGGGCTGCTGGTGGATGCCTTGGCATCAAAAGGCGAAGAAGGACGTGCTAACCTGCGAAAAGCTCCGGGGAGCTGGAAAGAAGCAACGAACCGGAGATATCCGAATGGGGAAACCCGGTGGGAGTAAAATCCCATCATTCTTACCTGAATACATAGGTGTGAGAAAGCGAGACCTGCTGAAGTGACACATCTCAGTAAGCAGAGGAAAAGAAATCTAGAAGAGATTCCCGTAGTAGCGGCGAGCGAAGTGGGAAGAGCCCAAACCAGAAATTTATTTCTGGGGTTGTAGGGCCAATCAAAAAGTTTTAAGCTTGATTTAGCAGAATCATCTGGGAAGATGAGCGATACAGGGTGATAGCCCCGTATGCGAAAAGTAAGAAATAGCGAGATCGGTACCTGAGTAAGCCCGGACACGTGAAATCCGGTCTGAATCTGGGGGGACCACCCTCCAAGGCTAAATACTCGATGATGACCGATAGTGAACCAGTACCGCGAGGGAAAGGTGAAAAGAACCCCTGTTAGGGGAGTGAAATAGAACCTGAAACCAGCAGCTTACAAACGGTCGGAGGCCTATGCCCCTTTAGGGGAATGGCTGACGGCGTGCCTTTTGCATGATGAGCCAGCGAGTTAAGTTAAATGGCAAGGTTAAGGGACCAACGTTCCGGAGCCGAAGCGAAAGCGAGTGTGAATAGCGCGAATAAGTCGTTTGGTTTAGACACGAAACCAAGTGATCTATCCATGACCAGGATGAAGCAAGGGTAACACCTTGTGGAGGTCCGAACTAGTGTCTGTTGAAAAAGCCTTGGATGAGTTGTGGATAGGGGTGAAAGGCCAATCAAACTTGGAGATATCTTGTTCTCTCCGAAATAACTTTAGGGTTAACCTCAGTGATAACATATGCGGGGGTAGAGCACTGGATCCACAAGGGAGGCCTACCGCCTTACCGAAGGGAACCAAACTCCGAATACCGCATGTGCAGCTGGGAGATAGACTGTGGGGGATAAGCTTCATAGTCAAAAGGGGAACAGCCCAGATCGTCGATTAAGGCCCCAAATTCTATGCTAAGTGAGTAAGGAAGTGAAGTTTCAAAGACAGTTGGGATGTTGGCTTAGAGGCAGCCATCATTTAAAGAGTGCGTAACAGCTCACCAATCGAGAGACTTTGCGCCGATAATAAACGGGACTAAAGCATAGAGCCGAAATCACGGGTGTAATGGTGAAACATGTACGCGGTAGGAGAGCGTAGTATGAGCGATGAAGATGTACCGTAAGGAGCGTTGGAGGTCATACTAGTGAGGATGCATGGCATGAGTAAACGATAAAGGGGGTGAAAATCCTCCTCGCCGAAAACCTAAGGATTCCAGGGTAAAGCTCGTCTTCCCTGGGTTAGCCGGACCCTAAGCCGAGGCTGAAAAGCGTAGGTGATGGGAAGCAGGTTAAATATTCCTGCGCCGCCTAAGACAATGACAATGGAGTGACGAAGTACGTGAAGCGTGCGGACAATTGGAAATGTCCGTTTGAACTATGGGCGGGCTAGTAGGAAAATCCGCTAGCAGAAAACTCGGTGGTGGACAAGGGGAACCTACGGGGGAACCGATGATGTGAGAGCGAAGCTTCCAAGAAATAACCTCTAGTCGTCGATGGCGACCGTACCAAAACCGACACAGGTGGGTGTGAAGAATATTCTCAGGCGCGCGAGAGAACTCTCGTTAAGGAACTCGGCAAATTATCCCCGTAACTTCGGGAGAAGGGGAGCCACACTTGTGATAACTTCGCGCTAGAAGCGAAGAGTGGCCGAAGAGAAATGGCCCAGGCGACTGTTTAACAAAAACACAGCACTATGCGAAGTCGTCTAAGACGAAGTATATGGTGTGAAGCCTGCCCAATGCCAAAAGGTCAAAAGGAGATGTCAGCCCGCAAGGGCGAAGCATTGAATTTAAGCCCTGGTGAATGGCGGCCGTAACTATAACGGTCCTAAGGTAGCGAAATTCCTTGTCGGGTAACTTCCGACCTGCACGAATGGCCTAACGATTGGGCACTGTCTCAACGGGAGACTCGGTGAAATTGTAGTAGCGGTGAAGATGCCGTTTACCCGCAACAAGACGGAAAGACCCCGTGAACCTTTACTGTACTCTGATATTGGCTTCTGACTTTCCATGTGAGGATAGCCGGGAGAATGAATAAGGGCTCGTTAGGGTTTCTAGGAGTCACCTTGAAATACTGGTCTTGTGGAGTCGGAAATCTAACCAAGGCCCATGAAACTGGGGTCTGGACAATGTCAGACGGGCAGTTTGACTGGGGCGGTATCCTCCTAAAAAGTAACGGAGGATTCCAAAGCTTACCTCATCGTGGTTGGTAATCGCGAAAAGAGCGTAAAGGTATAGGCAGGTTAACTGCGAGACCAGCGAGTCGAGCAGATACGAAAGTAGGGCTTAGTGATCCGGCGGTAGAAAGTGGAATCGCCGTCGCTTAACGGATAAAAGGTACTCCGGGGATAACAGGCTTATCGCCACCAAGAGTTCATATCGACGTGGCGGTTTGGCACCTCGATGTCGACTCATCGCATCCTGGGGCTGGAGAAGGTCCCAAGGGTTTGGCTGTTCGCCAATTAAAGCGGTACGCGAGTTGGGTTCAAAACGTCGTGAGACAGTTTGGTCCCTATCTGTTGTGGGCGCAGGATACTTGAGAAGAGCTACTTCTAGTACCAGAGGACCGAAGTGGACGAACCAATGGTGTGCCGGTTGTACTGCCAAGTGCATAGCCGGGTAGCTATGTTTGGGAAAGGATAAGCGTTGAAA